>NZ_JAUSOO010000025.1 GCF_030656115.1 Hydrogenophaga sp.
GCAACCCTTTATGCCTGACGACCATAGCAAGTTGGTCCCACTCCTTCCCATCCCGAACAGGACAGTGAAACGACTTCGCGCCGATGATAGTGCGGATTCCCGTGTGAAAGTAGGTCATCGTCAGGCTCTTACCAGCCCCCCCAAACCCCCTCGTACCTCACCGTGCCTGGGGGTTTGGGCTTTTCTGTACCTGTCAAGTTCCGTCTGTTTATAAACACGCCAGCACATCCGTTACCGTGAAAGCCAATCCAGGTAACGACGTGCGAACCCCTGCCGACCCGCAGCAAATCGTTCCGAAGAAACACGAGGCGTGGGCGCGCGGAATGTGGGAAAGTAGAACGCAGCACCGTAAGCGTACGGCGAACCCCACCTACCGCCCAAGCTTGTAACCTGCAAAGCTTGCGGTCTTGTTTGTTCATCCAACCGATCAAGACCCATGCAGCCAGACACCAGCACCTTCACCAACCCAGCCACCCGCCACCAGCCCACACCGAATTCAGCAACGTGTGCCGAATGGCCATCAGAACCTGCAGCCCTCTTCGACCCGCAACTGCACAGCCTGTACCTGTGCCAATGCCCCATCGACATGCGCCTGGGTTTTGACGGTGTGCTCGCCCGCGTCATCCACTGGTTTGGCAGCGCACGCCCGCACTGCGCCTACGCTTTCACCAACGCACGGGGCAACCGCATCAAACTGCTCATCCACGACGGCCTGGGCCTGTGGCTGGTCCAGCGCCGCCTGCACAGTGGACGCTTCGCCTGGATTAATGAACCCCTGGGTGTTCCGGTGAGCCTGAGCACCGCCCAATGGCGAGCCCTCAGCCAAGGCCTGCCCTGGAGCCGCATCGACCAAGCCATCAGAGCCCATTGAGCACACTGCAATTTTGGGCAATTCGGCGCCCATTTGTCCATTCAGACATGTGCCGATAGCGTCGCTTCAAGCGGCCTGGAACAATGCAGTCCATGCCCTTGCAGCACCCCGCCACCACCGCATCAGCACCATCGGCTTTGCCCGATCTGGCGGCACTGGGGCCTGTCAAGTTCCGCCTGTTTATAAACACGCTTATTGAAGAGTTCCGGCTTTTTCTTGCTCCAAGCCTTGAGAGCATCGACCGGCGAGAGATGCCCCAGCGAGCGCTGTGGGATGTGGTGGTTGTAGGTAAACATGTAGTTATTCAAAGTCGCATCGAGTTCGGCACCCGAGGCGAACCGGGTTTGTTTGACAACCTCACTGATGCGGCCATTGAAGCGCTCAACCATGCCATTGGTCTGCGGATGACGCGCCGGAGCCAGACGATGTTCAATGTTGAGCTCTTGGCACTGTTTGTCAAAGACATGCTTGCCCGTAGGCTGCTTGTCTTTGCTGGTGAAGCGGTCGGTGAACTGTGTTCCGTTGTCCGTCAACAGCTTGGTGATTTTGAACGGCGTGGCCTTGTGCACACGGCGTAGAAAGTCCACACTGCTGCGCTCGGTTTGATCGCGGTAGGTGCGCAGAAATACCCACCGGGTGGCGCGGTCTATGGCCACGTACAGGTAGCGCCGAGCGCTCTCATCGGGCATCTTGGGCAGGTATTTGATGTCG
>NZ_JAUSOO010000098.1 GCF_030656115.1 Hydrogenophaga sp.
GGTGCTGCGGGCCGACGCACCAAACAGCGAAGGCGGCATCCAGCGCCTGCGCCTGCACGGCGACTGCCACCCCGGCAACAGTTTGTGGACCCCCGAAGGCCAGCCCGGCGCCGGGCCGCATTTTGTGGACCTGGACGACGCCCGCACCGGCCCCGCCGTGCAAGACCTGTGGATGCTGCTCAGCGGCGACCGCCGCCAGCAAACCCAGCAGCTCGGCGCGCTGCTGGACGGCTACGAACAGTTCCGCCCGTTTGACCGGCGCGAGCTGGCGCTGATCGAACCCCTGCGCACACTGCGGCTGATCCACTACAGCGCCTGGCTGGCCCGGCGCTGGGACGACCCGGCCTTCCCCATCAACTTCCCGTGGTTCGGCAGCCGCGACTACTGGCAGGGCCAGGTGGACATGCTGGTGGAGCAGATGGAAGAAATGCACAACCCGCCGCTGATGGCTTGAACCCGCCCCCCGCGCCGGGCTTCCATGAAGCCTTGTTCGGGTCATGGTTATTCCCAATTCAATTGCACACAATTTAATTGCACTCTACAGTTCAACCCATGGTCACACGCAACACCCCTGACACCGCCCTCTCCGACCAAGCCCTGCGGCTCGACAACCAGCTCTGCTTTGCGCTGTATTCGGCCTCGCTGGCCATGACCAAGTTGTACAAACCGCTGCTCGACGAGCTGGGCATCACCTACCCGCAGTACCTGGTCTTGTTGGTGCTGTGGGAACGCGACGGGATCACCGTGTCCGAGTTGGGCGAACGGCTCAGCCTCGATTCCGGCACGCTCACGCCGCTGCTCAAGCGCCTGGAAACGGCGGGCCTGGTGTCGCGGCTGCGTGACACGCAAGACGAGCGCCGCGTGCTGGTGCGCCTGAGTGCCGCCGGGCGCGAGCTCAAGCAACGCGCGGCGCGCATTCCCGGCTGCGTGCTGCAGGCCTCGCAGTGCAGCGTGGCCGAAGCCATGGCGCTCACCCACCAGATTCAAACCCTGCGCAACCGGCTCACCGGTTAATCCCTCTTTTTCAACCCGCTTCACCGAAGCAATCCACCCCAGGAAACCACCATGACCACCCTCACCCAAGTGATTTACACCGCCCGCGCACACACCACCGGCGGCCGCGAAGGCAACTCGCGCAGCGACGACGGCCTGCTCGACATCCAACTGACCCCACCCAAAGCCATGGGCGGCGCGGGCACCGCCACCAACCCCGAGCAGCTGTTTGCTGCGGGTTACTCGGCCTGCTTCATGGGCGCGCTGAAACACGTGGCGGGCCTGAAGAAAGTGGCCGTGCCGGCCGACGCGTCGATCGACGCCGAAGTGGACATTGGCCCCATCCCGGCCGGCTTTGGCATTGCCGCCCGCCTGGCCGTGAGCCTGCCCGGCCTGGACCGCGCCGTGGCCCAGGACCTGGTGGACACCGCGCACCAGGTGTGCCCGTATTCCAACGCCACACGCGGCAACATCGACGTGACCATCACGCTGCTCTAAGCCTGAGCGTCTTTCGGACACACCGAAAGGCGACATCAAAAAAGCCCACCTGGACCACCGGGTGGGCTTTTTTGCATTCTGAGCGGGAGAGCGTTACTTCTTGTCGTTGGGATCGTAAATGGTGGTGCTGGTGCCCACGCCCACCCCCACGCGGGCCTTGCTGTCGCCTATGGGGGCGCTCACCCCCACACCCGCGCCCGCGTTGACCCGGCCATCCTGGTTCACCCCCACGCCCACGCCCACCGGCCCCACCTGGGTGCCCACACCCAGGTTCACACCGCCCGAACCCACGCCCACCCCAATGGAAAACGGGCCAACGGGAATGCCGATGCCGACCGACGCGCAGCCGCCCAACAGCGCCGCAGCGGCCAGCACCACCGCCGACGCGCTTCGGCCCACCACAGGGCGCAGAGAAAGAAGGGTTTTCATGGTGCGGGGCTCCAGGTTCACAAAGACGTTCATTTTCAGGGCAGTGGGCCCAAAGAAAAACCCCGGTCCTGCACACAGTTCCGGGGCCTCCACGTTCAGCAGAACGCCGAACAACCAGCGTCAAACCACCCAGCTCACACCAGCAAGGCGTTGACGCGCTTCACATAGGTGGCAGGGTCTTCGGGCAGACCGCCCTCGGCCAGCAAGGCCTGGTCAAACAGGATGTGCGCCAGGTCGTCAAAGTGGGCGCTGCTCTCCAGTTTTTTCACCAGCGCGTGCTCGGCGTTCACTTCCAGAATGGGCTTCACCTCGGGCGCGTTCTGCCCGGCTTGCTTGAGCATGCGGGCCAGTTGGGTGCTCATGCCGTGGTCTTGCACCACCAGGCAGGCCGGCGAATCCACCAGGCGGGTGGTCACGCGCACGTCTTCGGCCTTGTCTTTCAGGCTGGCCTTCAGGCGCTCCAGCACCGGCTTGAAGGTTTCGGCGGCCTCTTCGGCGGCTTTTTTCTCGGCCTCGTCCTGCAGGTCACCCAGGTCCACCGCGCCCTTGGCCACGCTTTGCATGGGCGTGCCGTCAAAGTCGTGCAGGTGCGACAGCGCCCACTCGTCCACGCGGTCGGTCATCAGCAGCACTTCAATGCCCTTCTTGCGGAACACCTCCAGCTGCGGGCTGTTTTTGGCGGCGGCCAGGTTGTCGGCGGTGATGTAGTAGATGGCCTGCTGGCCTTCTTTCATGCGCGCCTTGTAGTCGGTCAAGCTCACGCTCACCGTGTCGCTGGTGGTGCTGGCAAAGCGCAGCAGCTTGGCCAGTTTTTCGCGGTTGGCAAAGTCTTCGCCCAGGCCTTCCTTCAGCACGGCGCCAAATTCGGCGTAAAACGCGCTGTATTTGCCCGCGTCTTTTTCGGCTGCGGCCTGGTCTTCAGCGCTCACCACATCGGTCACGCCGTCCGCGCCTTCAGCGGCTTTGGGCGGCACGTCCTTGCGGGCCAGGTCTTCCAGCATGGTCAACACGCGGCGGGTGTTGCCTTCGCGAATCGCCTTCACGTCGCGGCTTTCCTGCAGCAGCTCGCGGCTCACGTTCAGCGGCAAATCGGCCGAATCCACCACGCCCTTGACCCAGCGCAGGTAAGACGGCATGAGCGCCTCGGCCTCGTCCATGATGAACACGCGCTTCACATACAGCTTGATGCCCGACTTGCGGTCGCGGTTCCACAGGTCCACCGGGGCTTTGGCCGGGATGTAGAGCAGTTGGGTGTATTCGGTGCTGCCCTCCACGCGGTTGTGGCTCCAGGCCAGCGGGGCGTCCTGGTCGTAGCTGAGGTTTTTGTAAAACTCGGCGTACTGCTCTTCCGTGATGTCTTTCTTGCTGCGCGCCCACAGCGCGTTGGCCGAATTCACCGCCTCCCAGGCGTCTTGCTTCACATATTCGCTCTTCTCAGCGTCCCACTCTTCCTTCTGCATCAGGATGGGCAGGCTGATGTGGTCGGAGTATTTGCCGATGATGGACTTGAGCTTCCAGTGGCTCAGGTACTCGCTCTTGTCGTCGCGCAGGTGCAGCGTGATGCTGGTGCCGCGCGCGGCGCGCTCGATGGTTTCCACCTCAAAGTCGCCGGTGCCGCCGCTGGTCCAGCGCACGCCCTCGGCAGCCGGCAAACCAGCGCGGCGGCTTTCCACCACGATTTTGTCGGCCACGATGAAGCCCGAATAAAAGCCCACGCCAAACTGGCCAATCAGCTGCGCGTCCTGCTTCTGGTCACCGCTGAGGTGGCTCATGAAGTCTTTGGTGCCGCTCTTGGCAATGGTGCCCAGGTGCTCCACCGCCTCGGCCAGGCTCATGCCAATGCCGTTGTCGGTGATGGTGATGGTCTTGGCGTCTTTGTCAAACGCCACGCGCACGTCCAGGTTCGGCGCGTCTTCAAACAGCGCGGCGTTGTTCAGCCCTTCAAAACGCAGCTTGTCGCAGGCGTCCGACGCGTTGGAGACCAGCTCGCGCAAAAAGATGTCGGGGTTGGAATACAGCGAATGGGTGACGAGGTGCAGCAGTTGCGACACTTCGGCCTGGAATGACAGGGTTTGTTTGCTCATGGATCTTTGTTGAGTTTGAAAAAAACAGAGGCGCGCTCCGGCAGGGAGCGGTCACGCAAGGCGTGAGTTATGGGCGGGGTGCGGGTTTTCAAGGCCCGGGGTCGGGCACCGGGCGCAACCAAGCCAGCAGCTGTGCCGCTACGGCCGGGCTGGACAACAGCTCCAGATGCCCGGTGCGGTACGCCACGTACTGGCTTTCGCGGGCAAACACCAGGCGGCGGGCCGGCTCGCCGTGCTGGCCCAGCGCGCTGTTCAGCGGCACCAGGCCATCGCCCATGAGCCGGTCGGCCAGCAGGCCGCGCTGGGGCGCCAGCGTGGCGGCCACGGCGAAGCAAGCCACACCTTCGGGCAAGGGCAGCGGGGTGCGGTGGTCTTGCGGCGAGGCGAAGCGGTCGCGGCCTTGCCAGTCGGCGTCCAGCACATGGCCGTGGCGCAGGTCGGTGATGCCCGCGCTGCGGATCTTGCCCAGCTGGGCAAACGGCAGCGTGTGCGGCGACGAAGCCAGCAGCAAGTCCACCCCGTGGCCCGCGCGCTCCAGCGGGGCGCCGTGGTGCGGCGTGCCCAGAAACACCAGCTCGCGCAGCCGCTGTGTCCATTGCAAACCTGCCTCGCGCGCCGCCTGCACGGCCGAGCGCGCCACCAACCCGCCCATGCTGTGGCCCACGATGCTGATGCGCTGCAGCGGCACCGGCCAGGCCACCAGCAGCTGCTCCAGTTGCAGCGCCAGCTCGCGCCCGTTGGTGGAGGTGTGCAAGCCCGAGTTGTAGCGCAGGTACACCGGCGTGCAGCCCAGCGCCTGGGCCAAAAAAGCGCCATGGTCGTGCCCGCTGCGCCGCCACTGCGTGTCGTTCATGCACAGGCCGTGCACCAGCAACAACAGGTGCGGGCTGGGCTGGGCCAGTTGTGCCCGCAGCAGTTCGGGCGCCTGCGGCAGCACACGCCCGCCCTGGCGCAGCTCCATGGTCTGGGCCAGCGGGTTGCCAAAGCTCTGTAGCCGGTCGCCCAACACCCCGTTGAGCGCAGCCAGCACCGCATCGCGCTCGGGCGAGGCCTCGGGGTGCGTGGCCGGGTCGTCCACCAGCGGCAACAGCAGAGCCAAAGCCCCGTCCAGCCCATGCCCCACCATCTGCGCCACACCGCGAATGCCCCGGTAAATCTGCCCCGTGAGACCACCGGTCTGTTCGGGCACAGCCCCACCCGAAAACCCCAGCCGCCGCAGCACCGACTGGTGCACGCCCTCGGTGATGTTGATCACGCCCTGCGTGGCCTGCGAAGCCAGCTGGGCCGCGCTGCGCAGGTCGGACGGGCGCACGTGGCGCAGCGCGGCGCGCTGGGGGGGCTTGGGTGGGGTGGAGGCGGTCATGGGTGCATTGTGGCTGCGCATGGGTGCCCGCAATGGGGGCCGCACTCTATGCCTTGTTTGAAAGCGGCATCCGGCTCAGCAACTCAAGCAAACGACTCCCCCGCCCCCAGATACCGCCACTGCCCGACTGGCAAATTGCCCAGCACCACGTTGCCAATACGGATGCGTTTGAGGCCCACCACGTGCAGGCCCACCTGTTCGCACATGCGGCGGATCTGGCGCTTTTTGCCTTCTTTCAACACGAAGCGAAGTTGTTCGGGGTTCATCCAGTCCACTTGGGCGGGTTTCAGGGGTTGGTCGTCCAGGCTCAGGCCGTGGCGCAGGCGGGCGAGCTGGGCGGCGGGAAACACCGCTTGCACGTCTTGTGTGACCACGCCGGCGCCGTGTGGGCCGTTGGGCGCGTAGTGCACGCGCACCAAATATTCCTTTTCAATGCCGCTGCTCTCGCCGATGAGTTGGCGCGCGATGCGGCCGTCTTGCGTGAGCACGAGCAGGCCCACGGAATCGATGTCGAGCCGTCCGCAGGGTGCCAGGCCCCGGGTGTGTTCGGGGGCGAAGCGGCGGTTGTCGGCGGGGTGGCGGGCGTCACCGCGCCACTGGCTGGGCGCGCCAATGAGGGTGGCGGCGGCTTCGTGGCCGTCTTCGGGCTGGCCGCTGACGTAGCCCATGGGTTTGTGCAGCAGGATGGTGACCTGCCCCGCCTGCTGGTGGCGCGCCTGGGGCAGCACGTCCACCTGGGCGTCGGGCGCCACGGGCAGGCCCATGACGGCGGGCTCGCCGTTGACCAGCACCCAGCCGCGGGCGATCCATTCATCGGCCTCGCGGCGCGAGCACAGCCCGAGGTCGGCCATGCGTTTGTTCAGGCGAATTTCACCGCGCACGTTGCCGACGCGGGCGAGGTCGGGCCGGTGCGGTGGCGGCGGGCGCGGGGCCCCGGACGGGCCGCGCTGCGAACGGTCACCGCTGCCAGGGGCGTCGCGGGGGTCGCGCGGGTTGCCATAGGGCTCGCTGCGGCGGGGCCGGTCGCTGGGTTGGGGGCGCTCGCTCCAGCCGCGCTCGTCGCCGCGCGGTGCGGCAGGTGTGCGGCCGTAGGCGTTGGGCTGTTCGGCACGGCCACGGGGGTCTTGCCGGCTGTCTTGCCGAGGTGCTTGGCGGTTGTCGAAGCGGTTATCTGGCCGGTTCGTGGGCCTGTTGTCGGGGCGGTTGTCGGGCCGTTCTTCCCCGCGGCGTTCGCGTCCGTCGGGCGCGGGTGCGCCACGTGGGCCGTCGCCGCGTTCGGTGGCCGAGCGCGGGGGCTTGGGTGCCGAGGCGGACACGCTTTGGGCGCGGGCCGGGCCGGGTGGGCGCACGGGGGCGCGGCGCGGCGCAAAGGGGTCGGACGGCTTGCTGGCGGCGCCCGGTTTGAGTGTGAGGGTGCGGGCGGGTTTGTCGGTGGTCATGTGGCAATCATCCCAGATGGGCTGCAAGAAAAATAGAATTTGCGCGGGCGACTGACGTTCAGCGCGGCTCCAGCTCACCCGAGCGCAACGCGGCCAGGTCAAGCACGCGCAGGCCGCCGTATTCCACCCGTATCCAGCCCTTGGCGGACAGGGTGGACAGGGCTTCGTTGACCCGCTGGCGCGACAGCCCCACCAGGTAGGCCAGCTCTTGCTGGGTGATGCGCAAAATGCCGTCCACGTTGGGCGAGAGCAGCGGGTGAAACAGCGCGGCGAGGTTGCGGGCCACGCGCAGGTCGGGGTTGTTGAGACGGTCGATTTCGCGCGCGGCGATGAACTGGCCCAGGCGCTCGTTGAGCTGCAACATGACGAAGCGGTTGAAGCCAATGGAATGGTCGAGCAGCCAGTGAAAGGTGTCCACCGGCACGCCGGCCACGCGGCATTTGCGCAGGGCCTGCACGTTGTAGCGGTAGGGTTCGCGCTTGAGCACCGTGCCCTCGCCAAACCAGCCGCCGGGGGCCAGGCCGGTGAAGGTGATGGCGAAGCCCTGCGACTCGTCGTTGTTCATCTTCAGCAGCCCGTCCACCAGGCCAAACCAGTAGGTGGCGGAACGCCCGAAGCGGATGATGTAGTCGCCCGCCAAGACTTCGGTGACGACCAGGCCCTCGAGCGCACGCTCGCGCTCGGCGGGGCCCAGGCTGGGCAACCAGGGAATTTGCGCCAGCTCGGCCTCGGTGGGTGCCCGGGCCCGCTGACGCAACGCAGAACCTGAACGGCTTGACGGAAATGAGGCCATGGCGAAAACCCAGTTGGCGAGAAAGCACTAGGGAAAGTCCTAGGAGGGAAGACCCCTCAATTGTCGTCGCACTGACAACATAACGTCAAATGCAGGCATACCATCCGCACCAGAATGATTTGACCGCGGTGCGACCGTATCGATCCAGAGGCGCTCTGGACCGGTCCCCGGACTCAGGAGACGTTGCCATGCAAAACACTTTCCCCCGGCTGTTGCTGGAACACGCGCAGCGCCGCCCCGACGCGCCCGCCATGCGCGAAAAGGAATACGGCATCTGGCAGACCACCAGTTGGTCGGCCATGGCCAAACTGGTGGAAGCCATTGCCTGCGGCCTGCACCAGGCGGGCTTGCAGCGCGGTGAGCACATGGTGGTGATCGGTGCCAACCGCCCGCGCCTGTACGCCACGATGCTGGCCGCGCAGTCCATCGGCGCCATTCCGGTGCCCCTGTACCAGGACGCGGTGGGCGCCGAATGCGTGTTCCCCATCAACAACGCCGAGATCCGGTTTGCCGTGGTGGAAGACCAGGAGCAGGTGGACAAGATGCTGGAGATTCGCGACCGCTGCCCGCAGCTCTCGCACATTTACTTTGACGACCCGCGCGGCCTGCGCAAGTACGACGAGCTGGGCCTGGGTGCACTGGAAGAGCTGGTGGCCGCGGGTCAGGCGTTTGCCAAGATCCACCCGCAGCTGTTCCGCGAACAGGTGGAGATGGCGGCCCCCGACGACGTGGCGGCCATGTTTTTCACCAGTGGCACCACCGGCAACCCCAAGGGCGTGGTGCACACGCACAACACGCTGATCGACCGCGCCGCCGTGGGCACGCGTTTTGACAAACTGACCGACAAAGACGAGGTGCTGGCCTACCTGCCACCGGCCTGGATTGGCCAGAACATCTTTTCTTATGCGCAGTGGCTGGTGGCGGGCTATGTGGTGAATTGCCCCGAGTCGGGCGCCACCGTCACCATCGACCTGAAAGAAGTGGGCCCCACCTACTATTTCGCACCACCCCGGGTGTTTGAAGGCCTGCTCACCACGGTGATGATCCGCATGGAAGACGCGGGCGCCTTGAAACGCAAGATGTTCCACACCTTCATGGACGTGGCGCGCCGCGTGGGCCCCGACAAGCTCGACGGCAAACCCGTCGGCCTGGCCGATTCGGTGCTGTACGCGCTGGGCAATATTTTTGTGTACGGCCCGCTGCGCAACAGCCTGGGCATGAGCCGGGTGCGCGTGGCCTACACGGCAGGTGAAGCCATCGGCCCCGACCTGTTCAGCTTTTACCGCTCCATCGGCATCAACCTCAAACAGCTCTACGGCTCCACCGAAACCGCCGTGTTCGTCTGCCTGCAGCCCGACCACGAAGCCCGCGCCGACACCGTGGGCGTGCCCTGCGAAGGCGTGGAAATCAAGCTCAGCGACACCGGCGAGATTCTGGTGAAGTCGCCCGGCCTGCTGAAGGAATACTACAAAAACCCCAAGGCCACCGCCGAGGTGCTGACCGCCGACGGCTGGTACCACACCAGCGATGCCGGCTTTATCGACGCCTCGGGCCACCTGAAGATCATCGACCGGGTGAAGGACGTGGGCCGCATCAAGGGCGGCGCGTTTGACAAGGCCATGTTCGCGCCGAAATACGTGGAGAACAAGCTCAAGTTTTTCTCGTACATCAAGGAAGCCGTGGCCTACGGCGACCAGCGCGAGAAGGTCTGCATCATGGTCAACATCGACATGGAAGCCGTGGGCAACTGGGCCGAGCGGCGCAACCTGCCCTACGCCGGTTACACCGACCTGGCGCAAAAGCCCGAGGTGTACGAGCTGATCCGCGACTGCGTGGAAAAGGTCAACGCCGACCTGAGCCGCGACTAGTTGCTGGCCGGCAGCCAGATCAGCCGCTTCCTGGTGCTGCACAAGGAACTGGACGCCGACGACGGTGAGCTCACCCGCACCAACAAGGTACGCCGGGGCTTCATTGCCGACAAGTACGGCGTGCTGGTGAACGCCCTGTACGGCGACCAGAAAGAGCAGTACATCGAAACCCAGGTGAAGTTCGAAGATGGCCGCACCGGTTCGGTCAGTGCCACGCTCAAGGTGGGCGACGCCAGGACATTCACCCCTGTGAAGGCTGCAGCATGAGCGCCGC
>NZ_JAUSOO010000100.1 GCF_030656115.1 Hydrogenophaga sp.
CGTGCTGACCGTTGCGTACTTTGACGGGCTGGGGTTACCAAGACTGTCCTGACCTCAAACTCTCGAACCGCCCGGTGCGGACCCGCATGCCGGGTGGTGTGGCAGGGGTGCAGCCGATAATGGCTGCCCCCTATGCCGATGCTGAGCCCGCAGCGTTGTTACGCTGCATTGGACGCCTATTTCTTGGCGGGCGCCGTGTCTTGCGGCTTGTCGGCTGCTGCGAGGGGTTTGGGTGTTTTGGTTGCTACGGTTTGCTTCTCGCTGGCCTTGAACGGTGTGCCGTTGACGGTGAGCCCTTCGGCCGAGAGCTTGGCCGCACGTTTGTCGCCAATGCCTGACACGCGCTGAACCAGATCGTCCCAGTCTTTAAACTTGGCTGCCTTGCGCTGCTCCAGGATTTTGGCGGATGTGCCCGGCCCAATACCTTTGATGCTGTCGAGGTCGGCCACCGAGGCCTCGTTGGCGTCTACGGCCGCCAAGGCTGCTGCGGCGAAGAGCGCGAGCAGAGTCGCGAGTGTTTTTTTGATCATGGTTGAATTCCTCCTTGGTGCTGACTGGGGGGACAGCCCTGGCTTGACAAGCCGTTGGCGGGCTGCTGGCTGCAATGTGCAACCAGTTCCCAATTTAGAGCGATTGGGCTGTTTTCCGCATCATCTGTTTTGGGGATGACATTTTTAAAATTCCGTTTTTTACAAAGTTTCGTGAATTTTTTAGCGTTCACGCGTTTTGAGTGGGCTCAGATATGTACTTTGACAACACCCGTGCGTTCTTGCCTGCTGCGGCCTCTCTGGGTGGAGGGTGTCGATGATGTACTGGCGGGGTGCAGGAATTTTATTGACCGGTTTTCTGGCCGCCTGTGCATGGCCGCCGGCACCGTCTGGGGTGTCAGGGGCTGGCATCGATGATGAACCGCTTGAGAGGGTGCAAAGTGACCGGTCTTTGCTCAGCCCTGCCGCACGGTTGGTTGCGCGCCGTTTGTTCAAGACGCCCGAAACGGTGCGCGAATGGGAGCCTTTTTTGCTGCCGGGCAAGGTGTTTGCTCCGTTTGATGCGGCTCATATGCAGGGTCGCCCAGCCTTGCTGGTGGTGGCCGAACGTTCGGTGAGCATCTTGCGCCAGCAGATGGATACAGCGCCTGTGCAGGCTGGGCGGCTGGTTTTTTCTTGGAAGATTGACCGTTTGGCGCCAGGGGCCGATTTGGCCGACGCGCACAACGAAGACTCCCCGGTACGGGTGGTGCTGGCTTTTGACGGTGACCGAACCAAGCTCACACCGCGTGCGCATCGGCTGTCTGAACTCACGCGCTTGCTGACGGGGGAGCCGTTGCCGTACGCCAGTCTGGTTTACGTGTGGAGCAACACCGAGCCGGTAGGCACCATTGTGGTGAATCCGCGCACCGACCGCATTCGCAAGCTGGTGGTGGAGTCGGGCCCTGACCAGCTTGGACGCTGGCGCGACCACGAGCGCGATGTGCAGGCTGATTTCTTGAAGGCTTTTGGAGAGCCGCCCGGGCCTTTGACGGCGGTGGCCTTGATGACCGATACCGACAACACGCAAAGCCGGCTGAGGGCTTGGTACGGCGGGTTGACGTTGCAACCCAGGGCTGTGGACGGGTCTCGCTGAGTCGCTGGGTGTACCGACAAGTAGGTGCATCCATGGGGGACTCCAGCGTGGCGGGCGGGCGCCCGGTTGCACCGTTTACTGGGATGCGGAGGGATACGGGTTAGCACCGTGCTCAATCGGGAACGGATGTTGCATAGTGGAATCTCCTCCATTCATTCAGGTGTCAACCAATGAAGTACCGACTGACCGTTCTCTGTGCAGCCCTGGCGTTCACCGCCGGCGGACTCCAAGCCAAGACCTTCAAATGGACCAGCTCCAGTGACATTCCTACTTGGGACATTCATTCGCAGAACAACGCCCTGGCCAACGGGGTGCATGCTGCGGTGTACGAGTCGCTGGTGTATTACAACAGCCGGACCTTCAAGCCCGAGCCGATTTTGGCCACGGGCTGGAAGCAGGTCACCCCCACTCAGTTGCGCCTGACACTGCGCACGGGCGTGAAGTTTCACGATGGCTCCACGTTTTCTGCCGACGACGCGGTGTTTTCCATCGAGCGCGCCATGAACAAGACGTCGAATTTTGCGGTTTACACCCAGGGTATCGACCGCGTGGTGAAGGTGGATGCCAACACCATCGACATCTTTACCAAAGACCCGAACCCGGTGCTGCTGAACCAGCTGACCGAGCTGCGCATGATGAGCAAGGCCTGGGCCGAGAAAAACAACTCGGTGGCGCCGAAAGACATTCGCACCAAAGACGAGAACTTTGCCCACCGCAACGCCAACGGCACCGGCCCTTTTGTGTTGAAAGAATGGCAGCCTGATCAAAAGATTGTGTTGACCCGCAACACCGGCTGGTGGGGCAAGATGGAAGGCAATGCCACCGAAATCGTGTACACCCCGGTGAAGGCCGTGGCCACGCGCATGGCCGCGCTGCTCTCGGGCGAAGTGGACTTTGTGCTCGATCCGAGCCCGCAAGATTTGCCTCGGGTGAGGTCGGAGAGCAACCTGAAGGTGGTGGACGGTATTGAAAATCGCACCATTTTCTTTGGCATGGACCAGCACCGCGACGAGCTGCCGGGCAGCAACATCAAGGGAAAAAACCCGCTGAAAGACCAGCGCGTGCGCAAGGCCCTGTACCAGGCGATCGACATCAACACCATTGCCCGGGTGACGCTGCGTGGCCTGGGCCAGCCCACCGGCGCGCTGGTGGCACCGCAGGTGAACGGCTGGAGCGAGGCGGTGCACAAGCGCTACCCGTTTGACGTGGCCGCCGCCCAGAAACTGCTGGCCGATGCGGGCTACAAAGACGGTTTTGAGGTGGACTTTGCCTGCCCCAACAACCGCTACATCAACGACGAGCAGATTTGCCAGGCCGTCACATCCATGTGGGCGCGCATTGGCGTGAAAGCCAAGCTGCGCACGCTGCCGCTGGTGACGTATTTCCCGATGATCCAGCGCTTTGAGGCCAGCATTTACATGCTGGGCTGGGGCGTGCCCACGTTCGATGCGCTCTACAGCCTGCAGTCGCTCACGCGCTCGGTGGGCGCAGGCGGCGACGGCAACTACAACGTGGGCCGCTACAGCAACCCGCAGATGGATGCTTTGGTGGAGCGCACCAAGAAAGAGACCGACTTGAAGCTGCGCACCGAGTTGCTGAACAAGGCGCTGATGCTGCAAAACGAGGACGTGGCCCACATTCCGTTGCACAACCAGATCATTCCCTGGGCCATGAAGAAAAACATCGACGTGGTGCACCGCGCCGACAACCGGCTGGACTGGCGCCTGATCAAGGTAAACTGATTTTTGCTTGGTCGTAGGGGGCGCAACCTGTGAAGGTCGTCCCCTTCTTTATTTCAAAAAACAATGTTTGCATTCATTCTCAGGCGGCTGGCGCAGGCCGTGATCGTCATGGTCAGTGTGGCACTGATTGCGTTCATGCTGTTTCAGTATGTGGGCGATCCGGTGGTGTTTCTGTTGGGGCAAGACGCCACGGCCGACCAGATTTTGGAGCTGCGCGCCGACCTGGGGCTGGATCAACCGTTTGTGATTCAGTTTTGGCATTTTCTGGCCAACGCGGTGCAAGGCGAGTTTGGCCTGAGCCTGCGCCAGGGCGCCAAGGTCTCGCGACTGGTTGCTGAGCGCTTTCCAGCCACGCTGGAACTGGCGCTGGTGGCTGCGGTGATGGCGCTGGTGGTGGGCATTCCCATGGGCGTTTATGCGGCGCTCAAACGCGGTACGTTTGTCAGCCAGTTGTTCATGACGGTGTCGCTGCTGGGCGTGTCGTTGCCCACGTTTTTGATTGGTATTTTGTTGATTTTGGTGTTTGCGGTGAACCTGGGCTGGTTCCCCAGCTTTGGCCGGGGCGAGGTGACGCAGCTCGGCTGGTGGACCACCGGGCTGTTGACCGCCAAGGGCTGGCACCACATCACGCTGCCTGCGATCACCTTGGCCATTTTTCAGCTCACGCTGATCATGCGGCTGGTGCGCGCCGAAATGCTGGAGGTGCTGCGCGCCGACTACATCAAGTTTGCCCGCGCCCGGGGCCTGACCAACCGGGCCGTGCACTTTGGCCATGCACTGAAGAACACCCTGGTGCCGGTGATGACCATCACCGGCCTGCAGCTGGGGGGGCTGATTGCGTTTGCCATCATCACCGAAACGGTGTTTCAGTGGCCGGGTATGGGCTTGTTGTTCATTCAAGCGGTGACGTTTGCCGACATTCCGGTCATGGCGGCCTATTTGTGCCTGATTGCGCTGATTTTTGTGGCGATCAACCTGGTGGTGGATCTGCTGTATTTCGCGGTGGACCCCCGCCTGCGCGTGGAAAAATCGGGTGGGCATTGACGCTTTCGAAAAGACCGACATGCTGGCACCCCGCATCAAAGCCCACGGCCGCGCGTTTGCGCACATTGCTGCCTTTCACCCCGAACTGACGGCCCTGCGCCGCGACCTGCACGCCCACCCGGAAATCGGGTTTGAGGAGCACTACACCGCGCAGCGGGTGGTGGAGTCGCTCAAGGTGTGCGGGGTTGACGCCATTCACACCGGCATCGGAAAAACTGGCGTGGTGGCGGTGATCCATGGCCGCGAGCGTGGCAGCGGCCGCATGATGGGTCTGCGCGCCGACATGGACGCCTTGCCCATGACCGAGCACAACGACTTTGCCTGGAAGTCCACCAGGCCCGGCCTGATGCACGGCTGCGGCCACGACGGCCACACCGCCATGCTGGTGGGCGCGGCGCGCTACCTGGCCGAAACGCGGCACTTTGATGGCACCGCGGTGCTGATTTTTCAGCCCGGCGAAGAAGGTTTTGCCGGCGCCAAGGCCATGATCGAAGACGGTCTGTTCGACCGCTTTCCGGTGCAGTCGGTCTATGGCATGCACAACTGGCCCCAGATGAAACCCGGCACCGTGGGCGTGAACCCCGGGCCCATGATGGCTTCGGCCGACCGCATCACGATTGAAGTGAACGGCAAAGGCGGCCACGGCGCCCACCCATACCAGACGGTGGACCCCGTGCTGGTATCGGCACACATCATCACGGCTTTGCAGAGCATCGTGTCGCGCAACGTGCGCGCCATCGACAGTGCGGTGATCAGCGTGTGCGCCATGCAGGCGGGCGACATGGGTGCGTTCAGCGTGATGCCCGGCAAAGCCTCGCTGGTGGGCACCGTGCGCACCTTCAGCCCCGAGGTGCAAAACCTGGTGGAGCGCCGCATACAAGAGGTGTGTTCGGGTGTGGCCCTGGGCCTGGGCGCCACGGCGCATGTGCATTACGAACGCATTTACCCGGCCACCATCAACAGCCGCGAGGAGGCCCGCTTTGCCGCCGATGTGGCACAAAAGCTGGTGGGCCATGAGCATGTGGACCGCGCCATGGACCCGAGCATGGGTGCGGAAGATTTTTCGTTCATGCTGCAGGTCAAACCCGGAGCCTACCTGCGGCTGGGCCAAGGCCTCGACAGCGGCATGGGTGGGTGCTATCTGCACAACAGCCGCTACGACTTCAACGACGATGTGCTGCCACTGGGTGCTGCGCTGCACGCCAGCTTGGTTGAACACGGGATGCCGCTGGCCGAAGCGGCGTGACCGGTGCTCCATTTTTCTATTGACCCCCAACCCACCGCTAGGAGCGAAGCATGAAACTGAAGAAAACGCTGGCAACCAGTCTGGTGATCGCAGGCATGACCGCCCTGGGCGCAGCGTCGGCGCAGACCATACGCATTGGCAACCAGGGCGATGCGCTGTCGATGGACCCGCATTCGCTCAATGAGTCGTTGCAGCTCAGTGTGACGGGCAACGTGTACGAGCCGCTGGTCACCCGCGACAAGGATCTGAAACTGGTGCCGGCACTGGCCACCCATTGGTCGCAGACCTCGCCCACGGTCTGGCGTTTCGAGCTGCGCCAAGGCGTACGCTTCCACGACGGCAAGCCCTTCACCGCCGCCGACGTGCTGTTCAGCCTGGCCCGGGGCGCGGGCGACGGATCGGACATGAAAAGTTACACCAACGAGATCAAAGCGGTGCGCCAGGTGGGGCCCTTGACGGTCGACATCGAGACCCATGCGCCGTTTCCCATCCTGCCCGATGTGCTGTCGTTCTTCTACATCATGAGCAAGCAGTGGTCGGAAGAAAACCAGGCCACGCGCCCGGTCGATCGGCGCAAGGGCATCGAGAACGCGGCTTCGTTCCGTGCCAACGGCACCGGACCGTTTCGCCTGCGGGAACGGCAGCCCAATGTGAAGACCGCTTTCGTGCGCAACGGCAGCTACTGGGGCAAGATAGAAGGCAATGTGGTCAATGTGGAGTACACGCCGATCGGCAACGACTCCACCCGCGTGGCCGCGCTGCTCTCGGGCCAGGTGGACGTGATCGAGCCCGTACCGGTGCAGGACGTGGCGCGGATCAACGCCAGCGGCAAGGCGAACGTGTTGCAGGGCCCCGAGCTGCGCTGGATCTTTCTGGGCATGGACCAGAAGCGCGACGAGTTGCTGTTTTCCAATGTAAAGGGCAAGAATCCCTTCAAGGACAAACGTGTGCGCCAGGCGTTCTACCAAGCCATCGACATCGTGGGGATTCAACGCACCGTGATGCGCGGTGCCGCCACGCCGGCGGCCTTGCTGGTGGGGCCGGGCGTGAACGGTTACGACCCTGACATGGACAAACGCCTGCCCTACGACCCCGAGGCGGCCAGGAAGCTGTTGGCCGATGCCGGTTACCCCAGTGGTTTTGACGTGGGCATGAATTGCCCGAACGACCGTTACGTGAACGACGGCAACATCTGTCAGGCCGTAGCGGCCAACCTGGCGCGCATTGGCGTGAAGGTGAACCTGCAGGTGGAGACCAAGGGAACTTACTTCCCGAAAGTGCTCAAGCGCGACACCAGTTTTTATCTGCTCGGCTGGTCACCCAGCACCTACGACTCGCACAACGTGCTCAACGCGCTGATCCGTTGCGTGGACGACAAGGGCAGTGGCCAGTTCAACCTGGGTGCGTACTGCAACCCCAAGGTCGACGAGTTGACCATGCAGATCCAGTCAGAGACCGACAAAGCCAAGCGCGACGCCCTGATCAAGCAGGCCTTCCAACTGCACGCCGGCGACATCGGGCACCTGCCGCTGCACCAGCAGGCGTTGGCCTGGGGTGTGGGCAGCAACGTGCAGCTGACGCAGCGCGCCGACAACCAGATGCCGTTCCGTTACATGTCGGTCAAATAGACGCGCAAGCGTCTTACACACCATCTGCGGTGTTTTCACTGCGGTGGCGGCCGCCTGGGACCGGCGAAACCCGATCCGTGCGAGCCCTGGGCTTGCGGTTCGCCACACCATTGACTTTCAAGGACTTCACGTTGATCTCTTTTCTGCACCGCTGGTTGGACAGCGATGTCGGCCACAGCTTCCGCACGTCTCCGACAGCCATCGTGGCGGCGGTGATGGCCTTTGCCTGCATCTTTTGCGCCGTGTTTGCGCCGTGGGTCGCACCGCACAATCCGTTTGATCTCGCCACGCTCGAACTTTCCAACGCACGCCTGCCACCGGCCTGGAGCGAGGGCGGTTCAACCCACTTCTTGCTCGGCACCGACGACCAGGGGCGCGATATTTTGTCGGCCATCATGTATGGCGCTCGTATCTCGCTGGCGGTCGGTCTGGCGTCGGTGGTGTTGTCGGTGCTGATCGGCGTGTCGTTGGGTTTGCTGGCTGGTTTTCTGGGCGGCTGGGTGGACGGCGTGTTGATGCGCCTGTGCGACGTGATGCTGTCGTTTCCGTCCATCCTGGTGGCGCTGTTGATTGCCGGTGTGGGGCGTGCGCTGTTTCCCAACGCGCACGAAGGGCTGGCGTTTGGCGTGTTGATTCTGTCGATCACGCTCACCGGCTGGGTGCAATACGCCCGCACCGTGCGCGGCTCCACCCTGGTGGAGCGCAACAAGGAGTACGTGCAGGCCGCCCGCGTGACCGGTGTGGCGCCGCTGCGCATCATGCGCAGCCATGTGCTGCCCAACGTGATGGGGCCGGTGCTGGTGCTGGCCACCATCCAGGTGGCCACGGCCATCATCACCGAAGCCACGCTGTCGTTTCTGGGCGTGGGCGCACCGCCCACGTCGCCGTCGCTGGGCACGCTCATTCGCGTGGGCAACGACTACCTGTTTTCTGGCGAGTGGTGGATCACCATTTTCCCCGGCGCCATGCTGGTGTTGATTGCCTTGTCGGTCAATCTGCTGGGCGACTGGCTGCGCGATGCACTCAATCCTCGCCTCCGGTGATAACCCCCACGCTCCGCACTGCGTGTCGTCGCTGCCCCCCGAGGGGATTGATCCGCCTTGGGGCGGCCCGGCGGCGGATCGCACTTTTCTCCGAGAATGTATGAGCCTGCTAGAAGTTAAAAACCTCGTGGTCGAATTTCCGCACCGCCGTGGCACGCTGCGTGCGTTGGACGACATTTCCTTTGCCATTGCGCCGGGTGAAATCCTGGGCGTGGTGGGCGAATCGGGTGCGGGCAAGTCGCTCACCGGCGCGGCCATCATCGGCCTGCTGGAGCCGCCAGGCCGCGTGGCGGGTGGCGAGATACGCCTGCATGGTCAGCGCATTGACAATCTGCCTTACGAAGAGATGCGCAAGGTGCGTGGGCGCAAGATTGGCGCGATTTTCCAAGACCCGCTGACCTCGCTGAACCCGTTGTATTCGGTGGGGCGCCAGCTCATCGAGACCATCACCACCCACCTGCCGGTGAACCAGGCCGAAGCGCGCAAGCGCGCCATCAGGCTGCTGCAAGACACCGGTATTCCGGCGGCCGAGCAGCGCATTGACCACTTTCCCCACCAGTTTTCGGGCGGCATGCGCCAACGCGTGGTGATTGCCCTGGCCCTCGCCGCAGAGCCCCAGCTGATCGTGGCCGACGAGCCCACCACCGCGCTGGACGTGTCGATCCAGGCGCAGATCATCACGCTGCTCAAAACCATTTGCAAAGATCGTGGGGCTGCGGTGATGCTGATCACGCACGACATGGGTGTGATTGCCGAAACCTGCGACCGCGTGGCCGTGATGTACGCCGGGCGCATGGCCGAAATCGGGCCGGTGCACGAAGTGATCAACCACCCGGCCCACCCTTACACGACGGGCCTGATGGCCTGCATACCCGACATGAGCCAAGACCGCGAGCGCCTGCACCAGATTGACGGCGCCATGCCGCGCCTGAACGCCATTCCCACTGGCTGCGCCTACAACCCGCGCTGCGACCGGGTGGTGGACCGCTGCCATGTGGAGCGACCCAACCTGATGCCTGCGGGCGCCACCCGCGCCGCGTGCTGGCTGCACGACGCATCGACCGTGTTGACCCCGGGGATGGCCGCATGACCACGAACCGGACCGACCCGGCGGCGCAGGCCGCACAGACGGAAAACGCTGCGATACCTGACATCGACACCGCGCCGCTGGTGCGCGCCACCGATTTGGCCAAGACCTTTGATGTATCGGCGCCATGGCTCAACCGCGTGCTTGAACGCCAGCCCCGCCAGTTGCTGCGGGCCGTGGACGGCGTGTCGTTTGACATTCCCCGTGGCCAGACGCTGGCGCTGGTGGGCGAGTCGGGTTGCGGCAAGAGTACCGTGGCGCGTTTGCTGGTGGGCTTGTACGAACCCACCCGCGGCGGTTTTGAGTTTGACGGGCTGGACGCCCACGCCGCGTTCAAAACGCCACAAGGCCGACAGTTGCGCCGGCGCATCCAGATGATTTTTCAGGATCCCTACGCGAGCCTGAACCCGCGCTGGCGGGTGGAAGACATCATTGCCGAGCCGCTGCGCGAGCACGGGATTGAAACCGAGCCGGTGGCGCTGCGGGAGCGGGTGGACGAGCTGCTGAAGTCGGTGGGACTGTCGCCGCTGGACCGGGTGAAGTACCCGCACCAGTTCTCGGGTGGCCAGCGCCAGCGCATTTCCATTGCGCGGGCGCTGGCCACAGAGCCCGAGTTTCTGGTGTGCGACGAGCCCACCAGCGCGCTGGACGTGAGCGTGCAGGCGCAGGTGCTCAACATCATGAAAGATTTGCAGCGCGAGCGCGGTCTGACCTACTTGTTCATCAGCCACAACCTGGCAGTGGTTCGGCACGTGAGTGACCAGGTGGGCGTGATGTACCTGGGCCGCTTGGTGGAGCTGGCGCCCAAGCACACGCTGTTTGACCGCCCGCGCCACCCCTACACGCGCATGCTGCTGGACGCGTTTCCGAAGATGCACGACACGGGGAGGGCGCGCACGCCGGTGTCGGGCGAAGTGCCCAACCCGCTGAACCCGCCCAGCGGCTGCGCCTTCAACCCGCGCTGCCCGCATGCCAACGAGCGCTGCCGCGTGGAACGCCCTGCATTGCTGACGCTGGGCGGTATCCGCATTGCCTGCCATGCGGTGGAAGAAGGGCGGATCTGATCGGAACCGGGTGGGCGTTGGCGCGGACGATGGGCGCACCCCTCCGCGAATGTCCCCCGGCCCGCAGCGCGGGCCTCCTCCTTTATTTCGCTGCGGGACGCACCCATCGTCCTCGGGTGGGGTCGGCGCGCGGGCTCCAAGTCAAGAGATGCCGTGGAACCGGCTCTGCCGGGCCACAGGCATCGTCCCCCCTCCGGGGGGAAGCCGCGCAGCGGCGCAGGGGGGCTTCCCGCCCTCAGCGCGCACGGTCAAGCGTAGCGTTTACTTCTCAGGTTGTTCTTCATCTCTTTCAGCAGCGGCTGCAGCTTGCTGCCGCCAATGCGCAGCGCCAGGCAGGTGGCCAGTACGTCGATCACCATCAGATGCATCAGGCGCGAGGTCATGGGGCTGTAGCGGTCGTAGCCTTCGGGGTGGTCGGCAGAAAGGTGGATGTGCCCGGCAGCCGCCAGGGGCGAGCCGCTGGCGGTGATGACGATCACGGTGGCGCCGTGTTTGCGAGCAATGTCGGCGGCGTCCATCAAATCGCGGGTGCGCCCGGAGTTGGAGATGATCACCACGCAGTCGCCCGGGCCCAGCAGCGAGGCGCTCATCACCTGCATGTGTCCGTCGCTGTAGGCAATGGCGTTGATGCCCAGGCGGAAAAACTTGTGCTGCGCGTCTTGCGCCACGATGCCCGAATTGCCCGCGCCAAAGAACTCGATCCGGCCCCGGTTCTTGTAGGTGACCAACAGCGCATCCACCGCCTTTTCAATCGAGTGGGTGGAGGCATCGTTGCGGTATTTCAGAAACGCCGCCACGGTGTTGTCGATCACCTTCACCAGCACATCGCCCACCTTGTCGTCCACATCCACGCTGCGGTGGATGAAAGGCACGCCCTCACTCACCGTGCCGGCCAGCTTGAGCTTGAAGTCCGACAGGCCGTCGTAGCCCATGCTGCGGCAAAAGCGCACCACGGTGGGTTTGCTCACGTGGGCGCGGTCGGCCAGTTCAGACACGGGCAGGCTGGCGAAGCTGCGCGGGTCGAGCAACACCAGTTTGCCCACACGTTGTTCTGCGGGTGCGAGTGAGGGCAAGGAGGCTTTGATACGGTCGAGCATGGCGTTGTCTCAGAGTTACTTGATTTTTGTGAAACCTTATTACACCCGATAATGGCGCCATGAACCAGCTTGACGCACTCAAACAACTCACCACCGTGGTCGCTGACACCGGTGATTTCAACCAAATCGCGGGGTTCTCGCCTCGGGATGCGACCACCAACCCGTCGCTCATCCTGAAAGCGGTGCAAAAACCCGAATACGCCCATTTGCTACAAGTTGCTGTGGCGAAATACGGCGCGCAAGGGCTTGACGAGGTGATAAACCGCCTGCTGGTGGCCTTTGGCTGCGAAATTCTCAAACACATCCCCGGTCGGGTTTCCACCGAAGTGGATGCTCGCCTGAGTTTCGACACCGAAGCCACCGTGACGCGCGCGCGCCGCATCATTGACCTGTACCAGGGTGAGGGTGTGCATGTGGACCGGGTGCTCATCAAAATCGCGTCCACCTGGGAAGGCATCCAGGCCGCAGCCCGGCTGGAGCACGAGGGCATTCACACCAATCTGACGCTGTTGTTCTCGTTTGCACAAGCGGTTGTTTGCGGACAGGCCAAGGTACAACTGATTTCGCCGTTCGTGGGCCGCATTTACGACTGGTACAAAAAGAATGCCGGTACGGGCTGGGATGAGGCCGTGATGGCCGGAGCCAGCGACCCCGGCGTGAAGTCGGTGCGGACCATTTACAACTTCTACAAAAAGCACGGCATCGCCACCGAGGTGATGGGCGCGAGTTTTCGCAACGTGGGCCAGATCACGGCGCTGGCGGGCTGTGATTTGCTGACCATCAGCCCCGATTTGCTGGCGCAATTGGCCGCCACCGAAGCGCCGTTGGCCCAAGCGCTGGACGCCGAAGCCGCGAAGGCCATGGACATTCCGTTCGTGCATTACGACGAAGCGGGCTTCCGTTTTGCGATGAACGAAGACGCGATGGCCACGGAGAAGCTGGCCGAGGGCATTCGCGCGTTTGTGGCCGACACGATCAAGCTCGAAGGCTTGATGAAGTAGGTGCCGGGCGCCCCAAGAAAAAACCCCGCGAGTTGCCTCGCGGGGTTTTTTCTTGGGGATTTGTCAGTCCACAGCGATGTGGTTCGACGCAGCACGAGGCGCCAGGCCAAGGCGCAAGGGCGTAGGCAGCGCCACGGCAAGCCCTTGCAACGCCGGCTGGCGTCTCAGGCAAAGAGCAATTACATGCCCATGCCACCCATGTCGCCCATACCACCCATGCCGCCGCCGCCCATGGCAGGTGCGTCATCCTTGGGGGACTCGGCGACCATGCACTCGGTCGTCAGCATCAGGCTGGACACCGAAGCGGCGTTTTGCAGCGCGGTGCGGGTCACTTTCGTCGGGTCCAGGATACCCATTTCGATCATGTCGCCGTAGGTGTCGTTGGCAGCGTTGAAGCCGTAGTTGCCCGAACCGGCCAGGATGGCGTTGACCACCACCGAAGGCTCGCCACCGGCGTTGGCCACGATTTCGCGCAGGGGCGCCTCAATGGCTTTGAGCACCAGTTTGATACCGGCGTCCTGGTCGGCGTTGTCACCCTTGATGGTGCCAGCGGCCTGACGGGCGCGCAGCAGGGCCACGCCACCACCGGCCACGATGCCTTCTTCCACCGCAGCGCGGGTGGCGTGCAGGGCGTCTTCCACGCGGGCTTTCTTTTCCTTCATCTCGACTTCGGTGGCAGCGCCAACCTTGATCACGGCAACACCGCCGGCCAGCTTG
>NZ_JAUSOO010000105.1 GCF_030656115.1 Hydrogenophaga sp.
GCACTTCATGCAGCAGTGGTTCAGCCTGTCGGACCCGGCCATGAAAGAAGCCTTTTTCGACACACCGCTGTACCGCGAATTTGCCCAGTTGAGCGCCTTTGCTCGCCTGCCTGATGAGAGCACCATTCTTCGGTTCCGTCACAGGCTGGAGAAACACAAACTGGCCGACCAGATCCTGAGCACCGTCAATGAACTGCTGGAGCGGCGCGGCTTGCTGCTCAAAGTGGGCACCGCCGTGGATGCCACCCTCATCCCAGCACCCAGCTCCACCAAGAACAAGACACGAGCGAGAGACCCCCGAGATGCATTCGAGCCAAAAGGGCAACGAATGGCACTTTGGCATGAAGGCCCACATTGGCGTGGATGCCGATTCAGGCCTGGTGCACACCGTGCGAGGCACCTCGGGCAATGTCGCCGATGTCACCGAGGGCAACCGTTTGCTGCACGGACAGGAGACAGACGTGTTCGGTGACGCAGGCTACCAAGGCGCAGACAAGCGACCGGATGCCAAGGCCAGCCACCAATGGCATGTGGCCATGCGCCCAGGCAAGCGCAAGAAATTGGACAAAGAGAACAACCCGGCCGATGCGCTGATCGACCAAGTCGAGAAGATCAAGGCCGGTATTCGCGCCAAGGTGGAGCACCCGTTTCGGGTGATCAAGCGTCAGTTCGGATTTGCGAAGGTGCGCTACCGGGGGCTGAAGAAGAACACCTTGCAGCTCAAGACGCTGTTTGCGCTGTCCAATCTGTGGATGGTTCGTCACAAATTGATGGGCGCTCAGGCATGAGTGCGCCTGAAAGCCTGCAGAGGCTTCGCCAAAACGGGTCAAAAGCCCGCAAGCGGCCCCAAATGGGGCCAATCGAGTGTGAATTCAGGCTCGAACTGGGTCAGATCGAACGAAATATCACGAAGCGAAAAACCGGCAGGTGCGTATCACGCTTGGTGGTGGGTTTTTCTGAGCATCCTTAGATTTTTGAACGATGTTGTTTTCTGTGGTTTACAGGTTAGTGGCCGTTTTGATTCAGGAAATCCAGTGAACTCGCAAGGTGGCAGCATGACGCTGGAGCGAGGCATGAAAGTTCACGCCATTGTGGTGACGTTCAACCCCGAGAGGGATGTGTTGCGGCATGAGTTAGAGCTGCTAGCGCCACAGGTCAGCAAAATCTGGCTAGTAGACAACGCTTCGTCTCAATCTTTGGGTTCTTGGGTGGATGGTCTGGGTTTGCATGACAAGCTTCAATGGATCCAGATGCTGGGCAACCTGGGTCTGGGAGCTGCACAAAATGCTGGCATGGAACTGGCCCGGGCAGCAGGCGCAAGCCATGTGTTGCTCCTCGACCAAGACAGCCAGCCCTCGCCCGACATGGTGGACCGTTTGTTGGCCGCGTCCACCCAACTGCAGGCCGCAGGTGTGCCGGTTGCGGCTTTGGCGCCTGTATATGCCGATTCCGCCACAGGGCCTGCATCTGGTTTTGTGCGCCTGGGTTTGCTTGACTTTAAAAAACAAACGGTATTACCAGGCCAGGATGTAGTCGAGGCTGACTTTGTCATTTCCTCGGGCTCTTTGATTCCGGTAAACATGCTCGATGTTATTGGCCTAATGGATGAGAGTTTATTCATTGACCATGTAGATACCGAGTGGTGTATGCGTGCGCAATCCAAGGGCTACAAGTTGTTTGGCGTTTCTGCGGCGCGCATGGTTCATACGCTGGGCGACAAGCGCACTCGCATCTGGTTTTTACGCTGGCGCAATGTGCCGTACCACTCGCCTTTTCGTTATTACTACATATTTAGAAACGGCTTGCTTTTGCAGCGACGGCCTTACATTCCGACCAAGTGGCGGATTGGGGAAGCTTTCCGTGCAATAAGAATGCTAGTTTTTTATAGCATTTGGGGCGCAGGGCGCTTCGCTCGGCTGAAGATGATGATATTAGGGATAATTGATGGTATACGCGGAATTTCGGGTCGACTTTAAAGCGTTCAATTCCAATTTAGATTTGGCCAAAAAAAGCTGCGATTAACAGAGACAGGTTGGAAAATTTTGTTTGACGCCTGATAGCACTTTTCTTCAAAATTACCACCCTTTGTATTGAATACTTACCCAGCCGAATAGCCAACATCCTATCGATTGTTAATACAGCTGACTTATCAACAAATTGAAGAATATCTTGGAGTGCGTTCAAATTAATGGTGAGTCTTTTTTGGTAACGCCCAAAAATAGATTGCTTGTAGCCAATTATTAGCGATCGCAGTCCCGCATTAGAACCCAGCACGTTGTCTCTGTGCTGCCGGTAAAATTGATTAGGCATGCTATCAAACCACACTTGCCCTCCAGTCGCAGTAGTAACAAGGTAGGCAGTCCAGTCGTGCCACACACTGTGTTCCGGAGCCACTTTCTTCAACACCAAGAGTACTGAGCTGCTCATGACCATGGTGTTTCCGCTAGCAATGTTTTGCACCAATGCGTTCCCAAAACTGGGGGGACGCTTGATACTGGGACTAAGGCCGATGGGTTTAAGCTTCTCATTGACAAACTGGGTGCGACCGCAATACAGGCGCACAGGCTTGTCGATGTTATTGGCATGCCAAGCTACGGCCCGTTCCAATTTGTCTTCAAACCACACATCATCTTGATCACAAAAAGCAAACAGATCAGAAGGATCTTTGACCTGAGCATGTTGTATGAGGTGAAAGAAATTGCGCGTGGATGAACCTTGGCAGGGACCGGTCAACACAGTTACCTGTTGGCCAACTTGCTCGGCAAATTGAGCGACGATGTCGAGCGTGTTGTCGGTTGAGCCGTCATCGCTCACGGTAAGCGTCCAATTTGCGTGCGACTGGCGGGCTATGGAGTTTAACTGCTCAGCCAAAAAGCGACCGCCGTTATAGGTGGCAAGCAGTATGTGGACGATCGGTTGGGGCATAAAATAATTCGGTTAGTTTTCTACAGGGGTTTGCGTGCCTTCTTTTTTTTCGGTTTGTGTTGTAGTGCCTACGCGCAACCCTGGGGTGCGGTGGATTCAGTGGCTGGAAGCGTTGTGGATTCAACAGCCCGCTGTACCCAGTTTGGTGGTGGACTCCTGCTCCGACGACGGTACAAACTTTACCAGCATGCCCGCTGGCTCGCGCAGTATTCAAATACCTGTTGCCACGTTCAACCACGGTGGCACCCGAAACCTCTCGCTTCAACGTCTGCCGACAGCCACCGACGTGGTGGTATTCATGACGCAAGACGCTCTGCTGGCCGATGTAACCGCGCTGCAAAAGCTGGTGTCGGCGTTTGACGACCCCACGGTAGCCTGTGCGTTTGGGCGGCAACTGCCCCATGCAGATGCCTCTGCGCTGGCCGCACACGCCCGGCTGTTCAACTACCCTGAGGCGTCGCGGGTGGTCAGCCTCGCTGACAAAGATCGATTGGGGTTGAAGACCTGTTTCATGTCCAATTCGTTTGCGGCCTACCGTGTGACAGACCTGCTCGCGGTAGGCGGGTTTCCTTCGAATGTTATTTTGGGTGAGGACATGGCGGTTGCTGCGCGCTTGCTGCTCGCAGGCAAGCGGGTTGCCTACCAGGCTGGGGCCTGCGCCTACCACTCTCACAACTACACGCCCCTTGAGGACTTTCGCCGTTACTTCGACACCGGGGTTTTTCATGCCCGGGAACAATGGCTTTTGGATGCGTTTGGTGGTGCCAGTGGTGAAGGGCTGCGCTTCGTCAAGTCGGAACTGCGGTATCTGCTGAAGAATGCTCCCTGGCTGATTCCGAGCGCTTTGCTGCGCACGGTGCTGAAGCTGCTGGGCTACCGGCTGGGCCGGGCTGAGGTCAGGCTACCATTGGCACTTAAAAGGCGACTCAGCATGTTTAGGGGATTTTGGGGCTGACGAATCCAATCAAAAATACCGTATTCAGGGTGGATAGAGTGAATAAAGATAAAACATCGGCAACGTTACTTGACCGGTGGTTGGAGTTTCCACAGTCCGTGTTGTCAGTTCGACTAACGAAGCTGGCACTGCTGCTTTCCGATGCGTCGGCACTTGTACTCAGTGGTTTGCTGGCTACGTCTCTGTCCATGGCGTTTGATCCCAGTGCACCTGCCAACTACGCTGAATGGATGGCGACACAATCGCTGCCGCGTTACTTGGGCTGGGTGCTGGTTGTCGTAGTGGGTTTGGTGCTGTTCTTGGGACGGTACCAGCATTACAGCGAGCGCAAGCCTTTTTGGCGAGAGTTGGGGGAGGTGTTTCACAACATCTTCTGGCTGGCGGTGCTCGACATGGCGCTGATGTCCATGGCGCGGTGGAACGCGTCGCGATTGTGGTGGCTTTTGGTGTGGCTGCTCGCGATGGCGCTGGTTCCGCTGATGCGCTCAGCGGTCATCCGGTTGCTGCTTCGGCTGAACTTGTGGCAGCGTCCCACCGTACTCATTGGCGCAGGGCCCAACGCCGTTGAGGCTTTGTTGGCTCTGCGCAGTGAGCCCTTGATGGGTTTTGAAGTAGTGGGCTGTTTGGCGGTGCATTCTGACGAGTCCGCCACTGCCGTTGACGACGCAGATTTACCTCCTTTGCTGACAAAAGAACAGTTACAACGCCTCAGCTTGCACGCAGGATTGCAAGTAGTCATTGCACTGGAGCACCACGAGTCCGTCGAACGCGAAAAATGGATGCGTCAGTTGGCCCAATGGAAGGTGCAGGACGTGAGCGTGATTCCGGCTTTGCGCGGTATTCCGTTGTACGGGACCGATATTTCTTACTTTTTCTCGCATGAGGTTGCACTACTCAGCGTCAGCAACAACCTGCGACATTGGCCCGCACGGCTTTCAAAGCGCGCGTTTGACATCGTGGCTTCTTTGGTGTTGTTGGTGCTGCTGTCTACCCTGATGCTTTACTTCGTTTGGCGCATCCGCCAAGACGGGGGACCCGCTATTTTTTCGCACCAACGGGTGGGGCGCAACGGGAAAATGTTTCCCTGCTACAAATTCCGGTCCATGGTGGTTAACGCCCAAGAACAACTGAAGCTATTGCTGGCTGCGAATCCCCAACTCCGCGCTCAATGGGAGCAAGACCACAAGCTCAAGAATGACCCTCGCATCAGCGCTGTGGGACGTTACTTGCGTGAAACGAGTCTGGATGAGCTGCCCCAGTTGTTTAATGTATTGAGAGGAGAGATGAGCTTGGTGGGACCGCGCCCGATCGTCACGGCTGAGCTTGAAAGATACGGAGAAGACGTCGAGTACTTTTTGATGGTTCGCCCGGGCATTACCGGGCTTTGGCAGGTGAGCGGCCGCAACGACGTGGGCTACGACACCCGCGTGTACCTGGACACTTGGTACGTGAAGAACTGGTCGCTCTGGTACGACATTGCGATTTTGTGCAAAACGGTTCGTGTGGTGTTTAAGCGCGACGGCGCTTACTAACACGCCGACAAACTCGCAGCGGGACTTGCACCCGCAGGAGTGCGCCCATGCTGGGCGCACCAAAAAAAAGCCACCTTGCGGTGGCTTTGTAAAGTCCTTAGGAGGACGTCGTTGGGAGACCAGTTTCAAACGTTTTTAACAACGTATCTTGTTTGCAGATCCAGTTTTGGTGATGTTGTGACAGCAACAGTGCAGATTTTGCGCTGTCACATGCGTTTGAGCTATCCCCTGTTTGGGGGATTTTTTACCTATTTCTGATTAAAAAACCCAAACACAACGACCGGTGTCGTTGGGCTGACAAGCATGACAGAAGGCTGACGTCTGCGGCGTCGATCCACCGTGCACCGTCGGTGTTCAGAGCGGCAGTTCCACCACAAAACGGGCGCCGCCGCCGTCCCGGGCTTCGCAGCGAACGTGGCCACCGTGGCGTTGCGCGATGGTTTTGACCAGTGACAGGCCCAGACCCACACCGCCTTCGCGTTCGCTGGCGCCCGGCAGACGGTAAAACGGCTCAAAAATGCGCTCGCGCTGGTCGGGTGGCACACCCGGCCCACGGTCTTCGACGCAGATCAGCAGCACGCGTTGGACTTCGTTGCCTGCGGGCTTTTTCCCCTGAGCCACCGGACCGGGCGTTTGCAGGGCCATGGTCAGGCGCACGTCGGGGGCGGCGCCGGCTTCGGGGGCGTGGGGCTGCGTGGGTTTGCCGTAACGGCGGGCGTTCTCCAGCAGGTTGCGCAGCAGCCGGCGCAGCAGCCGCGCATGCCCTTGCAAAAGCACGGGCGAGACGCCGGGGGCGATGTCGAGGTCGGCGCCGGTGCGGGCGCACTCTTCGGCGGCCAGCCCCACCAGGTCCACCTCTTCGGTCGGCCCCAGGGCCGAGGCGTCGTTGGCATCGCGGGCATCGAGGCGGCTGGCGAGCAAGATTTCGTCGATCAGCTGGTCCAGTTCTTCGATGCTGCGCGCCATTTCCTGGCGCTGCGGTGCGCTGGCGCTGTCGCGGCCCAACAGCTCCAGGCCCATGCGGATGCGGGCCAGCGGCGAGCGCAGTTCGTGCGAGGCGTTGGCCAGCAGCGCCTTGTGCGATTGCAGCAGGGTTTGCACGCGCTCGGCGGCGGCGTTGAAGCGGGTGGCCAGAAAGGCGATTTCGTCTTGCCCTTGCACCGGCAGGCGGGTGGACAGGTCGCCATTGCCCCAGCGCTCCACGCCTTTTTGCAGGGCTTCGAGCCGCTTGGTGAGGCGCCGCACGATGGGGTAGGCGCCCAGCGCCACCGCCAGTGCCACCAGCCCCAGCAACCACGCAAAACCCGGCGCCGACTGCAACCAGGCCTGGGTGCGGCGCGCGGGCAGCGGGCCACCGGGCGGGCGGTTGGCGCGGGGCAGTTGCACGTACAACGTTTGCCCGTCTTTCATCGTGACCTGAAACTCAAGGCCTTCACCGGGCACGCGCACCGCGCGGGCAGGCGCCTGGCCGACGATGTCGCCCGCGCTGTTGCGCAGCACAATCTCGCGCTCGGCCCGGTTGGCGTTTTGTTCGCGCTCATGGTCCAGCGCCACCTGCCAGAGCCAGCCCACCACCAGGGTGAGCACGGCCACCGCCGCCACCACGGCGAGCCAGATGCGCAGGTAGAGTTTTTGGCCGATCAGGGAATCCATCGGAGTTCAGGCCGTGTGGCGACTCACGGCAAACAAAAGATAGGCGCCATCAGTCTTGCTGCTTGGCAAACACGTAGCCCACGCCGCGCACGGTGAGGATGCGTTTGGGGTCTTTGCTGTCGACCTCAATAGCGTTGCGGATGCGGCCAATGTGCACGTCGATGGAGCGGTCAAACGCCTCCAGCTCGCGCCCGCGCACGGCTTCCATGATCTGGTCGCGCGTGAGCACGCGCCCGGCGCGCTCTGCCAGGGCCACCAGCAGGTCGAACTGGTACGAAGTAAGCTCGCAGGCCAAGCCGCTGACCTGCACGGTGCGGGCGTCGCGGTCGATGTCGAGCGAGCCAAAGCGCAGCACCGGCGTGCTGCGCGTGGTGTTGACCTGGCTGGGCTCGCCCCGGCGGCGCAGCACCGCGCGGATGCGCGCCAGCAGCTCGCGCGGCTCAAAGGGTTTGGGCAGGTAATCGTCGGCGCCCATTTCCAGGCCAATGATGCGGTCCATGGGGTCGCCCTTGGCGGTGAGCATGATGATGGGCACGCGCGCCACATCGCCCGGCAAGGCACGGATGCGGCGGCACACCTCCAGCCCGTCCATGCCGGGCATCATCAGGTCCAGAATGACCAGCTCCGGCAGCACCAGCTGCAGGTGCTGCAGGCCTTGTTCGCCGTCGGGGGCGTGGGTCACATCAAACCCCGACTGGCCGAGGTAGTCCACCACCATCTGGGCCAGGCGGCCATCGTCTTCAATCATCAGCAAAGGGGATGTCATGGGGTGCAGTCTAACGACGTCTGTGCAAACAAACGATGTTGTCGCCCCGGGGTGAAGTGGGCTTGTGGCTCGCGTAAAGTTGCGCAAATGTGGACACCCCCGCCCGGGCCTAGCGCCCTACCTCCCCCCGCAGCATCCCAACCCATGCCCGCCCTGCCCGCCGCGTCGCTGGACGCCTTGCTGCGATGGCAGGCTTCGCAGCGGCCCAACGCCCTGGCGCTGCGTTGGCGCGACCCCGCCGGGCCGGTGAGCGACGGGCCCTGGGCGCAGCTGACCTACGCGGACCTGGCCCAGCGGGTGAACGCCATCGCGGCGCAGCTGGCTCCGCACTTGCAACCGGGCGAGCGCGTGGCCTGGCTCGGCCTGAACCACCCGGCGCAGCTGGCGCTGCTGTTTGCACTGGCCCGTCTGGGCGCGGTGCTGGTGCCGCTGAACCACCGACTCTCGCCCGCCGAGTGGTGCAGCGTGTTGCAAGACTGCACGCCCACCCTGCTGGTGCACGACGACACACTGGCCGCCGCCGCGCGCGATCTGGCGCAGCGCCACGGATCGCCCCTGGCGCTGTGGCCGGTGCAGGTGCTGGGTGGTGCGCCGGCCGACGCGCTCACGCAGCCCCCAGAAGCGGCCACCGATGCGCTGGACACCCCGCTGCTGCTGGTCTACACCTCGGGCACCACCGGGCTGCCCAAGGGCGCGGTGCACACCCAGGGCAACTTGCTGGCCAACATGGCCATTGCCGCGCAGGTGCAGGGCATGATGGCTGCCGACACGGTGCTGACCGTGCTGCCGCTGTTCCATGTGGGCGGGCTGGGCATTCAAACCCTGCCGGCGCTGTCGGTGGGGGCACAGGTGGTGCTGTTTTCGCGCTTTGACGCAGCGGCCACGCTGGCCTGCATCCAGCACGAGCGGCCCACGCTCACGCTGCAGGTACCCGCCACGCTGCAAGCGCTCACCAGCCACCCGCAGTGGGCGGGCACCGATGTCTCCAGCCTGCGCGCGGTGTGGGCCGGCTCCAGTCTGCTGCCACCCGAGCCGCTGCGGGCATTCATGGCGCGGGGCGTGCCGGTGTGCAACGTGTACGGCAGTACCGAAACCGGGCCCTTTTCCATCGCCCTGCCGCCCGAACACGCCAGCAGCCACGTGGGTTCGTGCGGCTGGGCCGCGCCGGGGGTGGATGTGGTGCTGTGCGACGCCCAAGGCCAGCCGGTGGCGCCCGGTGCCGTGGGCGAGCTGTGGGTGCGCGCGCCCAACGTGGTGCGCCACTACTGGCCCGACCGCCCGGCGCTCGACGGTGCGGGCTTCTTCCACACCGGCGACCTGGCGCAACAAGCTGCCGACGGCAGCCACACGGTGGTGGGCCGGGCCAAAGACATGATCATCTCGGGTGGCGAAAACATTTACCCCGCCGAGATTGAAAACCTGCTGGCGCAACACCCCAGCGTGGCCGACTGCGCGGTACTGGGCCAGGCCGATGCCCGCTGGGGCGAAACCGTGGTGGCCGTGGTGGTGCTGCGCGAAGGCACGCCGACCAGCGCCGACTGGGCGCAAGCCCTGCAGCAGTTTCTGGACGGGCGGCTGGCGCGCTACAAATGGCCCCGGCGCTGGCTGCGTGTGGACGCGCTGCCCAAAACCGCGCTGGGCAAGGTGCAAAAGGCGGTGCTTCAGCAGCGGCTCTCATCTTGAAAAGTTCGGGAGAGCCCCCGCCCCAACCCTCCCCCAGAGGGGGAGGGCGTCAGACATTTCGTGCTCAGGCCCCTCGCAGCGGGGAATGTCTTGCCCCTTCCCCCGCTGGGGGAAGGCTGGGATGGGGGCTGGCGTGGGCAAGCGGCTCCAAAATAAGCGCTGCTGGCGCTTCATAAGGTGTTGACTGAGTCAGTGGATTGAGGCTGTGCCGTGGTGGTGGGCTGCAACCGCGTGGCCAGCCACACCAGCACCAGCACTGGCAAGCCCAGGAACGCCGTGGCGGTGAAGAACGTGGCGTAGTCGTACGCGTCCACAAACGCGCCCGAATAGCCCGCCAGCCACTTGGGCGCCAGCAGCATCATGGAACTGAACAAGGCGTATTGCGTGGCCGAATAGGTCACGTTGGTCAGGCTCGACAGGTAGGCAATGAAGGCTGCCGACGCCACGCCCGCGCTGAGGTTGTCGGCAGAAATCACCGCAATCAGCGCCGTCACGTCGTGCCCGTGCCCGGCCAGCCAGGCAAACAGCAAGTTGCTGGCCGCCGACAACACCGCGCCCAGCATCAGCACCCGCATCACGCCAAACTTGAGCGACAGCGCACCGCCGATGAAGGCGCCCACCAGCGTCATGATGATGCCGTAGACCTTGGTCACCGCCGCCACCTCGTCCTTGGTATAGCCCATGTCCACATAAAACGGGTTGGCCATGATGCCCATCACCACATCGCTGATGCGGTAGACACCAATCAGCGCCAGGATCAGCAGCGCCTGTTTGCCGTAGCGCTTCAAAAAGTCGGCAAACGGCTCCACCAGCGCGCTGCGCAGCCACTCGGTGGCGTTTTTGGACGGGGCCAGCGCCAGGCGCACCGGCTCGCGGGTGAACAGCACCGTGAGCACGCCCACCAGCATGCTGGCCGACATGACGAGGTAGGCCGTTGTCCAGGCCGCTTGCTGGTAGAGCACACCCGGCCCGGCGGCCGTGGCCACGGCAGGCACCACCTCGGCACGGGCCGCAAGCCACAGCACGCCCGCACCGGCCCAGATCATGGCCAGTCGGTAACCGGTCTGGTAGGTGGCGGCCAGCGCACCCTGGTGGCGCGCGTCGGCCGACTCGATGCGGAACGCGTCCAGCGCAATGTCTTGCGTGGCCGAGGCAAACGCCACCGCCAGCGCGCACCACACCACGGTGGTGAGCGCGGTGCGCGGGTCGGCCAGCGCCATGCCCACCAGCGCGGCCATGATGGCCAGTTGCGACAGCAGCAACCAACTGCGCCGCCGCCCCATGAAACGCGTGAGCAGCGGAATGGGCATGCGGTCCACCAGCGGTGCCCAGCACCACTTGAAGCCGTAGGCCAGCCCCACCCAGCTCAGGTAACCGATGGTGGTGCGGTCCAACCCGGCTTCGCGCAGGCGAAAGCTCAGCGTGCCCAGCACCAGCAGCAACGGCAAACCCGCCGAAAAACCCAGCGCAAACATGCGCAGGCTCGCCGGCTCCAGGTACACGCGCAGGGTTTCGCCCCAGGTGGGTTTGGATTCGGCAGCCGGGGCGCCGGGTTCGGTGGCGGCGGAGGACGCGGCGGGCAAGGCAATGGGCGGTGGCAACGGCATCGGGTGGGTGCAGATCAACGGTGGCGGGCGAAAAGGCGCCGCTTTGTCTATTATTGACCCATGTGCATCTTCTGCGACCTTCGAACGGCCTCGTCCGCCACCCCCTCCGCCCCACCGGCCTCGCCCCGCGCGCAACCGGTGTGGTCGGCCCGCCGTGCTTTTGTGCTGGCAGGCGCTGCGGCGGCCGCGCTCCCGGCCGCCGCCCAGGTGAACGTGGGCCAGTCGTCGGCGCTGCGCAAGCTGGTGCCCGCAGGCGAACTCGAAGGCGCCGCGCAGCAGCAGTACGCCCAGATGATGGGCGAAGCCAGTGGACAGAAAGCCCTGCTGCCCGCCAGCCACCCGCAGGTGCAGCGCCTGCGCCGCATGGCGCAGCGCATCATTCCGCACACCCCGGCCTGGAACGCGCGCGCCACGCAATGGAAGTGGGAAGTGAACCTGATCCAGAGCCCGCAAATCAACGCCTTTTGCATGCCAGGCGGCAAGATCGCCTTCTACACCGGCATTCTGGACAAGCTCAAACTCAGCGACGACGAAGCCGCCATGATCATGGGCCACGAAATGGCCCACGCGCTGCGCGAACACGCCCGCGAGCGCATGGCCAAAAGCGGCGCCACCAACTTCGGCCTGCGTCTGGGCGCGCAATTGCTGGGCCTGGGCGATCTGGGCAACGTGGCCGCCAACCTGGGCACGCAGTTGCTGAGCCTGAAGTTCAGCCGCGAAGACGAGACCGAGGCCGACCTGGTGGGCCTGGAACTGGCGGCCCGCGCCGCCTACCAGCCGCAGGCCAGCGTCAGCCTGTGGGAAAAAATGACCGCCGCATCGGGCGGCGCCGGACCGGGCTTTTTGTCCACCCACCCCAGCGGGCCCAACCGCATCCGGGAACTGCAAACCAACGTGCCCAAGGTGCAAGGGCTGTACGAAGCGGCGCGGCGCGGATAAGCCACATCACGCGTGGACGGTCGCAGGCGATGGGTTCGCCTGCGTCAACGCTGTGTCAGCACACCCCCACGCCGTCACTGGCCGCGCACATACGGGTTGAACCGCCGCTCTTCGCCCAAAGTGCTTTCTGGGCCGTGGCCGGGTATGAACACCGTGTCGTCGCCCATGGGCCACAGGCGCTCGCGGATGCTGCTGAGCAGCTGCGCGTGGTTGCCCTGCGGAAAATCGGTGCGGCCGATGCTGCCGGCAAACAGCACGTCGCCCACAAAGACGCGCTGCGCCTGCGGGCTGTGAAACACCACGTGGCCGGGCGTGTGGCCGGGGCAGTGGCGCACGTTGAGCGTGCAGCGCCCGATCTGCACCGTGTCGCCGTCGGCCAGCCAGCGCGTGGGCGTGAAATGGCCCGCCGGTGGAAAACCAAACATCTGGCTCTGCTGGGGCAGGCCGTCGATCCAGAACTGGTCGCCCGGGTGCGGACCGATGATGGGCAGGTTCAGGCGCGCGGCCAATTCGGCGGTGCCGCCCGCGTGGTCGATGTGGGCGTGGGTGAGCCAGATGGCCTTGAGCTGCACACCCAGGCGCTGCACCTCGGCCAGCAGCCGGTCCAGATCGCCGCCGGGGTCGATGATGGCGGCGTCCCGCGTGTCGCCGCACCAGACAATGGAGCAGTTTTGCGCAAAGGCGGTGACGGGAACAGTGCGGTAGTGCAGACCAGACGGGGTCGGCGCGGCGGCTTGAAGGTCGGACATGGGCGTTCAGAAAGAAGGGGGCCGGAACAGAAAACAGACGTGCGGCGTTTGTACCCGACTTTCCAGCGCGCAGGCGGCGTGCACGCCCACGCAGCCGCGCGGCTGCGTGGGCCTCTGGCGCCTCAGCGGCCCGTGAACCGGGGTTGGCGCTTGTCCTGAAAGGCCTGGCGCCCCTCGGCAAAGTCCTCGCTGGAGGACGTGAGCGCCTCGCGTGCGCGCATGGCGGCCAGATCGGGCTGGCCGGCGGCGATTTCGTTGATCGACTGCTTGGTGGCCTGCACCGCCAGCGGCGCCAGAACAGCGATTTCGCTGACCAGCTGGCGCACGGTGGCGTCAAAGTCGTCCGGGCCCACCAGGGCTTCGAAGCACCCCATGCGCTGCAGCATCTCGGCGGTGAAGGGACGCGCCGTCAGAAACGCGCGTTTGGCGCCCGACAGGCCCAGCCGCGCCACATAACGCTGCAGGCCACCCGGGTAGTAATGCAGGCCCAGCGCGGTGGCGGGCATGCGGAATTCGATTCCGGTCAAGCCCACGCTGAGGTCGCAGGCCAGCATCAGGTCGGTGGCACCGCCGTACACGCTGCCGTTGAGCGCGCACACCGTGATGGGCCGCAGCGCTGCCAGGGCATTGGCCACACGTTCGAACAGTTGCGGGTCGCTGCTGTCGTCGCTGAAACTGCCCATGTGGTAGCCGGCGCAGAACACCGGGCGGGGTTGCCCCTGGGTGTTGGCCGTGAGCACCAGCACGCGGATGGCCGGGTCGGCGTTGATCCGTTCGAACTGCGCCAGCAGGCTGCGCAGATCGCCGGCTTCCAGGCGGTTGCGGTGGGCGGGCCGGTTCAGCGTGAGGGTGGCCACGCCACCGTCCACGGACAGGATGGGCGCAGAAGCGGCGCGGTTGGGCAGTTCGGTCACAGGGGCTCCTTGGCTCATGGCATCGGGCTGCGTCAGCGCCAGCCGTACACCGACAGGGTGGTTTCGCCGGCTTCCAGGCGGCGCAAAATGGCGGCCTCCTCGGCCTCGCGCCGCTCGCCAGCGGCCACCACTTCGGCGGCGCGGGCGTGGGGAATGGCCACCACGCCGTCGGCGTCGCCCACGATCAGGTCGCCCGCCTGCACCACCACATGGCCCATGGTGACCGGGTGGTTGATCCAGCCGATGGCACCGAAGTCTTTGCCGGTGCCCTGGATGCACAGGCCGCGTGAAAACACCGGGAAGCCGATCTCGCCCAGCAGCACACCGTCGCGCACGCAGCCGTCGATCACCAGGCCGGCCATGCCGCGCACCTTGGCCATGGTGGTCATGATCTCGCCCCAGTAGCCGTGCTCGTGGGCGCCGTTGGCAAACACCACCATCACGTCACCGGGCTGCGCGATGTCCAGCGCGCGGTGCAGCCACAGGTTGTCGCCCCCGGGCGAGTGCACGGTGAGGGCCGAGCCGGCGCAGCGGAACTGCGGCGACACCGGCTTGATGGCCGAGGGCAAAGCGCCGATCTTCTTCGCGGCTTCGTGCAGCGTGGCGGTGGGCAGCCGGGCGGCGGCGGCCACCAGCGCGGGGCTCAGGCGCGGGAAGTCCAGACGCGTGGTCAAGGCAGCGTCGTGATTTTTCATGTGGCCTCGCGGGTCTGAAGCTGGTGGTACTTGAACTGCTGGCGCGCTTCGTCCAGGCGCACGCCGCTGCGCGCGGTTTCGCGGATCTTGTTTTCAGCGGCCTCGATCTCTTCGGCAATCGCCAGCACGCGGTCTTCGTGTTCCTTGGGGATCACCACCACGCCGTCGGTGTCGCCTTTGAGGATGTCGCCCGGCGCCACGCGCGCACCGCCGATGTTGACCGGAATGCCGGTGGCTTCCACCTGCACGCGGTCTTTGCCGGTGCGCATCCAGTTGTCGATGGAGAACACCGGGTAGCCCAGCGACAGGCACAGGTGCGTGTCGCGGTTGATGCCGTTGATGACGGTGCCGGCGATGCCACGGCGGTGGGCGATCTCGGTCAGGATGTCGCCCCAGACGGTGGCGTCCTCACGGCCGTTGTTGTCCAGCACGATCACGCTGCCGGGCGCCACGTCGTCGATGTAGTCGCCCACGGTGCCGCAGGGTTTGGCGGCCGGGCCGTACTTGAGCGTCCAGGCGCGCCCGGCCATGCGGAAGTTCACGTCGCGTGGCTTGATCTTGTAGCACTGGCCCACGATGCCCAGCCGGTCCAGGGCGTCGGACAGGGTCGGCGTGTCTAGCCGGGCGGCGCGCGCCACGTTGTTGTCATCTATCGGTTTCATCGTCAGAGTTCCTTCATCAAAGGCACCACAAGGCGGTGCGCAAGGGTTTCAAACCGGTAACACCGCGGAACCGGCTCCGCCGGGCCACAGGTGTTGCCCTGGGGGTGGCGCCGCAGGCGGCGCGGGGGGTCACGTGTTCAGCATGTGCTCGTAGTTGCCGCCCATGACCTGGCCGATCGGCGTGCCCGTCAGAATCGCCTTGGCCATGGCGGCCTCTTTGGCCACGATCGTTTCAGCGGCTTCCAGCACGCGCTGAATGTCGGCGGCGGCGATGAAGATCACCGCGCTGCGGTCGGCCAGCACGTAGTCGCCCGGCTGCACCACCACCTCGCCGCCTTGCGCCGCACCGATGGTCACCGGCACCTGCACGCCCAGCTCCACCACCCGCCCGCGCGCGGTGCGCGAGGTCAGGCTGCGGCTGAACACGGGGAATTCGTAGGCGATGGCCTCGTCCACGTCGCGCAAGGGCCCGTCGGCCACCACACCGGCCACGCCGCGCACCTTGGCACCCAGGGTCAGCAGGCCACCCCAGCAACCGGCTTCCAGGCCCGAGCGCTGCTCGACCACGATCACGTTGTCGGCGTCCGACTGCTCAATGGCGGTGCAACCCAGGTGTTTGGCGGGTCCGGGCGGTGGCTGGCCAGGACCCACTTTCATGGTCACGGCACGCCCGGCAATACGACCGCCGCCGCTGCGCTGGGTGAGGCCGGTGACCACACCGGGCAGTTGCAGTTTGTCCATGGCATCGGACACGGCGCAGGCGTCGAGCCGGCGCAGGCGTTGAACTTCAGGGTCGGTCATGGTTGTCATTCCTGTGATGTGTTGTGTCAAAGCGCGTGAGGCGGTTCCAGCCCGGAAACACCGCGGAACCGGCTTTGCCGGGCCGCAGGTGTTGTCCCCCTTGCAGGGGGGTGGCGCCGAAGGCGACGCGGGGGGTCATGTCAATGTCTTCCAGGCGGCAAAGGCCAGCCCGGTGCCGGTCAGCGCCGGTGTGCGGTAGCCCGGCACGTAGTCGACCCACTCGACGTCGAGGTCGCGGGCCATCTCGCCCACCACCAGCCAGTTGCGGATTTCCGAGCTGCCGGCCTGCAGCAGTTTGGGGTCGAGCGCGGCCAGGGTGGCGCTGTCCTTGTTTCGAATCGCGGTGATCACCTGCTGGTCCAGCGCCTCGTCCACCACGAAGTGGCTCAGGCCGCCGGAGGCGATCACGCCCACGCGCAGGTCCTGCGGCCAGGCCGCGATCAGCTCGCGCAGCGCCGCGCCCAGCGCCACACAGCGGCGCGGTGTGGGCTGGTTGGGCGGGTCGAAGGTGTTGAGAATCACCGGAATGACCGGCAGCACCTGTTCTTTGAGCAGGCGGCGGTGGATGAACTGAAAGGCGTGGCCTTCGAACTGGCCGCGCTCCAGGCCGTCCATGGCGGCGATGTCGAAGTCGCGGTCGCACAGCTGGCGGATCAGCCACTCGGCCAGGTCGCTTTTCACCGGGTAGTCGCGGTCCGCCTCGGGCTCGTGGCGCCACATGCGCGCCGACTTGACCCAGCTGTCGCTGGGCGAGGCCGGTTCGCGCGCGGTGTTGCGGATGGTCTCGCCGTAGTAGATGGCAAAGGCGGGGTTGTTGGTGGTGCGAAACAGCTCGGTCTGGTCGTCGCCCACGATCAGCAGCACGTCGAGCCGGGCGTCGCGGATGCGCTGGCTCAGCTGGTCCATGGCGGCCTCGGCGGCATCAAAGCGTTCGCTCATTTTCTCGGGCGTGACCATGGCCTCGGTGCCCGCCGGTGCGGCGGCCAGCAGGGCGTCGTAGTCGGTCTTGTTGCCGTGCTTGTCGTGGTAGTGCACGTTTTTCGGGTCGATGGCGCGGAACCCGTGTTGCCAGTCTTCGCGCTGCGAGACCAGCATGATGCTGTGGGAAGAGCCAAAGGCGGCTACAAGTTGTGCCATGGGTCAGCCTTTACAAAAATGTCAGACAACAAACTGGGCGCGCAGCTCGGCGATGCGCTCGGGGCTGTAACCCAGGCCGCTCAGGATGGCCTCGGTCTGGTCGCCCTGGTGCGGCGCGGGCTGCAGCGGACCCTCATCGCGCGGGTAGCGCGAAAACTGCATGGGCAGGCCCACCACCTCGATGTCACCCAGCTCCGGGTGGTGCATGGGGCGGGCCATGCCCAGGTGCTTCACCTGCGGGTCCGCAAACATGCGGTCGACGGTGTAGATCGGGCCGCAGGGCACACCGGCCTTGAGCAGGCGCTCGGTCCAGTCGGACGTGGTGCGGGTCTTGAACGCGGCGCCGATGGCGGCGTTCACGCGGGCCCGGTTCTGCACGCGCTCGGGGTCGGAGCCAAAGCCGGGTTCGTCGATCAGCGGCGCCACATCGAGCGCCACACACAGGCGCTTCCACATGGTCTGGCCAATGGCGGCCAGGTTGATGAAGCCGTCGCTGGTGGCGAACACGCCGGTGGGCACGGTCAGCGGGTGCTCGTTGCCGGTGGACTTGGGCACCTTGCGGTCGATCAGCCACTGCGCGGCCTGGAAGTCGAGCATGGCGATCTGCGATTCGAGCAGCGAGGTCTGCACCCACTGGCCCTCGCCCGACACCTCGCGCTCCAGCAGCGCGGCCATGATGGCCTGGGCGCAGAAGTGGCCCGAGCACAGGTCGGCGATCGGAATGCCCACGCGCATGGGGCCGTCTTCGGGCCGGCCGGTCAGGCTCATCAGGCCCCCCATGCCCTGGGCGATGGAGTCGAAGCCGGGCCAGTTGGCGTAGGGGCCGTCCTGGCCGAAGCCCGAGATGCTGGCGTACACCAGCCGGGGGTTGATGGCGCGCAATTCGTCGGGGCCGATGCCCAGGCGGTACTTCACATCGGGCCGGTAGTTCTCGATGAACACGTCGGCCGTTTTCACCAGCTCGCGCAGGATGGCCAGCCCCTCGGGCTCCTTCATGTTGAGGGTCAGGCTTTCCTTGTTGCGGTGCAGGTTCTCGTAGTCGGCGCGGTTGTGGTCGCGCCCGCCGATCATGTCGTCCCCCCCGGGCGCACCGGGCGGAATCTCCAGCTTGATCACGCGCGCGCCCAGGTCGGCAAAGGTGCGGATGGCGGTGGGGCCGGCGCGCACGCGGGTCGCGTCCAGGATGGTGAAGCGCGACAGCGGGCCTGTTCTGGGTGAGTTCATTCGGGCTCCCATGGGGTCAGTGATGCATAGCGCCTGCAGCGGCGTAGCCGGGAGACACCGCCGGGCCGGCTTGGCCGGACGGCTGGTGTCGCCCCCTGGAGGGGGGGTGCGGCCACACGCAGTGGGCAAGCGACGGGGGTGGTTGTTTCATGCGGGGGTGAACATGGGCACGGCGTGGCCGCCTTCGCTGGGTTTGAAGACCACGCGCACGGCCTGCCCGATAGCCACCTGGGCCGGATCGCAGTCCACCAGGTTGGTCATCAGCGTCACGCCTTCGGCCAGCGTGACGAAAGCCAGCGTGTAGGCCGCTTCGCCCTTGCCCATGGTGCTGAAGGAATAGACGGTGCCGGTGCCGGCGGCCTGTTGCCATTCGGTGTCGGCGCTGAGGCAGTGCGGGCAGATGTCGCGCGGGTAGTGGTGCACTTCGCCGCAGGCCTTGCACCGTTTGACCAGCAGACGGCCTTCGTCGGCCGCCGTCCAGTACGGCAGCGATTCGGGCAGCACGCGCGGTGCCGGGATCTTGCGCGGGCCGGCGGCGGGCGCGGGCGGGCGGGCAGGTTTGTCTTGCGGGGTGTTGGGGGTGCTCATGGTGTTCAGATCCTCTCCAGAATCAGGGTGCCGGCGGTGTGGCGCGAGGCCAGTGCACCGCCAATGCCGTTGGCCAGGGCCAGCCCGCAGTTGGGCACCTGCACGGCAGGGTGGGCTTCGCCGCGCAGCTGGCGCACGGCCTCAATCACCTTGGTGATGCCGCCGCGGTTGGCCGGGTGGTTGTTGCACAGGCCACCGCCGTCGGTGTTGAAGGGCAGCTTGCCCACGCCCGAGATCAGGTTGCCGTCCATCACGAACCTGCCGCCCTCGCCTTTTTTGCAAAAGCCCAGGTCTTCGAGCTGCATCAGCACGGTGATGGTGAAGCTGTCGTAGAGCGAGGCGTACTGGATGTCGGCGGGCGTGAGGCCGGCCTCGGCAAACGCCATCGGGCCGGACCAGGCCGCAGCGGAATACGTGAGGTCCATGCGGCCACCCATGCCGTGCTTGGGCGCTTCCCCGGTGCCGCGCACCTTCACCAGTGGGCGGCCGCTCTTGCGCGCCAGTTCGCGGGCAATTTCGGGCCGGGCCACGATCAGGGCGCCGCCGCCGTCGCTCATGACGCAGCAGTCCAGCCGGTGCAGCGGGTCGCTCACCATCGGCGAGTTCACCACGTCCGCCACCGTGACCACATCGCGCAGCATGGCGTGGGGGTTGTGCTGGGCGTGGTGCGACGCCGCCACCTTGATCCAGGCCAGTTGCTCGGACGTGGTGCCGAACTCGAACATGTGGCGCTTGGCCACCGCCGCGTACAGGTTTTGCGTGGCCGGGCCGTAGGGCAGCTCAAAGGCCAGCTCCGGCGCGTCGGGGTCGGGCGGGCGCAAGGCCAGCGGCGACTTGCCGCCCTTGCCTTCTTTCGCCGCCGCCTGGGCCGCCGCCATCTGGGCGCGCGGGCGCCCTGCCAGGGTGATCAGCGCCACGTTGCAGCGGCCCGCCGCAATGGCCTCGGCGGCGTGCGCCACATGCAGGATGGGCGCGGAGCCGCCGCATTCGGTCGAGTCCACATGGCGCAGCTTCAGGCCCAGGTACTCGGCCACGGTGGTGGTGCCCAGGCCGGGTGCATCGCCGGCGCAGAAGTAGCCGTCGATGTCGCTTTTGGACAGGCCGGCGTCCTCCAGCGCGCCCTTGGCCACGTCGGCGTGCAGGCGCACCACGGACAGGTCGTCCGCCTTGCGCGTGGGGTGTTCGTAGGCGCCAACGATGTAGGCGGAACCGTTCAGACTCATGGTGACTTCCGTGGGAGTAGGTGGGCTGTGGCCGGTCACACCGTGACCGGCATGGGAGCGTTTACTGGGCGGGCGTGAAGCCGGTGGCCTTGATGACCGGGCCCCAATAGGCCAGCTCTTTGCGCTGCAGGCGGTCCATCTCTTCGGCCGGGCGGAAGTCCGGGTTCAGGGTGGCTTTGTTGGCCAGGATCTCGCGCACCTCGGGCAGCGCCAGCGCGTATTTCAGCGCGTTTTGCACCTGGACCAGCTTGGCCTTGGGCGTGTTGGCCGGGGCCCACATGCCGGTCCAGGCGTCACCGGTGTCGATGTTGATGCCCTGCTCCTTGAACGTGGGCACGTCGGGCAGCATGGGCGAACGCTGGGCACCAAACACACCCACCACGCGCACCTTGCCGCTCTTCTGGTGCGGAAGAATGTCGCCCGCCGTCATGACGCCGGCCGGCACCTGGCCACCCAGCAAATCGGTCACCAGCGGGCCATTGCCCCGGTAGGGAATGGCCAGCAGCTCCACGCCAATGGCCTTGCCCAGTTGAATGCCGCTGAAATGGGTGTGCCCGCCGGCACCGGCCGTGCCGAAGCTGCTGTCCTTGGCGTTGGCCTTGACCCAGGCCACGTACTCTTTGGCCGTTTTCACACCGGTGTGCTGGCCCACCGCCAGCGCCAGCGGGTAAGACACCACCACGCCCACCGGCGCGAAGTCTTTGAGCATGTTGTACTTCAGCACCTCGGGCGGGTACAGCAAGGTCTGAAACACCGGCGTGGCGTTGGGCGCAATCATGTAGGTCAGGCCATCGGGTGCGCTGGACTTGAGCGTCTGCGCGGCCAGCCGGCCACCCGCGCCCGCCTTGTTCTCAATGACGATGGCCTGCTTGAGCACCACCGCCATTTTTTCAGCCAGCACGCGCGCCACGGTGTCGGTGGAGCCCCCGGGCGGAAAACCCACCAGAAACTTGATGGGCTGGCTCGACTGGGCCGCGGCGCTCAGGCTGACGCCCAAGGCCACACAAGCGAGTGCTGAACGAAAGAAGGGGGCAATTTGCATGGTGTTTTGTCTCCAGAAAACAGATAACGCTAAGAAAAAAAGAACAAGAAAAAAGCAAGGTCGCAGCGGGGTTGGCCGTCAGTTCAGGTCGATGGCGACCGACTTGAGTTCGGTGTAGGCCTCCACGCCCTCGCGGCCGTTTTCACGGCCCCAGCCCGACTGCTTGTAGCCGCCAAAGGGCATGGCAAAGTCCAGCGCGGCGGCGGCGTTGACCCGCACGTTGCCGGCTTTGAGGCGCCGCACCATCTGGTGGGCGGTGCGCAGGTCGCGCGTCCAGATGCTGGACGAGAGACCAAAGTCGGTGTCATTGCCGCGCGCGGCGAGTTGCTCCAGGCTGTCGTCGTCGAACTGCTGCACGCACAGCACCGGGCCAAAAATCTCTTCGCGCACCACCCGCATGGCGGGCGTGGTGTTCACCAGCACGGTGGGCTGGATGAAATAACCGGCGCCGTCGAGGGCCTCGCCCCCGGCCACCACCTCGGCACCCTCGGCGCGGCCGCTGGCCACATAGGCCATGACGCGCTCGCGCTGGCGGGCCGAAATCACCGGGCCGATCTCGGCGTCGGCCACCAGGCCGGGCGCCACGCGCAGCTGGCGGGCGCGCTGGGCCACACCCTCGACCACACGCTCGGCCACGCTGCGGTGCACGAACAGCCGCGAGCCGGCGGCACACACCTGGCCGGTGTTGCTGAAGATGCCGCGCGCGGCGGCGTCGATGGCGCGGTCCAGATCGGCGTCGGGAAAGATGAACACCGGCGACTTGCCGCCCAGCTCCAGCGCCACGCGCTTGAGGTTGCCGGCCGCGCTGGCCAGAATGGCCTTGCCCACGGCGGTGGAGCCGGTGAACGAGACCTTGTCCACGCCCGGGTGCGCCACCAGCGCCTGCCCGGCTTCGGTGCCCAGGCCGGTGACGATGTTCACCACCCCGGGCGGGAAGCCCACCGCCACCATGAGCTCGCCCAGGCGCAGCGCGGTCAGCGGCGTGAGCTCGGCGGGCTTGAGCACCACCGTGCAACCGGCGGCCAGCGCGGGCGCGATCTTGCTCACCGCCATGGCCAGCGGCACGTTCCACGGCACGATCAGGCCCACCACGCCCACCGGCTCGCGCAGGGTGTAGGCGTGCCAGTCGCCGGGCAGCGAGACCGCGCGGGTTTCGCCGTTGAGCTTGGTGGCCCAGCCGGCGTTGTAGCGCAGGCATTCGGCGGCGTGGCCCACGTCGAACAGGCGGGCCACCTTGAGTGGCTTGCCCGTGTTCAGGGTTTCCAGCAGGGCGAGCTCGTCGCCGTGCTGCTCCAGCGCGTCGGCCAGCTTGAGCAGCAGGCGGGTGCGCTCGGCCGGGCGCACGCGGGCCCACGGGCCGGCTTCGAGCGCGCGGCGCGCGGCCTGCACCGCCTGGTCGATCTCGGCCGCGCCGCCCAGGGCTTCCTGCGCCAGCACCTCGCCGGTGGACGGGTTGATCACGTCCATGCTCGCGCCCGAGGCGCAGCCCACCCACTGCCCGTCGATCAACAGGCGCAGGGGTTGCTGGAGCAAGGGTGGCATCGCGGTGTGGGGGGTGTTCACGGGCGGGGCTTTCAGAGAGAGGGAGCAGGGGGAAGGCTGCGGCCGAGGATCATGTCGGCCGCCTTCTCGGCAATCATCACGGTGGCCGCGTTGGTGTTGCCGCCCGGAATGGTGGGCATGATGGACGCGTCCACCACGCGCAGACCCGCCACGCCGCGCACGCGCAGCTGCGGGTCCACCACGGCGTCGGGGCCCACGCCCATGGCACAGGTGCCCACCGGGTGGTGGGTGATGCCGCCGAACTCGCGGATCGCCTGCGCCAGTTCGGTGTCGCTGTTCAGGTGGGCACCCGGAATGGTTTCGGCGTCGATCAGTTCGGCCTGTGGGCTCTGGGCGTAAATCTGGCGCGCCGCGCGCAGGCCTGCGCGCATCGACTCGACATCTTCCGGCGCGGAAAACAGGTTCAACGCAATCTTCGGTGCGTCGCTGGGGTTGGCCGAACGCAGGCTCACGCGGCCCCGGCTTTTCGCGTGCAGCTGGCACACCGTGATGTAAAAGCTGTGTTCCTTGGGCTTGACCAGGCCCGGGAACCACAGACCGGCGTCAAAGCGCACCGGGTTGCACAGCAGCTGGATGTCGGGGCGGTCCAGCTCGGGGCGGGTCTTGAGCAGCACCGTGCCGCTGCAGATCTGGGTCGCAAACGCGCCTTTGCCAAACAACGCCCACTTCAGCACCGAAACAATGGCCTTGTCCAGGCGCAGCTGGTTCGTGAAGGTCACCGGGGCGCTGGCGCGGTACATCAGCATCATGCGCGGGTGCTCCACCAGGTTGCCACCCACGCCGGGCAGGTCAACCACCACGGAAATACCCAGGCTCTTGAGGTGCGCGGCCGGTCCGATGCCCGAGAGCATGAGCAGCTGCGGCGAGTTGTAGGCGCCCCCGCTGAGCACCACCTCGCAGCGCGCATGGGCCTGCACCAACTGGCCGTTGCGGGTGTATTCGACACCCACAGCCCGGCCGTTGTCCATCAGCACGCGGGTGGCCACCGCGCGGGTGTGCACCCGCAGGTTGGCGCGGTCGCGCACCGGGTGCAGGTAGGCGCGGGCGCTGCTGCTGCGCCGGCCCCGCGCGTCAATGGCCACGTCCCCGCGCGCAATGCCTTCGTTGTGCTCGCCGTCGTAGTCGTCGGTCACGGCGTGCCCGGCCCGCACGGCCGCCGCGCGCAGCGGCTCGTCGAGCAGCTCGCGGGTGTCGATGTGGCGGATCTGCAGCGGGCCCTGGCCACCATGGAAAGGGCCGGCGCCGCGCCAGTTGCTCTCGGAGCGCAGAAAGTAAGGCAACACGTCCTGGTAACCCCAGCCGGTGCAACCGAGGTCGCGCCACTCGTCAAAGTCGAGCCGGTGGCCCCGGATGTGGAACATGCCGTTGATGGAAGAAGAGCCGCCCAGCAGCCGCCCACGGGGGATGGGCAAGCGGCGTCCGTTCAGGTGCGGCTCGGGCTCGCTTTCGTAGCCCCAGGTGAGCGAGCGGCGTTGCAGCGCCTTCATGAAACCCACCGGCATGCGCACCAGCGGGTGGCGGTCTTCCCCGCCGGCTTCCAGCAGCAGCACCGTCTTCTGGCCGTCCGCACTGAGGCGGTTGGCCAGCACGCAGCCCGCCGAACCGGCGCCCACCACGATGTAATCCACTTCTTCCATACGTGTTGCCTGTTCGCGCTGCGCTCAGGGCGCGGGGGTGAAGCCCGAGGCCTTGATGACAGGGCCCCAATGCGCCAGCTCGGCCTGCAGCTGTTTGTCCACCTCGGTACCGGTGCGGTAGTCGGCCACCTGCAGGAACTTGGTCATCAGGGTGTCCTGGACCGCCGGGTCGGCCAGGGTTTTCTTGATGGCCGCCTGCATGCGCTCCAGCTCGGCCTTGGGCAGCTTGGCCGGGCCCCACACGGCCATCCAGCCGTCGCTGCCGCCGGTGTCAAAACCCTGCTCGGCCATGGTCGGCACATCGGGCAACAGGGGCGAACGCTTGCTGGCGTACACGCCCACGTAGTTCAGCTTGCCGGCCTTCACATGCTGCAGGGCGTCGCCGGCCAGCATGTTGCCGATCAGGATCTGACCGCCCAGCAGGTCGGTCGCCAGCGGGCCGTTGCCGCGGTAGGGCACCACCTGCATGGGAACGCCGGCGATCTTGGCGAACTGCAGGCCGTTGAAGTGCGTGTCGCCGCCCTGCCCGGCCGTGCCGAAGTTGCCCTTGGCGGGGTTGGCCTTGAGCCAGGCCGCAAATTCCTTGGCGTTTTTCACGCCCAGGCTGTTGTGCACCACCATCGCCATGGGGTAGGAGGTGAGCTGGGCCACCGAGGTGAAGTCGGTGGTCATGTCGTAACCCAGCGTGGACACCGGGTAGGTCAGGTGCTGGAAGGTCAGGGTGGCGTTGGGCGCCACCATGTAGGTCAATCCGTTGGGGGCAGCGGCTTTCACCGCCTGCGCCGCGATGCGGCCACCCACGCCAGGGCGGTTTTCCACGATGACGGGCTGCTGCAGCTCCTCGCGCAGCTTGTCCGCCATCAGGCGGGCCAAGCTGTCAGAGGCACCGCCGGGCGGGAAACCCACCAGAATTCGGATGGTGGGTTTGTCTTGCGCCTGCGCGCCCAGGCCCAGGCTCAACAGGGCTGCGGCCATCGCGGCCGTGAAAGTCTTGCGGTTCATCATGCTTGTCTCCTTGTGGTTGAAATAACGGCTGAAAAGAACTCACCTTGCACGGCCAGCGACCACCCCCTCACACCCGTTGCAGGTGCCAGGCGGCGTCGCCGAACAGTTGCCCCATGACCATCAGGCGCTTGGCGCAGTGGCTGACGCGGCATTCGTCGGTCATGCCCATGGCGCCGTGCATCTGAATGGCCGACAAACCCAGCTGGCGGCCTTGCTGGCTCACCAGCACCTTGGCCGCCGAGACCAGGCGCCGGCGCTGCACCGGCTCGCCCATCTCCACGGCCATGGCGGCGACGCAGGCCATCGACTTGAGCTGCTCCAGCGCAATGGCCATGTCGGCCACGCGGTGCTGCAGCACCTGAAACTTCGCCAGCGGCGCACCGAACTGCTTGCGGGTGCGCAGGTGCTCGGCGGTGTGCACCAGCAGCGCGTCCACCACACCCACCGCCTCGGCGCACAGGGCGGCAATGGCCGCGTCCAGCGCGGCTTCCACCGCATCGGCCGCCGCGCCGGGCGTGCCCAGCAGGCCGTCGGGCGCCACCACCACATCGGTCAGCGTGACGTGGGCCGCGCGGCGCCCGTCCAGCGTGTCGTGGCCGCGCACCTGCACGCCGGGCGCGCTGGCGTCCACCGCGAACACCGTCAGGCCCTGGCGCTCGTCACCCTGGCCAGCGGTGCGTGCCACCACCAGCAGCAGGCCGGCGCTGTCGCCGTGCAGCACACCGGTCTTGCGGCCGTTGAGCACATGGCCTTGCGGGGTGGCGCGGGCCTGCAGCTGCACACGCTGCCAGTCGTAGCGGGCACCGTCTTCGTACAGGGCCACGCCGGCCTGCAGCGCGCCGCTGGCCAGGGCCGGCAGCCAGCGCTGCTGTTGCTCGGGCGAACCCAGGCGCACGAGCAACTCGCCGGCCATGACGGTGCTGGCCACAAAGGCGCCCCCACCCAGGGCGCGGCCCAGTTCCTGGGCCACCAGCATCACCTCCACCGGGCCTTGCTCGCTGCCACCGGCGTCGGCCGGGAAGGGCAGGCCCAGCAGGCCCAGCTCGGCCATGCCCGACCAGCGGGCCCGGGCTTGCTCGGGGGTTTCGGCGTTGCCCCGGTGTTCCACCGGGTATTCGCCATCGCAAAAGCGTTGCACCGCAGCGCGCAGCGCCAGGTGGTCGTCGTTCAGAGAGAAATCCATTGCGTGTCCTTGGGTATCCAGCCGGGAGGGGGGCTCAGCCGCTCAGAAGGCGTCGAGCGTGGCCCGGGCGATCAGGTTGCGCTGCACCTCGTTGGTCCCGCCGTAAATCGTGAGCTTGCGGGCGTCGAGGCAGTTCGCGGCCAGGGCCACCAGGGTGGGGTCGGTGACCGCTTCGTCCAGGTGTTCCAGGCTTTGTGCTTCGAGCGAAAACGGCACCGCATCCGGCCCGGCAATGTCCACCAGCGCCTCGAAGATGGCCTGGCGCAGCTCGGTGCCGCGCACCTTGAGCATGGAGGCTTCCACGCCGGGCGTGCGGCTTTGCTGGTGGTCGCTGAGCAGGCGCAGGGCGGTGAATTCCAGCGCCATGAGTTCCACGTCGAACTGGGCCAGCCGCGCCTGCAGCACCGGGTCGTCGCCCAGGCCCTGCTGCTGCGCCAGCTGGCGGGCGCGGGCCAGCTGCTGCTTGCACGAACCGATGCCGGCGATGCCGGTGCGCTCGTGGCCCAGCAGGTACTTGCCGTACGACCAGCCCTTGTGCAGCTCGCCCACCAGGTTGTCCACCGGCACGCGCACGTTGTCGAGGTAGCACTCGTTGAGGTCGGTGCCGCCTTCGAGCATGCGGATCGGGCGCACGGTGAGGCCGGGCGAGGCCATGTCGATCAGCAAGAAGGAAATGCCTTCCTGCGGCTTGCTGGCGTGGGGGTCGGTGCGCACCAGCGCAAACATCATCGAGCACCAGTGGGCGTAGGAGGTCCAGACCTTGTGGCCGTTGACCACGAAGTGCTTGCCGTCGGGCTCCAGCACGGCGGTGGTGCGCACGGTGGCCAGGTCGGAGCCGGCGCCTGGCTCCGAGAAGCCTTGCGCCCACCAGGTGTTGCTCTGGCGGATGTCGGGCAGGTATTGGCGCTTCTGTTCCTCGGTGCCAAAGGCGTGCAGCACCGGCCCCAGCATCTGGATGCCGCTGGCGATGATGCGCGGCGCGCCACCCAGCAGGGTCTCTTCGTCGAAGATGTAGCGCTGCACATGGTTCCAGCCGGGGCCACCGTGCTCCACCGGCCAGCCCGGCGTGAGCCAGCCCCGGGCTTCCAAAATGCGGAACCAGGTCACGTAGTCGGCGTGTTCCAGGCGCAGGCCCAGCTCCACCTTGCGGCGGATGTCGGCGGGCAGGTGCTCTTTGACGAAGGCGCGCACTTCCAGGCGGAAGGCCTCGTCGGCGGCGGAAAACTGAAGTTTCATGGTCGGGTCTCTCTCACCTGGTCAGGCGGCTGTGGCCACCACCAGCGCGTCCAGCGCCAGCACGGGCTGGGCGGAGCCGGCGGGGTACGCCACCAGGGGGTTGATGTCGATTTCGGTGATGGCCGGGTTGGCCCGCATTTGCGCGCCCACCTGCGCGACCACCTGGGCAATGGCGTGCAGGTCCACCGCGGCCGCGCCGCGAACGCCTTGCAGCACCACCGCGGCCTTGAGGCGGCCCAGCTCGACCACGATGTCGTCCACGGCCATGTCGGCCGGGATCAGGCGCACGTCCTTGAGCGCCTCGATCCAGATGCCGCCCAGGCCGACCAGCACCACCGGGCCCCAGTCGGCGTCGCGCTTGGCGCCCACCACCAGCTCCAGGCCGCGCGGTCCCATGGCTTCGACCAAGGCGCCGTCCAGCACCAGATCGGGCCGGTGGCTGGCCACGCTGGCGTGCAGGCGCGTCCAGCCGGCGCGCAGGGCGGCCTCGTCGGCCAGGCCCACCAGCACACCGCCCACGTCGCTCTTGTGCGGCAATTCGCTGGCCTGCGCCTTGAGCACCACCGGGTAACCGATGGTGGCGGCGATGCGCACCGCCTCGTCGGCGCTGGTGGCCAGCGCACCCTGGGGCACCGCCAGACCGGCCTGGGCCAGCCAGGCCTTGCCCTGGTATTCCGCAAAAATGCCGTTGGGCGGCACCGCGCCCGTCAAGGGCAGCGCCGGCGGCAGGCTGCGGGTGGCGCGGTCGGCGCGCTGCAGGGCCTCGCCGTAGGCGGCCACCTGGCGCAGGGCGCGCAGGGCGCGGTCGGCCGAGCGGAACAGCGGCACCCCGCTGGCGGTGATGGCGTCGGTGAAGAACGGCTCCACGGCACTGCCGTCGCCGGTGAGCACCAGCACGGCGGGTTTGGTGGCGCGGGCCATCGCCGGCACGATGTGATCGGCCTTGTCGCGCTGCGCCATCACCGGCCCGACCGGAATGGCCAGCACCAGGTTGCCGATGCGCTCATCGTCCAGCAGGGTCAGCAGCAGCTCGCCGATCAGGCCCGGCTGGCGCACACCGATAGTGGTGTAGTCGAGCGGGTTTTCTGGCACCGCGTAGGCCGGCAGCAGCTCGGTGAGCTTGGCCACGGTGGGTGCGGTGAGCTCGGGCAGGTCCAGCCCCAGGTCGTCGGCAAAGTCCAGCGCGATGTTCTTCATGGCACCGGAACCGGTCATGAAGGCGGTGCCACCGGCCGGGGGCTGCGGGTAGCGCAGCAGCACCGCGCTGGTGTCGAGCAGCTCGTCCAGCGACCCGACCACCACCACCGCCTCGCGCTGGAGCAGCGCGCTGGCGGTGGCGTGGTCGCCGGCCAGGGCGCCGGTGTGCGACTGCGCGGCCTCGCGGGCCCGGGCGCTGCGCCCCGGCATCAGCAAGACCAGCGGCTTGCCCGCCGTGCGGGCCTGCGCCGCCAGCTGCAAAAACAGCTGCGGGCGGCGAATCTGTTCCACATACACCGTGATGACGCGGGTCTGCGCATCGCCGATGTAGTGCGCCAGCACGTCCTCGACCGACACCGAGACTTCGTTGCCGGTGGAGAACACCGACGTGACCGGCACGCCGCGCCCCAGGAAGGCATCGCGCAGGTTGGCGGCCATGAAGCCGCTTTGCGCCACCACGCCCACGCCGGGGCGCTGCTCGCGCTCGCGCGCCGCCAGCGGCTCAAACGTGACCGGCACGCCCGCGGCCAGGTTGGTGAAGCCCATGCAGTTCGGCCCCACCAGCAAGATGCCCGCGGCCCGGGCGGCCTCGGCCAGCGCCTGCTGCCTGGCCTGGCCTTCCTCGCCCGCTTCCGCATAGCCCGACGCAAACAGCACCGCCGCGTGGCAGCGGCGCGCGGCCAGCGCCTTCACCGCGTCCATCACGCCGGACTCGGGAATCGCCAGCACCGCCAGGTCGATGCCCTCGGGCAGCGCGTCGATGGTCTTCACACAGGGACGGCCCTGAATTTCATCGCTGCTGCGGCTGACCAGGTGCAGGGCGCCGTCGTAGCCAAAGCGGTCCAGGTTGCCTTGCACAAAGCCGCCGAACGAGCGGGGGTCGGCCGAGGCACCCACGATCACGATGGAGCGCGGACGAAGGATCCGGTCCACCGGCAAAACCGCCGAAGAAGACGCTGAAGCGAGCTGGGACATGCAAAAAGACCTTTCTGGTATGTCAAACGCGGCGCATCGGTGCGCCGCAGGAATCCGATGGCTGCGAATTCTGGCATACACAACAAGCATTCTCAATACACCACGCCAATCTATTTGGACATCATAGGGTTTACACCGAGACGCCAACCACCCCGTCAAGCACCCACCAAGCAAGGGTCAAAACCCAGACAACAGCCGCGACAAGCACCCGCATTGCCGGGAAAAAACCACGCTTCACCCCAGAAAAACCGCCCCTATCTCACGGAATGTCCCCGAACAGGCGGCCTTGGATAGGATAGAAACTGCTCGATCGAACACCACCTCGTGGCATCCATTTAAATTTTTCTTGCATGCCACAACAACTTGAAGGTATATTTGCCATGCCTATGGAACACCTTGTCAATCTGGAACCCCTGACCGACCCCGATTCCGTGGGGGCGAACGAGGATGTGCGTCCGCGGGGTGGCCGCGCCAACGAGATCCGCAACGCGCTGCAAGAGGAAATTGAAAGCGGCAAGCTGCCGCCGGGCAGCCCGCTGGACGAGCGGGCGCTGGCCGCGCGCTTCCTGGTGTCCCGCACCCCCGTGCGCGAGGCACTGCAGCAGCTCGCCGCCCGCGATCTGGTGCGCATCGCACCGCGCCAGGGCATGACGGTGGCGCGCCTGTCCATCAGCCAGGTGCGCTCGATCATGGAAACCATCGGCGAACTCGAAGGGGTGTGCGCCAAGCTGGCCGCCCGCCGGGTGGACGACGAACTGCGCACCCGCCTGGATGAGGCCTTGCAGCACTGCCAGGACGCCGCGATCCAGGGCGGCACCGAGGAATACGCGCAGGCCAACACCGCGTTCCACGAGGTGATCTATGTGGGCAGCCGCAACCCCTACCTGGCCGACCTGATCCGCACCGCCCGGCGCCAGATCTACCGCTACAGCCTGCGCAATTTCGTGACCAAGGCGCAGATCAACAAGTCGATGCAAGACCACCTGAAAGTGGCGCGCGCCATTCAGGACGGCGACGAAGCCACCGCCGCCCACCAGATGATTCTGCATGTGCCCTCGGGCTCCACCGGGTTCTCCGAGTTCCTGGCCCGCATGCCCATGAGCCTGTTCGACACCGAAGCCAGCGAGCCCTGACACGCCCGGCTGCACCCGCCCACCCGACCCCCACCGATCCATCCATGCCACGCACCCCCCGCTCCATCGACGTTCCCGGCGCCTCGCACAACGCGCCCATTCCCGCCGCCGCCCGCGTGGGCAACCTGCTGTGCACCTCGGCGGTGTCGGGCAAAGACCCGGTCACGGGCCAGCTGCCCGCCGACGCGGCCACCCAGGTCGGCAACACCTTCGCCAACCTGCGCGCGGTGCTGCAAGCGGGCGGGGCCTCGCTGGACGACGTGGTGAAGTTCAGCGTGGCGATCAAAGACAACGCGGTGCGCGAGCACCTCAACGCCGCGTGGCTGGCCTGCTTTCCAGACCCGCACGACCGCCCGGCGCGCCACATCGTGGTGCAAGACCTTCAGCACGGCATGTGGCTGCAGATCGAGGTCATGGCATTCGTTCAGTAAACCCCTCACAACTTCCACAGGAGACGCCGTTTCATGATCATCGATTCCCACGCCCACATTCACATGCCGCCGGAGAGCTTTCGCTTCATGGCCGAACTCGTCGGCGGTCGTGCGAACCCGTACACCTTGCCCAAGATTCCCGAAGCGTCGATCCGCAAGGTGGCTGAGGATCAGATCCGCATCATGGATTCGGTCGGCACCGACATCCAGTTCATCTCGCCGCGTCCCTACCTGCAGATGCACTCGGTCAAGCCCGGCAAGGTCACCGAACTCTGGTCACAACATTGCAACGGCCTGATCGCCGAGTTCGTCAAGCTGTTCCCGGACCGTTTCCGCGGCGTGGCCGGCCTGCCGCAGTTCATGGACGAGGCGCTGGAGCTGCGCGCCATCCCCGAGCTGCGCCGCTGCGTCAACGAGCTCGGCTTTGTCGGCTGCCTGATCAACCCCGACGCCACCGAAGGCCTGGGCGACCCACCCGGCATGGGCGACCCGTACTGGCACCCGCTGTACCAGGCCATGGTCGAACTCGACGTGCCCGGCCTGATCCACTCCGCCAGCAGCTGCAGCGAACGCGAGTCGTACACACTGAAGTTCCTGAACGAGGAAACCATCTCCATCGTGTCGCTGCTGGGCGCCAAGACGTTCGACACCTTCCCCGATCTCAAGATCGTGGTGGCCCACGGCGGCGGCGCCATTCCTTACCAGATGGGCCGTTTCCGCTCGTGGAACGTGCGCAAGGGTGAAAAAGAGACCTTCGACGAACAGCTCAAAAAGCTCTATTTCGACACCTGCAACTACAGCACCGAAGCCATGGAGCTGCTGCTCAAGGTGGCCGGCACCGACAACGTGATGTTCGGCACCGAGAAGCCGGGCACCGGCAGCGCGCGCGACCCCCTGACCGGGCGCGACTACGACGACATGAAACCCGTCATCGAAGCCATCGGCTGGCTGACCGAAGAACAGAAGAAAAACATCTTTGAGTGCAACTGCCGGCGCGTGTACCCGCGCGCCTTCCGCAAAGACGAAGACTGCTGAGGAGAACCACCATGCCGTTGAGCAAAGAAGAGAACGATCTGCTGACCCGCGTCGAAAACGGCGCGCCCATGGGTGAAATGATCCGCCAGCACTACTGGATGCCCGCCGTGCCGTCCTTCAAGCTGGAGGCCGACGGCGCGCCGGTGCGGGTGCGTCTGCTGGGCAAGAACTACGTGGCGTTTCGCGCCACCAACGGCGACGTGGGTGTGCTCGATGAGCAGTGCCCACACCGCAAGGCCTCGCTGGCGCTGGGCCGCAACGAAGACAACGGCATCCGCTGCATCTACCACGGCTGGAAATTCAACGTCAAAGGCGAGGTGGTGGAAGCCCCCAACCATGCCGGCAACCAGGAACAGTTCTGCAAGCACGTGCGGGTGAACCGCTACACCGCGGTGGACCGTGGCGGCCTGATCTGGGTCTGGCTGGGCACGGGCGACACGCCGCCGCCCTTCCCCGACCTGCCGTTCATGGACCTGCCCGTGGACCAGCGCTCGGTGACCAGCGTGGAAGTGCCCACCAACTGGGTGCAAGGCGTGGAAGCGTCCATGGACTCGTCGCACGTGGGCGTGCTGCACGAGTCCACCACCCAGCTCACCGCCGGTGGCGGCAACCAGCGCATGCTGATGACCAAGTCGCTCGCGCCCAAGCTGGAATTTGAAGAGCGCCCCTACGGCTACCGCTACGCCGCGCTGCGTGCCCTGCCGGACGGCAACACCTACGCGCGGGTCAACAACTTCGTCATGCCGTGGTACGGCATCATCTGCCCGCCCGACGACCAGGGCCCGACCACGGTGTTTTTCTCAACCCCGGTGGACGACGTGACGCACCGCGCCTGGTTTGTGCACTACAACCCGCACCGCCCGCTGGGCATGACCATCATGTCGGCCACGCCCGACGTGTGGAACTTCCCGCCCCTGCCGCCCGGCGACCCGAAAGACAACTGGGGCCAGAACCGCGACATCATGAAGCGCGGCCACAAAACCGGTTTTCCGCAGCACCTGGGCACCGAAGACTTCGCCATGTTCCTGAGCCAGGGCCCGATTGCCGACCGCACCGACGAGCAGCTCTGCTCGGCCGACGGCGCTGTGATCCGCGTGCGCCAGGCGCTGCTGAAAGCCGCGCGCGAATTCATGGCGGGCCAGGCGCCCACCATGGCCCACCACCCCGAGCTGGACTACCGAAAGATCCGCTCGGTGGGCGGTGTGCTGCCTTCAGGGGAAGACTGGCGCAAGCTGGCCGAAGCCTGACCCCGGCCTCAACCGCCACCCCCACGGGTCCGACAAGGTGCACCAGACACCTCGGACCCACCCCGGACGCCTGGCGTCCGCGCATGTCCTTATCCAGGAGACAAACATGAAACCCAACCGCCGTCAGATCCTTCTGTCCTGTGGCGCCCTGCTGGCGCTGCCCCACGCCGCCTGGGCCCAGAGCAAACCCGCCATCCGCATCCTGGTGGGCTTTCCACCGGGTGGCGCCACCGACGCCATCACCCGGGTGGTGGCCGACCGCCTGCCCAACCTGCTGGGTCAGCCGGTGATCATCGACAACAAACCCGGGGTGGGCGGGCGCATGGCGGCCGACGCGGTGCTGTCGGCACCGGCCGACGGCCTGACCTTCATGGTGGCCCCCAACGCCACCCCCACCTTCCAGATGCTGGTGTTCGGTCACCAGATCCGCTGGAACATTCTGAAAGATTTCACGCCCGTGGCCGCCGTGGCCTCGTACCCGCTGGGCATGGGCGTGGCCCTGAACACCGGCGCCACCAACGCCCGCGAATTCATCGAGTGGGTCAACAAAAACCCCGGCAAAGGCAGCTTCGGCACGCCCGGCCTGGGGGGGCAAAACGCGTTCCTGGGCGTGCAGCTGGCCAAGACCGCCGGCATCGACCTGCCCGTGACGCCCTACAAAGGCTCGCCGCCCATGGTGAACGACCTGCTGGGCGGCCATGTGCCCTCGGCCATCAGCCTCATGGACGGCATGATGGCGCACCACCGCGCCGGCAAGATCCGCGTGATCGGCATCTTCACCAAGGCCCGCTCGCCGCTGATGCCCGACATCCCGACCTTTGCCGAGCAGGGCATTGACGTGACCTCGGGCGAAGGCTGGACCGGCATGTGGGCCCGCGCGGGCACACCGGCCGCCGACATCGAGCGCATGCAAAAGGCGGTGCAACAGGTGCTGCAGATGCCCGAAGTCAAGGAGCAGATGAGCCAGCGCCTGTGGGTGCAACCGCACTTCCGCAACGGCGCCGAAATGGACGCCCTGCAGCGCGCCGAGCTGGCCCACTGGGAACCGATCATCAAGGCGTCCGGCTTCAAAGCCGAGTGATGCCGTGCTGAGCGAAGACAAAAACCGGCAACTGACCCAGGTGGGGCCGGGCACCCCCATGGGCGAGGTGCTGCGCCGCCACTGGCACCCGATTGCCGGCATCGACGAACTGGAGCGCAACGCCATCAAACCGGTGCGCCTGATGGGCGAAGACCTGGTGCTGTTCAAAGACCTCTCGGGCCAGTACGGCCTGGTGGACCGGCAGTGCGCCCACCGGCGCGCCGATCTGTCGTACGGCTTCGTGGAAGCCCACGGCATCCGCTGCCATTACCACGGCTGGCAGTTCGACCCGCAAGGCCAGTGCGTCTCCCAGCCCTACGAAGAGCAGGTGGACCCGGCGGCGCGGCTCAAGTGCAAGCTGCGCCTGAAGGCCTACCCGGTGCAACCCAAGGCCGGCCTGCTGTGGGCTTACCTGGGCCCGCTGCCCGCGCCCGAGCTGCCCGACTGGGAGCCCTTTCACTGGCCCAACGGCTTCGTGCAGGCGGTGTTTGCCGAGGTGCCCTGCAACTGGCTGCAGACCCAGGAAAACTCCATCGACCCGGTGCACTTTGAATGGATGCACGCCAACTGGAGCCGCCACCTGCGCGGCACCCTGCGCGACGCCGCCGGCCAGGAGGGCGGCTACGCGCCCACGCACCTGAAGCTGGCGTTTGAGGAATTCGAGCACGGCTTTCTGTACAAGCGCATCACCGCCGACACCGACGAGCGCCACCCGCTCTGGACCATTGGGCGCGTCTGCCTGTGGCCCAACGGCTTCTTTCTGGGCGACCACTTTGAATGGCGCGTGCCGGTGGACGATCAGAACACGCTGAGCGTCACCTGGTCGTTCATCCGCGTGCCGCGCGAGGCCGAGCCCTACCAGCAAGCCAGCATCCCCACCTGGGTCAGCCCGATCCGCGACGCCGATGGCCGCTGGATCAGCAGCCACGTGATCAACCAGGACATCGTGGCCTGGGTCGGCCAGGGCCGCATCGCCGACCGCACCCGCGAAAACCTGGGCGCCAGCGACCGGGGCATTGCGATGCTGCGCCGCCAGCTGTTCGAGGACATCGACGCGGTGCAGGCCGGGCGCGACCCCAAGGGCGTGCTGCGCGACCCTGCGTGCAACCAGCGCGTGGTGCTGCCCAGCGACTCGCGCGACTTCTTCCTGCACGGTCTGCCCCTGGCGGACTACCAGCGCCACCCCAAGTGGGCCCGGCTGCTGAACCATTTCATCTTCCACGCCGGCCAGCCGGCCTGGGTGCAGCAGGCCCACGCCGAGGCCACCGGCGTGGCCATCCAGCCCATGCAGGTGCTCGACCTCTGAACCCACCCCACAGACCGCCTCTGCGCCAGAAAGACCGCTTTGTGACCCTCTCCTCCACCCTCCAGGTTCGCTTGCGTTCCATCACCTACGAGGCCGAGCACATCCTCGGTTTCGAGCTGGTGGCGCTGACCCCGGGCAACAGCCTACCGGCGTTCACCGCCGGTGCCCACATCGACCTGCACCTGTCCACCCCCGGCGGTGCGCTGGTGCGCAGCTACTCGCTGCTGAACGACCCGCGGGAAACGCACCGCTACCGCATCGGCGTGAACCGCGACCCGAAATCGCGCGGCGGTTCGCGCCATGTGCACGAAGCGCTGCGCGTGGGCGATGTGCTCACCATCAGCGCGCCGCGCAACAACTTCCCGCTCGATGAAACCGCGCCCTTCAACGTGTTCGTTGCGGGCGGCATCGGCATCACGCCCATGCTGGGCATGATCGCCCGCTCGCAGGCGCTGGGCACGCCCTGGCGGCTGCACTACGCCGCCCGCACGCGCCAGCACGCCGGCTTTCTGGACCTGCTGGCCACCCACCAAGACCAGCCCGGCGCCGAGGTGGTGCTGAACTTTGACCAGGAGCCCGGCGGTCAGATGCTGAACCTGAACCGCGTGGTGGACGCCTTGCCCGCCGGCGCCCATGTGTACTGCTGCGGCCCGCTGCCCATGCTGGAGGCCTACGAGCAGGCCACCGCCGGTCTGCCGCCCGAGCGCGTGCACCGCGAATACTTCGCCGCCAAAGAGGCCGCCGCCACCGCTGGCGGCTTCACGGTGGAGCTGGCCCGCAGCCACAAAACGCTGACCGTGCCCGAGGGCAAAACCATTCTGGACTGCCTGATCGAGATCCAGGTGGAGCCGCCGTTTTCGTGCCGCGAAGGCGTGTGCGGCACCTGCGAGGTGCGCGTGCTCGAAGGCACGCCCGACCACCGCGACCTGGTGCTGACCGACGCCGAACGCGCCGCCGGCGACCGCATGATGGTCTGCTGCTCCGGCGCCAAAAGCGCCCGTCTGGTGCTCGATCTCTGAACACCGGCCCGGCACCCAGCCCCCCATTTCAAACCGAAAGCATCCTTATGAGCGAACCCCTGATCACCTATCAACTCGACGGCAACATCGCCCGGATCGGCCTGAACCGCCCGGACAAACGCAACGCCATCAACGACCCGCTGATCGACGAGCTGCGCGCGGCGGTGCTGCGCGCCCACGAAGAGGCCGACGTGGCCGTGCTGTTCGGCCACGGCAGCAACTTCTGCGCCGGGCTCGACCTGGCCGAGGCGCTGGCCCGCGCCACCGGCCAGATCAAGGCCGCGCGCAAACGCAAGCGCCACAACTGGCACGAGGTGTTCGACCTGATCGCCCGCGGCCCGATTCCCTTTGTGGCTGCGCTGCACGGCGCGGTGGTGGGCGGCGGCCTGGAGCTGGCCATGGCGGCCCACGTGCGCGTGTGCGACGACACCGCGCTCTTCGGACTGCCCGAAGGCCAGCGCGGCATTTTTGTGGGCGGTGGCGGCACGGTGCGCATCCAGCGCGTGGTGGGCACCACGGTGATGATGGACATGATGCTCACCGGGCGCCTGCTCACGCCCGCCGAAGGCCTGCAGGAACACGTGGTGCGCTACGTCACCCCGGCGGGCGAAGCCCTGGCCAAGGCCAACGACCTGGCGGCGCGCATCGCCAAGAACAGCATCGACACCAACTGGATGATCATCAACGTGCTGCCGCGCATCCACGACATGTCGCACGACGACGGTCTGTTCGTGGAACAGCTCAACTCGGCCCGCGCCCGCCCGCCCGAGGCCGAAGCCCGCCTGCGCGAGTTCGTGGACGGCAAAGCCAAGAAACTGCAAGACAACCAGGCCTGAGACACCGCCATGAGCACCTTTGATTTGTTCCACGTCAGCGACGAAGAACGCGCCCGCGCTGCGGCGCACGCCCGCATGGCCGCCACCCAGGCCGCCCACATTCCCGACATTCCCGCCGACACACCGCTGCGCCCGGTGCAGCGGGTCGCCGTCATCGGCGCCGGCACCATGGGCGGTGGCATCGCCATGTCGCTGGCCAACATCGGCATTCCCGTCACCCTGATCGACAGCAGCGCACAAGGGCTGGAGCGCGGCCTGGCCCGCGTGAAAGACAACTACGCCACCACCGTCAAGCGCGGCAAGCTCAGCCCGGCCGACATGGAGCAGCGCCTGGCGCTGATCACCGGCACGCTGCAGATGGCCGACGTGAAAGACGCCGACATGGTGATCGAAGCCGTGTTTGAAGACATGGGCCTGAAGCAGGACATCTTCCGCCAGCTCGACACCCTGGCCAAACCCGGCGCCATCCTGGCCACCAACACCTCGGGCCTGGACGTGGACGCCATCGCTGCCGTCACCGCGCGCCCGCAAGACGTGGTGGGCGCGCACTTCTTCAGCCCGGCCCACGTCATGAAGCTGCTGGAGGTGGTGCGGGGCGCCCAGACCGCGCCCGACGTGATCGCCACGCTGATGGACCTGGGCCGGCGCATGGGCAAGATCGCCGTGCTGGCGCGCATCTACCCCGGCTTCATCGGCAACGCGCTGTTTCGCAACTACACCCGCGAAGCGCACTTTCTGGTGGAAGACGGCGCCCTGCCCCACGAGGTGGACGCGGCGCTGAAAAAGTTCGGCTACGCCATGGGCATCTTCGCGGTGCACGACATGGCCGGCAACGACGTGGGCTACCAGACCCGCAAGGCCCAGATGGCCACACGCCCGACCGACCGGCGCTGGAACGACCTGATCCTCAAACTCTGCGACCTGGGCCGCCTGGGCCAGAAAAGCGGCAAGGGCTGGTACCGCTACGAAGCCGGCGACCGCACCCCGCAGCGCGACCCCGAGCTGGAGCAGTTCATCGTCGAAGAGTCGGCGCGCATGGGCATTCAGCGCCAGCCGATGGACGAGAACGACATCCTCAAGCGCTGCCTCTACGGCATGGTCAACGAAGGCGCCAAGCTGCTGGAGCAAGGCATTGCGCTGCGCCCCAGCGACATCGACATCACCTACCTCACGGGCTACGGTTTTCCGGCCCACCACGGCGGCCCGATGTACCTGGCCGACCGCATCGGCCTGGACCAGGTGCTGGCCGACATCCAGCGCTTCCATGCGCAAGACGGCTACTGGTGGCAACCGGCGCCACTGCTGGAGCGCCTGGTGCGCGAAGGCAAGCGCTTCGCCGACCTGCAACCCGCCGCCTGAAACGCCACCGGAGGCACCCCATGGATCTCGGCCTTCAAGGCAAACAAGCCATCGTCTGCGCCTCGTCGCAAGGTCTCGGGCTGGCCTGCGCGCAGGCGCTGGCGCAAGAGGGCTGCGACATCGTGCTCAACGGGCGCCACGCCGAAAAGCTGCGCCAGGCCGCACAGCGGCTGCAACAGGCCACGGGCGTGCGGGTGACGCCGGTGCAGGCCGACATCAACACCGACGCCGGCCGCGCCACGCTGATCGCCGCCTGTCCCGCGCCCGACATCCTGGTCAACAACAACGCCGGCCCGCCCCCCGGGCAGCTCGCCGAATGGGACCACGCGGCCTGGATGGGGGCGCTGGAGAGCAACCTGATCGCCGCCGCGTTGCTCATGCGCGAGGTGATTCCGGGCATGCGCGCGCGCCGGTTTGGCCGCATCGTCAACATCACCTCGGCCATGGTGAAGTCACCGCACCCGGTGATGGGCCTGTCCACCGCCGCGCGCGCCGGCCTGACGGCGCTGTCCAAGGCTTTGGCACGCGAGGCCATCATCGACAACGTGACCATCAACAACCTGCTGCCCGAGCGCTTTGACACGCCGCGCCAGGAGTTCATGGCGCAGCGGCTGATGCGCGAGCACCACATCGACCGCGACGAAGCCCGCCGACAGATCGCCGACACCCTGCCCGCCAAACGCCTGGGCGACCCGGCCGAATTCGGCAGCGCCTGCGCCTACCTGTGCAGCCGCCAGGCCGGCTTCATGACCGGGCAGAACCTGCAGTTGGATGGGGGTGCGTACAGCGGGCTGGTTTAAACCTAAATTCGGCAGTTGAAATCGAAAAGTCACGCAAGTCGTTGTCTGTCCAACTTCGCGTTTTTCTAAAGTTGACGATTCCGGTTGATCGTGCCTGTCAGTCAACCATTTGGCGAACTCGCTATCCACGCTGCGGTTCCTGACGCAGCCACGGGTGGCGGTCGCGCTTTTCACGGCCCCGATCCACCCTGGCATGCGGCGTCAACGCCGGTTGTGCCCTGGGTTCGGCTTGCGCATCAGCCGATAGACCACCGGCACCACCAGCATGGACAGCAACGGTGCACTGAGCATGCCGCCCACCATGGGCGCGGCGATGCGCTGCATCACCTCGCTGCCCGCGCCCGCGCCCCAGAACAGCGGCAACAGGCCGGCCACGATCACCGCCACCGTCATCGCCTTCGGGCGCACGCGCAGGACCGCGCCTTCGCGGATCGCGTCGAGCAGGTCGGTGTCGGTGTCCAGCCCCTGGTCCAGCCGCGCGGCCCAGGCCTGCTTCAGGTACAGCAGCATGATCACGCCGAACTCGGCCGCCACGCCGGCCAGCGCGATGAAGCCGACCACGCTGGCCACCGACAGGTTGTGCCCCAGCGCCCAGAGCAGCCAAATGCCGCCGATGAGGGCAAAGGGCAGCGTGGCCATGATGAGCAGGGCCTCGTCGAGGCGGCGAAAGGTCAGGTACAGCAGCAGGAAAATCACCAGCAGCGTGAACGGCACCACCAGCTGGAGCTGCGCGCTGGCGCGCTCCAGAAACTCGAACTGGCCCGACCACGACACCGAATAGCCGGCCGGCAGCACCACCTTTTCGGTGACGGCCTTTTGCATGTCCAGCACGGCGCCGCGCAGGTCGCGGTCGCGGATGTCCACATAGACGAAGCCGGCCAGGCGCGCGTTTTCGCTGCGCAGCATGGGCGGACCGTCGGCGATGCTCAGGCGCGCCACGTCGGCGAGCACCAGGCGCTGGCCGCGCGGTGTGACGATGGGCAGCTCGCGCAGGGCGGGGAGCGAGTCGCGCGCGTCGCGCGGGTAACGCAGATTGATTGGATAACGCTGCAGCCCTTCCACGGTCTCGCCGATGTTCATGCCGCCCACCGCACCCGAGATCACGTCCTGCACGTCGGCGATGTTCAGGCCGTAACGCGCCGCTTCGTCGCGGCGGATGTCGACGTCGATGTAGCGCCCGCCGCTCAGGCGCTCGGCCAGCGCGCTGGTGACACCGGGCACGCCCTTGACCACCGTTTCAATCTGCTGCGTGAGGCGGTTGATGGTGGCCAGGTCGGCGCCAGCCACCTTCACCCCCACCGGGCTTTTGATGCCAGTGGCGAGCATGTCGATGCGGTTGCGGATCGGTGGCACCCAGATGTTGGCCAGGCCGGGCACGCGCACCGTGCGGTCCAGCTCGTCCACCAGTTTGTCTGGCGTCATGCCCGCGCGCCATTGCTCGCGCGGCTTGAACTGGATGGTGGTTTCGAACATCTCCAGCGGTGCCGGGTCGGTGGCGCTGTCGGCGCGGCCGGCCTTGCCGTACACGCTGTGCACCTCGGGCACGGTCTTGATCAGGCGGTCGGTCAGCTGCAGCAGTTCGGCGGCCTTGGCGGCCGACAGGCCGGGCAGCGCGGTCGGCATGTAGAGCAGGTCGCCCTCGTCCATCGGCGGCATGAACTCGGCGCCGATGTGCTGCAGCGGCCAGACGCTCACACCCAGCAGCACGGCGGCCACCAGCAGAGTGCGCTTCGGCCCCTTGAGAACGGCGTTCAGCACCGGCCGGTACAGCGCGATCAGGCCGCGGTTGAGCGGGTTGGCGGTCTCCTCGGGAATGCGGCCGCGCACCAGGTAGCCCATCAGCACCGGGATCAGGGTGACCGCCAGACCGGCGGCCGCCGCCATGGCGTAGGTCTTGGTGTAGGCCAGTGGCGCGAACAGCCGCCCCTCCTGCGCCTGCAGGGTGAACACCGGGATGAAGCTCAGGGTGATGATCAGCAGCGAGAAGAACAAGGCGGGGCCGACCTCCGCCGCCGCGTGGCCGATCACTTGCCAGCGTGGCTCGCCATCGAGCGTCTCGCCCGGGTGTTCGTGCGCCCAGCGTTCCAGGTGTTTGTGGGCGTTTTCGATCATCACCACCGCGGCGTCCACCATGGCGCCGATGGCAATCGCAATGCCGCCAAGCGACATGATGTTGGCGTTCACGCCCTGCTGCTGCATCACGATGAAGGCCGCCAGAATGCCCAGCGGCAGCGAGACGATGGCCACCAGGGCGCTGCGCAGGTGAAACAGGAACAGCGCGCACACCAGGGCGACCACACCAAACTCCTCCAGCAGCTTTAGCCCCAAGTTGCTGGCTGCGCGTTTGATCAGGCCGGAGCGGTCGTACACGGGCACGATCTCCACCCCCTCGGGCAGGCCACGCTGCAGCTCCGCCAGCCGTGCCTTGACCGCTTCAATGGTCTGCAAGGCGTTCTTGCCCGAGCGCATGATCACCACCCCGCCGACCGCTTCGCCTTCGCCGTTGAGTTCACCGATGCCGCGCCGCATCTCGGGCCCGACCTGCACGCGCGCCACGTCGCCCAGCCGCACCGACACACCCGCATCGGTGGTCTTCAGCGGCAGCGCGCGGAAGTCGTCCAGGGTTTTCAGGTAACCGTTGGCACGCACCGCGTATTCGGCTTCACCGAGTTCCAGCACCGAGCCACCGGCCTCCTGGTTGCCGCGCGCCACGGCCTCGCTCACCATCAGCTGCGTGATGCCGTAGGCCGCCAGTTTGTCTGGGTCGAGCACGATCTGGTGCTGACGGACCATGCCGCCGATGCTGGCGACCTCGGCCACGTCGGGCACCGTCTTGAGCTCGAAGCGAAGGAACCAGTCTTGCAGCGAGCGCAGCTGGGCCAGGTCCTGCCGCCCGCTGCGGTCGATCAGCGCGTACTGGTAGATCCAGCCCACGCCCGTGGCGTCGGGGCCGAGCGATGATTTGGCCGTGGCCGGCAGCCGGGACTGCACCTGGTTCAGGTATTCGAGCACCCGCGAGCGCGCCCAGTACAGGTCCACGCCGTCGTCGAACAGCACGTAGACAAAGCTGTCGCCAAACATGGAGAACCCGCGCACGGCCTTGGCGCCGGGCACCGAGAGCATGGTGGTGGTCAGTGGGTAGGTGACCTGGTTTTCCACCAGCTGCGGCGCCTGCCCGGGCCAGCTGGTGCGGATGATGACCTGGGTGTCCGACAGGTCGGGCAGCGCATCCAGCGGTGTGCGAAGCATCGACACCACGCCCCAGGCGGTGATCATCACCGTGGCCATCAGGACCAGGAAGCGGTTGGCGATGCTCCAGTGGATCAGGCGCGCGATCATCGTTGCGCTCCCGTGACTGCGGTGCGGGGTTCGATGCGCGTGATCTGCGGTACGTCACCGTCGCGCATCTCAAATTCGATGTGCACCGCGCTGCCCGCAGACAGGTTCTTGGGCCGCTGGTCGGCCGGCGGCAACCGGAAATCCATGCTCATGGCCGGCCATCGGAGCGCCGGTATGGCCGGGTGTTGCAAGGTCACGGTGTCGCCGTCCACCGCTTCGACCAGGGCCTCCGTCTGGTGGGTCGTAGGCTGGCTGGCCGCTGGTTTTTCTGAAGCAGCCTCTGGCGCCGGGCTCAGCCGTGCCAGAAAGCCGTTGAGGCTGGCCTCGGAGTCGATCAGGAACTGGCCCGAACGCACGACCTTTTGCCCGGCTTGCAGGCCTTGCAGAATCTCGGTCTGGTCGCCCGCTTCGCGACCGGTGCGCACCTCGACCGGGGTGAAGCGGCCCTCGCCCTCGGCCAGCATCACCACGCTGCGCTGGCCGGTGTGGATCACCGCGTCGCTGGGCAGCAGCAACACGTTCCTGGCGCTGGGGTTGGCGAAGCGCATCTGCACAAACATGCCCGGCACCAGCCGGCCCTGGGGATTGGCGAGTTCGAGCCGTGCCTTGATCGTGCGGGTGGCCGGATCGACCGAGGGCAGCAGCGCCTGCAGGCGACCCGTGAAGGTCTGGCCCGGCGCGGCCGGGCTGGTGGCGCTGACCTCGGCACCGGGTTGGAGTTGGGCGGCCTGGCTCTCGGGCACCTGGCCTTCGGCCCACACGGTGCCCGTGCCCTGCAGCCGCAGCAAGGCCATGCCCGGCATCACGGTCGCGCCTTCGCTCACCATCAGTTCCGTCACCACACCACCCAATGGTGCGGTCAGCGTGAATCGAGGCTGCAGACTGCCGCTGTTCACCACACGACCAATCTGCACCGGGCTCATGCCCGCCTGGCGCATGCGCTGCGCGGCGGCGTCGCGCAGGGGCACCAACTGCAGGTCCTGTTCGGCCATGCGGGCCACCGCCAGGTATTCTTCCTGCGCCGCCACCCAGCTGGGCACGTAGATGTCGGCCAGAGGCGCACCTGCGGACACGCGGTCCTGCGTGGCGCGCACATGCAGGCGTTCGACGAAGCCCAGCGATCGCGCGCTGACCAGCACCTGGTCGCGTTCGTTCCAGGCCACGTTGCCGGCCACCGACACCGCGCTGTCCAGCCGGCCTTCGGTCACTTCCACCGTGCGCAGTCCGAGGTTTTGCTGCGTGCGGGCGCTCACGGTGACGCCGCTGGCATCGGCCGCTTGGCCACCGGCGTAGCGGGGCACCAGCAGCATGTCCATGAACGGCGATTTGCCGGGCGCGTCGAAGTTCTTGCCCGGCACCATCGGGTCGTGGTAGTTGAGGATCTTCAGGCCCGTCACCGGGTCCAGATCCCCGGCCTTGAGGCCCTCGCGCATGTGGCGCTCGGTGGCTTCGAAACCTTGCGTGATGGTCCAGGTGCTGGGGTCCTGTGGCGAAGCGCTGGCCGCACCGGTTCCGGTGGGTGCCACCTGGGGCGTTCCCATGGTCATGCCGGCGTTCATGCCAGCTGTCCAGGCGCCATAGCCCACAGCAGCCAATGTGCCCAGGGCGGCCGTTGCCAACCAGAGAGAAGTGGATGTTTTCATGGGGTCGGTCCGCTAAAAGCCGGTGTCGGGGCGGTAGCGGCGGCCACCTGGGGCGCGCTGCCGGGGATGAGGTATTCGAGTTGGGACCACAGGCGCGCGGTGGACAGCTGCAGGTCGATGCGCTCCATCGCCAGGGCCAGCGCCGCGCGCCGCTCGGCGAGCACATCGGCCAGCCGGGCGCTGCCGCCCCGGTAGGCGGCCAGCGTCAGCTGCACGCGCTGGCGGGCCAGCGGCAGGCGTTCCCTGTCGAGCAGCGCAAGCTGGGCCAGGCCGGCGTGCCAGGCGACCTGCCAGCGTTCGGTTTCAGCGAGCGTTTCGCGGGCGCGCTCTTCGCGCTCGGCGCGCAGTTCATCGACACGCGCCAGGCGCGCGGCCAGTTCCCGGTCCTGGCGTTGCGCGCGGTCCCACGCCAGCGGGACCGACACGGCCAGCGACACCATGTTGGCGTAGCGCGGGCGGCGCTGGCTGAGCATCAGCTCGACGCTCCAGTCGGGCTGGCGCTCCTGCCGCGCCAGCTCGGCGTCGGCCTCGGCGGCGCTCTCGCTGGCCCGCAGCACCGCCAGGTCCGGGTGCTGTTGCTGCCGCACCGCCATGTCGGCGTTCGTCAGCGCCTGCAGGGTCCCTGCGGGCGCGGCAGCGAGCGGCTGGTCAGCGGGGGTTCCGGTCCAGCGGGACAGCGTCTGGCGGGTGTTCTGCAGCTCGGCCTCGGCGCCCAGCAAAGCCTGCTGAACCTGAGCGACCGCGTCGCGCGCGCTCAGCGTGTCTGCGGGCGGCGTGCCCGTGCCATCGGGCTGGCCACTGCGCACCGAGGCTTCAGCGGCCTGGACCTGCAGTCGGCTCTCGGTCAGTTGCGCGCGCAACAGCGCCACGCGCTGTTCCTGCGCCTGCCGCTCCAACCAGGCCAGGGCGGTGTCGCGCTGCACGCTGGCCGCACGCTGGGCGCGTGTGGCCAGTGCCACGTGGGCTTCGGCTTCAAAGCGCTGGGTGCGGCTTTGGCGCTTGGCCTGGCTGGGCAGTGTCTGCATCAGCGACACCGATTTGCTGGTCATGAAATCGCGCGTGGTGCTGAAGCGGTCTTCGCCCTCAATGGGCACATTTTCCAGCGACAGGCGAAGCACCGGGTCGGGCCGCTGACCCGCTGCCACCGCGGCCTCATGTGCCGAGCGGACTGCGGCATCCTGGGCGCTCAGGGCCTGCGAACGCGCCAGCGCTGCTTGAACGGCCACCGAGAGAGCCAGCGGCTCGTGGTCTGTTGCCCGGACGGGCGATGTGCCGCCCAGCCACAGGGCGATCAGCAGGGCTGTGGTGTTGACGATGTGGTTGGGCGCAAGGGCGCCAACCACCGACCTGGTGGGCCGGCTCTTGGCCGTTTGAAGGGCTTGCATATCTCTGCTCCATGAAGATGAACATGGGCTGCGCGCGCCGCAGGCGGGCAGCCACGTCACGGAAGGCGCGCCAGCCTCAGCAGCGGCGCGCAGACCGGATCAACGGAGTCAGAGAGCGGGGGGACGCCAGACGCTGGCGGGAGCACCGCGTGGCGGTGTGGGCGTGTCGGTCACGAGCGAGACGCTCATCGGGATGGCCTGAACGACAGGCTGAGCGTGCGGTACGAGCCAGCCGGTGGGCACCTGGCATTCCTGGCCGGTTTTGCAGAGTTTGCCGGTGAGCGCTGCGGTCGCCGCGTCATTGCAGCAGTCAGCGAGGTCGGCCATCTCACCGGGGTCTGCCAACGCTTCGCTGGCGGTGTCGGCTTGCATCGCCATCATGTCGCCCATGGGGCAAGGCGCCTGCGCAACTGCGCCCGCAGCCCAACCCTGGAGCGGGATGGCCAGGCACAGCAGCAGGGCGATGAGCAGACGCATGGGTGAATTTTAGGTTGACGTGAAGGACGCGCAACGCTTTTATGCGGTTGATCTCGATCAACGGCTGTCGCAATGGCTGCTGCTGCCGGTCTGCCTGGGGGGCAAGGCACCGAGCCGTAGGAGCAGAACACGCAGCAGTCGCCGGTTTGGGGCTTGAGTACCTCGTGGCACTGTTCACATTCGTAAAACCATTGGCAGGCATCGGTGGGCATGGTTTCGGTTTTGCGGTGCCCGCAATGGGGGCAAGTCAGCGTGGAGATCAGGTTAACCGTGCTCATGGTGCTCAGCGACGGCGCCAGACAAGCACCGCAACGATCAACATAGCCAGGTAGTTGGCGACCATGAACCACGGCGTGTTCCAGGCGATGCCATCAAAACCCCAATAGGTCACAGGATAGAAAACCGGGGAGGGATAGAACTCAGCGGAGTGCGTGAACACGTCGATCACGATGTGCGACCACCAGCCCAACAAGGGTATCCAGAACCGGCCCAGCCACACCCAGCTGATGGCGGTAACCACACCCGCCACCAGGGCGCTGTGCATCACACAGTGCAGGTGGTGGGTGAGTGCCGTGACGATCGGAGGCAGCGCGGGCTCATATCCCGGCAGAGCGTTGGCGTAGGCCAGCAGGACTGACCACCCGTCGGGCGTGACCAGCGCCAGATACACCAATGGCAGCAACTGCGCAAGGTCGGGCACCACCGCCATGCCGACCGCCAGCACCGTGGTGCGGCGGTCCAGGCGCCGGTGCCGATGCAGCCAGGCGGCACCGACACCCACCCACAGTCCATGCGCCAGGATGTCCATGGTCAATGGCGCCCTGGGGGCTCCACCGGCTGAATTCGGACCGCCCGCAGGCGCAGAGCATTGCCAATGACCGAGACCGAGCTCAGGCTCATGGCCAGCGCGGCAATCAACGGCGAGAGCAACCAGCCTGTCAATGGATACAGCACGCCGGCCGCAATCGGGATGCCCAGCGCGTTGTACAAGAAGGCAAACACCAGGTTCTGCTTCATGTTGCCCACGGTCGCTTCCGACAGCGCCCGCGCGATCGCGATCCCGCGCAGATCGCCCTTGACCAGCGTGATCTGCGCGCTGTTCATCGCCACATCGGTCCCGGTGCCCATGGCCACGCCGACATCGGCCTTGGCCAGCGCTGGCGCGTCGTTGATGCCGTCGCCGGCCATGGCCACCACGCGCCCTTCTTTCTGCAGCCGTTCCACCAGCAGCAGCTTGTCGGCCGGCTTGACCTCGCCATGCACCTCGTCGATGCCCAGCCGGGCCGCGACCGCCCGGGCCGTGGTCAGGCCGTCGCCGGTGGCCATCACGATGCGCAGCCCGGAGGCCGTGAGCGTGGCCAGAGCTTCCGGCGTGCTGGCCTTGACGGGGTCGGACACCGCCAGCAGGCCCGCCAGCTGGCCATCGACCGCCAGGTGCATCACGCTGGCTCCTTCGGCGCGCAGGGCCTCGGCCTGCGGCACCAGGGCGGCCACCGAGACGCCGGCCTGTTCCATCAGCGTGGTGTTGCCCAGCGCCAGCTGGCGCCCGGCCACCTGTCCCCGCACGCCGATACCCGAGCCGGATTCGAAGTTCTCGGGCTTGTCCAGCGCCATGCCGCGCTCGCGCGCGGCGCGCACGATGGTCTCGGCCAGCGGGTGTTCGCTGCCCTGGTCCAGGCTGGCGGCCAGGCGCAGCACCTCGTCGGCGTCAAAACCGGGCGCGGGAACGGCGCGCTCGAAGGTCGGACGGCCTTCGGTGAGCGTGCCGGTCTTGTCGATGATGAGGGTGTCGATCTTGCGCATGTTCTCGATGGCCGCCGCGTCCCGGAACAGCACACCTTGCGTGGCGCCGCGGCCGGTGGCGACCATGATGGACATGGGTGTGGCCAGGCCCAGCGCGCAGGGGCAGGCAATGATCAGCACCGCCACCGCGTTGATCAGGCCGAACACCCAGCGCGGTTCGGGGCCGAACAGGCCCCAGCCGAAAAAGGTCAGAAGGGCAATGCCCACCACCGTGACGACGAAGTAGCCCGCCACCACGTCGGCCATGCGCTGCATGGGCGCGCGGGAGCGCTGTGCCTGCGCCACCATCTGCACGATCTGCGACAGCACGGTGGACGCGCCGACGCGCTCCGAACGCATCACGAGTGCCCCGCTGGTGTTGAGCGTGGCACCGATCACCTTGTCGCCCACGCGTTTGGCCACCGGCATCGGCTCGCCCGTGAGCATGGATTCATCGACCGAACTGCCGCCTTCGGTGACCTCGCCGTCCACCGGGACTTTTTCGCCGGGGCGCACGCGCAGCAGGTCGCCCACATGCACATGGGTCAGCGGCACGTCCTCTTCGGTGCCGTCTGCCCGGATGCGCCGGGCGGTCTTGGGCGCCAGGCCCAGCAACGACTTGATGGCCGCCGAGGTCTGCGAGCGGGCTTTGAGTTCGAGCACCTGTCCCAGCAGCGTCAGCGAGATGATGACGGCGGCGGCCTCGAAGTACACGGCAACGCGGCCCATGGAGATGAAAGAGTCCGGGAAGACCTGGGGTGCGACCGTGGCGACCACGCTGTAGACGAAGGCCGCGCCCGTGCCCAGACCGATCAAGGTCCACATGTTGGGGCTGCGGTTCACCACGGACTGCCAGCCGCGCGAGAAGAACGGCCAGCCGGCCCACAGCACGATGGGGATCGACAGCAGAAGCTCGATCCAGGTCTGGGTCGTGGACTCAAACCACTGCAGCTGGTGGCCGAACATGGCCAGCACGGTGACGACCACGGTGAGCGGCAAGGTCCACCAGAAGCGGTGCTGGAAATCGCGCAACTCGGGGTTGTCGTCGTCGTCGAGTTCGGGCAGCAGGGGCTCCAGCGTCATGCCGCACTTGGGACAGTTGCCGGGATGGTCCTGGCGAATCTCCGGATGCATCGGGCAGGTGTAGACCGTGGCGGCGGCCGCTGGAGCCGCCTCTACCGGGGGCTCGGGCGCGAGGTATTGCAGCGGGTCTGCCGCGAACTTGCCCTGGCACCTGGCGCTGCAGAAGTAATAGGGCCGACCTTCGTGCGTCAAGGTGTGAGCGGACTGCGCCGTGACGGTCATGCCGCACACGGGGTCCTTCAGATCCGTTGGCTCGGCCGCATGGGACGGTGCACCGCTGCCGTGATGGAGGTGTTCATTCATGTTCGTTGGCCTATTCCCTGTTGTTGTCGGTGCGCGCCGTTGGCTGCCGGTGCCCGCCATGACTTCCATGGCCGCCATGGCCATGCCCGTGCATCAGGTGCATCAGCGGGCAGGCGAGCAACAGCAGATAGGGCCAGTAACCCAGGACGTGGCCCCAGTGCTCACGCAGCAGGAAAAAGCCGGCGATCAAGGCCACCGTTGCCAGCGCCATGCCGGTCGGGCGGCGCCAGAACGATGGCGTCTGGGCGTCGTTGTGAGGCTGATTCATGGAACCCCCTTTTCAGAAACAAAAGACCATTTCTCCTGGATCCGATCCCTGAGCAAACGAAACGCCTGCTGCCCGCAAGAGCCCAGGTCACTTCTTTGGCTCAGCGTCGGCTGTCAACCGAGCCTTGCCCAAGCGCGGGATGAACCGGGGTATGGACTGAGCGTATGCATCGTACGTCTCCCCGAACTGCTTGTGCATGTTCTTCTCTTCGGTGATGGCGAGGCGCCTGTACATCACCAGCAAGACAGGGAACATGAGCAGGGTCAGCAACGTGGGCCACTGCAGCAGGAAACCCAGCAGGATCAGCACGAAGGCCAGGTACTGCGGGTGCCGGACGCGGGCGTATGGCCCGGTGGTGGCCAGCGAGTGCTGGCGCTGTGCGTGGTACAGCACATGCCACGCGCTCGACAGCAGGTAGAAGCCGTACCCCAGAAAGACGTAGCTGGCAATGTGCAGCACACCGAAATGGGGATCGCCTGTCTCGCCCAGCAAGGTGGACCACAGGTGACCGCTGTCATGGGTCAGCAGGTCAAGACCGGGAAACCGTGTCGCCAGCCAACCCGACATCAGGTAGATCGTGAGCGGGAATCCATACATCTCGACAAACAAGGCCACGATGAACGCGGAGAAGGCGCCAAAGCTGCGCCAATCGCGCGCGGTGGCCGGCTTGAAGAAGCTGAAGGCGAACAGGATGAAGACGGTCGAGTTGAGGGCCACCAGGGACCACAGGCCATAGGCCGTTTCACCGTGATTCATGGCCGTTCTCCTGCTTTGTCTGCTGTGGCTCTTGTTCCCCGGTCCGCGGTTGATCAGCCCCTGTGTGATGACCATGAGCCCCATGGCCGCGGTGCATGAACAGATGCATCAACGGACAGATCAGGATCAGCAGATACGGCCAGGCACCAAAGATGTGTGCCCGGTGCTCGACGAACAGAAAGAACGCCGCGACCGCACCCATCACCATCAGGCCGACGCCATAGTGTGTGCGCCACAGGTTTCTGGGTGGGTCCGCTTGGGGGGATGTTGGGTGCTTCATCCTAGGCTTTCACCGTGTAGCGCAGCATCATTCCGGCCTCTGCGTGTTCCAGCGAGTGGCAATGAAAGACATAGTCCTGGTCGCCGGCGTGTGGGTGGGCAAAGTCGATGGCTATGCGCACCGACTCGCCGGGCCAGACGTGCACGGTGTCAACGACGCCCTGGTCCTGCGGCAGCAGGCCCCTGGCGCCGGCCAGCCCGCGCACCAGTGCGGGGCTGCCCAGGCGCTCGATCACGCGGAACGAGAAGCCGTGAAGGTGCATGGGATGCGGCATGCTGCGCTCGGCGTTTTCGATCAGCCAGGTCTCGCGGGCACCGCGCCGCACGCTCAGCGCCGCCACCTTTGGATCAAAGAGGCCGCCATTGATCGTCCAGTTGCCCTGGCCGTTGTGCCCGAGCTGCATGCGCCGCGCCGAGTTCGCAGAAGTGGTGGCCGCGGGCAGGCTGGACAGCACCGTGGGTAGGCGGCGCTCGTACGGGGCCGAGGGCAGCTTCAGGTCGATGCGCATCAGCGCACGCGCGTCCCCTTCCATGGCCATCGGCGCAGACGAAGCGGCCGCTGGCGCCGAGCCGTGCTGGCTGTGGTCCATGCCAGCCATGGCAGGCGAGGCGGGGCTGGCCTGACCCATGTCGTGGCCGCCTTCGGCGTGCATGGGGTCGAAAGCGAGCGAGGCCAGCGTCACAGGCTGGCCGGGATCGGCTTCTCGCAGATCCACCAGCACGTCCAGCCGCTGGCCGGGGGATATGAAGGTTTGGTCGATGCGCAGCGGCTGGGCCAGCAACCCACCGTCGGTGCCCGCAAGAAAGAATTCCAGCCGACGCCCGCCTTGCACGAACGCGAGCCGGTAGGTTCGTGCGTTGCAGCCGTTGAGGATGCGGAAGCGGACGATGCGACGCCCAGCCTGGATGAACGGTCGCTCGGTCAGGTTGACCAGCAAACGGTCGCCCACCCAGCCCCCGAAGGACTGGGCCGCGGTCGGCGCGTAGCGCAGATGGCCTTGCGCGTCGAACTCGCGGTCCTGCAGCACCAGGGGGATTTCGCTGTCGCCCAGGGCCAGGTCCAGTTCCTTGCGCAGCGCGGCTTCTTCGTCGTCTTCGACGAACAGCAGGCTGGCCAGCCCGTGGTAGGCCTGCTGCGGGATGTAACCGTGCGCGTGGGGGTGGTACCAGTACATGGAAGCGCGGTCGCGCAGGGCAAAGGCGTAGTCCATGCGGCCCCCGGGGGGCACCACGTTGAGACCGTTGCCGTCGTTGCGCGAATCCACGCTCAGGCCGTGCCAGTGGATGACGGTGGGTTGATCGATGTCGTTGATCAGCCGAACACGCATCTCGTCGCCCCGGCGCGCCAGGAGTGCCGGGTTCAGAAACTTCTTGCCCCCCGATTCGACGGCATAGGCCAGGATGGGCGTGCGCCGACCCGGCAGCACTTCGATGGCGCTGCGCACCACATGCACCTCGCGGAATTCGGAAGCGGGCAGCACGCCGTAGAGGCCGCTGCTGCCGGGCAGTCGTAGCGGGTTGGCGAAGCCAGCCGCTTCTTTTTCAATGCCGGTGATTTCTTCGGCCATGGCGCCAGACGCGCTGGGGATTGCAGCCAGAACACCCGGGACAGCACTGGCCGCGCTCAACGCGCCCATGCTGCCGAGAAAGTGCCGTCGCGTGAACGTAGACATCTCAAAATTCCTGTTGTTGTTTGGAGATAGGGTTTGGCCGCAACCACCGAGGACGCGGCCATCACCTGTCACTTGCTCGTGGATGGGGTGGCTGCGGCCGGCATGCGCTGCATCATCATGTCCATCATGGTTTGCATCATGTCCATGCGCATTTCCATCATGGGTTGATGCTGCGCGGGGTCCGCTGGTGCGGCGCCCATAGCCCCCATGCCCGGCATACGGCCCATCGCCTGCATGCCTTTCATCATGTCCATGCCCTCGTGCATGGCCTTCGTGTGATCGGCCATCAGGGTTTGGCGCTCGGCCGCCGTTGGGGCAGCGGCCATCCTGGCGTGCAGCGTTTGCATGGTGGCCATGTGCTGCTGCATGTGTTGTTGCATCTGCGGCATCGACATACCCATGGACATGCCGGCCTGTGGCGTGACCGGCTGGGTGGAAGCCGTTGCGGGCGATGTGGCCGATGCGGCAGCCGGGTGGTGCTGGGTGTGTTCAGCGGCCTGCTGCGCCGAGGCGGAGAACGCAACGCCCGTGACCGCCACCGCCAGAAGGGTCTGGATCCACTTAGACATATCAATTTCCTTTCAAGAATTAACCCTGGCAAAGACACCAGAAAACGGCACGACGATCCGAGGGACCATTTGTGGTGCGTCAGCACCGTCGAGCCATGCGGTCACTGTAGAAAAGGGATCGGGTCGGCGAGATGACGCCGAGATGACAAAAATGTCAGATTCAGCGCTGGGATTCCCGTGCCTGCCGGTTGATGCCATCGTGGTGGGCTTGCGTTTCAGCGGGCCACTGCGACTTGATCCAGGACAACACCGCCACGATGTCGGCGTCGCTGAGCATCGCGCCGTAGGTCGGCATGTTGGATTCGTAGTCCTGCAGGCCGGCGGCCTGCGCCACGCCTTCCTTGGTGATCCGGAACAGCAGTTCGTCCGGGTGGTGCCAGGTGTGCCCGGTCTCGTCGTGGGGCGGTGCGGGCAGGCGGCCGTCGGCGCCGCGCTCGCGCCAGTTGGCCTGTCCTTCCCGGTTGACGCCGTGACAGCTGGCGCACTGGGCCACATAGACTTTTCGCCCTTGCTCCAGCACCTGCGCATCGTCCGTGCGCAACAGGGCCGTGGGTGAAGCCGCAAGGCCCCGCCACAGCACCCACGCCGCCACCAACCCCGCGAGCGCGAGGCCAGTTGCGGCAAGGAGAATCCAACGAAATCTGGAGTTCACTTCGCAGGTTGGATGTCGGTCACCATCATCTGACCGTTCTCGTTGGTGGCCATGAACTGGATCTTGGCGCCGACCGGCACCGCATCCAGCAAGGCCTTGTCTTTGACCACAAAAACCATGGTCATGCCGGGCATGTCCATGTGTTTGATCTCACCGTGCTTGATGGTGATCTTGCCCGCGTCCTTGTCAATTTTTTTGACCTCCCCGTCGGTCATAGCGGGCATTCCCGCCATGCCCGCCATGCCCGCCATGCCCGCCATGCCCATTTTGCTGTGGTCCATGGGCATCTGGGCGGACGCAGGCATCACCGTCCAGGACGACAGGGCAATGGCAGCAGCTGCCAATGTGGCGTGAAATTTGTTCATGAAATGCTCCTTGTGTGGATCAAACCCCGCAAAGGCGGGATGAAATATGTGCGTTTCTATTTCGCCGCCACCTTGACTTGGCCCTTCATGCCGGCGTCAAAGTGACCCACGTGCAGACAGGCGAAGTCAACGGCGCCAGCTTTGGTGAACTGCCAGATCACCTCACCCTGTTTGCCGGGGGCAAGTGAAATCTTGTTGGGTTCATCGTGTTCCATGTCAGGGAATTTCTTCATCACCTCGTAGTGCTCCAGCAGCTCTTGTGGCGTACCCAGGCTGAACTCGTGTTTGACGCTGTCGGTGTTCTTGAGCACGAAGCGGATCGTTTCGCCTTGCTTGACACGGATGTCCGATGGTTTGAAGCGCATGCCGCTGGCCATGTCGACTTCAATGGTGCGGGTGACTTTGGCTGCAACGCCGGGCGTCCCGATCGGGGACTCGTGGTGCCCTCCAGCGTGTTTGCCCGCCGCCGATGCAGCGGATGCAGCACCGAGGGCGACGGCAAGAACGATGGCTGAACGCTTGGAGAAAACGGTGCGTGAGAGTTTCATATGAGCCTTTGACGGGGGTGGGTTGAGAAAACAGGGGGTCGGGAAATCAACTGTCTGCGTGCGGGCCTCAATGCGCCATGCCTTTGCCAGTCGGCTTGACGGCTTTCGCCACCGCAGGAGTGGCGTCGGCACTCGCCTTGGGCCTGACCGCTGGCAAGGGAGCGCCTGTCCATTCCTGGGCGACCGTGCCTTCGGGAAATTTATACGGCCCAGGATCTTTATAGTCACCCGGCTTCTGATCCTTGCGCACTTTGAACACCGTGAACATGCCGCCCATCTCCAGAGGGCCGAACTGCCCCGTGCCGGTCATCATGGGCGCGGTGTTGTCCGGAATGGGCATCTGCATCTCGCCCATGTCGGCCATGCCGCGCTCGCCCATCATCATGTAGTCGGGCGCCACCTTCTGGATCTTGTTGACCAGGCCTCGGTGGTCCACACCGATCATGGTGGGCACGGCGTGGCCCATGGCGTTCATGGTGTGGTGGCTCTTGTGGCAGTGCATGGCCCAGTCGCCTTCTTCGTCGGCAATCAGCTCGATCTGCCGCATCTGACCCACGGCTACATCGGTGGTCACCTCGTACCAGCGCGTGCTCGGTGGCGTGGGGCCGCCGTCGGTGCCGGTCACCAAAAACTCGTGTCCGTGCAGGTGAATCGGGTGGTTGGTCATGGTGAGATTGCCCACACGAATCCTGACGCGGTCGTTCAGACGCACGTTCAGTGTGTCAATAGCGGGGAACACCCTGCTATTCCAGCACCATATGTTGAAGTCCAGCATCGTATTGATTTTGGGTGTTTTACTGCCAGGCTCCACATCGAACGCATTGAGCAGGAAGCAGAAGTCGCGGTCAACCTCGCTGATGTGCGGGTGCTTGGCTTTGGGGTGGGTGATCCACATACCCATCATTCCCATGGCCATCTGGACCATTTCGTCTGCATGGGGGTGGTACATGAAGGTACCCGGGCGGCGTGCTTCGAACTCGTACACGAAGGTCTTGCCCACAGGGATGGCAGGCTGGTTGAGGCCACCCACACCGTCCATGCCGCTGGGCAGGCGCTGGCCGTGCCAGTGAATGGTGGTGTGCTCGGGCAGCTTGTTGGTGACGAAGATGCGCACGCGGTCGCCCTCGACCACTTCGATGGTCGGGCCCGGGCTCTGGCCGTTGTAGCCCCACATGTTGACCTTGAAGCCTGGCGAGACTTCGCGCACTACCGGCTCGGCCACCAGGTGGAATTCCTTGACGCCGTTGTTCATCTTCCACGGCAGGGTCCAGCCGTTGAGCGTGACCACCGGGTTGTAGGGCCGGCCGGAGGTGGGCACCAGGGGTGGTGCCGTGTCCACCGAGGTTTGGTACACCGGCTCGGGAAGGGCGGCCATGGCTGACCGGGCGACGGCTAGGCCAGCCACCGAGGCAGCAGCACCCGCAAAAAATTGTCGACGTGAAGATGTGTTCATTTCAGTGTGTTCCTGTCATACCGGTCAATGCGCTGCAGCCTTGGGTGCTTCTGCACCACCACCCAACGAGATGAAGCTATCGGGGGCGCCGCCCTGCATGACCCACTGCAGATCGGTTTCGGCGATCCAGAAGTCGCGCTGTGTGCCGATGGCGTCCGCCGTGGCCTGTGCCTGGTTGCGGGTTTCGTCCAGCAGGTCCCACACGCTTTTGAGCATGCCGTTGTAATGCAGCACGGTTTCTTCGGTGATGTACTCGCGCTCCTTGAGCACCACGTTGCGGCTGTCCAGCGCCAGGGCGTGGGCGGCCTGGTAGGCCTCAATGGCAGACCGGGCGAGTGCCTTGTTGCGCAGCTGCTCTGCATTGGGCAGTTGCCCTTGGATGGCCGCAGTACTTTTTTGCAGATCGGCTTCAGACATGGCCGTTGCCGGCACATCGGGCAGTCGATCGGGCAAGACCAGCGAGGTTTCGAGGCCTGCCAGTCCGAGCAGCTTGATCAGACCGGACTGCGATTGGGCAGCGGCTAGCTTGGCCCGGCGAAGACCCATGCGCGATGAAGCCTCTGCCAATTGCACAGGTGATTGTTGCAGCCGGCTCCAGTTACCCACGGTGACCATCCGCTTGCCCAGCTCGTTGGCCGCCTGGGCAGCCTCCAGACTGGCTTGCTGGTGGAGCACGATCTGGCGCGCCGTGACGGCTTCCACCCAGGCCTTGCGTGCCTGAACGGCGACTTCCAGCAACTCGCCCGCACCCTCCACCCGGCGCTGCAGGCTCGGGTCGAGTTCCATCCAGCGCCCTGTAGCGATCATCTGCACGTTTTGTGGCCCAAAGCGCGCCTGGACCCGGGCCAGTTCCCGGTGGACCAGCCAGGCTCGGCGAACGGCGTCTTCCATGGTGGGCACCGCTGTTCCCTGCGGCAGAGCATCGTTGGCCTGATCCGAGCTTGGGTTGGCCTGCTCCCACCTGAGGATGTCAGCATGGCCACGTTTGTACGCGCCAACGGCCTCATTGGCCCGGCGCCAGTCGGCCTCCTGTGTGGGAGGCGCTGTTTGCGCCAAAAGGGCCAGAGGAACCACGAGCACCCCGACGGCCAGCAAGGCGCCAGAGGCTCGGACGAAATGGGGTCGTTTCACGGCAATTGCTCCTTTTGATGTGAATCAAGTGGGGCGGATTCTGCCGTTGCAGGTCCGTCGGTTTCCTGTCGGGCGGATTACAAAAATGTCATCTTTGTCCGATCGGTTGTCTGCGCATGCACACTAGAGTTCAGGAGAGATGCTGTGAAAATTCTGATTGTTGAAGACGAACCCAAAGCCGGGGACTATCTGCGCCAGGGCCTGCGCGAGGCGGGCTATGTGGTGGATCTGGTGGACAACGGCGTGGACGGCCTGCACCAGGGCTTGGAGGGCGACCACGACCTTCTGATTCTCGATGTGATGTTGCCGGGCCTGAACGGTTGGGAAGTCCTCAAGCGTTTGCGCAGCCAGGGACGGGAGATGCCGGTGCTTTTTCTCACCGCTCGCGATCTGGTGGAAGACCGTGTCAAGGGCCTGGAACTGGGGGCCGACGACTACCTGGTCAAGCCGTTTTCGTTTGCCGAGCTGCTGGCCCGGGTGCGCACCATCCTGCGCCGAGGTCGTTCGGGTCTGGAAGCCACCACGCTGAAGGTGGCGGACCTGGAGCTGGACCTGCTGCGGCGGCGCGTGACCCGATCGGGCAAACGCATCGACCTGACCGCCAAGGAGTTCGGCCTGCTGGAGCTGCTGATGCGCCGCCATGGCGAGGTCCTGCCACGCTCCCTGATCGCCTCCCAAGTGTGGGACGTGAACTTCGACAGCGACACCAATGTGATCGAGGTGGCCATGCGCCGCCTGAGGGGCAAAGTGGACGATCCCTTTGAACCCCGTCTGATCCAGACTGTGCGCGGCATGGGCTATGTGCTGGAAGAGCCGGAGGAATTGCTCTGATGCTCGGGCGACTGTCTCTGACCGCGCGCCTGACCGCTTTTTACGCACTGGTGTCGGCCACTGTCCTGGTGGGTCTGGCGATCCTGGTGGCGTTTGCGACCAGCCGACACTTTGTCGACCTGGACCAGGGCTACCTGCAGGACAAGATCGGGTTGGTTCAAAAGATCGTCGGGGAATCCCCGTCGCCGGACCTGCTGTCCAGCCGGCTTGACGAGCTGCTGGACAGTCACCACGGACTCTTCATCGACCTGCGCCAGGGTGATCGTGTGGTGTATGGGACCCAGGGCATGGTGTTTCCCTCAGGCCTGGCGCCCATTGGCGCCACCCCCACCGATTGGACCCAGGACGATCAAACTCTGCGCGGCCTGAGGGCGCGCATCGATCCGCCCGCGACGCCGTCGAACGAGCCGGGCGCGGGCGGCGCGCCGATGCAGTTGCTGATCGCCCTGGATACCGGGCACCACCTGCATTTCATGCGAGCCCTGAGCCAGACACTGGCGCTCTATTCGCTGGGGGCCATCCTGGTCAGCGGCTTGTTGGGCTGGTGGGCGGCGCGCCGCGGCTTGGCGCCTCTGCTCATCATGAAAGAACGCGCCATGACGGTCACCGCGCAAAAGCTGGACCAGCGCATGCCCGTCGAAGCCGTGCCGGTGGAGTTTGCCGACCTCGCCGAAAGCCTCAACACCATGCTCGGGCGTCTGCAGGCGGACTTTGCGCGCCTGCAGGAGTTCTCCAGCGACCTGGCCCACGAGCTGAGAACCCCCATCAACAACTTGCTGACCCAGACCCAGGTGTCACTGGCTCAAAAGCGGGATTCCGAAGCCTACCGTGACATCCTTGCCTCCAACGCAGAAGAGTTCCAGCGCCTGGCGCGCATGGTGTCCGACATGCTGTTCCTCGCCAAGACGGAACACGGGCTCGAACTCCCCAACGCGGAGGCGATCTCGCTGGATCAGGAAGCGCTGGATCTGTTCGACTTCTACGATGCCGTGGCCGATGAAAAGCGCATCCGCTTGAAGATCATGGGAGAAGCTCAGGTCATGGGGGACCGTTTGATGGTCCGGCGTGCCATCGGCAACCTGCTGTCGAATGCACTCAGGCACTCGCCTGCCGAAGCCGAAGTCATGGTTGCCCTCGAAGAGCGGCCAGGCGAAGCCACCCTGTGCATCACCAACAGCGGGATGACCATCGCGCCCGAAGTCTTGCCACGGTTGTTCGATCGCTTCTTCCGCGTAGACAAATCGCGCAGCCACCCGGAATCCGATGGCACAGGTCTTGGCCTGTCGATCACCCAAGCCATCATGCGTGCTCACGGCGGTTCCGTTTCAGTCACCTCCGTCCAAGGGAAGACCACCTTCTGCCTCACGTTTCGCAGCTCACTCGCAGTGTGAGCCTTGAATTCAATGGCGCTCAAACTTGAGAGCAGAGCATGTCTGAGACATGCTGTTACATGGCAGTTCTGGCGGAATCTACGTTCTGCAAAATTTCCGCAATCCGCCCAAAGACCGCATCGGGTCGGCAGTGCTTGTTGGACAGATCGTTCAGCGGACGCTTGTCCGGCCTCGGCCCCATGGCCGGAGGCAACGTCAGCATTGCCCCCAACAACAGTCATCAAGCCAGCGACATCGCAGGTGCCTGGATGACAGCTCTGTGTACATGACCGTGAGTTGCGGGCGAAACCACCAATCACCGCACCCGCCGCATACCCGTCACAAACCCTTATCAAATCAACAAACCACCCCAGCCTCGCCCACTCAAAGCCGGAAGTCGTACTCAATGGTGACAGGCGCGTGGTCCGAGAATTTCTCGCCCTTGTAAATCGCTTCGGTGCGCGCGTGGGCCGCCAGAGCGGGGGTGGCCAGGTGGTAGTCCAGCCGCCAGCCCACGTTGTTGGCGTAGGCCTGGCCGCGGTTGCTCCACCAGGTGTAGCAAGCGTCGGTGGTGTCGGGCTGCAAGCGGCGGTACACATCCACCAGGCCACCGTCGGTGAGCAGCTGCGTCATCCAGGCGCGCTCTTCGGGCAAAAAGCCGCTGTTTTTCTGGTTGCTGCGCCAGTTCTTCAGGTCGGCCTGCTGGTGGGCGATGTTGATGTCGCCACACAAGATGAACTCGCGCTCGCCCTTGAGGGCCATCAGGTGCGGGTGCATGAGGGCCAGGAAGCGGTATTTGGCGTCTTGCCGTTCGGGGCCCGACGAGCCGCTGGGAAAGTAGGCGCTGATCAGCGAGAGCTTGCGCGCGGGCGTGTCAAAACGCAGTTCGGCGTAGCGGCCTTCGGCGTCGAATTCGCCTCCGTCAAAACCCAGCACCACATCGCTCGGTTCGTGCCGGGTGTACACGCCCACGCCGGAGTAGCCTTTTTTCTCGGCGCAATGAAAGTGGCCCTGTAAACCCGCCATCGCCTCAAACCGGCCGCTCAGGTCCGAGGGCTGTGCTTTGATTTCCTGCACACAAATACAATCGGGCTGGTGCTTGGCGAGCCACGCTTCCAGCCCTTTGGTGCTGGCAGAGCGGATGCCGTTGAGGTTGAGGCTGGTCAGTTTGAACAAGGATTTCCCCATGGTGATGGATGCGGGCACGGCGGCTGCCGGTGCTGAAGGTGGCCACAGTGGCGCATTGGCGCAAGACTTTGTGCAGTTCTGCGTGGACTCGGGCGTGTTGCGCTTCGGCGAATTCAAGACCAAGGCCGGGCGCCTGTCGCCGTATTTTTTCAATGCCGGTCTGTTCGACGACGGCGCCAAGCTGGGCCGGCTGGCGCAATTTTATGCAAAAGCCCTGATCGACAGCGGCATCGAATTCGACATGATTTTTGGCCCGGCCTACAAGGGCATTCCGCTGGGTGCGGCGGTGGCCATTGAGCTGGCGCGGCTGGGCCGCAATGTGCCGTTTGCCTACAACCGCAAGGAAGCCAAGGACCACGGCGAAGGCGGCACGCTGGTGGGCGCACCGCTGCAGGGCCTGGTGCTGATCGTGGACGATGTGATGAGCGCCGGCACGGCCGCACGCGAATCGATCGCGCTGATCAAGGCCGCTGGCGCTGTGCCGCATGCGGTGGCGATTGCGCTGGACCGCCAGGAAAAAGCCACCGAAACCGGCCCGGACGGCCAGATGCGCGACGTGGAGCACAGCGCCGTGCAATATGTGCAACACCAGCTCGGGCTGCAGGTGTGTGCGATTGCGCGGCTGGCCGACTTGCTGCACTATCTGACGGACCACGCCGGTGGTGAACTGAGCGCTCACTTTGAGCGCGTGCTGGCCTACCGCCAGCGCTACGGCGTGGCCTAAGGGAACCCTGTGCCACACAACTGCTGGTCTTTGTCGCGCGCCTTGCCGGGTATTTTGAGCGCTGCGCTGGTGGCGCTGGGCTGGTCTGCGGGCGCATTTGCGCAGACGAACGCACAAGGCATTTACACCTGCATCGACAGCAATGGCCGGCGCATCACTTCGGACCGCCCCATTCCCGAGTGCCTGGACCGCGAGCAACGCCAGTTGAGCGGCTCGGGCCTGGTGCGCCGTGTGCTGCCCCCGAGCTACACCGCCGATGAGCGCGCCCAACTGGACGCCCAGCGCCGGCAGGAAGAAGAGCAACGGGCGCGGGTGGCGGAAGAAAAACGCCGCGACCGCGCGCTGCTGATCCGCTACCCCACCCAGGCTTCGCACGACAAGGAACGCGCCGAGGCGCTGGGCCAAATCGACGAGGTGGTGAACGCGGTGAACAAACGCGAGCGTGCGCTGGAGCAGCAGCGCAAAGAGATCGATACCGAGATGGAGTTCTACCAGCGGGACCCAGACAAGGCCCCCACCTGGCTGCGCCGCAAGCTGGAAGACAACCAGCAGCAGGTGCTGGTGCAGAAGCGTTTTCTGGAAGAACAGGCGCTGGAGAAGAAGCGCATCAACGCGCGCTTTGACGAAGAGCTGGTCAAATTGCGCCAGCTCTGGGCCGGTGTTGCAGCGGGCAACACCAACCGCTGAGAACGTGTAGGCGATCCCGGGCGGATCGCGGGCACGTTCTCAACACCTCGCTTATTGCAGTTTCTGGCGCAGCACGTCGTTGACCTGCTGGGGGTTGGCCTTGCCCTTGCTGGCCTTCATGACCAGGCCCACCAGCGCGTTGAACGACTTTTCTTTGCCGGCTCGGAACTGCTCGACCATGGGTGCGTTGGCCGCCATCACCTCGTCGATGATTTTCTCCAGCGCGCCGGTGTCGTTCATCTGCTTGAGGCCTTTGGCTTCGATGACAGCATCCACCTCGCTGGCCTCACCGTTCCACAGCGCTTCAAACACCTGCTTGGCCGCGTTGTTGGAGACCGTGCCGTCGGCAATGCGGCCAATCAACGCGGCGAGCTGCGCAGCGCTCACCGGCACGCTGGCCATGTCGCGCTCTTCGGCGTTGAGGCGGCGCGACACCTCGCCCATGATCCAGTTGCTCACCAGCTTGGGGCTGCCGCAGGCTTGGGCCGCGGTTTCAAAATAGGCCGCCATGGCGGGGCTCTGCGTGAGTGTGGTGGCGTCGTACTCGGGCAGGCCGTAGGTCTGCACCAGGCGCTCGGCCATCTGGCGCGGCAGCTCGGGCATCTCGCCTTTCACGCGCTCCACCCAGTCGCGGCCAATCACCAGCGGTGGCAGGTCGGGGTCGGGGAAATAGCGGTAGTCGGCGGCGTCTTCCTTGGTGCGCATGGCGCGGGTTTCGCCGGTGTCGGGGTCGAACAGCACGGTGGCCTGCTGGATGGCGTGGCCGTCTTCGATCTGCTCGATCTGCCAGCGCACCTCGTAGTCGATGGCCTGCTGCATGAACTTGAACGAGTTCAGGTTCTTGATCTCGCGGCGCGTGCCCAACGCGGCCCCGGGCTTGCGCACCGAGACGTTGGCGTCGCAACGGAAACTGCCTTCTTGCATGTTGCCGTCGCAAATGCCGATCCAGGTCACGATCTTGTGCAGCTCTTTGGCGTAGGCCACGGCCTCGGCGCTGCTGCGCATGTCGGGCTCGGTCACGATCTCCAGCAGCGGCGTGCCGGCGCGGTTCAGGTCGATGCCGCTCTGGCCAATGAAGTCTTCGTGCAGGCTCTTGCCGGCGTCTTCTTCCAGGTGGGCGCGCACCAGGTGCACGGTTTTCTTTTCATCGCCCAGAAAGAACGACACCTCGCCGCCCTGCACCACCGGAATCTCGAACTGGCTGATCTGGTAGCCCTTGGGCAGGTCGGGGTAGAAGTAGTTTTTGCGCGCAAACACGCTCTGCTCGGCAATGTGCGAACCCAGCGCCAGACCCAGGCGAATGGCTTTTTCCACCGCACCGCGGTTCATCACCGGCAGCGTGCCGGGCAGGGCCAAGTCCACCGCGCAGGCCTGCGTGTTGGGCTCGGCACCAAACGCCGTGGGCGCGCGGCTGAAAATTTTGCTTTGCGTGGAAAGCTGGGCGTGGGTTTCAAAGCCGATCACGACTTCGTAACCTTGCACCAAAAGGGAAGCTTGTTTCTTGTCGCTCATGTTCAGTAGCCCTGTGGCGTTTTGAGATGCCAGTCGGTGGCTTGCTGGAAGGCGTGCGCGGCGTGCAGCAGCTCGCCTTCCTTGAAATAGTTGCCCACCAGTTGCAGGCCCACCGGCATGCCCGCCGCGCCGAAACCGGCCGGCACGCTCATGCCGGGCAGGCCGGCCAGGCTGGTGGACAGGGTGTAGATGTCGGCCAGGTAGTTGGCCATGGGGTCTTCGCTCTTTTCGCCAATTTTCCACGCCACCGTGGGCGCCACCGGCCCGGCGATCAGGTCGCACTGGGTGAAGGCCTGCTGGAAGTCTTGCGCGATCAGGCGGCGGATTTTTTGTGCCTGCAGGTAGTACGCGTCGTAATAACCGTGGCTCAGCACATAGGTGCCGATCATGATGCGGCGCTGCACCTCGGGGCCAAAGCCTTCGCTGCGCGATTTTTTGTACATGTCGATCAGGTCGCCGTGCTGCGCGGCGCGGTGGCCGAACTTCACGCCGTCAAAACGGCTGAGGTTGCTCGACGCTTCGGCGGGGGCGATGACGTAATAGACCGGAATGGACAGCTCGGTGCGCGGCAGCGAAATGTCGACCAATGTGGCGCCGAGTCGCTCGTATTCGGCCAGGGCGCCGCGCACGGCGGCCAGCACGTCGGGCGCACAGCCGGCGCCAAAGAACTCGGTGGGCAGGCCGATGCGCAAGCCCTTGAGCGGCTGCGCGGCGGTGGCACCTTCGCGGGGCTGGGCCAGGACGGCTGTGTAATCTTCGGCGGGGTGGTCCAGACTGGTGGAGTCGCGGTCGATGTCGGGGCCGGCCATGGCGGTGAGCAGCACGGCGCAGTCGGCGGCGCTGCGGGCCATGGGGCCGGCCTGGTCGAGGCTGGAGGCAAAGGCCACCATGCCGTAGCGCGAGCAGCGGCCGTAGGTGGGCTTGATGCCGGTGATGCCGCAGAAGGCGGCAGGCTGGCGGATGGAGCCGCCGGTGTCGGTGCCGGTGGCGGCGGGCAACAGGCGCGCGGCCACGGCGGCGGCCGAACCGCCCGACGAGCCGCCGGGCACGCGCGACACATCCCAGGGGTTGTGGGCAGGTCCAAAGGCCGAGTTGTCGTTGCCCGACCCCATGGCGAATTCGTCGCAGTTGAGCTTGCCCAGCGTCACGGCGCCCGCGGCGGCCAGGTTGGCGACCACGGTGGCGTCGAACGGGCTTTGGTAGCCGGCCAGCATCTTCGAGCCGGCGGTGGTGGGAAAGCCTTGGGTGACGAAGATGTCTTTGTGCGCCAGCGGCACACCCAGCAGCGGCGTGCGCTCGCCGGTGGCCAGGCGGGCGTCGGCCGCCCGGGCCTGGGACAGCGTGAACGCTTCATTGAACGCCAGGTAGGCGCCCAGGCTGGCGTGCTGTTGTGCGCGGGCCAGCAGGTGCTGGGCGGCCTCCAGGGCAGAGGTCTTTTTGTCGGCGATGGCGGTGGCCAGTTCGGCCACGCCCATCTGGTGGAGTTCGGGGGCGTTCATTCAATGACTTTCGGCACAAGGAACAGGCCGCGCTCGACGGCGGGCGCGCTTTTCTGGTTGGCTTCGCGGTGGTTGGGCTCGCTCGCCACGTCGGGGCGCAGGCGCAGGCTCACATGGTCGATCACGGCGGTGGGGTGGGCCAGGGGCTCGACGCCGGTGGTGTCGACGGCGTTCATCTGCTCCACGGTCTCAAAAAAACCGTTGAGCTGGGTCAGCATGCGTTCGCTTTGGGCTGCGGACAGCTCCAGCCGGGCGAGGTTGGCGATGCGCCCGATGTCGGACAGGGTCAGGGACATGACAGGACTCGGTTGCTGGGTAATGAAAAGGTCACAACGCAGGGGCAAAAACGCGCCTGCAACGGGTTGTAACGGCGTGAATTGCACCGCAATGCGCGCAGTTGTGCACAGGGGATGCGGTATTATCCAGGGTTTAGCGGCAGTACCCGTCTTGCGACGCTTTTTGCCCGTAAATCAAACACTTAGCCCCCCTTTTCGGCCTGCGGCCAACACCACACCCGGCGATGAGCGCGCGAAGCCGTGCCCATGCCACACAGGATTTCTCACCATGTTTGAAGCGTTTCGTCGGCAATTCTCGACCGACCTGGCCATTGACCTTGGCACCGCCAACACCCTGATCTACGTTCGCGGCAAAGGCATCGTGCTGGACGAGCCCTCGGTGGTTTCGATCCGCCACGAAGGCGGCCCGCAGGGCAAAAAAACCATCCAGGCGGTGGGCAAGGAAGCCAAGGCCATGCTGGGCTAGGTGCCCGGCAACATCGAAGCCATCCGCCACATGAAAGACGGCGTGATCGCCGACTTCACGGTGACCGAGCATATGCTCAAGCAGTTCATCAAGATGGTGCACCCGCGCTCGATGTTCAAACCGAGCCCGCGCATCATCATCTGCGTGCCCTGCGGTTCTACGCAGGTGGAACGCCGCGCCATCCGCGAGTCGGCCCTGGGCGCTGGCGCTTCCGAGGTGTACCTGATCGAAGAACCCATGGCCGCAGCCATCGGCGCCGGCCTGCCGGTGTCGGACGCGTCGGGCTCCATGGTGGTCGACATTGGCGGCGGCACGACCGAAGTCGGCGTCATTTCACTGGGCGGCATGGTCTACAAGGGCAGCGTGCGCGTGGGCGGGGACCGGTTTGACGACGCCATCATTGCCTACATCCGCCGCAACTACGGCATGCTGATCGGCGAGCCCACCGCCGAGGCCATCAAAAAGCGCATTGGCTCGGCCTTTCCAGGTTCGGAAGTCAAGGAAATGGAAGTCAAGGGCCGCAACCTGTCTGAAGGCGTGCCGCGCAGCTTCACCATCAGCAGCAACGAGATTCTGGAAGCGCTGACCGACCCGCTGAACAACATCGTGTCGGCCGTGAAGATGGCGCTGGAGCACACGCCGCCCGAGTTGGGCGCCGACATTGCCGAGCGCGGCATGATGCTCACCGGTGGCGGCGCGCTGCTGCGCGATCTGGACCGCCTGCTGGCCGAAGAAACCGGTCTGCCGGTGCTGGTGGCCGAAGAGCCGCTGACCTGCGTGGTGCGTGGCTGCGGCATGGCGCTGGAGCGCATGGAGCGCCTGGGCACCATCTTCACCAGCGAATAAGCCCGCGCCGCCCGCCGGCACGCTTGCAGACCCGATCGACCCTCCATGCCACTGGGCACTCTGGACCGCTCCCCGCCGCCATTCTTCAAACAGGGACCTTCAGCGCTGTCCAAACTGGTGGTCTTCAGCGCGTTGGCTCTGTTTCTGATGGTGGCCGACGTGCGCTTCCAACTCACCACCCCCATCCGCTCGACCCTGGCCACAGCGCTGTACCCGGTGCAATGGCTGGTGCTGCAGCCGGTGCAAGCGATCGGTCAGGCCGGGGGTTACTTCACCTCGCTGCACCAGGCCCAGCGCAGCGAAGCGCTGGCGCTGCAGCGCCTGGCCACACAGGCCGGTCAATCGCTGCAGCTGGAGCAGCTCCAGCTTGAAAACCAGCGCCTGCGCGAACTGCTGACCATGCGTGCGCGCATCACCACACCGGCCGTCGGCGCCCAGGTGCTGTACGACGCGGCCGACCCGTATTCGCGCAAGGTGGTGATCGACCGCGGGCAGACGCACGGCATACAGCCGGGCTCCCCGGTGATCGACGACAGCGGCGTGCTCGGCCAGGTCACCCGCGTGTACCCGTTGGTGTCGGAGGTGACCTTGCTGGTGGACCGCGACCAGACGATCCCCGTGCTCAACACCCGCACCGGTGTGCGCAATGTGGCCTATGGCCAGCCCTCGGCCGCAGGCGATGGCATGGAGCTGCGTTACACGCTGGCCAATGCCGACATCGTGGAAGGCGACTTGCTGAGCACCAGCGGTGTGGACGGTGTCTACCCACCCGGTCTGCCGGTGGCGCGTGTGACGCAGGTGGAGCGGCGCGCCGAATCGTCCTTCACCCGCGTCCGCTGCGAACCGCTGGCGCGCGTGCAAGGCGCCCTGCACCTGCTGGTGCTCACGCCCGTGGGCCCGAGCCTGCCGCCGCCACGACCCGAGACGAAGAGCCCCCTGACGCAGCGCACAGCCCCTGGCTCAGCGGTGGTCGCCCCCCGGAGTGCGCCATGATCATGCGTCCCGGCCAGCAGCTGCTGCTGCCAGCCAACCCGTTCTTCATCTGGTTCAGCCTGGTCGCGGCGCTGCTGGTCAACATGGTGCTGAACATGGGCCTGTGGGGCCGAGCGGCCTGGGTGCCCGACCTGCTCGCGGTGGTGCTGGTGTTCTGGAGCGTGCACCAGCCGCTGCGCATTGGCGTGGGCGTGGCGTTTGCCTTTGGCCTGCTGATGGACGTGCAACAAGGCGCGCTGCTCGGCCAACACGCCTTGACCTACACCGTGCTGGGTTACGCGGCTGTGTTCATGCACCGGCGCCTGCTCTGGTTTGCGGTGCCCACCCAGGCGGTGCAACTGTTCCCGCTGTTTCTGGGGGTGCACGTGCTGGAGTTGCTGGTGCGTTTGGCCTCGGGCGGCACGTTTGCCGGCGCTGCGTTGTTCCTGGCCCCGTTCTTTGAAGCCCTGCTGTGGCCGCTGGTCAGCGTGTTGCTGCTGGCGCCGCAGCGGCGTGCGCCCAACCCCGACGACAACCGGCCACTGTAGATGAAACACCCCCGCGCCGCCTTTGGCGTCACCCCCCGAGGGGGCGCTGCGAGTGGCCCGGCCAAGCCGGCTCCACCGCATCCTGGATCGGGCATCCCGCGCCGGATGCGGCGGGAACATGGATATGACTGAGTTACGCAACGTTGAAGCCGACCTGGCGCAGTTCCGTACCCGGGTGCTGGTGGCCGTGCTGGGGGTGTTGTTCGCGTTTGGCCTGGTGGTTGCGCGCATGGTGTACCTGCAGGTGGTGCGGCACGACGACCTGCTGGCGCAGGCCGAGAGCAACCGCACGGCGGTGCTGCCGGTGGTGCCCAACCGGGGCCAGATCCTGGACCGCTACGGCCGCGTGCTGGCCACCAACTATTCGGCCTACACGCTGGAGATCACCCCCTCCAAAGTGACGGATCTGGACGCCACCATCGAAGCGCTCGGCGAGCTGGTGGAGGTGCAACCGCGCGACAAACGCCGCTTTCGCAAGCTGCTGGAAGAGTCGCACCGCTTCGACTCGCTGCCGTTGCGCACCCGGCTGAGCGACGAAGAGGTGGCCCGCTTCTCGGCGCAGCGTTACCGGTTCCCGGGCGTTGATGTGCGGGCGCGGCTGATCCGCCAGTACCCGCATGGTGAGGTGGCGAGCCACGTCATCGGCTACATCGGGCGCATCAACCAGCGCGAACAAGCCAGCATCCGCGAATGGCCCGAGGAAGACCAGGCCAACTACCGGGGCACCGAATACATCGGCAAACTCGGCGCCGAGCAAAGCTACGAACGCGAGCTGCACGGCATCACCGGGTTCGAGCGCGTGGAAACATCGGCGGGCGGGCGCGCCGTGCGCTCGCTGGCCAACACGCCGGCCACGCCCGGCAACACGGTGGTGCTGGCGATTGACATCCAGCTGCAGAAGCTGGTGGAAGACATGTTTGGTGCGCGACGCGGCGCCCTGGTGGCCATCGACCCGCGCAACGGCGAGGTGCTGGCCTTTGTGAGCAAACCCACCTTCGACCCCAACCTGTTCGTCGAAGGCATTGATGTGGAAAACTGGAAAGCGCTCAACGAGTCGCTGGAAAAACCGCTGCTGAACCGTGCGCTGCGCGGCACCTACCCGCCGGGCTCCACCTACAAACCGTTCATGGCACTCGCTGCGCTGGAAACCGGCACACGCAAAGCCAACACCACCATCAACGACCCCGGCTTCTGGATGTTCGGCAACCACCGCTTTCGCAGCCACGGCGACGGCGGTCTCGGCACGGTGGACATGCACCGCAGCATCGTCAAGTCGAGCAACACCTACTACTACTCGCTGGCCAACGAGATGGGCGTGGACCTGATGCACGACTTCATGAAGCCGCTGGGTTTTGGGCAGATCACCGGCATCGACCTGCGCGGCGAGGTGCGTGGCGTGTTGCCGAGCCAGGAATGGAAACGCAACACCTACAAACGGCCCGAGCAGAAACGCTGGTACGCCGGCGAGACCATTTCGCTGGGCATTGGCCAGGGCTACAACAACTTCACCATGCTGCAGCTGGCCCACGCCATGGCCACCCTGGCCAACGGCGGCGTGAAATACACCCCCCACCTGACCCTGGCCACCGAAGACGTGGTGACGCGCGAGCGCACGCCGCCCAAGGTGCCGGTGGCCACCGACCTGGGCTACAAACCCGAGCATGTGCAAACCGTGTTGCGCGCCATGCAGGGCGTGACCACCGAAGGCACCTCCACCCGCGTGTTTGCCGGTGCCGGCTACGACAGCGGCGGCAAAACCGGCACCGCCCAGGCGGTGACCATTGGCCAGAAAGACCGCTACGACGCCCGCAAGCTGGAAGAACACCAGCGCGACCACTCGCTCTACGTGGCCTTCGCCCCCGTGGACCAGCCGCGCGTGGCACTGGCGGTGGTGGTGGAAAACGCGGGCTTTGGTTCGGCCCACGCGGCCCCGATTGCGCGCCGGGTGTTCGACTACCTTCTGATGGACCAATACCCCAACACCCAGGACCTGGAGGCGGTACAAAAAGGCCTGGCCGCCAGCCCGATCGGCACACCGCTCAAGGCCAGCGAAATGCCCTGGCCACCGGCAACAGAAGCCACCCCTGCCACGCTGCGCACAGCACCCTGAAGACAGGCGCTCACCGCACCCAGGCGTCGTAGGCGGTCTTCACAATCAGGGCGCTCACCACCCCGATGAACACCTGGCGCACAAAGCCGCTGCCGTGCTTGAGCGCCAGGCGCGTGCCCAGCAGGCTGCCCGCCACATTGGCCACCGCCATCACCAGGGCAAAGTGCCACCACACATGGCCCTTCCAGGCGAACAGCATCAGCGCCGACAGGTTGGACGCGGTGTTGAGCAGCTTGGCGCTGGCGCTGGCGTGCAGAAAGTCGTAACCCAGCCAGCGCACGAACAGGAAGACGAAGAAGCTGCCGGTGCCGGGGCCGAAGAAGCCGTCGTAAAAACCAATGGTCACGCCCAGCAGGCTCGCGGCCAGCGCTTCGCGGTGGCCCGAAAAGCGCGGCGCGTGGCGGTGGCCCAGTTGTTTCCTGGCCAGCGTGTAGGCCAGCACACCCAGCAGCACCAGCGGCAGGGCGCGGCGCAAGAAGTCGGGCGAGATCACGGTCACCGTCCAGGCGCCCACCAATGAACCGGCAAACGCCAGGGCAGCGGCGGGCAGCAACGCATGCCAGGGCATGCGCACGCGCTGGGCGTATTGCAGCGTGGCCGCCGCCGTCCCCCACACCGAAGCCCCTTTGTTGACGCCGAACAGCGTGGCGGGGTGGGTGGTGGGAAACACCGCAAACAAAGCGGGCACCAGAATCAGCCCGCCGCCACCCACGATGGCGTCGACAAAACCGGCAAACAGGGAGGCAAGGGTGACCAGAAAAAGTTCCATCGTGCGATTGTCACGGGAACGTGCGGCCGGGCTGGTGCGTCAGGTGTCCGCTCTGGGCAGCTCCATCTGAAACACCGCCCCTCCGCCCTCAGCGTTGCACGCGCTCAGGCGTCCGCCGTGCTGCTCCACAATGCCGTAGCTGATCGACAAGCCCAGGCCGGTGCCCTTGCCCACCGGTTTGGTGGTGAAAAACGGGTCGAAGATGCGCAGCAGGTGCTCGGGCGGGATGCCGGGTCCGTTGTCGCGCACGCACACGCGCGCCAGGGTGCCTTCGCAGACCACCGACACCCAGACGCAAGGCGCCGCGGCGCCAGGGCCACCCACGGCGTCGAACGCGTTTTGCAACAGGTTCATCATCACCTGCTGCAACTGACCCGCGCTGCCCATGACGGTGCAGGGCGTGCCGGCCTGCCAGCGCACATCCACCGGCGTGTGCCGGCCTTTCTGCACCCAGTGGATGGCGCGTTCGATCACCTCGACCAGGTTCACCGGCGTGCGCTCTTCCGGGTCCATGGCCGAAAAACGCTTGAGCCCGTGCACGATGTCGGCGGTGCGCTGCGCGCCTTCGAGCGTGCCTTCGATCAGCGAGGGCAGATCGCCCAGCAGGTGTTCGATGCGCAGCTTCTGCCGCAGCGCCTGCAACACCGGCTCGGGCTCGTGCGCGTGCAGCGCGGCCATGTAGGTCTGCAGGCGGTCGCAGTACTTGCGCAGCGCGTGCACATTGCCGAGCACGAAGCTGATCGGGTTGTTGAGCTCGTGTGCCACGCCCGCCACCAGCTGGCCGAGCGAGGCCATTTTTTCCGAATGCAGCAGCTGCTGCTGGGTGCGCTTGAGGGCCTCGTGCGCGGCGCGCATCTCGTGGTAGGCGCGCTTGAGCTCGGCCGTGGGCCGGCCCACCCACACGGTGCCGACGCGCCGGCCGTTGGGGCCAATGCGTGGCGTGCAGTTGGCATCCACCGGCACCGGCTGGCCCGCGCGGTCGAGCAGGTTGAGCTCGATGCCCTGGCCGGCACGCGGTGCGTCGGAACGGTCCATCGCGGCGCGCGCGGCGTCCACGCTGGCGGCGTCGGCCAGCAGATCCGCCAGGCTGCTGCCGCGCAGCTGTTCCTCGAAACGGCCCACCAGCTCGCACAGCGCGGAGTTGGCCTGCTCGATCAGGCCGCGCTCGTAGCAAACCACCAGCACGTCCGACATGGACGTGAGCACG
>NZ_JAUSOO010000029.1 GCF_030656115.1 Hydrogenophaga sp.
GCTCATGATTTGCGCTCCACGCTTCCTTCCCACACTCGGTCGCCCTCATGCGGTTGCGCTTCGCTTCGCTCGTCTTGGTCAACTTGCGGCGGGACTTGCACCCGCAGGAGTGCGCCCATGCTGGGCGCACAAAAAAAACCCACTGCGTTTCCACAGTGGGTTTTGCTCTTGAACCTTCAACTGGCTTGCGCCAGCGTCAGATCAGAAGTTGTGCTGCAGGCCGATTTCGAAACCGGTCTTGTCCACAGTAGCTTTGCTGTTGCGTGCGTAGCTGGTGTACACATCGGTGCGCTTGCTCAGTGCGTAGCGAGCACCCAGACCCAACTGGGACACGGTCTTGACGTTGCCCACTTCCAACGTGGCATATGAAGCCTTCAGGGTGACTGCACCCATTGGAACAACCAGACCCAAGGTCATACCGTCAATGTCAGCACCGGCAACGTTCTCGCCTTTGCTGATCAGCAAGTTGGCTTTGGCCATGCCGAAATCGTACGCAGCACCGAAAGCCGAGTAGTCGGTGTTGTTGTGGTTTTTGCTGGCAGCAACGCTGGCGCTCAGAGGACCTGCGGCATAAGCCAGGCGCACAGACGTAGCGTTCTTCACACCGGCTGCTGCGGTTTCTTTGAAGGCATAAGAACCTTGTGCCATGAAACCGCCCATGGTGGGGCTAGAGTAGGAAATCACATTGGCAAGACGCGTGGGGTTCGTGCCGGCATTGGTGGACGCAGCGTTGTTGGCAACACCGTCGTAGCCGAACACGTCAGCGCCCAGCGCGGTCCAGAAGGCGGCCGAGTAGTCACGGCCAAAGTCCACTTTACCGAAACCACCGCTCAGGCCAACGATCGAACGGCCTTGCCAGAAGACAGCTGCGTTGGTTTGCGCGCCGGAATCAGGCTGAAAGCGGTGCTCCAGAATGAAGTTGGCTTTCAGACCACCACCCAGGTCTTCGGTACCACGGAAGCCCAGACGGCTGCCAGCAGCTTCATTCAAACCGGTTTCGGCTTTGGTTGCACCGCCGATGGCGTTGGAAATACCGATGTCAACCTTGCCGTACACGGTCACGGAAGATTGTGCGAAAGCAGCGCTGGTGGCAGCGACGGCGGCCAGGGCAATCAGGGTCTTTTTCATTGAGAGTTTCTCCAAGGTTGTAAAAAGAGAGGCCGTGGGTCTGCTGCCCTCGAACCAACCTCCGTTTCGGAAGCTGATGTGATTGCAACAGAATGCGACCAGCCGTACCACGCAAAGCCGTGCCGGCAAGGTTCCGTCCGGGGTAAACCCTAGCTTTTTTGTTGCAATAGAGCTACAAACCAGGCACACCACCGAGCAAACCGCACGGCGAAGGGGCTCGGCAGTGAAAGGGCGCCCCCCAGGCGGGTTGTCCACCCTCCGACTCGCCAGACGCGGCTCGCGTGGCACCATCGGTCACATGGCTTGTCGTGGGTGACGGGCCCCTGCGGTGCCTGCCTGGACAAGTCTTCTTACCAACACGATCAACGGAGCCCCCCATGCGTCTAGACCCCCTGCTGACCGCGGCCGATGCCGCACTGAGAACGCTGTTCGTGCCGGCACGCGCTTCGCGCGACTGCCCCACCCTGCCCGAACAGCCCAACGAACCGCTGAGCGATGCCGATCGCCAGTTGTCTGGCGCGCTGATGCGGGTCAACCATGTGGGTGAGGTGTGCGCGCAGGCGCTTTACACCGCACAAGCGTTGGCAGCACGCAGCCCGAGGGGAGGCAGGGCGCCCAACCCAGCGCTGGCCGCGCAGCTGGATGCAGCGGGCCGGGAAGAAACCGATCATCTGGCTTGGACCAAAGCCCGGCTGGACGAACTGGGTGCGCGGCCTTCGCTGCTGAACCCCCTGTGGTACGCCGGGGCTTTTGGGCTGGGCCTGCTGGCCGGGCGCATGGGGCCAGGGGTGAGCCTGGGCTTTGTGGTGGAAACCGAACGGCAGGTGGAAGCACACCTGGCCAGCCACATGGACCGCCTGCCGCCTGGCGATCAGGCTTCGCGCGCCATCGTGGCTCAGATGAAGGATGACGAAGCACGCCACGCGCGGGAGGCCCAGCATGCAGGTGCGGCGGAGCTGCCGATGCCGGTGCGAGGTCTGATGCGGGCCGCCGCCAAGGTCATGACGACGGTGGCGCACCGGGTGTGAACCGCGACGGCCAACCTACCGGGGCTTCAAGCCTTCGGAGGGCTCAGGCCGAGAGGACGCGGGGCAAAGCCCTGGTGTCAGGCTTCGATCAACTCAAAGCCCGTGGTGATGTCAGCGGTTTTGCCCAGCATGATGCTGGCCGAGCAGTATTTGTCGTGGCTCATGGCGATGGCGCGCTCCACCGCCGTGGCGGGAATGCCCTTGCCGGTGACGGTGAAGTGCATGTGGATTTTGGTGAACACTTTGGGGTCTACCTCGGCGCGTTCGGTGGTGAGTTTGACGCTGCAGCCACGCACGTCGTGCCGGCCGCGCTTCAAGATCAGCACCACGTCGTAGGCGGTGCAGCCGCCGGTGCCGGCGAGCACGGTTTCCATGGGACGGGGGGCCATGTTGGCACCGCCATTTTCAGGTTTGGCAGCGTCGGGCGCGCCGTCCATGGTGAGCACATGGCCGCTGCCGGTTTCGGCCACAAAGCCCATATGTGAACGGGTGCCGGCGGCGCCGGTCCAGGTGACGGTGCATTCCATGAGGAGGTCCAAGTGTGAAATAAATGGCGAACCAGGTGGCAAACTTTGGGGCAGCTCTCTAAAAGATAGCAAAAATCCCGTTGAAACACACTTGCATGTTGCATTGCAGCATGCAAGCGGTATACTGGCGCCATTGTATTTAAGGTTGTCTCCTCTACCCTCCACGGGTGGATTTAAGCCCGGACCGGTTCTGCCAGTCCGGGTTTTTTTTGTCTTTTTGGCCTCGATATGATCAGGGCTGAGGAAACACCATGCCCGCTCGACCCAAAAAACTTGCCCCTGACGCCCTTTTGGCGCCCTTGTCACCCGTCACGGCGCTGAGCCCGGCCGACTATCTGAAGAAAATTTTGACCGCCCGGGTGTACGACGTGGCGGTGGAATCGACGCTGGAGCCGGCCAAGAACCTGAGTCGGCGGCTGAACAACACGGTGCTGCTCAAGCGCGAAGACCAGCAGCCCGTGTTCAGCTTCAAGCTGCGCGGGGCTTACAACAAGATGGCGCACCTGACGCCGCAGCAGCTGAAAAAAGGCGTCATTTGTGCCTCGGCTGGCAACCACGCGCAAGGCGTGGCACTGGGCGCCAGCAAACTGGGCACGCGGGCGGTGATTGTGATGCCGACCACCACGCCGCAGGTGAAGGTGGACGCGGTGCTGGCGTTGGGCGGTGATGTGGTGCTGCACGGTGACAGCTATTCGGACGCCTACACCCACGCGGTGGCGCTGCAGAAAAAGCAGGGCCTGACCTTTGTGCACCCGTTTGACGACCCGGACGTGATTGCGGGCCAGGGCACGATTGCCATGGAAATCTTGCGCCAACTGCAAAGCCTGGGCTCGGACCACCTGGACGCGGTGTTTGTGGCCATTGGCGGGGGCGGGCTGATTTCGGGCGTGGCCAACTACATCAAGGCGGTGCGCCCGGAGATCAAGGTGATTGGGGTGCAAACCACGGATTCGGATGCAATGCTGCAGTCGGTGCGCGCGGGCGAGCGGGTGACACTGCCCGACGTGGGCCTGTTTGCCGACGGCACGGCGGTGAAGCTGGTGGGCGAAGAAACCTTTCGCATTGCCAGCGGCCTGGTGGACGACTACGTGGTGGTGGACACCGATGCGGTGTGCGCGGCCATCAAAGACATTTTTGTGGATACGCGCAGCATTGTGGAGCCCTCGGGGGCGCTGGCGGTGGCCGCCATCAAACAGTATGTGGCCGAGCACAAAACCACGGGACAAACCTATGCCGCCATTTTGTGTGGTGCCAACATGAATTTTGACCGGCTGCGCTTTGTGGCCGAGCGCGCCGAAGTGGGCGAAGAGCGCGAGGCGCTGTTGGCGGTGACGATTCCCGAAGAGCGCGGCAGTTTTCGGCGCTTTTGTGAATTGATTGGCACCCTGCCGGGCACACCCCGCAACGTGACCGAGTTCAATTACCGGGTGCACGACGCGGCCAAAGCCCACGTGTTTGTGGGCCTGACGACGCAAGGCAAGGGCGAATCGAGTGAGATTGCCAGCCACCTCGGGCAGCACGGGTTTGATGCGCTGGACCTGACGCACGATGATCTGGCGCAAGAGCATATTCGCCACATGGTGGGCGGGCATTCGCCACTGGCACACGACGAACGCCTGCTGCGTTTTGTGTTTCCGGAGCGCCCCGGTGCGCTGCTGAAGTTTTTGAGCCTGATGCGCCCGGGCTGGAACATCAGCCTGTTTCACTACCGAAACCAGGGCGCTGACTACGGCCGCATTTTGGTGGGCCTGCAGGTGCCACCCAAAGACGACAAGGCTTTTGCCAAGTTTCTCGATACGCTGGGCTATCCCTATGTAGAAGAAACGCAGAACCCGGTGTACCGCCTGTTTCTGAAAAGCTGAATCAACTCGGCGCGCCTGTCGTCTGGGGCAAAGACAGTTCTACCGTGGTCGGCCCTTGCAGCGCAGGGCCCAGACGCGCACTGCTGCGGCTGACGGACTGCAACACCAAACCACCGTCCAGCACAGCCCCCACACGGTAAGGACGGGGGGGTTGGCCGTCCACGCCGATCAAGGCCGCCCCTTGCGCGGCACCCACCGCCGCCACGCCCAACAGGACGTAACGGCTCGGCGTGGCCACAGGTACATGGGCCTCGCTGGTGGGCACCACGGCAGGCAACACGCCCAGCGCACGGGCCACCAACGCAGCGTCCACCACCGGCAAGGCCATGGGCGCAGCGGCCACCGGGGTGACCGGCGTGCGCCCCACAGCCAGCAGCACCCAGTAACCCGCGCTCAGACCTGCGGCAAGCCACAGCACGCCGGCGGCCACAGAGGGCCATGCGCGGCGCAAAGCCGACGAGCCGACCGGACCGTCGCCAGGGTAGATGGAAGGGCTTGAAACTGCCTTGTTCATATGGGGGCATTATGATGGAGAGCGATGTCCAAGCCATGGCTGCCAGCGGGCTTGTTGAGCACACACAACGCCCGAAGGCTTGTCGGACTTGAAAATCGCTGACAGCCCATGGGCCGCACGCGCCAAGTCCAACAGATGTCCTGTTCCAGAGAAACTGTGATGAACCGACCCGATACCCACGCCCCCGGCCCTTTTCGCATTCCGTCCCATGTGGGGCAAGCACTGCAGCGGGGTTTCACCCTGATCGAGCTCATGGTGGTGTTGGTCATCATCGGCGTGCTGGCGGCTTTGATCGTGCCCAACGTGCTCGACCGCGCCGACGACGCCCGCGTGACCGCGGCCAAAACCGATGTCAACAACCTGATGCAGGCGCTCAAGCTCTACCGGCTGGACAACCAACGCTACCCCACCAGCGAGCAAGGCCTGAACGCGCTGGTGACCAAACCCTCGGCCAGCCCGGTGCCGCCCAACTGGCGCCCTTACCTGGAAAAACTGCCCGCCGATCCCTGGAGCCGCCCTTACCAGTATCTGAACCCGGGTGTGCACGGCGAAGTGGACGTGCTCTCGCTGGGTGCCGATGGTCAGCCTGGCGGTGAGGGACGCGACGCCGATGTGGGCAGCTGGCAATAAACCCCGCCGCTGCCCGTGACCGACCTTGTGGGCATGCCCAAGCGGGCGCGTGGCTTCACCCTGCTGGAACTGATGGTGGTGGTGGCCGTTGTGGCGCTGGCCACCGCCGGGGCCACGCTGGCACTGCGCGACAGCAGCGCCACCCGGCTGGAGCGCGAAGGCCTGCGCCTGTCGGCCTTGCTGGAGTCGGCCCGCGCCCAGTCGCGCACCAGTGGCGTGCCGGTGGTATGGCGCCAGCGGACGGACGGCTTTGAGTTTGTGGGTGTGAAACCCAAGCGCGATGCACACAGTTCGCTGGCCGAACCCCGCACCTGGCTCGACCCCGAAACCCGCGCCCAAGTGACCCAGCCCACCGGCGCCCAGGTGCTGGTGCTTGGCCCTGAGCCACTGATTGCGGCGCAACGGCTGGTGCTGCACCAGGGCGAGCGGCAGCTGACGCTGGCTACAGATGGCATCTCGCCTTTTGCCGTGGTGCCCACGCCATGAAGCCAACGGATCAGCGCGGCTTCACGCTGGTGGAGATTCTGGTGGCGTTGGCGGTGGTGGCCATCACGCTGTCGGCCGGCTTGCAGGCCACGGGCGCACTCACCCGCGCCGCCACCCGCCAGAGCGACCAGTGGCTGGCCCAGTTGTGCGCTGAAAACGAGCTGACCCGGTTGCGGCTTTCGCGCCAGTTGCCGGGTGTGGGCGACAGCACCGCCGACTGTGAACAGGCCGGGCAGACGCTGCAGGTGCGGCTGTCGGTGCTGCCCACGCCCAACCCGAATTTTCGGCGCATCGACGCGGTGGTGACGGCACCGGTGGATGGCGCTGCCGTGCAACTGCTCACACTGTCCACGGTACTGGGGCGGTATTGATGGAACACCCCCGCAGCCCCACGGCAACTTCGCTCGGCTTCACCCTGATTGAGCTGCTGGTGGCCATCACGATCATGTCGATGCTGGCGCTGCTGAGCTGGCGCTCGCTCGACGGCATGACGCGCACCCAGACCCTGACCCAGCAGCGCGCCGATGAGCTGCTGCGCCTGCAAGCGGCGCTGGGCCAGTGGGGCGCCGATCTGGACGCGGTGGTGGAAACCGGCGAGGTGACTGCGCTGGAATTCAACGGCCAGGTGCTGCGCATGACGCGCCGTGACAGCACCGAAGCGGGCCTGCAAAGCCCCGGCGTGCGGGTGGTGGCTTGGGCGCGGCACACCGGCGCGCAGCGGTCCGACCCGGCCGCGCTCAGCACAACCGGATCCACCAACGCAGGCTCCGCGCAATGGGTGCGCTGGCAATCGCCCCCGCTGGTGCGGCGCGACGAACTGGCGCGGGCCTGGCAGCGTGCAGCCGAATGGGGCAGCGGCGCCCGGCTGGCCACCACCGACAACCCTGGCGGTGGCAATGACAGCGCGGTTGCGCTGTTTGGCATTGACCAGTGGCAATTGTTCTACCACCGGGGTGAAACCTGGAGCAACCCGCAATCGTCGGTGGGCACGGAAGCCGCTGACGGTGAAGCGGCGAACACCACGGCGGCCACCGAGCTGCCCAATGGTGTGCGGCTGGTGTTGACGCTGTCCACCGGGCAAAGCCTGTCGGGCGCGCTGGTGCGCGACTGGGTGCGCCCCACGTTGCAGGCGGGCCGGTCGTGAGGGGCATGCCACGCCAACGCGGCGCGGCGCTGCTGCTGGCCATGTTGGTGGTCACCCTGGTGGCCACGCTGGCATCGGCCGCTTTGTGGCAACAGTGGCGGGCGACCGAAGTGGAAACCGCCGAGCGCCAGCGCTTGCAGGCGGGCTGGATTCTCACCGGCGCCCTGGACTGGGCGCGCCTGATCCTGCGCGAAGACGCGCGCGGCAACCAGAACAGCGGCAACGCCGACCACCTGGGCGAACCCTGGGCCATGCCGCTGGAAGAGGCGCGCCTGTCCAGCTTTTTGGCGGCCGACCGCGAGAACAGTGCCGACGACGTGCTGGAAGCTTTTCTGTCGGGCGAGGTGATCGACATGCAGTCGCGTCTCAACTTCATGAACCTGGTGAAGCTGAGCGGCACCGGCAGCACAGCGAAAGCCGAGATCTCCGAGACCGACATGGCCGCATTCACCCGGCTCTATGAGCAGTTGGACCTGCCCCTGGCCGAGCTGAACGCGGCGGTGAACGAGCTGCGCAGCACCACCGAACTGGCCGCCAACGATCCCATGCCTTCGCGCACCGCGCTCAAGCCACGCAAGCTGGCGCACCTGGGCTGGCTGGGCATTGGTCCGGGCAGCCTGGCCGCGCTGGAGCCCCACGTGGCGGTGTTGCCCGAGCGCACCACCCTCAACATCAACACCGCCAGCCCGCAGGCCATCGTGGCCAGCACGCCCCGGCTGGACTTGGCACAAGCGCAGCGGCTGGTGGCCGAGCGCGAGCGCAATCCGTTCAAGACCCTGGCCGATGCCAGCCGCCTGCTGCCCGCACTGGAAGGCCAGTTGACGGAAACCCAGCACGGCACCCGCAGCCGCTATTTCGAGGTGCGTGGCCGCTTGCGTCTGGACGACGCAGTGGTTGAAGAACGCTCGCTGGTGGTGCGCAACAACCTGGACGTGCGGGTGAGTTGGCGCGAGCGCATCGCCGGGCGCTGAACAACGCCGTCCGCTGCAGCACCTCAACCAACCGCCTTGCAGGCTCTCTAGAATGGCACCCACCCGTTTTCCCCTCCACCAACGCCCCACCCCGTGCTGATCCTCACCCCATCCGACTTCTCCGTCGCGCCCGCCAGCGGGCCCACGGCCCTGCTCGACTGGGCAACGTCCACCGACGGCCAGCAGGTGCTGGACCACGGGCTCTGCGCCGCGTCGCTGCTGCCGCGCGACGACGATGTGGTGCTGGTGCTGCCCCCACGGGCTGTTTCGTGGCACCGCCTGGCGCTGCCCAAGGTGGCCAGCGCCAAGCTGCGGGCGGTGCTCGACGGCTTGCTGGAAGACCGCGTGCTCAGCGACACCACCGAGCTGCACTACGCCCTGGAGCCCGGGGGCAAGTCTGGGCAAACGGTGTGGGTGGCCGCCTGCCACAAGGCCTGGTTGCAAAGCTGGCTGCAGGCCTTGGAAGCAGCAGGCCGCCCGGTCTCGCGCATCGCACCTGCGGTCTGGCCGTTGCCCGCATCGGCACACACCACACCCGACAACCCCACCGCACCCAGCCTGCATTGGGCGCACGACGAAGGCGGCCAGGCCTGGCTGGCCAGCGCCAACCCCTTGGGCGTGAGCTGCACGCCCTTGCGCGACAGTGGCCCCAACAGCCTGGGCGAATCGGTTTCGGGCACCCTGTTGCCACCCAGCACCAGCACCCCCACCGAGGCCACACGCTGGCTCGCCGACCCGGCCGTGGCCTCGTTGGCCGAACGCGCGCTCGACCAACGCTTTGAACTGGTGCCCCGCCCGCAGTGGCTGCTGCAGTGCGCCCAGTCCGACTGGAACCTGGCCCAATTCGACCTGAGCCTGTCTTCGGGTGCTCGCCGTGGTCAGCGTTTCAAACAACAGCTGCGCCGCTGGCGCAGCGCGCCCGCCTGGCGGCCGGCCCGCTGGGGCCTGGCCGCGCTGGTGGCGGTGCAACTGGTGGGCCTGAATGGGGCGGCCTGGTCCGAACGCAGCAGCCTCGACGCCAAACAACAAGCCCTGCGCCAAGCGCTGCAACAAGGCTTTCCGCAGGTGTCGCTGGTCTTGGACGCGCCGCTGCAAATGCGCCGCGAACTCACCCGCCTGCAGCAAGCCAGCGGCACCCTCTCCGCTGGCGACCTGGAAACCATGCTCGGCGCGCTCGCCCAGGCCGGCCCGGGCGACCTGCCCGTGCCCACCACCCTGGGCTACACCCCGGGTGAAGGCCGCTTCAGCGGCTGGCGCGCCAGCGAAGACCAGGTGCGCACCCTGCAGCAACGTCTGGAGCAAAACGGCTGGCGAGCCCGCTTCGACGGCAAGGAACTGACGCTGCAACCCACCGAGCGCTGAACCATGGCCAAGACCCTCAACACCGCCCCCGTTGCCCGTTGGATCGCACCGCTCCAAGCCACCTTTGCCCGCCTGGCACCGCGCGAACAGCGCGCCGTCACCCTGGCGGCCTGGGTGGTGGGCCTGGGCCTGCTGTGGTGGCTGGCCGTGGCGCCAGCGCTGCAAACCCTGCGCCAAGCGCCCGAACGCCACGCCCGCCTGGACGTGCAGCTCAGCCAGATGCGCAGCATGGCCGCCACCGCCGAGAGCCTGCGGGCGCAAAACGCCGCCAAGCCGTTGAGCCGAGACGGTGCACTGCGTGCGCTGGAGCAAGCCACCACGGGTTTGGCCGGCACGGCCCAGCTCTCGGTGCTGGGCGACCGCGCCACCCTGACGCTGAAAAACACCCCGCCCGATGCGCTGGCGCAATGGCTGTCGCAGGTGCGTGTGAACGCCCGGCTGATGCCGCTGGAAGCCCAACTCAGCCGCGCCACCGAGCCCGCCGCCTGGAGCGGCACGCTGGTACTCGGCGGCCCCGGTTTGAGTGGGAACTGACGGCATGGCCAGCAACGGGCCCCAACGCGCCAGCTGGCTCGGCGCACTGACCGGCCTGGCCCTGGCGCTGCTGCTGTTTGCGCCCGCGCGCTGGCTGGCGCAGGCGCTCAACAGCGCCACCGGTGGCCAGCTGCAACTGGTCAACGCCAGCGGCACCGTGTGGCAAGGCCAGGCCGACCTGCTGCTCACCGGCGGTGCAGGCAGCCGCAGCGCGTCGGCCCTGCCCCAGGGGGTGCGCTGGCGCCTGCGCCCTCAACTGGCCTCGGGCATGCCGGCGGTGGGTTTGCACATCAACGCCCCCTGCTGCACGCCGCAACCCATCGCCCTGGTGCTGCGCCCGCACTGGGGCGGCGCGGCGTTGCACGTGGCCGCCTCCAGGAGCCAGTGGCCCGCCGACCTGCTGGTGGGCCTGGGCACGCCCTGGAACACCTTGTACCTGGAAAGCCAGTTGGCGCTGCAAACCGAAGGCCTCACGCTGCGATGGGACCAGGGCCGCGCCACCCTGCAAGGCGGGCTGGTGGTCGATGCACAAGACATGGCTTCGCGCCTGTCTCGCCTGCGCCCGCTGGGCAGCTACCGTTTTGAATTGAAGGCCGCCGCCGACGGCCACACCGCCACGCTGAACCTGAGCACCCTGCGCGGCGACCTGCTGCTGCAAGGCAGTGGCCAGTGGGTGGGTGGGCGCCTGCGCTTCCAGGGCGAGGCCCAGGCCGCTGCTGGCCGCGAAGAAGCCCTGACCAACCTGCTCAACATCATGGGCCGGCGCCAGGGGCCTCGCTCGGTATTCAACATTGGCTGACTCACCCACCCACAAGACCCTGACAACATGACCGTGCGCGTCCTGCATCACCCACACGCCCTCCTGCACGGGCAAGTTCAGCCCCAGCACGGCCGGCACAACGGCGTTCCCGATAGGATCAAGACATGAAGAAAAAAGACATTTGTGGTGGCGCAACACGCCCAGCATCGGCCCAGAATGCCCCACACGGCGCCACCTGGACCGCCGTGGCCCTGAGTGCCTGTCTGGCGTTGAGCCTGGGCTTTGCCCCCCCCAGCGTGCAGGCGCAAAGCCGCGCCAGCGAGCCGGTGGTGCTCAATTTTGTGGGCGCTGAAATCGAGGCTGTGGCCCGCACCATGGCCACCATCACCGGGCGCAACGTGGTGGTGGACCCGCGGGTGAAAGGCACCATCAACCTGGCCACCGAACGCGCCGTCACACCGTCTGCTGCGCTCAACCAGTTTGCGGCCGTGCTGCGCCTGCAAGGTTTTTCGCTGGTGGACACGGGGGGGCTCTACAAGATCGTGCCCGAGTCCGACGCCAAGCTGCAGGGCACGGTGGTCAACGCCGGCGCGGTGGGTTCGCTGCCCACCTCCAACCAGGTCGTGACGCAAATCTTCCGACTCAACCACGAATCGGCCAACAATCTGGTGCCGGTGCTGCGCCCGCTGATCGGGCCCAACAACACCATCAACGTCAACCCGGGCAACAACTCGCTGGTCATCACCGATTACGCCGACAACCTGCAGCGCATGGGCCGCATCATTGCGGCGCTGGACGTGGCCGGTGCCACCGACGTGGAAATCATCCCGCTGCAACACGCCGTGGCGGTGGACATGGTGGCCCTGGTGAACCGCCTGATTGATCCCGGCGCGGCGGGCGGGGCTGCCGGGCAGGCCGACACCTCGTACAAAACCACGCTGGTGGCCGAGCCACGCAGCAACAGCCTGGTGCTGCGCGCGGCCAACCCGGCGCGGCTGGCGTTGGTGCGCTCGCTGGTGGCGCGGCTGGATCAGCCCACCTCGCAAAGCATGAGCGGCAACATCCACGTGGTCTACCTCAAGAACGCCAACGCCGTGTCGCTGGCCGCCACGCTGCGCGCCGCCATGGCCGGTGAATCCGGCGCTTCGGGCGGGGGATCGACAACCGCCGCCACCCGCCCGGCCGCAACCGCCAACACAGGCAACACCCCCGTGGCCGCCAGCGCAGCGCCCTCCACCGGTGGCCAGATCCAGGCCGACCCGGCCACCAACGCGCTCATCATCACCGCCCCCGAACCCCAATACCGCCAGCTGCGCGCCGTGATCGACCAGCTTGACACCCGCCGCGCCCAGGTTTACGTGGAGAGCCTGATCGCCGAAGTCAACGCCGACAAGGCGGCCGAATTCGGTATCCAGTGGCAAGGCCCGATCGGCAAGGCGGGCGACGGCCTGATTGGCCTGATCGGCACCAACTTCGGCACCGGCAGCAGCAATATTTTCAACCTGGCCCAAGGCACCACCACACCGTCAGCCGGCCTGAACCTGGGCGCCGTGACCCGGGCCAACGGGGTCTATGTGCTGGGCTTTCTGGCGCGCTTTCTGCAGCAAAACGGCGAGGGCAACATCCTGTCCACCCCCAACCTGCTGACGCTGGACAACGAAGAGGCCAAGATCGTGATCGGCCAAAACGTGCCGTTCGTGACCGGTCAGTTCACCAACACGGGGGGGACCGATGGTTCGGTCAACCCGTTCCAGACCATTGAGCGCAAAGACGTGGGCCTCACGCTGCGCGTGAAGCCGCAGATCAGCGAAAACGGCACCATCAAGATGACGCTGTTCCAAGAGGTCAGCAGCGTGCAAGCCTCGTCGATCAACTCGGCCACGGGTCTGATCACCAACAAGCGCACCATCGAATCGACCGTGCTGGTGGACGACGGCGCCATTGTGGTGCTGGGGGGCCTGTTGCAAGACGAATACGCAGGCAACGAAGACAAGGTGCCCGGCCTGGGCGATGTGCCGCTGTTTGGCAACCTGTTCAAGAGCGAAAAACGTTCGCGCAAGAAAACCAACCTGATGGTGTTTTTGCGCCCCGTGGTGCTGCGCGACGCCCGCGAAACCAGCAACCTCACCCTGGACCGCTACGAGCTGATGCGCTCGATCCAGAAAGACAGCCAGCCCACCGCCAGCCGTGTGCTGGGCGTGAACGAAGCACCGGTGATGCCGCCGGAGCGGGCGCCCGCCACGCTGCTGCCCGGCGCAGCCACGCAGCAGGTGCCAGCCACGGCGGCAACGCCCCAGCAGTAAAGCCCCGGCCGTGAAGTACCCCCTGCCCTACGCCTTTGCGCGCGAACACCACTGGCTGCTGGAAGACGACGGCCAAGCCCTGACCCTGTTGGGCAGCCACTCGCCAGCGGCCGACGCCGCCGCACAAACCCGCCGTCTCTCGGCGTTGTCTGAAATTTTGCGCCGCCACGACGTGCGCGACATCCAGTGGGAAAGCGGCGACACGCTCAAGCAACGCATCAGCGCGGCCTACGCGCAGGGCGAGTCCAGCGCGGCAGCGGTGGTCAGCGAAGTGCAGAGCGATGTGGACCTGAGCCGCATGATGCAAGACCTGCCCGCCATTGAGGACCTGCTGGAAGCCGCCGACGACGCGCCCATCATCCGCATGCTCAACGCGCTGCTGACGCAGGCCGCCCGCGACGGCGCCAGCGACATCCACATCGAACCCTATGAGCGCCATTCCAGCGTGCGCTTTCGGGTGGACGGCACGCTGCGCGAGGTGGTGCAGCCCAACCGCGCCCTGCACGCCGCGCTCATCAGCCGCCTGAAGATCATGGCCGAGCTGGACATTTCAGAAAAACGCCTGCCGCAAGATGGCCGCATTTCGCTGCGCATCGGCACCCGTGCGGTGGATGTGCGCGTGTCCACCCTGCCCAGCGCCCACGGCGAGCGCGCCGTGCTGCGCCTGCTGGACAAAAGCGAAAGCAAGCTCAGCCTGGAAGCGGTGGGCATGCAGGGCGATGTGCTGGCGCGCTTTGGCCACCTCATCACCCAGCCGCACGGCATTATTTTGGTCACCGGCCCCACCGGTTCGGGCAAAACCACCACGCTGTACGCCGCGCTGCAGCGCCTGGACGCCAGTGCGCAAAACATCATGACGGTGGAAGACCCGATTGAATACGAGCTGGGCGGCGTGGGCCAAACCCAGGTCAACGCCAAGATCGACCTGACCTTTGCCAAGGCCTGGCGCGCCAGCCTGCGGCAAGACCCCGACGTGATCATGATCGGCGAAATCCGCGATTTTGAAACCGCGCAAATCGCCATCCAGGCCTCGCTCACCGGCCACCTGGTGCTGGCCACGCTGCACACCAACGACGCCGCCAGCGCCGTGACCCGCCTGGCCGACATGGGCATTGAGCCGTTTTTGCTCTCCAGCTCGCTGCTGGGTGTGATGGCGCAGCGCCTGGTGCGCAAGCTGTGCACCCACTGCCGCCGCCAAGACGAACACGGCCGCTGGCACCCGGTGGGCTGCGCCCACTGCGGCCACACCGGCTACAAAGGCCGCACCGGTATTTATGAACTGCTGGTGGTGGACGACGCGATCCGCCCGCTGGTGCACAACCGCGCCGCCGAAAGTCAGATTTTTGCCGCAGCCCAGGCCGGCGGCCTGCGCTCGATGCGCGAAGACGGCCAGCACCTGATCGACGCGGGCATCACCTCGCTGGAAGAGGTCATGAGTGTGACAAGGGATTGACACCCCGCGCCGCCTGCGGCGTCCCCCCCCAGCATCACTTCACACCCCACGCTTGTCACATGCCCGCCTACACCTTCGAAGCCCTGGACGCCCAGGGTGCCACGCAAAAGGGTCTGATCGACGCCGACACCGCCAAGGCCGCGCGCGGTCTGTTGCGTGCACGCTCGCTGGTGCCCATTGCGGTAGAGCCCGCCACCTCGGCCGGTGATGAGCAAAAAGCCCAGGGGCTCAACATCACGCTCTGGGGCGGCGGCGTGTTCAACGCCACCACGCTGGCGGTGTGGACGCGCCAGCTCGCTGGCCTGGTGGCTGCGGGCCTGCCGCTGGAACGCGCCCTGGCCGCCCTCACCGAAGAGGCCGAAGACGACAAACAGCGCAACCTCATGGCCGACCTGCGCTCCGAGGTCAACGGCGGCGCCCCGTTTGCGCGGGCGCTGGCGCGGCACCCCAAAGAGTTTGCCAACATCTACACCGCCGTCATTGCCGCGGGCGAGCAGAGCGGCCAGCTCGGCACGGTGCTGGAGCGCCTGGCCGACGACCTCGAAACCCGTGAAGCGCTGAAAAACAAACTCATCGCCGCTTCGCTCTACCCGGCCATCGTCACCGTGGTGGCCATCGTCATCGTGGTGTTTCTGGTGGCCTATGTGGTGCCACAGGTGGCCGGTGTGTTTGCGGGCAGCAAGCGCGCCCTGCCGTTTTTAACGGTGGTCATGCTCAACCTGAGCGACTTTGTGCGCAGCCACGGCTGGCTGATGCTGGGTGCGCTGGCGCTGGGCAGCGGCGCGCTCACCATGGCGCGGCGCAACGAAGGCCTGCGCATGCGCATGGACGCCGCCTGGCTGCGCCTGCCGCTGGTGGGCAAACTCGCCCGGGGTTACAACGCCGCCCGCTTTGCGGGCACGCTGGCCATGCTGGCGGCGGCGGGTGTGCCCATCTTGCGCGCCCTGCAAACCGCCGCCGAAACCCTGAGCAACCAGGCCATGCGCGCCGACGCGCTGGACGCGCTGGTGCTGGTGCGCGAGGGCGCGCCGCTGGCCTCGGCGCTGGGCAGCAAAAAACGCTTCCCACCGCTGGTGGCCATGTTTGCCCGCCTGGGCGAACAAACCGGCCAACTGCCCGCCATGCTGGGCCGTGCCGCCGACCAACTCAGCGCCGAAGTGCAGCGCCGCGCCATGCACCTCACCACCCTGCTGGAGCCGCTGCTGATCGTGGGCATGGGCCTGGTGGTGATGCTGATCGTGTTGGCGGTGCTGATGCCCATCATCCAGCTCAACCAATTGGTGGGGTGACCCCCCGCACCGCGCCTAAGGGCGCGTCACCCCCCGGGGGGCGATGCGAGTGGACTGGCAAAGCCAGATCCACCGCATCCTGGAGGATGCATCTCGCGCCGGTGAGGTACTGGGTTGACTGGCTTACCAACGCCGGCTGAGCCAACGCCATTTGGGCTACGCTTCAGACTTTCTTTTACTAGCAAAGGCGCTTCCCCATGCCTGTCACATTGGAGGGTCAACTGGTCGTGGCGATTTCTTCGCGGGCCTTGTTCGACTTTGAAGAAGAAAACCGCCTGTTTGAAACCGGCGACGACCGGGCTTACATGAAGCTGCAGCTGGACCGGCTGGAGCAACCCGCCCTGCCGGGTGTGGCGTTTTCGCTGGTGAAGAAGCTGCTGGCCTTCAACGGCACCGACGCACAGCGGGTCGAGGTGGTGATCCTGTCGCGCAACGACCCGGTCTCGGGCATGCGGGTGTTCCGCTCGGCGCAGCATTACGGCCTGCCCATCCAGCGCGGCAGCTTCACGCGCGGGCAGCCGCCCTGGCGCTACCTGCGCCCGCTGCGGGCCAACCTGTTTTTAAGCACCCACCTGGCCGATGTGCGCGCCGCGCTCGACGCCGGGGTGCCCGCCGCGCAGGTGTACCCGCAGTCGGTGCATGCCAGCGACGCGCACCCGCACGAGGTGCGCATTGCCTTTGACGGCGACGCGGTGCTGTTTTCTGACGAAGCCGAGCGCGTCTACCAGGCCGAGGGCTTGTCGGCCTTTCAGGCCCACGAAGCCAGCCATGCCGGGCAACCGCTGGCCGGTGGACCGTTCAAGCCCCTGCTCGAAGCGCTGCACCGCCTGCAAACCGAAGGCACGCGCAGCATGCGCGTGCGCACCGCGCTGGTGACGGCGCGCAGCGCCCCGGCGCACGAACGCGCCATTCGCACGCTGATGAACTGGGGCATTGAGGTGGACGAGGCCATGTTTTTGGGCGGCCTGCCCAAAGGGCCGTTTTTGCGCGAATTCGAGCCCGACTTTTTCTTTGACGACCAGACCGGCCACATCGAATCGGCCTCGCTGCACGTGCCTTCGGGGCATGTGGCGGCGGGGATTTCGAATGTGTGAGCTTCCGTTTGAAGACACAGCGCTCCCTCTGTTGAGAAGCCTTCCATGACCCAACCCCTGTCCAAATTCCAACGCTTTCGCCACTTCGCAGGCCAAGTGCGCCGACTCGCCACGCCCTACTTCAACTCGGAAGAAAAGTGGCGCGCGCGCGGCCTGCTGGCGGCCATCGTGGCGTTGAACTTGGCGGCGGTGTACATGCTGGTGCTGCTCAACGAATGGAACCGGGTGTTTTACGACGCGCTGCAAAACAAGGACGCGCCGGTGTTCTGGCGCGAACTGGGCCGCTTCACCTACCTGGCGTTTGGCTTCATCGTCATTGCGGTGTACCGCTTTTATTTGACGCAGCTGCTGGAAATGCGCTGGCGTGCCTGGATGACGGTGCACTACGTCAACCGCTGGCTGGCCAACCAGGCCTTCTACCACCTGGAACTGGCCCGCTTCACCGGCCACAGCGACAAGACGCCCGACAACCCGGACCAGCGCATCGCCGAAGACATGAACCTCTTCACCAGCTACTCGGTGAGCCTGTCCATGGGCCTGCTCAACGCGGTGGTCACGCTGCTGAGCTTTGTGGGTATTTTGTGGTCGCTCTCGGGCAGTTTTGCCTTCAACTTCAACGGCGAAGAAGTGGTGATTCCCGGCTTCATGGTGTGGATGGCGGTGGTGTATTGCGTGGTGGGCAGCGTCATCACCCATTACATTGGCCGCCCGCTGATTGGCCTGAACTTTCGCCAGCAACGCGCCGAGGCCGACTACCGGCACCACCTGGTGCGGGTGCGCGAATACAGCGAATCCATTGCGCTGGACCGGGGTGAGGCGGTGGAGCGCGGCCAACTCAGCAGCCGTTTTGGTGTGGTGCTGAGCAACTACCTGCAACTCATCAAAGCGCAAAAGCGGCTCACCTGGTTCACCGTGGGCTTTGGGCAGGCGGCGGTGGTGTTTCCGTTCATCGTGGCCGCGCCACGCTTTTTCAGCGGTGCCATCCAGCTCGGGGAACTGATGCAAATTGCGTCTGCCTTTGGCCGTGTGCAAGACGCGCTCTCATGGTTTGTGGACAACTACGACCGCCTGGCCAGCTGGCGCGCCACCACCGACCGCATCACCAGCTTTGAAGCCAGCTTCCAGGCGCTGCAGGCCAGCACCCAGGCCCAGACTGTGACGACGACCCACACCGAAGACGCCCTGGCGCTGGACGACCTGCACCTGAGCCTGCCCGGCGGCACCGCGCTGCTCGCGGTCAACGGTTTGCAGCTCCACCCGGGCGACACGGTGCTGGTCAAAGGCCCGTCGGGCAGCGGCAAGTCCACCCTGTTTCGCGCGCTGGCAGGCATCTGGCCCTGGTCCGTGAGCCGGCTGCGCGCCCCGGCCGACTTTGACGCCCGGGTCATGTTTCTGCCGCAGCGCCCCTACTTCCCCAACGGCGCCCTGCGCCACGCCCTGGCCTACCCGGCCACGCCCGAGCGCTACTCCGACGCCGAACTGCAGCAAGCCCTGACCGACGCCCTGCTGCCCCACCTGGCCAACCAGCTCGACACCGAAGACACCTGGGGCCAAAAGCTATCAGGTGGTGAACAGCAGCGCCTGGCCATGGCCCGCGCCTTCCTGAAAAAACCGCGCTGGCTGTTTGTGGACGAAGCGACCAGCGCCCTGGACGAATCCACCGAAGCCACGCTGTACGACCGCCTGAAAGCCATGGTGCTGCGCGAAAATGGTGCCTTGGTATCGATTGCCCACCGGCCCACGGTGGCGGCGTTTCACCACCGGCAATGGACACTGGAGCCCAACGAGGCGGGCGGTACGAGCTACCGGTTGGTGGATGCGGTGTAGGCACTGCCCCACACAACGCACTTGCGCTCGGGCACAAGCCGCTGACCTCGCCTAGGCCGAGCGCCGCGCTCCGCGTTGTCAGGGTGTCGCCGGGCGCGGCGGGGTGGCGTCCGTGCCGACATGGACACGGTTGCGCCCCATGCGTTTGGCCTGGTACATGGCGGTGTCGGCCTGATGCTGCACCTCTTCGGGGTCGGACGTGCCGTCCAGCAGCGCCATACCGATGCTGGCCGTGCACACATGCACCACGGGCTCACCACCGTGGGCATCCAGCAGCCGATAGGGCTCCGCCAGCGACAGCAGCACTTTGCCGGCCACCACCTGGGCCTGCGCGAGAGACTGTTCGGCATCCGCGTCGATGGCATCCAGCAGCACCACAAACTCGTCGCCCCCCAGGCGGGCCACCGTGTCCACCTCTCGCACGCAACCGCGCAAACGCTCGGCGACGGTTTTGAGTAGCGAATCGCCCAGCGCATGGCCGTGGGTGTCGTTGAGGGTTTTGAAGTTGTCCAGGTCCAGAAACAGCAGTGCGCCGTGGCGCTCTTCGCGCTTGAGCCGTGCGATGGCCTGAACCAGCCGGTCTTGCAACATGCGCCGGTTGGGCAGATCGGTGAGCGCATCAAAAAATGCCAGGTGGCGAACGCGGTCTTCTGCCCGCAGCGTCTCGGCCAGCGCCCGCGCCAAACGGCGGTTGAGGTGCAGGATGTACAGCGCCACGGCGCTGACGACCAGCAACAAGGTCAGAGCCACATACAGCGGCTTGCGGTCAGGGGGAACGATGGATGCGTACAAAAAACCGTTCAGGGTCTGGTTGCGCGGCAACAGCCCCAGATCGGCGTAGGTGTCGGCAATGTGTTGCCAGCGCCCCCGGGTCATGTAGCCCACCTCGATCAAATCGGTGCGCAGCAGGGGCTCCATGCGGCGGGCCTCGAACAGGAAAAAATCCCGCCCATGCGACCTGGCGTACTGGGTGGCAATCAGGTCCGCCATTTCCTCCTGGTGAGCCATGGCGTATGCCCAGCCGCGCAGACTGGCCTCTCTGAAGTTCTGCACCCGCTGGGGGTTGGCTTTCAACTCGTTTTCGGTGGTGAACAGGTTGTCGCCGTAAAAGTCGATGCCCGCTGAGCGGGGGGTGTAGGTGTCGTAGCGGATACCGGCCTGGTCCAGCAGGTAGGGCTCGTTGGTGATGTAGGCGCTCATGGCATCCACAGTGCCGTCGATCAGGTCTTGCGGATTGAAGGTATGGGGAAGCCTCATCAGCTGGTCGGAGCGCACACCGGCCTGGTTCAGATAGGCCAGCAATTCGTCGGCATGGGGCTCCACCATCACCCGTTTGCCCAACAGGTCTTGAATGCCTTGCGTGCCTTGCACGCGGTCTGGCTGGCGTACCAGCAGCACCTGGGGCGAATGCTGGAACACCACCGCCAGCACCACCATCGGATACCCGGCTGCGCGGTCCAGCAGCAAGCTGCTGGTGCCCACGCCGTATTGCGCACGCCCCTGGCTCACCGATGCCAGCACGCTGGCACCCGGTGGGGCTTCCAGCAGGGTCACGTCGAGTCCCACATCGCGGTAAAACCCTTTTTCAACGGCGGCGTAGTACCCGGCAAACTGAAACGCGTGGCTCCATTTGAGTTGTAGGGTCACGGCGTCCAGGGCATGCACAGGCCCCACGGCCCACCAGCCGACCCAGGCCCACAGCACCGCACGCGGCCAGCGGCGCACCCTGCACATCCAGCAAGCCATCGGCAACACCACAGCTTCACCTCTGTTCATTCCGTTGCACACACATCCTGCGAGAGCCGCTGGCCCATTATGCGTTTCAGGATCGTGACCACGGGCGGCCTCGGCATGCTGTTGCGGTGGTTAACCCGCCACCTGGTACCCCGCCCACCCCCGCGCCCGCAGCTCACAAGCCGGGCAGTTGCCGCAGCCATAACCCCAGGCGTGCCGGTGCTCGCGGTCGCCCAGGTAGCAGGTGTGGGTGTGTTCCACGATCAGGTCCACCAGCGCAGGCCCGCCGCCAAGCACGCCAGAAGCTTCACCCAGTTCGTGGGCCATGCGCCAGGTGTCGGCTTTGTCGATCCACATCAGCGGGGTGTCGATGAGGAAGCGGTGGTCCATGCCAAGGGACAGGGCCACTTGCAGCGCTTTCATGGTGTCGTCGCGGCAGTCGGGGTAGCCTGAAAAGTCGGTTTCGCAAACGCCGGTGACGATGACCTGGATGCCCCGGCGGTAGGCGAGTGCGGCGGCCAGCGTCAAAAACAGCAGGTTGCGCCCAGGCACAAACGTGTTGGGCAGGCCACTCTCTTCCATGCGAAAGGCCATGTCGCGGGTGAGCGAGGTTTCGCTTACTTTGCCGAGCACGGCCAAGTCAAGCACATGGTCTTCGCCCAGGCGCTCGGCCCAGGCGGGAAATTGCTCACGCAGCTGGCGCAGCACCACCAGGCGGGCTTGCAGTTCGACGCTGTGGCGCTGGCCATAGTCGAAGCCGATGGTTTCGACGCGGGGGTAACGCGCCAGGGCGTGGGCCAGGCAGGTGGTGGAGTCTTGCCCGCCTGAGAACAGGACGAGGGCGCTGGTGTGGTGGGGCTTTGGGCTCATGGGCGCGATTCTGGCCCAAAAGAACCGCGCGCCACGGCACCGGGCTTTCAGCCCGCCGTGAACTCGCGCTCGTGCATCCAGGCCGCGTGCTTGGGTGCGCGCTTGGTCTGGCTCCACTCTTCAAGCATGTCCCACTTCACGTCGTCGAGCTTTTGCATCATCTCGGGCGTGCCGGTGTTGGCGGCGAGTTCCAGGCGGTGGCCGTTGGGATCGAAGAAGTAAATGGACTTGAAGATGGTGTGGTCGGTGATGCCGATCACCGGCACGCCCGCGGCTTCCAGGCGGACCTTGGTGGCTTCGAGTTCGGCCACGGTGTCCACCTCCAGCGCAATGTGCTGCACCCACTCGGGGGTGTTGGTGTCGCGGCCCATTTCGGGGGCGTTGGGCAGCTCAAAAAACGCCAAAATATTGCCGCCACCCGCGTCCATGAAGAGGTGCATATAGGGGTCGGGCGCGTGGGTGGACGGCACCTGGTCTTCGGCAATGGCGAGCACAAAGTTCATGCCCAGGTGCTTCTGGTACCACAGCACGGTTTCTTTGGCGTCTTTGCAGCGGTAGGCGACGTGGTGGATTTTGCGGATGTTCATGGGGTGCTCCTGGGGGTCAATGGGGTTGCTGGTGGGCGGTGCCAATCAAACGCCTTCGCGCGCCAGGCGCAGGGCATCTTTGAGCACCGCGATGTCGCCCACCTGGTTGGCCAGCAACAAGATGAGTTTGGCGTTGAGCAACTGGCTTTGCTCGTCGCTCAGGTCGCGGTGGGTGTCGATCAGGGCTTCGTAGAAGTCGTCACCCGGCGTGAAGTCGCGGAAGTAGCGCTGGCCGGGTTCGCTCAGGTTGGGTTGCAGCTGAAGGGGCATGGTGTGTTCCTCGGATTCAGGCGGTAGCGGTGGCGGGTTCGTTGACGGGCTGCGCCGTCGCGCGGTGCAAGGCGGCCTGCACCGCCGTGGCATCAAAACGGCGCCAGCGGGCGGCCACATGCTGGTCGGGGCGCACCAGGTAGCAGGTGCCGGGGCGGGCATCCAGGCGCTGGGCCAGCAGGCCGTCGCGGTCGTGCAAGGTGGCCAGCCCGGCGGGCGCGGTGCCGGCGTGGGCCGTCACCAGCAAGGTCTGCACCGGCAACGCCGCAGCCGCCAGCGCAGCGGCCTGCGCCCGCAGGCCGGGCAAGGCGGTGTCCATGGCGTCGGCGCTGTCGGCAAAGGCCAGCAGCACAAAGTGGTGGCCCAACTGGTCGAGCAGCCAGGCGTCGGCGCCGGCCCGGCGCACCGGGGCGTCGTCCAGCGGCGCACCAGGCACCATATCGCCGTCAAACTTGTCGGTATCGGGCGTGTTCAGGGCCGAATGCACCAGGAAAGCCGGCACGCTCAGGCGACCCGAATTCACCAGCTTGCGGGCAAACGGCTGGCTGCGGGCCAGCTCCAGCGCGGCGTTGCGAAACAGCTTGCTGACCGCGCTTTTGGGCGTGATGAAATCGGTGGAGCGGGTGGAGTTGCGGATGTTCTCGTCGGCGGCGTAGACCCGGTCTGTGTCGTAGGTGTCCAGCAGCGCCTCGGGCGCTTGGCCTTTGATCACCAGCGCCAGCTTCCACAGCAAATCGTCCGTGTCCTGAAAACCCGAGTTGGCACCGCGTGCGCCAAACGGCGACACCTGGTGCGCCGCGTCGCCCACAAACAGCAGATGCCCGTGGCGAAAGTTCGTCATGCGACGGCACTGGAAGGTGTAAATGCTGGCCCATTCCAGCGTGCACTCGCGGTCGTCGCCCAGCATGGCTTTCACGCGCGGCATGATGTTTTCGGGCTTCTTTTCCTCTTCCGGGTCGGCGTCCCAGCCGAGCTGGAAATCGATGCGCCAGACGTTGTCGCTCTGCTTGTGCAGCAGCACGCTCTGGTTGGGGTGAAACGGCGGGTCGAACCAGAACCAGCGCTCAGCCGGGTAGTCGGCTTTCATCACCACGTCGGCAATCAGGAAGCGGTCTTTGAACACATGGCCTTCAATGTCCAGCCCCAACTGGCGGCGCACGTTGGAGCGCGCACCGTCGGCCACGATCAGCCAGTCTGCCTCGATGTCAAAGTTGCCATCAGGGGTCTCGATGCTGACACGGGCGCCATCGGCCAGAGGCTCCACGCCCACCACCTTGTATTTCCAGCGCAGGTCGGCGCCCAGCTCGGCGGCGCGTTTCACCAGCGCTTCTTCCAGGTGGTACTGCTGCAGGTTGATCATGCCGGGGCGCTTGTGGCCGGCGTCGGGCACCAGGTTGAAGCGGTAGACCTCTTCTTCCTTCATGAAGGTGCGGCCCACGTTCCAGCTCACGCCTTTGTCCACCACCGCATCGCCCACGCCCAGGCGGTCCAGAATTTCCAGCGCGCGCTTGGCGTAACACACCGCCCGCGAGCCAAACGACACGCTGTCGTCTTCGTCGAACAGCAGCACGTCCAGCCCCTGCAGACGCGCGTCAATGGCTGCCGCCAGCCCCACCGGGCCCGCGCCGATGATCACCAGCGGTTTGCGCTGTGGCGCGCCTGACATCAGGTCGTGCGGCGCCTGGTAGGGAAAGGTGGGGTAGGTGTAGGTGGCCATGCCTGCGGTGCTCCTGTGGGTGTGGCCCGCCGAGAAAGGTCGTGCGGCGGTGCTGGGTCCGCACTATAGCCAATAATTCACCATTGGTAAATACGTTTCTCTAAACGTAATAACAAATCACCCCTGAACCCCTGCCCACGGGACGGGATGTCCGTCGCTTTCCGCCAGCAAAGCACGCACCGAACACCCAACGACAAAGCCCACGGGCCGGGGCCGGTGGGCTTTGTGCGGGGACGCGCCAGGCGCGGGTTGTGGGTTCAGGCGCCTTGCACGTCTGGCGCCTGAGCGTCCGGACCCTCGGCCTCTTCGGGTTCCACCTCGACGGTGTCCACGGCTTTGACCACCGTCACGGGCACAGGCGAGCTGTGCAACAGTTCGTGAGACACGGACCCCATCAGCGCCGAGCGCAGGCTGCCCATGCCGCGCGCGCTCAAGATGATGGCGTCGCAGCCGTGGCGCTCCACCATCTCCACCAGCATCTGGGCGGCGTCGCCGGTGGCCACGTCTTGCTCCACCGCCTGGCCGGCCGCCTCCAGCAAGGCCACGGCTGGGCGCATGAGATCAAGCCCGGCCTCTTCGTTCACCGATTGCAGCACGTCGGGGTCGTGCGCCACCACCAGCTCGTACAGGGTGGCGGTTTCCTGCACGTTGGCCACCACAAAGCGGGCTTGAAGCCCGTGGCCCACCAGCGCCAGCGCGTGGTGCACAGCCAGCAAAGAGGACTCGGAACCGTCGGTTGGGATCAAAATTTTCAGCATGGTTTTTCCTTGTTGTCGGCACCAGAACGGCCGCTCGTTGAACGCGCCAGGTGTTCGCCCACATCCGCACAGGCGTTCACACCCAGATCGTAGGCGATCGGGCGGCTGCGGTCCGACATCAAGGCCGCAGAAATTCTGCCGCCGAGGTGACCCACCTTGACGCAAATCAACGCGCCCTCGGGGCCGATGAACAGAGCGTGCTGGCTCCAGCGGGGGTGGCTCGGCTCACGGTGCGTTGGGTGGAATCGCCGTTGAGGTTCATGGGGCTGCTGTCACACCGGTCTGCAATGGACACGATTCGACCATCGGCGCCACAACCCCGTCAACACCCGCAGCATGGGTGCCATAGCGCACACACCCAGCGGGTAAAAACTGCGACACTGCCATGGTGAAACCGCAAAACCCGACCGCCGCAGCCCTTGCGGCACCCACCACCCCACCCCAGCCCACCCGCACACCGGTGGACCCGTTGTTTCTGGCCGCGCCCCGTGTGTCCACCTACCTCGGCACGCACGCGCTCACCAACGCCAGTGGCTTCTTTTTTGAGCGCGACAACCGCCTTTATTTGGTGACCAGCCGGCACGTGGTGATTGACGAAGCCAGCCAGCACCTGCCCGACCGGCTGGAAATTGAGCTGCATCTGGACGCCGCCAACCTGACCCGCTCCACCGGCTTTTCCATGCTGCTGTACGCGCAAGGCCAATCGGTCTGGCGCCAGGGCCGTGACGGTGGCAGCGAAATCGACGTGGCGGTGCTGGAGGTGGACCGCAGCCAGCTGCCGGCGGGTGCCATCATCCGGGCCTTCACACCGGCCCACCTGCACACCGCCTTTGACGCCATGCCGGTGGACGCCTCGCTGCTGGTGGTGGGTTTCCCGCTGGGTTTTCACGACGCGCTGCACCACCTGCCCGTGGTGCGCCACGCGGTCATGGCGTCGCCCTACGGCATCCGCTTTCAGGGCCAGGGCTATTTTCTGACCGACGCCCGCACCCACCGCGGCACCAGCGGCGCCGCCGTGGTGACGCGCGACACGGCTCCCACCGCCGCCACCGCCGCCCTGCCCTGGAAGCTGCTGGGCGTGCATTCATCGCGCATGGACATGGGCAACCGCGACCTGGTGCTCGACGAGTCGCTGGGCCTGAACTGCGCCTGGTACGCCGACATTCTGATGACGCTCACCGGCCGGGATGCCCTGACCTACCCAGCCTGAGGCCAGCAGACACCGGCCAAGTCGACGCGACACCGCCACAACGGTTTTGCACAAGTGCTGTCTGGTAACCACATGCAACAAATGGTTAAATAGAACCAACGGATGCTTTTGTACACACCCTCGGAGGGTTGCGGCACCAGCAATCCCCCGCACACCCGATGGAGATGGATTTATGGCTCGCCGCATCATGCTGATCGACGACTACGAGAGCGACTTGCTGTTCACGCGCCTGATGCTGGAGCGCTGCGACCAGCACTACGAGGTGGTGGAATACGACTCGGCCCCAGAGGCGCTGCAGTACCTGCAAAGCCATCCTGCACACGGCATTTCGGTGATCCTGCTGGACATCAACATGCCGGGGATGAACGGCTTTGAGTTTCTGGAAACCTATGAAACGTTGGCGGCCACCAAGCAAGCCGAGGCGGTGGTGGTCATGCTCACCTCGTCACCCGACCCACGCGACCGCGACCGCGCCGCGTCTTTTGCATCGGTGCGGGGTTACATCACCAAGCCGATCGACAAGGCCACCGCCAGCAGCTTGATGAACCTCATCGACCCGAACTGAGCAGACCAGCGGCCATGGCAGCGGCCTTCCCTCTGCGAAGCACAACGGTGCGAATCGCGCTCGGCTGGTGCCTGCTGAGCAGCAACGCCTGGACGGCCGATCCCGTCAGCGCCGTGCCCCAGGACGCACCCGCGCTGCGGCTGGCGGTGGAGCGCGACTACCCACCATTTGTCTTTGTGGGCCCCAACCTGCAGGCCCAGGGTCTGTCCATCGACATGCTTCGGCTGGTGCAAGAAGCCACAGGCTTGCGCGTGGTGGAGCAGCCCCCGGCCCCATTGCACACCCTGTTGTCCGACCTGCGCCAAGGCAAGGCCGACCTCATCACGTCGCTGCGCCCCACACCCGAACGCGCCGCGTTCCTGGAGTTCACGCGGCCGTACATCCAAGTGCCTGCCATTTTGGTGATGCGCACCGACCACGCACCGCTGGCCACCTCCGACGCATGGAACGCCTTGCAAGGACGCCCCGTGGCGGTGGGCCACGGTTACGCAGTGGAAGCCGCCATGCGCACGACCTACCCGCGCGTGGACTGGCACTCGGTGAGCAACGACTCGGAAGCCCTGCAAGGCGTGGCCGATGGACGCTTTGAAGCCGCTGTGGCAGACGCCGCGAGCGTGGCCTACAACGTCGAGGCCCACGGCTTGAAAGGGCTGCGCAGTGCGGGCCGGGTGGGTTTTGACTACGAGCTCAGCTTTGGCATTCGCCAAGGGCAACCGGGCTTGCGCGCGCGCATGGACGCCGCCATATTGACCATTCCACGCCATCAACGGCAGGCCGTGATCGACCGCTGGCTGCGCCCCCTGAACACCCAAGCGATGGGACGGGGCCGCATCTGGCCCGCCGTGCTGGGCGCAGGCTTGCTGGGCAGTGGCTTGCTGCTGCTGGGCTGGAAAGCGTGGCGTCCCACTGCGAAGCAGCCGCATGCCTGACCCAGTCAAACCGGTCCAGGGACCCCATGAAGCCCGCCCAAGGCACTCCGGTTGGCTCGGGGTACTGGCGCTGGGCGCGTGCTACACGCTGAGCTCCGTGGTCTCGCTGTACATGGCCCTCCAACCCGGCAGCATGGCCACCATTTGGTACGCCAACGCCGTGGCCATTGCCTGGGTCGCGTTCAGCCCTTGGCGCCTGGCTCCGCTGTTGGTGTTGTTCATGGCCGTGGGCAACGCCCTGGCCAATCTGGTCGTTGGAGCCGACCCGCTTGAAATCCTGCTGTTTGTCCCGGCCAATGCCGCCGAGGTGCTGCTGGGCGGCTGGCTGTTGCACCGGGCGGGACTGACCGCCACCGGCATCAGCACCCCCAAACGCCTGCTCGCCCTGCTGACCTACGGTGGTCTGGTGCCGTTGCTGGCGGGCGCCACCCTGGGCGCGGTGCTCCTGTCGTCTGCGGGCATGGGCACGCTGGGAGATGTCTGGCTGGTCTGGTTCGAGGGCTCGGTGATCGGCTCGGTGTCCATGCTGCCCCTGGCCTTCGTCTTGCTGGGCGCTTGGACCCAAGGGCGATCGATCCAGTTGTGGCAGGCACCGTTGTTCGCGCTGTTGATGGTCACCGTGGGCGTCACGGTGCTCAGCATGGCCTACCTCCCGTTCCCCTTTGTCTACGTCGTCATGCCTTTGCTGATGGCAGCGCTGCTGCTGCCGCTGGAGGGTGCGCTGCTGGTGACGCTGGCGGCCTCCATCACCATCGCCACCATGCAGGCGCTGGGCATTCTGGTGCCACCGCCCGTCACGTACACCTGGCAACAAGGGTTTTTCTACATGGCCTACGCAGCGGCCCTGGTGCCCGCCCAAGTGCTGGCCGCAGCGCTGGCCGAACTGCGCGACAGCCACGCCCAGCTGGAACAGAAAACCATCGAATTGAAGCAGGCCAACGAAGGGCTGGAGCAATTCGTGCGCATCGCCTCGCACGATCTGCGCGAGCCGCTCAACACCGTGGTGCAGTTTGCGGACCTGCTGGCGTCAGACCACGGCCCGGCGCTGCCCCCCAGCGGCCAACGCTACCTGAAACTGGTGCACCAGGCCGGCATGCGCATGCGCACCCTGCTCGACGACGTGCTGCGCTTTGCCCGGCTCAAAGTGGGCGAAACCGAGGCGCCGATGCCGGTTTCACTGGAGCAAACCATGGACGAACTGCGCGATGCAATGGCCGCACGCCTGCAAGCCACCCAGGCGGAACTGACCATCGGGCCCCTGCCGGTGGTGCTGGGCCACGCCAGCCTGCTGTCACTGCTGTTTCAGAACCTGATGGGCAACGCACTGAAGTTCGTGCCACCCGGTCGCGCGCCGCGCATCACCGTCACCGCTCAGACGGCCGATGGGTTTGTCTGGGTGACAGTGGCCGACAACGGTATCGGCATGGAGGCCCAGGAAATCGGCAAGCTGTTTCAACCGTTTCAGCGCCTGCACCTGCGGCGGGAATACGAAGGCAACGGACTCGGCCTCTCGCTCTGCCAGCACATTGCACAGACCCACGGCGGCAGCATCAGCGTCCGTTCGGTCTTGGGTGAAGGATCGCGGTTTGTGGTGAAACTGCCGCTGGCTTGAACGAGCGCGGCCGCCCATACAAAGGATGGCACACAGCTTGCATAAGCAGCCGCATGCAGATCCGTGTTGGACGGCTGCTGTGCCTGCGTTGTTGAACATGGCATGGGGTCGGTGAGGCCCGGCCAGCGGTCGCCCCGCTCGCCAACCGCCTCCCATGCCGTGCGCTGTAAACAGGTGCGACATCTTTTAAAAGTGCTCTTTTTTACTCTGAAGAAACCGGAACCTCACCATGAAAAAATCTGCTCTGACACGCCATCTCACCCTGGTCTCGGCCCTGTGCCTGACCGCGCTGAGCGCGCAGGCCCAGTCCACCGTCACCGCCTACGGCCTGCTGGACCTGAGCGTGGGGTCCACCAAAGCCCCCGGCGGCACCTCCACCACGGCGGTGGACAGCGGCAAGATGACCACCAGCTTCATCGGCTTTGGCGGCAGCGAAGATTTGGGTGGCGGCTTGTCGGCCGTGTTCAAGATGGAAGGTTTCCTGCGCGTCGACACGGGCGATCAAGGCCGCTTCACGGGTGACACCACCTGGGCACGCACCGCTTCGGTGGGCCTGTCACACAAGCAATACGGCACCCTGACCGCCGGCCGCAACACGACGGCACTGTTCGTGTCCACCCTGCTGTTCAACGCCTTTGGCGATTCGTTCGGCTACTCCCCCAGCATTCGCCATTACTTCACCAGCGGCACCGTGACCGGTGACACCGGCTGGAGCGATTCCCTGGCCTACTCCAGCCCAACCATCAGCGGCTTCCGCTTTGGCGCGGCCATGGCCACCAAAGAAACCAGCAACGGCGGTAACTGGAGCATGAACCTGGGCTACGGCAGCGGCCCCTTGTCCGCCTCGGTGGTGGTGCAAGACGTGAAGAAAGACGGCGCTGCAGCCGTGCCCGACACCCGCACCGTGCAACTGGGCGGGGCCTACGATTTCGGCGTGGCCAAGGGTTTCCTGCAATACGGTGAGGTGAAGAACAACACCACCGGCAACAGCTACGACATCACCGGCATCGGTGCACGCGTGCCCGTGGGCACAGGCGCTGTGCTGGTGCAGTGGGGACAAATAGCACCGAAAACGGGCGCGGATCGCCAAACCCTGTCGGTGGGTTACAGCCATGCGCTGTCCAAGCGCACCGACGCGTACGTGGCCACCATGTACGACAAGGTGGACAACCTCAGCAGCGGCGGCGGTTACTCGGTGGGCCTGCGCCACCGCTTCTGAAGTTGGCACAGCGGCAAGACCCGACCGCGTGGGTCTTGCCGCTGCAACAGGTCGCCTGCAACCCATTGGCTGGCGGCATGCGACCGGCAAACCGCAGCACCGTTACAGCGCCCGCTCGGTCAGCAGGCCCGGTCGGCTTGAATAGCGCACCCGGCTGTCTTGGGCTTCCACCTCCACGCGGGCGCTGCGCCGGCCGTACACCGCAGCCTTGAGCCATTCCAGCTCGGCCTCCAGCAACTCGGGCGTGGCCCGCGTACAGGCCCACACGCGGGCGTCGGCGTCCCAGCGGTAGCCGCGCTCTTTCAGCAGATCTTTGGACTCAAACGGCGAACCCGTGGCGCGCAGCTTGAAGCTGGGCGATGCCGCAGCCGCCCACAACAGCGCCAGTCCGGTGCGGGCGTCGCTGCCCACCGGGCGGGTCAACACCTGCAGCAGGGCGTGGCAGTCCACCTGCGCGCGGTGCGCGTCGTAAAACCAGCCCCGGTCCTGGGCCAGTAAACCGAGCTTGGACGAACCTGCACCGGCGGCTTTCCAATCGATATCGGCAAACGAGCAAGCCCATGCCTTGTCGGCAAAACCGGGAAACCGCGCTTCCACAAACGGCCGGTCAAAACCCGCGTTGTGCGCAATCACCAGGTCGGCACGGGCCACCAGGGCGGTCACCTGCGCATCGTCCAGACGCTGGCCTGTCACCATGGCATCGGTGATTCCGGTCACCTGCTGCGCCACCTCGGGAATGGGCATGCCCGGGTCTTCAAAGCCTTCAAACACCTCGACCGGGCCAAACGGCAAGCCAGTCGTGGTGTCCACCTGAACCAGCAGCATGGCCAGTTCGATGATCTTGTCGCTGTGGTGCTGCAAGCCGGTGGTTTCGGTGTCCAGCACCAACACCCGCTGCACGCCCGCGTCCCCTTCAGCCGCGGGGCGGGGGCCAAAATCCATGATCGGCACCAGGCGGCGCAACACCCGGAAATCGGGGTGCACCTCCAGGGTGCGCGCCAGGGCTTCAAAGTCCACCTCCGTGGCAGGTACGCTCACGGCAGGGGCTGCCGAGGCGGCATCGACGTCGTCCTCGAGCGGAGCGTCGAAATTAAAACTGGCCTGTGTCATTCGACGGTTGCTTTCTTGGCGAGATAGGGGAGCGGGTGAAACGGAGCGAACGGGCAGGGCGGGCAGGGGCATCGCCCAGGGATCGCGCACGGCGCTGAAACACCCACCCAGGGCCGGTGGGATTCTACGGAGATGCACAGGCTCACGACCCAGACCAAGGCACCAGGCCAACACCTCAATCAAAATCCGACCCTATGGGTCAACTACGGCCCACGACCTCACCCCCTCACCCCCTCATCCCCGCACCAGCCAGCCCCACAACCGCCACCGACAAGCACAAGGGATCCGCTCGCGGGTGCTGGCCGAGGCGCTGGGCATGCCGGTGGCCTTTTTTGACGTGGTGAGCCTGCACGCACCCGAACCGCCTGCCATGCAAGGGATGATCAGCGCCGTTCAGATCGCGCACATGAAACCCAGTCATCAACGCCTCGCGCGGCACCGTGACGCAACGGGTCGCGCTGGCCAGCCAAACTTTGACCTGGGGGAAGGCTGTGCGTGGCGTGGTTGCCGACGGCGCAACGAAGCCCAGCTCGGCGGGAACGGCCTTGTTAAACGGGACAGAACACCGGTGTGCTGTTTCGCGCCTGGAGCTCCCGTTGGCGCGAGACACCCCCGCAGGGGGTGCCAAAGCTTTCAAGCCGGGTTCGGTGCTTTTTGCGCGGGGCTGAACGCCTATGCAACGAGTTCAATACGGCCTGTTTCGAGGGCGTAGAGGCCACCGACGACCTTCACCTTGCCGGCCTGCACCGCCTTGCTCAAGATGGGTGTGGCTTCTTGCAAGCGCTGAACGTTCTGTCTGATGTTTTGAAGGGTCGCCGCCTGGAGCAAGGTGCCCTTGTGGGGTTCGGCAGCAGCGGCGCGCACGGCTGGCATCAGCGCCGAGACGATGTTTTGAATATGACCGGGAAAGTCGGCCTGCTTCTCAAGCGCGCTGACCGTCGCGCTCACGGCGCCACAACGGGTGTGTCCCAGCACCATGATGAGCGGAACGTTCAGAACCGCGACGCCATATTCCAGGCTGGCCAGAATATCGTTGGTGACGTAATTGCCCGCCACCCGCGTCACAAAAAGGTCGCCCCGTTCTTCGTCAAAACACAGTTCGGGACTGACGCGCGAGTCGGCGCAGCTCAATATCGACGCGTAGGGATTTTGCCCACCGACCAATGCTTCGCGCGTCTTGGCAAAACTCCGGTTCTGGGTCTGACCCGATGTGTAACGTTCGTTGCCGTCCATCAAGCGCTTGAGCGCCTGATCGGGTGAAAGCACGTTGTCCGGTTTGGGCGGCGTTTTTGCGTGAGCGATGCCAGCCACCGCAGACATTCCGAGCAATGAAAGCGCACCCATTGTGCCCAGCACCGAGCGTCGGGAGGGTGATGTCGACGTTTTGTTCTGCGGGTCACTGGTGGTACAAAATTTGCACATTCGTTCTCTCCGTGTTCAAAAATCTGGCCGCAGCTTACACCTCGATTCCCCATGCTGCAATGGATTCCTGTCACAGGACGGCTGTCCCGCAGGCCTTGCCGTCAGGGACCATTTCTTTCTGGCCGCACCGAACTTCCCGGCCTCTCCGGTCTTCAGTAGCCCAGCGCAGTTCGCGCCTGACGGGCAGTCTCGTAGAGCATCTCGCCTTCGCTCATGAGGTCGTCGGCATCGAGCAATGTCGCGAACACGACCACGGTCACGTCGCTCACCGTGTCGTGGCGCGCCGTGGTGAGGTAACCCGTGATCCCGCCGTTGTGCCCAGCGCCAAGCTCGATGGGATCGCATGCGAGGCCGAGGCCATAGGAGACATGGATCTCGTGGGTGGTCTCACACCCGCGCATGCGGGCAATCGTCTGCGCGTTCAACCCGGCCTCGCCCTTGAGCAGCCGACGGAACCACCGTGCCAGATCCGATGGGGTCGTGACCACGTTGCCCTCGCCAACGCCCCAGGAAACGTTGCGGTGGGTGGTGGGATAAAGCGTGCCGCCGACCCGCGTCGTTCCCTCAAGGAACGGCGCCGGGAGATGTTGGGTCTGGCCGTCGTCGGGAAAGCTCGTCTCGTTGAGACCGTTGGGCACGAGGAATTCGTCATGCACGAACTGCGCGAACGTTTTTCCAGAAACCTGCTCGACGATCTTCGCCAGCAGTGAGTAGCCGGTGTTCGAATAGCGAAAGGCCTCGCCGGGCAGCCCGCCCACGAGTTGGTTGCTGGCGACAACGCCGACCAGTTCGTCCAGCGTGAAGGTGTGCAGCTCACCCTGGGTGTCCTCGACCCAGTCGACGTACCTCAGGCCAGCGTAGGGCGCGTTGGCCGTCGCGGGAACGTTTTTGTTGCCAACGTCAAACACGCCACCGCGATGGCGCAGGAGCTGTTGGATCGTGATCTGGTCTTTGTAAGGAATCGCGAAGCCGGGCGTGGCAGGCAGGTAGGGACGCGCCGTCCCGGGCATGTTCGCGCTCAACACATGGTCGATGTCGAGCTGTCCGCGTTGCTGGAGCAGCATGATCGCCGCCGCCGTGAACGTCTTGGTGGTGCTGGCGCCGCGAAAGTGGGAGCTGGCCGTTGCGCCGTTGAGGGTGCTCGCGAAAAATTCGCCCTCCGGGGTGATGACCGTGATCGACAGGCCACCAGGAAGCTTGGGGGCAAACTGGTGCCACTGGCTCGAGACCACACGCGTGAGCGCTGCCTCGGGAGCCACCGGTGGATGGCTGCCGCCACAAGCCGCGAGCATGCTTGTGCACGCGATGGCTGCAACCAGGAGGAGAAATGAGCGTGGCTTTCTGACGTGCTTCATGCGTTGATGCCTTCCAAGGTGTTGGTGTATCAGGGCAGTTGGCCAACCGGTTGCTGCGTCAGCAGCTTTGACCCAGTGAGCTGAGCTGCTGGGCGTTGCACGCATGGACTACCCGGTTGCGGTCAAGTCTATCGGGTCTTCTTTTTTCAGCGACTTTCTGCGCCTTGCGGAATTGAGTCGATGGCACCCTGCCAGGGCCTTGCCCGCAGAGCGGGGCATTCATGGCGTCGTCAACAACCAGGCCAGGCAATGAGTTCCCCGCCCGGTCCGAGGACGATGGCGTCCGGAATGACCACCACCGTCAATTCCTACTATATTAGTCAACTATGAACGCTGCCACCACCATCCCCACCCAACCCGCCCAGACCGGACCCAGAACCTCGATCGACAAGCACAAGATCCGCTTCCTGCTGCTGGAGGGCATCCACCCCTCGGCCATCGAGGTGCTGCGTGCAGCGGGCTACAGCCAGATCGAGAGCCTGCCCGGCGCCCTGCCCGACGATCAGCTCAAGGCCAAGCTCGCCGAAGCGCATTTCGTCGGCATCCGCTCGCGCACCCAGCTCAGCGCCGAGGTGCTGAGCCACGCCACCCGCCTCGCCGCCGTGGGCTGCTTCTGCATTGGCACCAACCAAGTGGACCTGGCCGCGGCACGCGAGCGCGGCGTGGCGGTGTTCAACGCACCGTTTTCCAACACCCGCTCGGTGGCCGAGCTGGTGCTGGCCGAGGCCATCTTGCTGATGCGCGGCATCCCCGAAAAGAACGCCGTGGCGCACCGAGGTGGCTGGCTGAAATCGGCCAGCAATTCATTCGAAATCCGCGGCAAGACGCTGGGTATCGTGGGTTACGGCGCCATCGGCACGCAGCTCTCGGTCCTGGCCGAAGCCCTGGGCATGAAAGTGGTGTTTTTCGACACCGCCACCAAGCTGCCGCTGGGCAACGCGCGGCCGCTCACCAGCCTCGACGAGCTCATGGCCAGCGCCGACGTGGTGAGCCTGCACGTGCCCGAAACGCCCGCCACGCAGTGGATGATCGGCGCGGCGCAACTCGCGCGCATGAAACCCAGCGCCGTGCTCATCAACGCCTCGCGCGGCACCGTGGTGCAGGTGGACGCGCTGGCCAGCGCGCTGCAAAACCAGGCCCTGCTCGGCGCCGCGATCGACGTGTTCCCGGAAGAACCGCACAGCAACAAGGACATGTTCGAGTCGCCGCTGCGCGGCCTGGACAACGTGATCCTCACGCCGCACATCGGCGGCTCCACACTGGAGGCGCAGGAAAACATCGGCATCGAGGTGGCAGAAAAGCTGGTCAAGTACAGCGACAACGGCACCACCACCTCGGCCGTCAACTTCCCCGAAGTGGCCCTGCCCGCGCACCCCGGCAAACACCGCCTGCTGCACATCCACCGCAACGTGCCCGGTGTGCTCTCCAGCATCAACCGCATTTTTTCCGACCACCAGATCAACATCTCGGCGCAGTACCTGCAGACGCGCGAAGACGTGGGCTATGTGGTGATGGACCTCGACGCCGCGCACTCCGAGCGGGCGCTGGCCGAACTGGCGCGCGTGCCCGGCACCCTGCGCAGCCGCGTGCTGTTTTAAGCGCACCGATCTCAGAGTCTGAGCGTTTCTCGGGCGTGTCCGAGCAACGCCTCAAAACGTGCCTGCCAGCCATTCCCAACCCACCGAGGTTGACCGAGCGCCAAGCATTCTTGACCCAGCGATCAGCGTCATGCATTTACACGCTATATTCGCGAAAAAAGACGCACAGACGTCGTGCCGGGTCGCTCTGCCAGCAAGCGGCCAAACGGCACAGAAACGCTGGTAAACGCTCGACAGGGGGAAACTGTGCATGCATGCTTGAAACCGCTCTGGGCGGGGCGGCGTTGGTTTGCTGGGCTGCTGCTGTTCGTTGCTGCGACCGCGCATGCGGAGCCTGCCGTCCTGCGCGTCGTGACCGACAACAATTACCCACCTTATGTCATTACGCGATCGGACGGACTGGCTGAGGGTTATATCGTCGATCTCTGGAAACTCTGGGAACGCAAAACCGGGGTCTTGGTTGAGCTAAAGGCCATGCAGTGGTCAGAGGCCCAGAGCGCCTTGCGCGATCACCAGGCAGACGTGATCGACATGATCTTTCGAACGCCGGCTCGCGAGCAACTGTACGACTACTCCAAGCCCTACGCCACGCTGCCGGTCAGTATCTACGTCGACAGCTCCATCCATGGTGTTCAAGGCATACGCTCGCTCAGCGGATTTGCGATCGGCGTGCAGCGGGGTGACGCCTGCGTGGACATGCTGACCAACCAAGGCGTCTCCCGTCTGGTGGCCTATCCGAATTACGAAGAAATTCTGGCCGCAGGCAAAGCGGGCGAGATCAAGATGTTCTGCATGGACGACGATCCGGCCAACTACTACCTCTACCTGCACCGGGATCAGGTGCGCTTCGCTCGTGCCTTCAAGCTGTACGAAGGGCAGTTTCATTGGGCCGTTAACCGAGGCGATACGGCGACATTCGACCTCGTGAACCGGGGCATGAGCCTGATCACCGCCGAGGAGCGTGAAGCGCTTCGCGAAAAATGGTTCAACCATCCCTTCGCGTTCCGACCCTACCTGCGCATCGTTCTGATGATCTTGCTGGCCGCACTGAGCGTGGTCTCTGCGGCCGGTTTCTGGATCTGGATGCTGCGCCGCTCCGTCAGAAGCAGAACGGCAGAGATCCAACACAAGCACCAGCAACTTGAGGCCGCCGCCCGCGAGCTGGGTGTGGAGCAAGCATTGCTGCGCGCCATCGTCGAAAGCAGTCCCGATGCCATGTTCCTCAAGAGTCCAGAGGGGGTCTATCTGGATTGCAATGCCGGTGCGCTCGCCCTGCTGAATATGACGCGAGAGCAAATTCTGGGAAAAACCGACAACGAACTCTTTCCTGACGGAAATTTTGTACACGCCATTCGATGCAACGACCTTGAGGTTCTTCGCAGCGGAAAACCGTTGCGATACGAGAGCAGCGTGGCCGCGCCGAACGGCTCGGTGCGCGATCTCGATGTGATACAGGTGCTGGTCAACGCTGTTCACGGCGCACCCGCTGGCGTTCTGACGATCATCCGAGACATCACCGAACGCCAACTCGCCGAGCGCGAGCTGCGAATCGCCTCGGTGGCCTTCGAGAGCCACGACGGCATGATCATTGCCGATGCCCAAGGCATCATTGAGCGCGTCAACTCGGCCTTTACCCGCATCAGCGGCTACCTGCCGCAAGAAGCGGTTGGCAAGTCGCACAAGTTTCTTCAGTCCGGATTGCATTCACGGCAGTTCTACCAGGAGCAGTGGCAAGCCCTCAGCCGCGATGGCTATTGGCACGGTGAAATCGTGAATCAGCACCGCGATGGCCGCCTTTACACGGCGCGGCTGTCGATCACCAAGGTCACCGATGCCGAGGGCCAGACCATGCGTTACATCGGTCATATACAGGACATCACATCGGAGAAGGAGGCGCACGCCCTGGTCGAACACCTGCGGTTGTTCGACCCGCTGACGGACCTGCCCAACCGACAGTTGATCGCAGCCCGGATGACCCACGCACTGACCAAAAGCCGGGAATTGCATGCATTGGGTGCCGTGATGATGATCGACCTCGACTTTTTCCAGAAGGTCAACGACACCCTCGGTCATGGCATCGGAGACCGTTTGCTCATCGAAGTGGCGCAACGCATCCACTCGGTCACCCGCGAAGGTGACACGCTGGGGCGATTCAGTGGTGACAGCTTTGTCCTGATTGCCGAGAACATCGGCGCTGACCCCACCGAGGCGACCCGCCTGTCGCAGGAACTCGCCGAGGTCGTCCGGCAGACGATCAATACGCCGCTCGTACTGGAGGGCCACCGGCTCATCTGCAGCGCCTCGATCGGCGTCACACTGCTGAGCGGCCACCAGGTGAGTTCCGATGTGATCCTGCGGCAGGCAGAACTGGCGATGTACCGGTGCAAGGCGGAAGGGCGCAACACCGTGCGCTTCTTCGAGGATTCAATGCAGGCCGAGATCGACCTTCGCAGCCAGCTTGAGAGCGACTTGCGAGAAGCCATCGATCGCCAACAATTCGCGCTGCATTACCAGCTGCAGGTTGACGTGCACGGCCAGCCGATCGGGGCCGAGGCCTTGTTGCGCTGGAACCATCCCGGCCGGGGTACCGTGCCACCGGCGGATTTCATCCCGCTGGCCGAGGAAACCGGCCTGATCGAGCCGATTGGTCGCTGGGTGTTGGCCGCGGCCTGCCGCCAGTTGGCGCTGTGGGCATGCCAGCCCGAGACATGCCAGCTGACCATGGCAGTGAACATCAGTCCCAGGCAATTCAAGTCGGCGCACTTCGTTGAAGACATCGTCGCAGAAGTGCAACGTTCAGGCGCATCGCCCAACAAGCTGAAACTTGAGGTCACCGAAAGTCTGGCCATCGACGACTTCGCCGACTCGATCTTCAAGCTGCAGGCACTCAAGGCAAGCGGCTTCAAAATCTCGCTCGACGACTTCGGAACCGGCAACTCCTCGCTCAATTACCTGACGAAGCTGCCGCTGACGCAGCTGAAGATCGACAAATCCTTCGTCGACGATCTGCCCGCCAGCGATCGCGACGCGATGGTGGCCCAGACCATCATCGCCATGGGCCGGGGTTTGGTGCTCGATGTCATTGCAGAAGGCGTGGAAAGCGAAGCCCAGTACCGCTCTTTGGTGGACCTGGGATGCCAGGCCTTTCAAGGCTATTTCTTCGGGCGACCTCAACCCGTGGAGGCGTTTGAGGCCAGCCTCAAGGCGATACAAACGCATGAGGCTCCGCCGTGATGCAGATTGCCACGTGCCTGAGGCGCATCTTCATCGCGACAGCGTGCGCGATGTTGCCGCTCGCGGCATCGGCCGTCACGCGGGTTGTCGCGACGGTGCACAACGGGCGTGCTGCAAATGCAGTCGATGAGCCACGGGTTTGAGCGCACACACCCAGGCATCAAGGTCCGCGGGGTCACGCGGAGCGAGGCGCAGTTGCGCAGGTCGGTCAGCCGCACATCGTGACACAGGGTCGACATGGCGCGGTTCGAGGCTCACCTGCACGACCCACAGGACCAAGTCAACGGCATCTGTCTGCGCGGTAAAGACGGTCGCGGTGAGACCATGCCGCTGGTAACGGCCATGGTGAACACCTTTGGGGTGCCGCCGAAAAAAATCCGCTGGCCCATAGTCTGGCGAGACAGCCGCAGAAGTTGCGGTGCCCAGACACCACCCCATGGCCCGCACGGCCGATTCGGGCAACGCACCAGCACCCAAGGCCCCACCTCTATGATCAGAGGAACAGCCTCAAGAAGATTCCCATGCAAGTTTCAGAACAACCCGTCCTGCGCGACCTGGTGCTCGTCGGCGGTGGTCACAGCCATGTGGTGGTGCTGCGGATGCTGGCCATGCAACCCGAGCCCGGCCTGCGCACCACCCTCATTTGCACCGACGTGGACACGCCGTACTCCGGCATGCTGCCCGGCTACATCTCGGGACATTACAGCTTTGACGATGTGCACATCGACCTGGGCCGACTGGCCGCGTTTGCCAAGGCGCGCTTCATCCGCGCTGAAGTCACCGGGCTGGACCGCGCCAACCAGCGCGTGATGCTGCGGGGCCGACCCTCGGTGCCCTACGACCTGCTGTCCATCAACACCGGGTCCACGCCCAATGTGCGCCAGGTCGAGGGCGCCCAGGCCCACAGCGTGCCGGTGAAGCCCATTGCGCAATTCAACCAGCGCTGGCTGAACCTGCTCGCCCGGGTGCGCGAACTGCAGACACCGCTCACGGTGGCCGTGGTGGGCGGTGGCGCGGGCGGGGTGGAACTGGTGCTGTCCATGCAATACCGGCTGCGCCACGAGCTGCAGGCGCTGGGCCGTAGCCCCGACCTGCTGCGCTTTGTGTTGCTCACGGCCGGCGACACGATCTTGCCCACCCACAACCCCGGCGTGCGGGCGCGTTTTGCCCGCGTGTTGCATGACCGGGGCGTGGCGGTGCACACGCATGCCGAGGTGACGAAGGTCACCCCGGGCTGCCTGCACACGCAAGATGGCCGCCGCTTTGACACCGATGAAACGCTGTGGGTGACCCAGGCAGGCGGCCCCGCCTGGCTGCCAAGCACCGGCCTGGCACTGGACGCCCACGGGTTCATCCACATCAACGAACACCTGCAAACCCTCACCGACCCCAACATCTTTGCCGCCGGCGACGTGGCCTCGTTCACCGCACGCCCGCTGGAGAAAGCCGGAGTCTTCGCCGTGCGCATGGGCCCCCCGCTGGCGCGCAACCTGCGCCAGGCCCTGCGCGGCCAGCCGCTGGTGGCCTACACACCGCAGCGCCGCTGGCTGGCGCTCATCTCCACCGGCGACCGCTTCGCCGTCGCCTCGCGCGGGCGCCTGGGTTTCGCCGGCGCCTGGGTCTGGCGCTGGAAAGACCGTATCGACCGCCGCTTCATGCGCCAATTCACCGAGCTGCCCGCCATGGCCCCCGCTCGCCCCGGCGCAGCGCCCCCCAGCCGCCTGGCGCTCAGCGCCGACGAATCGCGCCAGGCCATATCCGCCATTGCCATGCGCTGCGGTGGCTGCGGCGCCAAGGTCGGCGCCAGCATCTTGACCCGGGCGCTGGGCAGCCTGCAGCCGGTGCAGCGCGACGACGTGCTGATTGGCCTGCACGCGCCCGACGACGCCGCTGTCGTGCGCGTGCCGCCGGGCCAGGCCATGGTGCACACGGTGGACTTCTTCCGCAGTTTCATCGACGACCCCTACCTCTTTGGCCAGGTCGCCGCCAACCACGCCCTGGGCGACATCTTCGCCATGGGCGCACAAGCCCAAAGCGCCACCGCCATCGCCACCGTGCCCCCGGGCCTGGAGGCCCAGGTGGAAGACCTGCTGCTGCAGATGATGACCGGCGCCGTCGAGGTGCTCAACGCCGCCGGCTGCGCCCTCGTCGGCGGCCACACCGGCGAGGGCCGCGAGCTGGCGCTGGGCTTCGCGGTGAACGGGCACATCGACGAGGACATGCACGGCGTGCAGCGCAACGGCGGCACGCGCCCCGGCGACGTGCTGCTGCTCACCAAGCCCATCGGCACCGGCACCCTCTTTGCCGCCCACGCACAGCACGCCGCCAAAGGCCGTTGGATCGACGCCGCCCTGCGCTCCATGGTGCTGTCCAATCAGGCCGGCGCCCGTGTCTTGCGCGAACACGGCGCCACCGCCTGCACCGACCTCACCGGCTTCGGCCTGCTCGGGCATCTGGTGGAAATGACCCGCCCCTCGGGCGTGGACGCCGTACTGCACTTGAGCGCCTTGCCGGTGCTCGACGGCGCGGTGGAATGCGTGCAGGCCGGCATTGTGAGCTCGCTGCAACCGGCGAATGTGCGCCTGCGTCGCGCGCTGCGCAACGCCGAAGCCTTTGTGCAAGACCCGCGCTACCCGCTGCTGTTCGACCCGCAAACGGCTGGCGGCCTGCTGGCCAGCGTGCCCGCCGACCAGGCCAACGCCTGCGTGCAGGCCCTGCACGCGGCGGGCTACCCGCACACCGCCATCATCGGGCGCATCAGCGGCGCCACAGACGCGCTGGAGCCGGTGGTGCTGAGCGGCTGACAAGGCGTGCACGCCCTCCAAACATCGCCCTCGCACCGACAAGCATGGACCGTGGTGCGCTACAAAACCAGGTCGTCCACCGTCAGTCCGTAACGGCGCATCACGGCGTTGATCTCATCGATGATTTCCTGCCGACGCTGTTCGGTGGATTTTTCGGCCGATGTGAAGAACGCACTGGCACTCTTGAGCAAGTCTTGGTAACGCTGATCGGACAGGGACTGCGCTGGTCTCCTGCCCGCATCTGGCGGATTGACGGCGTTGTGTTTTCGAAATGGCTTCATGGTTGATGGAACTCTAACAAAGTCTCGGCCCAACCTGCCCCACCGGGCCTTCTCCCCACCGCTTTGTGCCCCACAGCGGTGCGTAGCGGCTTGGTCTTTTCGGACACGAAGCAACGGCAGGACCAGACTCAACCCGGCACCCGCCGCCACACCATGCACCTTCGCGATGGCGGGCGCACCCATGCCGGCGAGCAACAGCGTTGCCTCGTTCATATGCTCGATCAATGCCGAAGCGCTTCCCACCGGATCGGCGCGCAGGGTGTGAAAGTCAACTCCTGCCATGAAGACGTGCATGGTTGACCACAAAACCGGGCAAGCCTTTCACCGTGACGGTCGAAATGGGCATCACACCCGCTCAACGATCGCGGCAATGCCTTGACCACCTCCGATGCACATCGTGGCCAGCGCATGCCGGCCGCCCGGGCGATGCAGTTCGTAGATCGCCTTGGTGGTGATGGCGCCGGTGGAGCCTACCGGGTGGCCCAGCGAAATGCCCGAGCCATTCGGGTTGACCTTGACCGGGTCCAGCCCCAGGAGTTGGGTGGCGGCACAGGCCTGCGCGGCAAAGGCTTCGTTGGACTCGATCACGTCTGGGGTCTTGGTGTCAGATCAGCGTGCGAGGCGCGCGGGATGTTCGTGCGATGCTCAGCGCCAGGTCATGAAGCCCAGACCGATGCCGGTGCCGGCGGGCGTGCGGTAGACCGGGATGTACTCGACGAAGTCCGTGCTCAGGTGCGAGACCATGCCCGCCACGGTGATCCAGTTGCGCACCTCGGAAGAGCCCGAGGTCATGGCCGCCTGTGGCACGGTCGTCAAGGTGTCGATGTGGTTCTTCACCAGCGCATCGACCAGTTCCCGGTCGAACGCTTCCTCGCACAGGAAATGGCTCAGGCCGCCAGAGGCGATCACGGCCACACGCGCGGGCGACGCAGACCCCGCCAGCGCCGCCTGGATCTTCTGGCCGATCTCGTAGCAGCGCGCTGCGGTTGGCACGTTGGGGGGGAAGTAGGTGTTGAGCAGGACCGGCAGCATCGGAATGCTCAGGTCCTTCATCAGGCGCTGGATCACGAAGCCGAAGGCGTGGCCGAAGCCGCGCACCGCCGGGTCGGCCACCCGGTCTGAAGACGACACGTCCACCCCTTGCCGGATCAGGCCATGCACCAGGTCCAGGCCCAGCTCGGGCGCGGCCGGGTAACGGTGCGGCAGGTCCATGCGGTAGCCCGCCCAGAACGCCTGGTTGGCCCAGGGCGGCATGCCGCTCAGGTGCTCGAACGGCTTCATGACCAGTTCGGGCCCGTGGAACACGGAAATCGCGGGCTGGTTGTCGGGGCCGAACAGTTCGCCCTGGTCGTCACCCACGACCAGCACCACGTCGGGCCGGGCCTCTTTGAGCGCCACCGCCAGGCGGTCGAGCGCCGCCTCGGCACGCGCCGCCAGGGCAGGAAACCCGGCCGGGTCGGCTTCGCGCCCGTAAGGCTCACCGCGCTCGGCGACCAGCTCGTCGTAGGAAAGCTTGCGACCATCCAGGGTGTTGAGGGACTTGTTGCGCCGGTCGTCCTGCGAGCGGTATTCCCACTCGGAGCCACCGAGCACCAGCAAGGGGCTGTGGGAGGTGCCGATGCCCAATACGATTTTGGCCATGCCGCCGCCTCTTACATGCCTATGCCCTGGCGGGCGTTGGCGGCCGAGAGGTACTTGCCGGCATCGGCAACGGACGCTGGCGCACCACCCTTGGCCTTCAGGCCCGGGAACAGGCGGCGGGCGTTGTTCTCGTAGATGTTGGCGAGGTCCAGCTCGGTCAGACCCTCGACCTGTTCGAGCAGGAACTTGATGTCGTCGAACGAGCGGCCGGTCTCGGGGTTGAGCGCCGTGCCCGAGCCCGGGTTCTCGGTGCCGAACACCACGCGGTCGCTGCCCACGAGCTTGATCAGGAGGGCCAACGAGTCCTTGGAGTGAATGACGGTGTCGTAGTAGAGGCGGCGCAGGCTTTCGTCGAAGCTCTCGTTGAGCGCCACGTTCTTGGCGATCACCGGGTGCAGGCGCTCAGCGCGCCAGCGGCCCACCTGGTAGGGCACCGACCCGCCACCGTGCGAGACGATGATCTTGAGCTTGGGGAAGTCGAGGAACACGCGCGAGTTCACCAGCGACAGGATGGCCAGGCTTTCTTCGTCGATGAAGTGCGTGCTGTAGCTGCCCCGGCCGTGCTGGTTGCCGGTGGAATGCACGTGGGCGGGCACGTCCAGCTCGCACAGCTTCTCGTACAGCGGGTACCAGTACTCGTCGCCCAGCGCCGGGGTCTGGTTGTCGCCCTCGCCCGGGTCCGGGTCGAGCAGGCAGCCCACGAAGCCGTATTCCTTGATGCAGCGCTCCAGCTCGGGCAGCGAGGTGGCGATGGGTTCGCCCGCCGGTTGCGGCAGGCCGCAGATGCCGGCAAAGCGGTCGGGCAGCACGCGGCACAGCTGGGCGATGTAGGCGTTGACGCCTTCGTTCCAGCGGTGCGCCACGCGGCCGGGCTTCTCGGCGTGGAACATGGTGAAGGGCCGGGGCGAGATCAGCTGCACGTCGGTGCCGGCGGCGTCGATGGCCTCCAGGTTGCGGCGCGTCTCGGGCAGCGACAGCAATTCGTCGTCGGAGAACGGCGGGGGCGGCGTGCCGTAGGTGGCGCGGCTGGCCAGCAGCAAGGTGAACCAGGCGTACAGCTTGGGGGAAGCGCACAGGTGGCCGTGGACGTCGATGATCATGAAGATTCCTTTGAGAAAGTTGAATCGGGACGCAATGCGTTCAGAAGTTGTAGACCTCCAGGGTGCGTTCACCCTGGCGAAGCCGATCAAGAACCAATGCCTCCTTCTGCTCCCGCTGCACGGCGGCATCGACCACCTGGCGGGCGCGCGAAGAAGGGATGGCCACCACGCCGTCGGTGTCGCCGACGATGAGGTCGCCCGGGTTCACCACCAGGTCGTCGAACAGCGTGGGGAAGTTGATCCAGCCGCGTGCGCCGTAGTCCTTGCCGGTGCCACGGATGCACAGGCCGCGCGCAAACACTGGCAGGCCGAAGTCGGCCAGGATGGCGCCGTCGCGCACGCAGCCGTCGATCACCAGGCCGCCCAGGCCCTGCACTTTCGCGGCCAGCGACATGATCTCGCCCCAGTAGCCGAAGTCGTGGAAGCCCCTCACATGGACCACCAGCACGTCGCCCGGCTCCGCGACATACAGAGCGCGGTGCAGCCAGAGGTTGTCGCCCCCGGGCGAATCCACCGTCACGGCCGTGCCGCAGACTCTCATGCCCGGCGCCACCGGCTTGATGGCCGATGGCATGACGCCAATGCGGCCACCGGCCTCGTGCAGCGTGGCGGTGGGCAGGGCTCTGGCCGTCTCGACCACGGCGGCTTCGGGGCGGTTCACCACGGAGCCGATGGTGGGACCCACCGGCTTTTCGAGGGACGTGCCGCTCATGCGCGGCTCCTGCGGGTCTGCAGCTGGTGGTAGCGGTGCTTCTCGCGCGCCTCGCGCAACGACATGCCTTCGCGCACCGAGGCGCGGATCGCGTCTTCGGCCGCCTGGATCTCCTCGGCCGCGTCCAGCACCGCGTCTTCGTGCTCCTTCGGGATCACCACCACGCCGTCGGCGTCACCGCGCATGAGGTCGCCCGGGCAGACACGGGCATCGCCAATGTTCACCGGCACCTGGGTCGCCTCGACCTGCACGCGGTCCTTGCCGGTGCGCATCCAGTTCTCGCGGCTGTAGATGGGATAGCCCAGTTCCAGGCACAGCGACACGTCGCGGTTGATGCCGTCGATCACGGTACCGGCGATGCCCTTCTTGTGCGCCACCTCGGTGAGGATGTCGCCCCAGACGGTGACGTTGTCGCGCCCGCCGTTGTCGAGCACGATCACGCTGCCGGGTGCCACGTCGTCGATGTAGTCGCCCACGGTGCCGGCGGGCGAACCGGCCGGCCCGTACAGCAGCGTCCAGGCGCGGCCCGCCATGCGGAAGTCACTGGAGCGCGGCTTGATCTTGTAGCACTGGCCATTGAGGCCCAGGCGGTCCAGGGCGTCGCTCAGCGTGGCGGTGTCCAGGCGGCTCGCGCGATCCACGTTCTTGTCGGTCATGTCGGTGTTTCCTTTGTCTGTTCAGCGCAGCATGTGTTCGTAGTCGGCGCCCATCACCTCAGGGAGGGGCTTCCCGGCCAGCAAGGCCTTGGCCATCGCGGCCTCGCGGCCGGCGATCATTTCCGCGGCCTCGATCACCCGCTGGGCATCGGCCGCCGGGATGAAGGCCACGCCGCTGGCGTCAGCAATCACGTAGTCGCCTGCCTGCACGCTGACCGGGCCGATGGTCACCGTGCCATTGGTCTCCAGCTCGGCGACGCGGCCGCGTGCCGTGCGCGCGGTCAGCGCGCGGCAGTAGACCGGGAAGTCGTAGGCGCGGGCTTCGTCGATGTCGCGCACCGGGCCGTCCACCACCACCCCGGCCACGCCCTTGACCTTGGCGCCCAGGGTCAGGATGCCGCCCCAGCTACCGGCGTCGATGCCGGTCTTCTGCTCCACCACGATCACCTCGCCCGGCTGGGCCAGGTCGACCGCCGTGGTGCCCAGGTGGCGAGGCGGCTGGGCCGGGTCGGCCGGCGGTGCTTCGGCGGCGGGCACCAGGCGGTAGGTGACCACCCGGCCCGCGATGCGGCGCGTGGTGGCGCGCTGCTCCAGGCCGCTGGCCACGCGGTCGCGCAAGCCCAGTTTGTCCATCGCGTCCGACACGGCGCAGCAGTCCAGCCGCAGCAGTCGCTGGGTCCATTCGTTCATCTGTGGTTTCCTTGGTTCTGTTGGCCTGGCCCGCTCAGGCCGGCGCAAAGCGCACGCGCAGATCGCGCTTGACCACCTTGCCGCTGGGGTTCTTGGGCAGGGCGTCGATGAAGACCACCCGCTTGGGCGTCTTGAAGTGAGCCAGGTGCCCGTCGCAGGCCTTGAAGACCTCGGCCTCGGTGAGCGTTTGCCCGGCCTTGAGCACGATCACCGCCGTGACCGCTTCGATCCATTTCGGATCGGGCAGCCCGATCACGGCGACCTCGGAGACCTGGGGAATCCGGTAGAGGAATTCCTCGACCTCGCGGCTGGCCACGTTTTCACCGCCGGTCTTGATCATGTCTTTCTTGCGGTCGACCACGGTGAGGTAACCCTCGTCGTCGAGCACCCCCAGGTCGCCGCTGTGGAACCAGCCGCCCGCGAAGGCCGCTTCCGTTTTCTCCGGGTCGTTGTAATAGCAGCTGAGCAACTGGGGCGAGCGGTGCACGATTTCGCCGACCTCGCCGGGCTGGACGTCGTTCATGTCGTCGTCCACCACGCGGGTTTCCACGTTGATCGCCGGGCGGCCGGCGGAGCCCGCCTTGCGCAGCTGGTCTTCGGGCTTGAGCACGGTGGCAATCGGCGCCATCTCGGTCTGGCCGTAGAGGTTCCACAGGCGCACCGCTGGCAGGCGCTGCTGGATTTCCTTGAGCACCGCCACCGGCATGATGGAAGCGCCGTAGTAACCCTTGCGCAATTGGCTCAGGTCGGTGCGGTCGAAGTCTGGCGAGCGCAGCAGCGCGATCCAGACCGTGGGCGGCGCGAAGAAGGACGAGACCCGATTGGCCGCTGCGAGTTTGAGGATGTTGTCGGCCGTGGGCGCGCCGGTGATCACGTTGCTGGCGCCCGCGTAGACCGCCGGACCAAGGAAGCAGTCGAGCTGCGCGCAGTGGTAGAGCGGCAGCGCGTGCAGCAAGGTGTCGCCGGCGGCGATCTCGGTGTCCACCAGGGACGTGACGTACTCGGCGATCACCGCCTCGTGCGACAGCGAGGCGCCCTTGGGCCGCGACTCGGTGCCACTGGTGTAGATCAGCTGGGCGGGCAAACGGCCGTCGAGCTCGCGCTCGGGCGCCGGCCCGGGCTGGCACAGCGCATCGAAGGTCAACATGCCCGCGACGGGCTCGGTGGGCGCCTCGCTGGGCATCCAGATGAAGGTCGCCACCTTCGTGCCCTTGGCGGCTTCGCGGCCTTTGTCGGCATGGCCGCTGTCGACACACAGCACGGTGGCACCCGAGTGCTGCAGCACATAGTTCGCCTCTTCGGCGCTGAGCATGAAGTTGATGGGCACCAGCACCGCGCCCAGCCGGGCGACGGCAAAGCGCAACGCGGCAAAGGCGTGGGAGTTGCGCGAGATGATCGCGACCCGGTCACCGACTTCAACGCCCTGCGCTGCCAGGCCGCGCGCGAAGGCGTTGCTCACGTCGTCGAACTGGGCGTAGGTCCAGTCGGTGCTGCCACAACGGATGGCCAGCTTGTGCGGATAGCGCTGGCGCGAGCGGCGCAGCAGGTCGCCGAGGGTCTGGCGTGAGATTGGAGAACTCATGTGGGGGGTCCTTCGGTTCAGGGGGTGGCGTTTCGCTGATCGGCTTTCACATAGGCGATCACTTCGAGCTGCAGCCACATGCCGTGCTGCAGGTCGTACACCAGGGTGTGGCGTGCGGGGCGGTCGTGGGGGTCCGGGAAACACGCCAGCCACTCGGCATTCAGTGGCTCGCGTGCCTGGTTGTCCTTGATGTAGACCGTGAGCTTGGCGACGTCGGCCAGGGTGGCGCCGCCTGCGGCCAGCACCGCCCTGAGGTTGGCGAAGGCGTGGCGGGCCTGTTCGGCGGCGCTGGATGGCAGCTGCCCGGTGGCCGGGTCCACCCCGGGGATGCCGGAAGAGCACAGCAGCGGCCCCACGCGCGCGCCCATGGGAATGGGTGCACCCCCGTGCGAGACGCCTGGGATCTCCAGAGACCGTTTGAATGTGTCGCTCATGGATTTCTTCCTGAAGAGGGGGTCTTGTCGGCCATGCACGTCATGGGTACTGCGCAGCGCCCGTGTCTCACAGATCGAGCGTCAACGTGGCACTCCTGGCCCGGGACACGCAGACGATGATCCGGTCGTTGGCCTCGGCGTCGGCGCCGAAGAGCACCGAGTCGCGGTGGTCTGGAATGCCGTCCAGCACGGTGGTCTCACAGGTGCCGCACACGCCGTCGCAGCAGGAGTGCGGCACGTTCCCGCCCGCCTCCAGGATCGCGTCCAGCATGCTTTTTCCCGCCGGAACGGTGATCTCGATGCCCTGCCGGGCCAGCTTCACCGTGAAGGCGCGATCACCGTGGTCGGCGGGCTGTGCGGGCGCCCTCGGCTTGAACCACTCCACATGCACCCGGTTGGCGGAAACGCCTTGTGCGGCGGCCTCGAAGGCCTCCATCAACGAGCCGGGGCCGCAGCAGTAGAAGTGGGTGTCGTCCGGCGCGTCGCCAAAGACCGATGCGAAGTCGATGGGGTGACCGCCCGGCACACCGTCGAAGACGGGCATCACCCGCCCGCCCGGCAGTGCCTGAAGCTCCGGCAGGTAGGCCGCCCGTTCGGGTGTGCGCGCGCACAGGAACAGTTCCCAGGGCCGGCCCAGCGCAGACAGTCGGCGTGCCATGGCCACCAGCGGCGTCACGCCGATGCCACCCGCCACGAGCCGGCTCAGGCCGGCCCCCTCGTTCAGCGGGAAGTGGTTGCGCGGCGCGCCGATGCGCAGTGCATCGCCTTCCCGCAGGGCCTGGTGCAGGTACGCCGATCCGCCCCGGGACAACGCGTCCAGGCCGACACCGATCAGGTAACGGCTGCGGTCTGCGGGGTCGCCGGCCAGCGAGTACTGGCGCACCAGACCCGCCCCACCGGGTGCGGGAATCTCCACGTCGATGTGGGCACCCGCCGTGAACGCCGGCAGGCGGTCGCCATCGGTGGCGCGAAGCTCGATCTCCCTGATGCCTTCGGCCAGGGTGCGGATGCGGTGGACGCGAACGCTCAAGGCGCCCTGCTGATCCATGGCGGGTGCGGTGGTCATGCGGCTGGGGCGAGATGCATGGGGGGCAGACCGGCCGATCCATGCGTGGTCACTCGCACCGGCATCGACCGCAGCCCGCGGAACACCGGCGAGTGCATGCGCACCACCTGGTCGCGAACGATGGAAAACGACTGGACCCGCGCGAACCACTCTTCCAAGAAGATGCGGCTCACCGCCTTGGCCAGCTGCGATCCCAGACAGAAGTGCACGCCGTTGCCGAAGCCCAGGTGGCGCGACGGGGGGCGGGTGATGTCGAACCGGTCGGGGTCCTTGAACTTGGTCTCGTCGCGGTTGCCCGAACCGTACATGACCAGCACGCTCTGACCGGACTGGATGACCTTGCCATGCATCTCGATGTCCTGCGTGGCCGTGCGGTGGAATCGCTGCGTCGGCGTGTCGTAGCGCAGCATCTCCTCGATCGCCTGGGGCGCCATGCCCAGGTTCGCTGCCAGCAGCTGCGCCTGGTCGGGGTGCTCGTGCAGGGCGAGCATGGCGTTGCCGATGAAGCTGGAGGAGCTCTCGATGCCCGCGCCCAGCAGGGTGGCGACGGTGTGCATCAGGTCTTCGGGGGACAGCTTGTGGCCCTCGACCTCGGCCTGGATCAGCGCGCTGATGAGGTCGTCTTCGGGCTTTTCACGGCGCTGTGCGATGGTGTTCTGCGCGTAGGCAATCATGGCCCGGCGCGCTTCGTGCCCCGATTCCGGCAACTGGCGTGTCACCGGATCGCGGTAGACCAAGCCGTCCACCCACTGCTTCAGTTGCAGGTGGTCGGCGCGGTCGAAGCCCAGGATGCCGCAGATGGTCGAGGCGCTGATGCGGGCCGACAGCGCCTGGATCAGGTCACCACCACCCGCTTGCACGAACGCATCCAGATACTCTTGCGCGTACTGACGGATCTGCGCTTCGCGCTCCAGCACCCGCCCCCGCATGAACGCCGCATTGACCAGCGCACGCAGCTGGTCGTGCTTGGGCGCATCGCTGGTTCCCAGCGTGCGCCCCATGCGCGCCGGATCGTCGTCCAGCACATTGCCCCTGGCGGACGAAAAGCGCACACCATCGCTGCAGGCCATGGCGATGTCGTCGAACCGCGAGAGCGCCCAGCACCGGCCGGCCTCAGACCAGTACAAGGGATGTTCGCGTCGCAGCACCGCATAGAACGGATACGGGTCCTCCTGCACGGCCATGCTGTAGGGATCGAACACAAATTGGGGGGTGCTGGCCATGTCTGCTCCTGGATGCCGAAGAACTGACGCCAACCCGTCCCGCAGCGGCGTCTTGATATTGAATATCTTATTGAATTCAATATTGAAAACAATAAGGGTTAACACGGATGGATACACTCCAAATCTGAGTCCTACTAGGAAGCCTCATGCTTCACCTGCGCACCATGAAACCCACCAGCGACCTCCAAACCTCTTTGCCCAAGGCCAAGTCCATGGAACGAGCGCTTCAGTTCCTGCGAAAGAAGATCGCCAGCGGAGAGCTCAATCCTGGGGAACAGATCCGGCAGCAGGAGATGGCCGAGGAACTGGGCATCAGCCGGGTGCCGCTGCGCGAAGCCCTGAACGTGCTGGCCGACCAGGGCATGCTCCTGCACCGCCCCAACCAGGGCTATTTCGTGACCAAGCGCGCGCCCAACGAGCTGGCCCAGATTTCCCGCATGCTGCAGTTGCTGGAAGACGAATTGCTGCGGTCCATTCAGTGGCCCGACGAAGACGGTCTGAAGCGCCTGAGAACCCTCAATGAGGAGATGCGCAGAGTGTCCTTCGCAGACGACTGGGCGCCACTGGTGCGCCTGAACCGGGAGTTCCACCTGCAGATATTCGACATGTCGCCCCACAAAGTCATCCTTGATGAGGTGCGAAGGCTGTGGGCACTGGCCGACCTGTTCATTGCCACCAAGTTTTCGGAACGCGCTGCGCGCCTGAAAACCTGTGCGGAACACGACGCCATCATTGAAAGCCTGCTCACCAAAGACCACCAGATCTGTGTACAGGTCATGCGCGAACACCGGACCAGCACCGCCGCGGGCCTGAAGCCCATTGAGTCCAAGACGGCCACCCCGGAAGCCGACTCCCTGAATTTCTTTCAGACGTCTTGACATGTACCGCCCGGCCCTCTGCCCGGACCTTCGACCCTCAAGCCGCAGACCGATGGTCCAGTCGCCAAAGAAAAGGGCGAACGAACCCTGAAATCCGTCCGCCCTGCAGGCGCCCAGTGCGCCGGATGGTTCTATTTGGCGTGCTTCTCGATCAAGGCACGCGCATCGTCCACCAACTTTTTGCCGTCGATGCCCTTCTTGGCCACGTCGACGATCCACTCCTTCTCCACGCTTTCGGTCGCTTTCATCCAGCGCTGCGTTTCGGCAGCATCCAGGTGAATCAGCCGGTTGCCGGCCTTCTCGGTCAGCCCTCGACCACCCTTGTCACCGGTGTCCATGGCACTGCCGAACAGGGCGGAGGTCTCCAGCCCGGTGTTGTCGTCAATGACTTTCTTCAGATCCGCAGGCAGCTTGTCGTAGCTGGCCTTGTTCATGAACATCGCGTTCACCCCGTTGTACAGGCTCCGACCGCCCACAAAGTCGGTGTGGTTCTTGACCAGATCTTGCAGACGCAGCGGTGGCACCAGCTCCCAGGGGCTCAGTGTGGCATCCAGCACGCCCTTGGAGAGCCCCTCGGGAATGGACGTGAACGGCATGCCCACCGGGCTGGCACCCAGTTTGCTCAGCATGTTGTTGACGATGCGCGAACCGCCCCGGATCTTCTTGCCCCGCATGTCCTCCATCTTGGTGATCGCCTCGCGGGAATGCACCAGCCCAGGGCCGGCAGAGAAGATGGCGAGCAGGCGCACCTCCTTCAGCTCGTCCATGGCGTTCTTTGCTGTGTATTCCCAGAGCGCCCGCGACGTCTTCTGCGCAGCACCCTCTCCCGCCAGGGTCATGAAGGGCAATTCGAAAACTTCCGTCCGGGTAAAGCGCCCAGGCGTGTAGCCCAGCACCGTGGCGGAGATATCCACCTGACCGTCCCGGACCTGATCAAACAACTGCGCGGGTGTGCCACCCAGGCTCATTGAATAAAAGCTTTGGATCTTGATGCGCCCGGCCGATTGGGTCTCGACCTTCTTGGCCCATTCCTGAAGCCCGAACCGGGCAATGGGCGCCTGCTCGGGCGTCGCCCAGTGCACACGCAACATGACCTCTTGCGCAGAAGCCGGGCCAGCCAGCGCTGCCAAGCCCAGCAAGCCACCCAAGACCTTCAACAACCGACGTTTTTTCATCTGTGTCTCCTTCTATTGATGCCATTTCAAGGCAAGGTAGTGCCACTGGAGGCCGTCAAGGTCCATCCAATCGCAATATGAATCCTATATTGAATTCATTTTTGAAGTATTGGTGTTTATCCCATGTCGGGCCTGCGGCCCACCGCTGGCCCCTTTCAGCTGGACATAGCGGCTGAGCGTTTTTCGGGCGTGTCCGAACAACGCCTCCCAGCAAGGTCGTGAACAGCGCGGTGGATTCCTGGATCAGGGCTTGCAAGGTCTTGTGCGGATTCAGCGGAGGGGGAGGTTTTGAGCACACCCACGAAGAAGACCGCCCCCTCCGCTGAACCCGCGCCTCGATGCGGACACGCGCTGAGCGTCTTCTGGCTATGCCTGTTCGTCTGCTACGCGCAGACGCATCGCCTACTTGCGCAACACCTTCTCATGCCTGTCCGGGTTCTTGTCTGTAGGGGGCGGCGACGGATGGGTCTCATCCCTCAACACACGGATTCCATCCAGCAAGCGTTGAAACGCCCTGGGACTCAGCCGGGAGAAGAACTTCTGCTCGGCCTCCACCACGATCTGATCGGCGCTCGACAGCGCCCGGTGCCCAGAAGCAGTCAGAAGCAGCGAGATCGAACGCTTGTTGTTGGGTATCGGTGCGCGCGTGATCAAGCCCCGAGATTCCAACGCCTTGACGGTTTCCCCCGTGGACTGCGTCGTGATCCCCAGCTTCCTGGAGAGTTCGGCGGGGCTCACGGGCTCGTGGTACCGGACCAGGCTCAAGGCCGTGTACTGAGGGGGCGTCAGGTCCTGATGAGCCAGTGCCGCTTCAAGCGTTGCATACACCCGTTGGTGCAGCTTCAACACTTGAAAAAAAGCTCTGGGCGATGCGACTGGGGTGATGGACGACGAAGACATGGGTAAATGTTGGCGTGGCCGCAAACCGTTTCGAAAAACACGTGGTGTTGACCTGCTGAGTATGTCAAGATGAAACGCAGCACCAACGAAGACTGAAATGGCAATGTGGCAAACCACCCCGGGAATTGTGGACGTCGCTTGGTTTGCGTCAGCCCTCCACCGTGGAGACCTGACGGCGTGTTGCCAATAGCAGTTGGCCTCCGCTTCTGCCGACGGAATGTACCCGATGGGTTCGAGCCGTCGGTGGACGGTTGAACCAGGACACCCCTTGCAGCGTGGCCAACTCCACCGATTCACGGATTGGCCACGACCAGCCGGGCGCTTCATCAAGCGCTCGACGGTGCAGCAGGTTTGCCAGTGGCGCATCATCGTACTGGGTCTGACGACAATCTGGGCAGCCATCTTGCGCGAGCTCCAGTGCGTGGCCGCCACTGGGGTACTCGGAGTGACCTGTTCCTCCAGCCTTGGAACAGCGGCACACCGCCCCCCCAGGCCGCTCCTTCATGGCGCAAGGATAGCTTTCCTAAGCTATCCTTGCGGACCATGAAGCTCTATAACTACTTCCGTTCATCTGCCTCGTTTCGCGTGCGCATTGCGCTGGCGCTCAAGGGGCTGGCCTACGAATACGTGCCGGTGCATCTTGCCAAGGGCGAGCACAGGCTGGCGGATTACGCCGACATTGCAGCCGACCAACTGGTGCCTGCACTGGAGTTGGACGACGGCACGCGGCTGTCGCAATCCATGGCCATCATGGAGTACCTGGACGAGACATACCCCACGCCCGCCCTGGTGCCGGCCAATGCGCTGGATCGAGCGCGCGTGCGTGCGCTGGCGCAGTCCATTGCCTGCGAGATCCACCCCATCAACAATCTGCGGGTGTTGAAGTACCTGAGCAAAGAGCTGAAAGTGGACGAAGAAACAAAGAACACCTGGTACCGCCACTGGGTGCGCACTGGGCTGGAATCGTTTGAGCGGCAGCTGGCGCAGCAGCCGCCATCGCCTTATTGTTTTGGTGACACGCCTACCCTGGCCGACTGCTGCCTGGTGCCGCAGATCTTCAATGGTCAACGCTTCAACACCAACTTGGATGGCTTGCCGCGCACCATGGCAGCGTTTGAAGCCTGCATGGCGTTGCCAGCGTTCCAGCAAGCGCAGCCTTCGGCCTGCCCGGACGCCGAAGCCTGATGGCGTTTACGGCAGACTGGATCGTCCCTGATTGGGCTGCGCCGGCTTCGGTGCGCGCCGTGTTCACCAGCCGTTCGGGCGGTGTGTCGGTGGCACCATTCGACAGCTTCAACTTGGGCAACCATGTGCGCGATGCGCCCGCCGCTGTTGCCCGCAACCGGGAACAGCTTGCTCATGCCTTGGGGCGGCGGCCGGTTTTTTTAGAGCAGGTGCATGGCGCCGCAGTGCTGCCACTGGACGCAGACACGCTTGACGGCACGGCGGCTGATGCGTGCCTGAGCACCACGCCCGGCTTGGCCTGCACGATCATGGTGGCCGATTGTTTACCGGTGCTTTTTGCCCATACATCGGGTGCCGTGGTGGCTGCTGCCCATGCGGGCTGGCGGGGACTGGCGCAAGGTGTTCTGGAGAGCACTCTGTCGGCCTTGGTGGTGGCTGTGCAGCGGACCGACCCAGCAGCCACGCCCGCCAGCGTGGCCCAAGAAACGTTGACCTGGCTGGGCCCTTGCATTGGACCTACCGCTTTTGAAGTCGGCGCTGAGGTGCGCGAGGCGTTTGTGGCGCGGCGGCCTGAAGCGCAAAAAGCGTTTGAAGCAAGCAGTGGGGGCAAGTTTCTGGCCAATCTGCCGGCGCTGGCACTCGGGCAACTGGGTGCTATGGGAATCACGCAGGTGACCGGCAACGATGGAACAGCACCTTGGTGTACGTTCACACAATCTTCACGTTTTTTTTCGCACCGCCGCGACGCCGCCGACCTCGGCAGCACTGGGCGCATGGCCGCCTGCATCTGGCTGGTTTAAGGGCGTTTCCATAAATATCCGTTCACCCTGAGTTTGTCGAAGAGCCTCGTTGTCGCGCAGCTCATGCCGAAACTCTTCAATAAGCGTGTTTATAAACAGACGGAACTTGACAGGTACAGAAAAGCCCAAACCCCCAGGCACGGTGAGGTACGAGGGGGTTTGGGGGGCTGGTAAGAGCCTGACGATGACCTACTTTCACACGGGAATCCGCACTATCATCGGCGCGAAGTCGTTTCACTGTCCTGTTCGGGATGGGAAGGAGTGGGACCAACTTGCTATGGTCGTCAGGCATAAAGGGTTGC
>NZ_JAUSOO010000030.1 GCF_030656115.1 Hydrogenophaga sp.
AGTTCGGCAAATACCGGGTCGTTGGCGTCGATGATGCCGTCGCCGTTGGCATCATGGAACTTCAGGGCTTCGAAGCCGTTGACGGCCTTCCAGGCTAAGTGCAGCGGGGTTTCGGAGCCAAAGAGTTCGCGGCCCGAGTCGATGGTGCCGTTGGCGTTGCGGTCCCACACCAGCAGGCCGTCACCGGGGGCCACCCAGCCGGTGCGCTCGGCAAAGCCGTCGGCGGCGTGGTCGAAATACACGCCCGCCCCCAGGCCCACGGTGCCAATGACGCCGTCACCGTCCAAGTCTAGGATGATGGGGGAGGGATAGGTGGAGGCGATTTGGGCTTTTTTCTTGACCTTCTCGATAACACACGTGCCAGGTTGATTGTAGAAAAAACCGTTGAACGTCTGCGTGGCCTGATCCAGCGCGTCAATCTCTGCTTGGCTGAGTCGCTCCCGCGCCTCAACGAGTGCTTGTGCAGCTGAGGCAGCAATGGATGCAGCTGTCAAAGCTACTTTGGCGGGCGATGGAGGGAGGAGGCCAGCGATTGTTCCAGTCACGCCCGCAAGGACACCCAGTCCAGCAGCAAACCTATCAGCAGGCGTTGTTGCATTTTGTAGTGCGGCCAAGTTCAAAGATGCCTGGGCTGCTGCTGCTGCTGGCGCAAGCCCCATTCCGAGACCCCGCAGGAAAGCGGGGGACTCCTTTATTTGCATGGCCGTTGCAGTGCCGGCAACCACGGCAGCCGCCATTGCGCCTACATTGTTTGATTGTCCAAGGCCTGCGTTGTAAGCCGAATTGGCGCCGGCAGTTGCAGCCGCCAGTTCTCCTGCGGTGCCCAGCGCACCTAACGTTTTTGGGATTGCACAAAAGCTCATTTCAACCTCCTTTCATGGAAAATAGAACGGAAATTCCGCCAAACAGAACAAACCACATGAATATCGCCAACCAGAGTCCGGCTGCACGATCAGCCAAGAACACCCTCTCTTCCAATTTCGTTCTTGGGTAAAGCTCGCCCTGTTTGATGTCCTGAGAAGATCCAACGTGACTAAGATTGATGGGGTAGCCATATTCCGAGTAATTTTCCCCGTCAATTTTGCTGGCCGAGTAGAAGTAAAAAAACAGGCCGACAGCGAGGCATAAATACAGCGTGCCAGTCAAACCGGAAAACTCTCTGTGAATCCACGAAACAATCGGAACAGAGGAAATAACCTCATACCAGGCCTTGTTGAATTTCGGCAAAAGCACGATGGCAAACGCCAGAGGCGCGAAGATCAGATGTAGTCGAGTCAGCCACTTGATCTGCCAGTTCACGATTGCTTCGTGAATTGATCGCCGACCAATAACATTTGTATCGGCTGGATCTTTTGGTGGTCTGATCCCATGAATTTTTCGCCACTGATCTTTGCTCAACTGCTTCATTTGTCTTCCTTCACCAAACCCATGTGCATGGCATGCTGCCCCATATTCACCACCTCATCCACCTGCAAGCCCTTCGGCACCTGATGCGTGATGAAGATCATCGTCACCTTGCCCTTGAGCCGGTTGATGGTCTGCGCGAAGTGCTCGGCAGTCTGTTGATCCAGATTGGAAATCGCCTCGTCGAAGATCAGCACCTTGGGCCGCTTGAGCAGGGCGCGAGCGATCGCAACGCGCTGTCTCTGCCCGCCCGATAGCCCCGTTCCTCGCTCGCCAATCTCGGTCTGGTAGCCCTGCGGCAGTTGCTCGATCACCTCATGGATTTCCGCTGCCTTGCAGGCGGCGATCACGTCCTCGAAGCCCGCGTGCGGGTGGGCCATGACCAGGTTGTCGTACACCGTGCCAGAGAACAGCACCGTCTCCTGCGGCACCACGCCAAAGGTGGCCCTGAGTTCGTTGGCCGCCAGTTGGCGAATGTCGCGCCCGTCCAGCGTGATCTGCCCTTCCTGCGGCCAGTAGAAGCCCTGCATCAGTTTGGCCAGCGTGCTCTTGCCGCAACCACTGGGGCCCATCAGCACGGTGAGCTTGCCGGTGGCAATGGCCAGGTTCAGGTGGCGGTAGAGCCAGGGGTGTTGGTCGGAATAGCGGAAGCCCACATCGCGGATGTCGATGCGGCCCTCACCGCCCGCCGAACGTTGCGGGGTGAGGGTGAAGGGCTCCTGCGGCATGTCCAGAATGTCGCCCAGGCGCTTGACCGCCACGCTGGCCTGCTGGAACTCCTGCCACAGGCCAACAATGCGCATCACCGGCTGGCTCATGCGGCTGGCGAACATCTGGAAGGCCACCAGCATGCCCACGGTCATGCCGGCTTCGGGCTGCATCACGTACCAGGCACCGACGATGAGGATGGAGAGCGTCATGACCTGCTCCAGCCCGGAGGCGACCACCTGATAGGTGTTGCTGACCTGCCGGGTGGCAAACCCCGCCGAGAGGTATTGGGCCAGATAGTTGCCGTAGCGTTTGTTGACGTCCGGCTCCAGTTGCAAGGACTTCACCGTCGCCATGCCGGCCAGGTATTCGGTGAGGAAGGCCTGATTACGCGCGCCGAGCAGGAACTGTTTGTCCAGCCGCGCACGGAAGATGGGCACCATGATCAGGCTGGCGATCACGATGAGCGCGAGGATGCCCAGCACGATCAGGGTGAGCTGCCAGCTGTAGGCGAACATCACCGCGAGGAAGATGAACAGGAAAGGCAGGTCGAGCACCAGGGTCACGGCGGCGCCCGAGACGAATTCGCGCAATTGCTCCACGCCGTGCAGGCGGGCGACCAAGGTGCCGGTGGGCCGGGCCTCGAAGTACGGCAGGGGCAGGTGCAACAGGTGGCGCATCACCTTCTCGCCCAGCACGGCGTCGATGCGGCTGCCGGTGTGCAGCACCAGGTACTGGCGCAGCCAGCTCATGCCGCTGGTGAAGAACATGAACACCACCAGAGCCACGCCGAGCACGATGAGTGTGCTCTCAGAATGGTGGGCAATGACCTTGTCGATGATGACCTGGGTAAAAAGCGGCGTGGCCAGGCCGACCAACTGGATGGCAAGGCTCGCCAAGAGCACGTCGCGCCAGATGCGTTTGTGGCGCAGCAGCTCGGGCACAAACCAAGAAAAGCCGAAGGGCTTTTTCTGAGATTCGGGCGCTGCGTTGCGGCTGACGGACTCCGACACCGGTGGGTCGGCCTGCGCCACCAGCAGCAGAACCGGCGCGGCTTGGGCGCGGGCGATGTCGAGCGCCACGTTTTCCGGCGCCGACTGGCCGGGCTTGACCCAGGCCAGAGTGTCGTCGCCGCGCTGGACGATCAGCGCCGGGGTGAGCGGGGTGCTGGATGGTGGCTGGGGTGAGGCGGCACTGTCCGCTTCAGGAGAAGCCGTCTGCGTGGTTTCAGCACTTGGGGCAAACAGCAGCGCCACGGCAGGCAGCGGCAAGGGCGACAGCCCCGCTTCGGGCCAAGGCACCAGCCCGGCCTTGAGGCCGAGCGCGCCCAAGGCCTCGATCAGCGTGGGCAGATTGATCGGCGGCGGAAAACGCTTGATCACCAGCTCCGCATCGAAGGGCTGGCGATAGAGACCGGCCAGGCTCGCCAGGAGCCACAGCGCGGCTTGTGTCTCTACGTGTTCTTCCGAATGGGCAACATTGTCTTGATGCACTCCCTGCATGCTTCGTTCTTCTTTGTCATTGACTATTTACGGCAAAGGTATTGTGAGACGTAAGTCACCCCACAGAAATTTTCCATCGGATTTACCGAAATGAGAGTTCGATGAAGTCTACTACATGCTGTAGCGGCACAGAGCCGTGCAACCAAGATAGGAGACAGGAGTGATCCGGCTGATCCGGGCGTATCTGAACGCTGGGATCATGGATGGCGGGGTGGTGGTCGATCGCCATCTGGGTACGCCGCAGGGCGGACCATTGAGCCCACTGCTGGCCAACGTGCTGCTGGACGAGGTGGACAAGGCGCTGGAGGTGCGAGGCTACAGCTTCGCACGCTACGCCGATGACTGCAATGTCTACGTGGGCAGCCAGAAGGCTGGCGAGCGGGTGATGGCGTACCTGCGCAGGCTGTACACGGGCTTGAAGCTTCAAATCAACGAAGCCAAGAGTGCGGTGGCCAGTGCCTTTGGGCGCAAGTTCCTGGGCTATGAACTGTGGGTGGCCAAGGGCCGGGAGGTCAAATGTGCGGTGGCCCACAAGGCGCTGGACAACTTCAAGGCACGTATTCGGCAACTCACACGCCGCTCGGGCGGGCGCAGCATGGCGCAGGGGGTGGATAAACTGCGGCCCTACCTGCTGGGCTGGAAGGCTTACTTCGGGATGGCGCAAACGCCCAAGGTCTGGCGAAGGCTGGATGAGTGGCTGCGCCACCGGCTCAGGGCGACCCAGCTCAGGCACTGGAAACGGCCAAAGACGATCTACCGGGAACTCAAGGCGCTGGGGGCCAACGAGGATGTAGCCAAACAGGTGGCGGGCAACTGCCACCGCTGGTGGCGAAACGTGCCAAGTTGCTCAACAGCGTGCTGACTATTGCGTACTTTGATGGACTGGGGTTGCCAAGATTGTCCTGACCTCAAACTCTCGAACCGCCCGGTGCGGACCCGCATGCCGGGTGGTGTGGCAGGGGTGCCTCCTATGATGGAGGCCCCTATGCCGATCGGGCTGTGACGAACGGGGATACAGGCAACACAGGCCGGCTTGCGTTGCTCGCATCCTGCGCGCTTTCGAGGATCGTGTCTGCTGAACCACACCTGAGGCGTGCCATGCCTTCATGGGGTTGGATTGTCTGTCCCTCCATGGCCTGGGCTCCTGCGGTGGGGTGGTTCAGGTGGCGCTCTGGGCGCGCCGCGCCAGCAGCTCTTTTTCACGCTGGTTCTCTGACAGCTCGGCGGCTTGCGCGAAGGCGGCACGGGCTTCTTCTGCGCGCCCGAGCTTCTCCAGCAGATCGCCGCGCACCGCCTGCAGCCAGGGGTAGCGCTGCAGGGCTTTGTCTTGCTGCAGCGTCTCGACGATGGCGAGACCGGCGGCGGGGCCTTCGGCCATGCCGACGGCGACAGCCTGGTTGAGCTCGACCACGGGCGAGGGCGCCACGCGCATGAGCTGGGCGTACAGTGCGGCGATGCGGTGCCAGTCGGTGGCGTCGGCGCTGGGTGCGCGGGCGTGGCAAGCCGCGATCTGCGCTTGCAGGCGGTAGCTGCCCGGCGGCTGGTTCAGCGCCTCGGCGCGCGCCAAAGCAGCCAGGCCGCGGCGGATGAGCAGGTGGTCCCAGCGGGCGCGGTTCTGCTGGTTGAGCAGCACCGGCCTGCCTTCGCGGTCGGTGCGCGCTGCCGTGCGCGAGGCCTGGATTTCCATCAAGGCCACGAGGCCATGCACCTCGGCCTGATCGGGCGCCAGCTCGGTGAGCATGCGGCCCAGGCGCAGCGCCTCGTTGCAGAGCTCGGGGCGCATCCAGTCGCCGCCGCTGGTGGCGGTGTAGCCCTCGTTGAACACGAGATAGACCACTTCGAGCACCGAGCCCAGGCGCTCGGCGAGCTGCCCGGCGCGCGGCACTTCGAACGGCACCTGTGCGGCGGCCAGCGAGCGCTTGGCGCGCACGATGCGCTGCGCGATGGAGGCCTCGGGCACGAGGAAGGCGCGGGCGATTTCGTGCGTGGTGAGGCCACCGAGCAGCTTGAGCGTGAGCGCCACGCGCGCGTCGGTGCCAAGCACCGGGTGGCAGGCGGTGAAGATGAGGCGCAGCAGGTCGTCTCCGATGTCGTCTTGCCGGGCGGCGTCGAGCGCGTCCACGAAGTCGGGCACCACATGGGCCTCCTGCGCTTCCAGGTCTTTGGCGATGTCGAGGTGCCGCGCGTCGGCCATCTGGCGGTGGCGCAGGTGGTCGAGCGCGCGGTGCAGGGCGGTGGTCATTAGCCAGGCGCCGGGGTTGTGTGGCACGCCGTCTTTCGGCCAGTGTTCCAGCGCGGTCACCAGCGCGTCTTGCGCCAGCTCTTCGGCCACGCCGAGGTCGCGCACGCGCCGCGCCACCGCCGCCACGATGCGGGCAGACTCGATGCGCCAGACGGCGGCAATGGTGTCGTGGACGGCGGAATGCAAATGCAGTCCTCACCCCGGACCTCTCCCGCTGGCGGGAGGTCCATGGGCACTCACATCTGCGCGGGGGCGGCGGCTTCGTCCATCCAGAACACCTCCCACTGGTGGCCGTCGAGATCGGCAAAGCCGTGCTGGAACATGAAGCCAAAGTCCTTGGGTTCGTTGGGTGTGGTCGCACCGGCGGCCACGGCCTTGGCGATCACGGCCTCGACCTCGGCCCGGCTGTCGACGGACAGCGCCAGGATGACCTCGGTGGCCTGGTGTGCGTCGCCGATGGGCTTTTGGGTGAAGCCCTGGAAGAAGGGCTCAACCAGCAGCATGGCGTAGAAGTTGTCGCCGATTTCCAGGCAGGCGCCCTGCTCGTTGGTGAAGCGCGGGTTGAAGCCGAGGTCCAGGGCCTTGAAGAAGGCCTGCGAACGGGCCATGTCTTTGATGGACAGGTTGACGAAAATCTGGCGGAACATCGTGGTCTCTCCTTGCTGGGGGTTGACGGATGGGATGGGCGGTGATCAGGCTTTCTGGTTCGCTTCCATCTGCTTGAACTTGTCCAGCGCCTCGCTGGGCGGGAACTCGTCGAGCTCGATGAGCTGGCGCAACTCGATCACGGCTTCTTTGCCCTGGCCCGCGGGGTTGGGAAAGCGGCGGCTCCACTCCAGGGCCTCTTCGCGCGAGCGCACCTGGATCAGGGTGTAGCCCGCGATCAGCTCCTTGGCCTCGGCGAAGGGTCCGTCCACGAGGCGCTGCCCGGAAGCGCCGTAGTGGATGCGCCAGCCGGTGCGGCTGGGGTGCAGGCCACTGCCGTCGAGCAGCACGCCCGCGCGCGCCAGTTCTTCGTGGTAGGCGGCCATCTCGGCCATGAGCTCTTCCGGGGCTTCGGGCGTGAGCTCGGCTTCGAACTCGGGGCAGGACTTGACGATGATCATGAATCGCATGGGGGTCTCCAGATTGCCGAGTTGGGTGTCGCCCCCGCCGGGAACACCGCGGAACCGGCTTTGCCGGGCCGCAGGTGTTGCCCCCTTGAGGGGGTCGCGCGCAGCGCGGCAGGGGTGGTCAGGTCTTGCAGGCCGGTGGTTCCATGTCGGGTTGCATCATGCTGTTGTGGTTGCCTTCGGTATCGCGGAACACAACATACGAGCCGACACCGGGAATCGCCATCGGCTCGCCGATCACCTGGCCGCCCGCACCGCGCACGCGCTGCATCGCGGCCTGGATGTCTTCAACGCCGATCACCACCGAAGGGTGTTGCATCGGCCCGTCGCCATTGAAGGGAAACAGGCCCCCGTTGATGGAGCCGAGCGCTGCCTCGGGCGGCATGGGCGGGCGGGCGCCGGGCAGCGCGGTGTTGACCAGCAGGTAGTTGCCCATCTCGGGGCCCAGCATCTGGTGGGTCCAGCCGAAGGCGGCGGCGTAGAAGCGGGCCGCGCGCTCGCGGTCTTTGTAGGGCATTTCGAAGTGCACGACGGCGCACATGGGCACGGTGGTGGTGGTCATGGGTGTTTCCTCAGGTGGGGGTTTCACAGATCGTCTTGAGGGCCTGCAGCGCCTGGGGCCAGGTCTGGTTCATCCAGTCCTCGCAGGTGCCGAACACGTCAACGTCCACCCGCACGCGGGTGCCACCGGCTTCGTCGCTGAACGTGTAGTTTTCATGGCACGGGGTCCAGGCGCGCACGGCTTCGCTGGTGGTGTCTTCCACGCCGTTGTGGATCATGCCGAGGTGGCGGATCGAGACAAACTCGGCCGGCCGGTGTTCGGCGATCTCGGAGAGCATGCCGTCGCCGTTGGGGCCCAGGAAGCGGATCGGCGTTCCGGCATCCCAGCTGCCCTCGTAGCGCGAGCCTTCGCTGAACACCGCGGTCCAGCGCTCGTAGGTGGGCGAGTAGAGGGTGGAGCGCCAGGCGTGTTCGCGCGGCGCGGCAATGTGGATGTCGAAATGCAGGGTGGGCATGGCTGGGCTCCTTCTTGGCTTCAACCTCACGACGAAGCAGCCTGCCGGTTTTCGACACGCCCGGTTTAGGGGAAAACCCGGGTCAGGCCAGATGCCCGTCGAAACAGGGCGCGAGCGGGCGCACTTCGACGGTGCACCACTGTGCGGCGGGGCAGCGCTGGGCGATGGCGATGGCTTCCTCGCGGTCCACGTTTTGCAACAGAAAGAAGCCGCCGATCATCTCCTTGGCCTCGGCGAACGGACCGTCCAGGGTTTTCGACTGTCCGTCCGCGTGGCTGACGCGCACGGCCGCGTCCAGCCCCGCCAGCGACTCGACCGCCTTGAGCTTGCCCTGGGCCGACAGCCCCTGGCCAAAAGCGACCATGGCGGCATAGGCCGCGCGGCCCTCGGCTTCGGTGCGGGTGGCGCGCTGGCCGACGGGTTCGTGGATCAGAAGCATGTAGGACATCAGGGTGCCTTGGTTGATATCAGGGTGCCATGCTACACAGGTGCCCCTTCGCCGAAAAGCGCCGGTGCTCAGGGCGCCGGTGTGCAAGCTGCGTCCCGGCGCCTGGGATGGGGTCTGCAACGCTTCACCACGTATCCGCGGCGAGATGATTCACCACCGGTGCGCGTTCATGCAGTTGCCCGAACGATCCGCAGGACGCCAAGACCTTGAGCAAAGTGGCCGGCACCAAGATCGACGAAGCCTTCATCGGCAGCTGCATGACCAACATCCGCCACTTCCGCGCAGCGGCCAAGCTGCGCGGCGGCAGCCGCGACATCCCCGTCAAGCTCTGGGTGGCACCGCCCACCCAGATGGATGAGAGCGAGTTGATCAAGGAAGGCCACTACGCCAGCTTCGGCGCCGCCGGTGCCGGGGCTGAGATGCCCGGCTGCTCGCTGTGCATGGGCAACCAGGCGCAGGTGCGCGAGATCGCCGCGCCGGCGTTCTCAGCGCTGCGCTCGCCCAGCGAGGCATCGATGTTGACCTCGCTCATGTCGTTGACGATGACCGCCACGCAGCCCTTCGCGGTTGGCCAGCACGTGGTTCAGAGGGTGGTTTTGCCGGCGCCCAGAAAGCCCGAGAGCACGGTCACGGGCAGGCGGGTGTCGGCCTTTTGCGGTGCGGTGAATCCCATGGTGTTCCCCTCACTGGCCCCGCACCGCCTGCGTCAAGGCCGTGGTGTTGAAGCGCATCATGGCGATGTAGCTGGCGGAGGGGCCGTCGGTGGCAGACAGCGAGTCGGAATACAGCGCGCCCGACGGGTTGGCGCCGGTCTCGCGACCGATCTGCTCAATCAGGCGCGGGTCGGCAATGCTTTCGACAAACAGCGCTTTGATGTTTTCTTTTTTGATCTGCCGCACCAGTTGCGCCACGCCTTTGGCCGAGGCCTCACTCTCGGTGCTCACACCCTGTGGGGCCAAAAAATTCACGCTGTAGGCTTGGGCGTAATAACCAAACGCATCGTGCGAGGTGATGACCTTGCGTTGTGCCGCAGGGATGGTGGCCCAGGCGGTGGTGATGTCCGTGTCCAGCGTTTTGAGTTGGGTGGTGTAGGCAGCGGCGTTGCGCTGGTAGGTGTCGCAGCCGGCTGCGTCGGCGGCACACAGACCTTTGGCGATGTTGCCCACATAAATCAACACGTTGGGCACGCTTTGCCAGGCGTGCGGGTCGGGTGCGCCGTGGCCGTGGTCGTGCCCTTTGTGGTGGCCGTGGTTGGCGCCTTTGAGTGGCTTGATGCCCTGGCTTACCACCACCTGCTGGCCGCGGTAGTTGGCGGTTTTGAGCAGGCGGCTCATCCAGCCTTCAAAGCCCAGGCCATTGGAGAAAACCACTTGCGCCTGGCTGACTTGGCGGGCTTGCGTGGGTGTGGGCTGGAACACATGGGCGTCGCTGCCCGGGCCTACCAGCACGTTGACAGACACGCGATCACCACCCACTTGGCGCACCAGGTCGCCCAGAATGCTGAAGCTGGCCACGGCCTGGATGGGGGTTTGTGCCCAGCTGAATGGGCTAACTGCGCCCAGCGCCAATGCCAGGGTGGCGAGTGAAGTGTGGCGGCGTGCGGATGATGGGTGGTGGGTGCTGGTCATGCAATGTCTTTCAATGGTCTAACGGGAAGGAGCGAAATGCGGGAATGGCCTGTCCCTGCGCATCAGCCGCGCAGGTGGGTGGTCGCAGGCCGTTGGTGGCGCAGCAGACCGTGGGGCGCGAGCAGCAAGGAGCCGAGGTACAGCACGCCCAGGCAGAGCACGATGACCGGGCTGGTGGGCCAGTCGGCGTGGTACGACAGCAGCAGGCCTGCGAAGCACGCGAGCAGCGCGAGCGCGGTGGCGGTCACCAGCAGCGGCCCCATGCGGCGCACCCAAAAACGCGCAGTGGCGGCGGGCAGCACCATGATGCCCACGGCCATGAGCGTGCCCAGCGCATGAAAACCCGCCACGAGGTTGATGACCAGCAGGCCCAGAAAGCCGTAATGCGCCACCGGGCTCCAGCGGCTGACGCTGCGCAGAAAGCCGGGGTCCAGACATTCCAGCACCAGCGGGCGGTACAGCAGCGCGAGCGACACCAGCGTGACCGCCGAGATGCCGCCCAGCAGGGCCAGCGCGGCGTCGTCCAGCGCCAGCACGGTGCCAAACAGCACATGCAGCAGGTCCACACTGTTGCCGCGCACCGAGACGATGAGCACACCCAGCGCGAGCGAGAGCAGGTAAAACGCGGCCAGGCTGGCGTCTTCGCGCAGCACGGTGTTGCGCGCCACCAGGCCCGAACCCACCGCCACCGTGAGCCCGGCCACGATGCCGCCGATGGTCATGGCGGTGAGCGACAAACCCGCCACCAGGTAGCCAATGGCCGCGCCGGGCAAGATGGCGTGGGCCATGGCGTCGCCGGTCAGGCTCATGCGGCGCAACATCAAAAAAACGCCCACAGGCGCGGCGCTGAGCGACAGCGCCACACAGCCCACGAGCGCGCGGCGCATGAAGCCGAATTCAGCGAAAGGGCCGAAGATCGTGCTGGTTGCGATCCAGGCGTCCAGCGCGGGCCACCAAGGGGTGCTGCTCATGGGCTGGCCTTTTCTGGGGTGTTGGTGGGGGCTTGTGCGTGTGCTGGCTGGTGCCGATGAGCGTCTTGGTGGTCGGGTGGATGCAGCGGCGCTGGCGGCTGGGCTGCGGCTTCGGCCTTGCACAGCGGCGCGTCGTCGTCAAACGGCTCCTGCATACGCTGGGCTTGCGCCCAGTGGGCGCTGGTGAGTACGCTCTCTGTGGGCCCCCAGGCCACGCGCTCGCGTGCCAGCAGCAGCGCGAGTGGAAAGTGCGCCCGCACCTGGGCCAGGTCGTGCAGCACGGCCACCACGGTTTTGCCCTGCGCGTGCCAGCGGTGCAGCAGGGCCAGCAGGTCGTCGGTGGTGCGGTTGTCCACGGCGGCAAAGGGCTCGTCCAGCAGCACCACCGGCGCGTCTTGCAGAATCAGGCGGGCAAACAGGGCGCGCTGCAATTGGCCGCCCGAGAGCGTGTCCAGGCTGCGTTCTTCAAAGCCGGTCAGGCCCACGGCGGCCAGCGCGGCGTCGCATTGTTGGCGGTGTTGGGCGCTGAAGCGGCGCAGCGCGCCCACTTGGTGCCACAAACCCATGGCCACCATGTCGCGCACCGGAATGGGAAAGCTGCGGTCCAGCTCGGTGTGTTGCGGCAGCCATGCAATGCGTTGCGAGGCCAGCCCCCGCAGCTGCCCGCTGATGGGGCGTAACTGGCCGGCCAAGGCCTTGATGAGGGTGGACTTGCCCGCGCCGTTGGGGCCTACCAGCGCCACCAACGAGCCGGGCGCGATGGTCAGGCTCAGGTGGTGCACGGCTGGGTGCCGCTCGTAGCCCAGTGTGAGGTTGTCCAGCTCAATAGTGGGTCGCTGGGCGGGCTTGCTCGTGGTCATTGTCAAGGTGCACCTTCAGGCCATGGGCCGTGTGGCCCAAACCAGTACAGTGGCCAATGCGCCGCACAGCGCCAGTGCCCACAGGCCACGCAGCAGCGCCGAGTGCTGCAATAGGGATCTTTTGCCGGCGCGTTGCCGGGTGGCCGCTTGACGGTGTGAGTCGTGTCGGGTGGGGTGGCGGTTCATGGCGGAGTGCGGGTAAGATGTTGCAACTGAATTGCAATAACGCTGCATCATAACGCAACCAAGTTGCGTTATTGGAGACCTGTACCATGATCGAACGTGCGTCGAAAGAACCTGCGGCGGTGCCTGCCGAGATGCAGGTGCTGCTGGAACAGGCTGGCCTGCGCCGCACGCTGGCTACCCGCGCCGTGCTGGGTTTGTTCCTGGCCAACCCGCAAGGCTCCATCACCCACGCCCAGGCGCAGCAGTCACTGACAGCGCGCGGGCTGGATATCAACCGCGTCACGCTCTACCGCCTGCTGGACCGCCTGGCGGCCTGCGGCGTGCTGCAGCGCCATGCCGACGATGGCGCCCGCACCTGGCGCTTCAGCCTGGCCGACGCGCCTCAGGACGGTGTGGTGCCCCGGTTTGAATGTGACGCTTGCCACCGCCAGTTTCGATTGACCGAAGCCAGTGAGCCGACCCGTGCCGTGGCCACCGACCTGTTTCGCACTCTGGCCAGCCTGGGCCACCAGGGCCAGCGCGTGGACCTGTCGATTCATGGCACCTGCGCTGGTTGCATACCGGCTGCACCAAACGGCAACCAGGAGCCGCTGGCGTGATTCAGGCGCAAGGGGTGGCTTTTGCCTACGCCGGTGGGCAGGTGCTGCGGTTCCACGATGTCGCGGTGGAGCAGGGCGGCACGGTGCTGCTGCGCGGGCCATCGGGCAGCGGCAAGTCCACCTGGCTCGCACTGGCGGCGGGCTTGCTCACACCCACTGCGGGTGTGCTGCAGGTGGCTGACCAGGATGTGGCTATGCTGAGCCGCAGCGCCCGCGACGACTGGCGCGCGCGCACGGTGGGGTTTTTGCCGCAAAAGCTGCATCTGAGCGAAGCCCTCACGGTGGCCGACAACCTGGCGCTGGCGTTTTTCGCTGCCGGTCTGCCGGTGGACAACACCGCCATCGCGCAGGGTTTGGCGGCCTTGGGCGTGGGCGACTTGGCCACCCGCAAACCCGTCCATCTGTCAGGCGGGCAGGCCCAGCGCGTGGCCCTGGCCCGCGCGTTGCTGCTGCGCCCGCGCGTGGTGCTGGCCGACGAACCCACTGCCAGCCTGGACGACGACGCCTGCGCCACCGCCTTGCAGCGTTTGCAGCGCAGTGCCCAGGCCTGTGGCGCCACGCTGGTGGTGGCCACGCACGATGCGCGGGTGCTGCAGGCGCTGCCGCAGGCCCAGGTGCTCGCGTTTGACGCCACCGCACGTGAGGTCACCGTATGAATGTGTTCACGCTGTCGTGGCGCTACCTGTGGTCGCGGCCGATGGCCACGGTGCTCAACCTGCTGCTGCTGGCGCTGGGGCTGGCGTCCATGGCCTTCGTGCTGATCGCACGCGACCAGGTGGACCGAGCCTTCGAACGCGACCTGGCCGGCATTGACCTGGTGGTGGGTGCCAAAGGCAGCCCCATGCAGCTCATTTTGGCGGGTGTGTTTCATCTGGATGTACCGCCAGGCAACATTGCGCTGGCCGATGTGCAGCAACTGCAGCAGCATCCGCAAGTGGCCCAACTGATCCCGCTGAGTCTGGGCGACAACCTGGAAGGTTTTCGCATTGTGGGCACCACAGAGGCCTACCCAGCCCATTACGGTGCCCGATTCGCGCAAGGGGCGCTGTGGCAGGCGCCCATGCAAGCCGTGCTGGGCACACAGGTGGCTGCGCGCACCGGCCTGCGGCTGGGGCAAGCTTTTGTGGGTGCCCACGGCCTGGGCACAGGTGGTGCTGTTCACGCCGAAGCCGCGTACACCATCACCGGGGTGCTGGAGCCGTGTGGCTGTGTGCTTGACCGGCTGGTGCTCACTGCCACCGAGTCGGTGTGGAAAGTGCATGACGACATGCACGCCACCGAAGACATGGACGAAGAAGACCGCGCCGCGCTGGCCGCCGACCGCGAAGTCACGTTGGCACTCATCACTTACCGCACGCCGCTGGCGGCGGTGAGTTTTCCGCGCTTCATCAACGACAGCACCGCCATGCAGGCGGCCGCGCCGGCGGTGGAGATCACGCGTCTGCTGAGCATGGTTGGCGTGGGCACGCGGGTGTTTCAGGGGTTGGGCGCGGTGTTGCTGGCCGTGGCGGCGCTGTCGGTTTTCATTGCGCTGTGGAGCGCAGTGCGTGAGCGCCGGGGCGACCTGGCCATGCTGCGCATGCTGGGCGCTTCACCGCTGAAGGTGGGCACGCTGCTGCTGTGTGAAGCCCTGTGGCTGGCCGTGTTGGCCTGCGTGCTGGGCCTGCTGGCTGCGCACGGCTTGGTGGCGCTGCTGGGTGACCTGTTGATGGCCGAGCAGTCGCTTGCCATCACAGGCTGGCAATGGGTGCGCACCGAGGTGTGGGTGCCCGTGCTGGCGTTGGGGGTGGCGCTGTTGGCGGCGGGCTTGCCCGCGCTCAGCGCCTACCGTTTGGATGTAATGCAACTGTTGAATTCGAGGTGATGACCATGAAGAAATATGCGATGTTTTTTGCTGCTGCAGCCCTGCTGAGTACCGCGGCGCTGGCCCAGCATTCCGACAAAGAGCGCAAGGAAGATGCTGCGCGTCACCGAGCCATGGCCACAGCCCATGAGAATGCAGCGAAATGCCTGGAGTCGGCCAAGAGCGAAGACATGTGCCTGAAGGAACTTCAGGTCGCGTGCAAGGGTCTGGCCATTGGCAAATATTGCGGCATGAAGCACGCGCATTGAGCGCACTTCTGCGGTTCCGTTTGGGGGGCGATGCCCCCGCCGCCCGCACCAACCATCCCATGAGTCCGCTGGTATGAAACATTTTTTTCGTTGCCCAGGGGCGTGGCTTGCAGTGCTGTTGCTGGGGGCGGCGCCTGTCCAGGCCCAAGTGCTCTCGTCGCCGCTGGGCACGCCATCGCCGTCCAAATCGAGTCCTGCAGCTTCGCCCGCGGCTGCTGCGGTGCCGCACGGGCAGGGCGCCGGGGTGCACAGCCCGCTGAGCCCGTTCGCTCCGCTTCCGCAGCGCACCGACGTGGTCGCTTGGTCGCAGCTCACCAGCGTGACCACCCGCGTTGAAGACCGGCGCATGGTGCCGGTCTACCCCAAGGCGGTGACCGCACTTCATCAGAAAACGATTCGCGTGCAGGGCTTCATGATGCCACTGCAGGTGGGCGAGCAACAACGCCATTTCCTGCTCTCTTCGGTGCCGCTGACCTGCTCCTTTTGCATACCCGGTGGACCCGAAAGCATGGTCGAGGTGCACACCAAGGAACCGGTGAAATACAGCCTCGGTGCGGTGGTGGTGGAGGGTCAATTTCACGTTCTGCAAAACGACCCCTATGGGCTCTACTACCGCATCACCGACGGCGTGGGTGTGAAGTGAGGTCGATCCGCATCCTCTTGCGCAAGTCTTTTTTTGTGCGACAGCCCACAGCCCGTGTGGGCGATACCATCGGCGGGTGACTCTCTCCAACCACCCCGTTATCGTCTCCCTCACCCCTGTTTTTTTGCTGATTGCCCTAGGCTATCTGGCTGGGCGCTTGCACTGGATACGCGAAGCCGCCGTCAAAGACCTGTCCAACCTGGTGTTTCTGCTGCTGATTCCGGCCCTGCTGTTTCGCACCATGAGTGCGGTGCATGTGCAAACGCTGGACCTGCGACCTGTGGCCGCTTACTTCCCGGCTGCGCTGACTCTGTTGGGCGTGTCCATCGCCTGGCGAGGTTTCAACCGTACCAGCGTGGTGATGGCACTGGGGGGCGTGTTTTCCAACATGGTCATGATCGGCATCACCCTGGTGGAGCTGGCCTACGGCAAGGCCGGCTTGGTGACGCTGCTGACGCTGGTATCGGTGCACGCACTGATTTTGCTCACAGTGGGTTCCGTGGTGCTGGAGTTGGCGGTGGCGCGTGAGGCGCGGGCGGGCGGTGAGCGGGCGCCCCACGTGCTGCAGACCGCGTGGTCGGCCTTCAAAGGTGCACTGATTCACCCCATTCCGCTGCCCATCCTGAGTGGCCTGCTGTTTGCGCAGACAGGCTGGGCGCTGCCTGCGGTGGTGGACAAGCCTTTGCAGTTGTTGGGCAACGCGTTTGGTCCACTCTCGCTGGTGATGGTTGGTGTCACGCTGGCCAGCACCTCACTGGGCGGTCACTTGCGACAAGCGCTGTGGATCACCGCATCCAAAAACCTGGCGCTGCCGCTCCTCGTGGGCTTGTCTGCCTGGGCGTCGGGCATCACTGGGCTGCCGCTGACCGTGATGGTGGTGGCCGCCGCATTGCCCATGGGCGCCAACGTGTTTTTATTTGCTCAGCGCTACGAAGTGGCCCAAGAACTCACCACCACCAGCATGGGGCTGTCCACCGTGGCTGCACTGCTCACGCTGAGCCTGGTCATGCTGCTGATGTCGTGGGTGGGCTGACCTTTCCTGAAGGCGGCCACGGACCATGCGCTATTGGCTGATCTTGCGGGCTTCTTCGATCTGGTATTCAAAATAGTGCTGAATGCCATAGGCCAGGCTGCCCATGAACGACACCGTGCCCAGCAGCAGCCCCAGCACCAGTGCGCCAATGGTCAGCCAGTTGGTGGCGCCGGCGCTGGCCTCGTCATCGCTGCCGGGGTTGAACCAGCGGTTCCACTTGGTGCGGTCGCTGAGCGCGTAGACAATGCCCGCCAGGCAGCCTGCGGCCACACTGGTGCCCAGAAACGGGATCAGTACCCAGGCCAGTTTGTCGTCCTGTCCCAAGGCTTGCACCCGGTTCATGCCCCACCAGCCCAGACCCGCTGCCATGGGGTGCAGCCAGCCGATCCAGTCACCCAGGCCGCGCAAATAAAAACGGTGCAAGCCCATGCTGCCCCCCAGCACCGCCAGCCAGGTGGCTACCGTCTTGTTCTTGGCTCGGGCGCTCATGCGGGGTCCTTGGGGGGTGTGCTGTCGCCAGCGCCCAGGGGCTTTTGCATCAACACAATGTCGAGCCAGCGGCCAAACTTCCAGCCGCACGAGGTGATGACGCCCGCAGGCTCGAAGCCCAGCGCGCGGTGCACACCAATGGACCCTGCGTTGGCCGAATCGCCAATCACCGCCATCACCTTGCGCACACCGGCGCGCTCCAGTGCCGCCAGCAGCTCGGCCAACAGGGCGCGCCCCAAGCCTTTACCGGCGGCTTCTGGCGCCATGTAAATCGAGTCTTCTACAGAAAAACGGTAAGCCGGCCGTGGTTTGAACCAGTTGCCATAAGCAAAACCCAGCACTTGGCCGCCATCTTCCACCACCAGCCAGGGCAAGCCCTTGGCCAGCACGTCGGCGCGACGGGTTGTCATGTCGGCCGTGCTGGGTGGGGTGGTTTCAAACGTGCCGGTACCGTGCAGCACATGGTGGTCGTAAATGCGGGTGATGGCGTCGAGGTCTTCGTCTCGGCTGGGGCGAATCAGGGGCATGGATAACAAAAGGTTGGGTGGCCAAGAGGCCGAAGTGGCTGAGTCGGTGGGGTCGCTGGCCGGACTGCCAACAGGGGGCTATAATCGCGGGTTTTGCGGCGTTTCGCTGACCGGGTGGTCAGTCGTGTGTCTCAAGCGTTGCAATGAAACGGGTTGACAAATCGGATGAAGTTCAGCCGATGAAAACCCGGTGAGGTGCTGATTGTGGTGCCTCTCCACCCGAAGGATAAATCATGGTCGTCATTCGACTCTCCCGCGGCGGCTCCAAAGCCCGTCCTTTCTACAACATCGTGGTTGCTGACAAGCGCAACCGCCGCGATGGCCGCTTTATCGAGCGTATCGGTTTCTACAACCCCCTGGCCCGTGGCGGTGAAGAGCCCCTGCGTATCGCTCTGGACCGCCTGACCTACTGGACCGGCGTTGGCGCCGAGCCATCGGACACCGTGGCCCGCCTGGTCAAGCAAAACGCTGCCAAGGCCCCTGCGGCTGCCGTTGCCGCTGCCTGATTTCAGGTCTGCGCAATCCCGTGAGCTATCCCACGTCTGGCGCTTTCAAGGCGTCTTCCCTGCCGGCTGATGCCATTGAGCTTGGCCGATTCCAGGAGGCGTGGGGCCTCAAAGGCTGGCTTCACATCCTGCCGCACAGTGCCGATACCGAGGCGCTGTTTGCCTCCACCGAATGGTTCTTGCAGCCGCCCGAAGCCCGCTTCGCGCGCGGTTTTTCCGCGTTTCCGGGCTGTGTCACGGTCCAGATTGCCGAGATCAAGGTCCATGCCGATGGTGTGGTGGCCCGCATTGATGGCATTGACGACCGCAATGCGGCCGAAGCCCTCAAGGGTGTGCGCATTTATGTGCCTCGCAGTGCCTTTCCGGCCACGCCCGAAGGCGAGTACTACTGGGTTGACCTCATTGGTCTTGATGTGGTCAACCGTGAAGGTGTGCACCTGGGCATCGTGCGCGACCTGCTGACCACCGGACCCAATTCGGTGCTGGTGCTTGAATACACCGAAGTGGTCGACGGTGCCCAGCGCACCGCCGAACGCATGATTCCGTTTGTGTCCGCCTATGTGGATGGTGTGGACACGTCCGCCCGCCGCATCACGGTGGACTGGGGCATCGATTACTGACCTTGATGGCCCTGCGCTGCTTCCCGGAGTGGCGCCATCTGGGCTGTACCCGGTTCTGTGGTGGTGGGTGCTGATACCCTCCCCAGGGTTCTTTCGTTTGGCGCTACAGCGTGTCCAGACGCGCGCACGACAATACCCGCCATGCGATTCGACGTCATCACCCTGTTTCCAGAGCTGTTTGCCCCGTTTTTGACCTGTGGCATCAATCGCCGTGCGTTTGAGGCTGGATGGGTCGATGTGCGCTTGTGGAATCCGCGCGATTTTGCCGAAGGCAATTACCGCCGGGTGGATGACCGGCCGTTTGGCGGCGGCCCCGGTATGGTCATGATGGCCGAGCCGCTGTGGCAATGCCTGCAGGCGGTGCGTGCTGAGCGTGCCGATCTCCCTACAACACAGGCGCCCGTGGTGCTGTTTTCCCCCATTGGCGACCGGCTTGACCATGCCGCTGTGGAGCGGTGGTCACACAGTGCAGGCGCGGTGCTGGTGTGTGGCCGTTATGAAGGCATTGATCAGCGTTTCATTGATGCTTGTGTGGACGTGCAGATCAGCCTGGGTGACTTTGTGTTGTCGGGCGGTGAAATTGCGGCCATGGCGCTGCTGGATGCCGTGGCACGCTTGCAGCCCGGGGTGTTGAACGATGCGGGCAGCCACCAGCAGGACAGCTTCAACCCTGCGCTGGATGGTTTGCTGGACAGTCCGCACCACACCCGCCCGGAAACGTGGCAAGGCCCCCAAGGGCCTGTCGGTGTGCCTGAGGTGTTGCTGGGTGGTCACCACGAGCGTATTGCGCGTTACCGCCGTGAGCAAAGCCTGTCGCTCACGGCCCGCCTGCGCCCCGATCTGCTGGCCCAGGCGCGTGAACGGGGTGCCTTGTCTGCCGCCGATGACCGCTTTCTTCACACAGTTCAGCTCGATTCAGACGGGCTATAATCCAAGGCTTTTCGATCCTCTGACCGGCCGCCGTGACCGGGCCAGCCCGCAGTCGGTACAAGCTTTGTGCCCGCTGGACAGGGCCCCTGCCGGATTCGTGGCCTTTAGTGCAGCGCGGGCATGATCGTGAAATCAGGAAACCATGAACCTCATCCAGACCCTTGAGCAAGAAGAAATTGCTCGTTTGAACAAAGTCATTCCCGCGTTTGCACCTGGCGACACCGTGATCGTCAGCGTGAACGTGGTCGAAGGCACCCGCAAGCGTTTGCAGGCTTACGAAGGCGTGGTCGTTGCCCGCCGCAACCGTGGCCTGAATTCCAGCTTCATCGTGCGCAAGATATCCAACGGTGAAGGCGTGGAGCGCACGTTCCCGCTGTACAGCCCGTTGATCGCCAAGATCGAAGTCAAGCGCCGTGGTGCTGTGCGCCGTGCCAAGTTGTACTACCTGCGCGAGCGCAGTGGCAAGTCGGCACGTATCAAGGAAAAACTGGGCGCGTAAAGCCAGGGGCATTCGTTGCCCTGGATATCGCCAAAAAGCCGCTCCGAAGAGCGGCTTTTTCATGTGCGCCCAGCATGGGCGCACTCCTGCGGGTGCAAGTCCCGCCGCAAGTTGACCAAGACGAGCGAAGCGAAGCGCAACCGCATGAGGG
>NZ_JAUSOO010000115.1 GCF_030656115.1 Hydrogenophaga sp.
TGCAGTACCTGTCGGCCTACTCTGGCTGCACCATGGGCGAGTACTTCCGCGACCGTGGTCAAGACGCCTTGATCGTGTACGACGACCTGTCCAAACAGGCCGTGGCCTACCGTCAAGTTTCCTTGCTGTTGCGCCGTCCACCAGGCCGCGAAGCCTACCCTGGCGACGTGTTCTATCTCCACAGCCGCCTGCTGGAACGTGCAGCCCGTGTCAACGCCGACTACGTCGAAGCGTTCACCAAAGGCGAAGTCAAAGGCAAGACCGGTTCGCTGACCGCATTGCCTATTATTGAAACGCAAGCCGGTGACGTGTCCGCTTTCGTTCCAACCAACGTGATCTCGATCACCGACGGTCAGATCTTCCTGGAAACCAGCTTGTTCAATGCCGGTATCCGGCCTGCGATCAACGCCGGTATCTCGGTGTCCCGCGTCGGTGGCGCAGCCCAGACCAAGCTGATCAAGAGCCTGTCTGGCGGTATCCGTACCGACTTGGCACAGTACCGTGAACTGGCTGCATTCGCGCAGTTCGCTTCTGATCTGGACGAAGCCACCCGCAAGCAGCTCGACCGCGGTGCCCGCGTGACCGAACTGCTCAAGCAGGCCCAGTACAGCCCCCAGTCGATCGGTCTGATGGCCGCTACGCTGTATGCCGTGAACAAAGGCTACATGGACGATATCGAAGTCAAGAAAATCTTGTCCTTCGAAAATGGTCTGCATGCGCACTTGAAAGACAAGCACGTGGCTCTGCTGACCAAGCTGGAGTCCGACAAGGCCATGGACAAGGACGCTGAAGCCCAGATGGCGGCCGCCATTGCCGAGTTCAAGAAAACCGGCACGTACTGAACCGGCCCATTGACCCGATAAAGGAGCAGCAATGGCAGCAGGCAAGGAAATACGCGGCAAGATCAAATCGGTGGAAAACACCAAGAAGATCACCAAAGCCATGGAGATGGTCGCCGCCTCCAAAATGCGCAAGGCGCAGGAACGCATGCGTGCGGCCCGCCCTTACGCCGAGAAAGTGCGCCAGATCACCGGCAACCTGAGCCGGGCCAATCCGGAATACACGCACGCGTTCATGCGGACCAACGACGCCAAGACCGCTGGTTTTGTTGTCGTCACCACCGACAAGGGTTTGTGTGGCGGTCTCAACACGAACGTGTTGCGTGCCGTGACCAACCACCTTAAAGACCTGCAGGCGCAGGGCGTGGGTGCAGAGGCTGTGGCCATTGGCAACAAGGGTTTGGGTTTTCTCAACAGGATCAACGCCAAGGTGGTGTCCAGCGTGACGGGTTTGGGCGATACGCCCCACCTCGACAAGTTGATCGGCCCCGTCAAGGTGCTGCTGGATGCGTACACCGAAGGTCGCGTGAACGCGGTCTATCTTTGCTACACCAAGTTCATCAACACGATGAAGCAAGAGTCGGTGATTGAGCAGCTGTTGCCCTTGAATACCGGTGACCTGCAAGACAACGCAGGTGGTCGCGATTGGGATTACGTGTACGAGCCCGATGCGCCAGCCGTTATTGACGAGCTGTTGCTGCGCTACGTAGAGGCACAGGTGTACCAGGCGGTTGCAGAAAACATGGCCTCCGAGCAGTCTGCTCGTATGGTGGCCATGAAGGCGGCAACAGACAACGCCGGCAGTGTCATCGGTGAACTCAAGCTGGTCTACAACAAGACCCGTCAGGCTGCGATCACGAAAGAGCTTTCGGAAATCGTGGCTGGCGCCGCAGCGGTCTGAAGCAGCCGTTCAACAGAATTCAGAGAAATTAAAAGGTATACATCATGTCTCAAGTACAAGGCAAGATCGTTCAGTGTATCGGCGCCGTCGTGGACGTGGAGTTTCCGCGCAACCAGATGCCGCGCGTTTACGACGCCCTGAAAATGGAAGGTTCCGCCCTGACGCTGGAAGTCCAGCAACAGTTGGGCGACGGCGTGGTGCGCACCATTGCGCTGGGCTCGTCCGACGGTCTGCGCCGCGGTATGGTGGTGTCGAACACCGCCGAGCCCATCATGGTTCCCGTGGGCAAAGCCACCCTGGGGCGCATCATGGACGTGCTCGGTACGCCCATTGACGAGCGTGGTCCTGTGGACCAGACGCTCACCGCCTCGATTCACCGCAAAGCCCCAGCCTATGACGAGCTGAGCCCTTCGCAAGAACTGCTGGAAACCGGTATCAAGGTGATCGACCTGATCTGCCCGTTCGCCAAAGGCGGCAAGGTGGGTCTGTTCGGTGGTGCCGGTGTGGGCAAGACCGTGAACATGATGGAACTCATCAACAACATCGCCAAGGCCCACAGCGGTCTGTCGGTGTTCGCTGGTGTGGGCGAGCGCACCCGTGAGGGCAACGACTTCTACCACGAGATGGCGGACTCTGGCGTGGTGAACCTGGAAAATCTGGGCGAATCCAAAGTGGCCATGGTGTACGGCCAGATGAACGAGCCCCCAGGAAACCGCTTGCGCGTGGCCCTGACGGGTCTGACCATTGCCGAGTCGTTCCGCGACGAAGGCCGTGACGTGCTGTTCTTCGTGGACAACATCTACCGCTACACGTTGGCCGGTACCGAAGTGTCTGCTCTGCTGGGTCGTATGCCTTCCGCCGTGGGTTATCAGCCTACGCTGGCCGAAGAAATGGGCCGTCTGCAGGAGCGCATTACCTCCACCAAGGTCGGTTCGATCACGTCCATCCAGGCCGTTTACGTGCCAGCCGATGACTTGACCGATCCGTCGCCAGCCACCACCTTCGCCCACTTGGATTCCACCGTGGTGCTGTCGCGTGACATTGCATCGCTCGGTATCTATCCCGCTGTGGACCCGCTGGACTCCACGAGCCGCCAGCTGGACCCGCTGGTGGTGGGTCAGGAACACTACGAAACTGCCCGCGCTGTGCAGAACACGCTGCAGCGCTACAAAGAACTGCGCGACATCATCGCCATTCTGGGCATGGACGAGTTGGCGCCTGAAGACAAACTGGCTGTGGCCCGTGCCCGCAAGATCCAGCGTTTCCTGTCGCAGCCGTTCCACGTGGCTGAGGTGTTCACCGGCTCCCCCGGCAAGTACGTTCCGCTGTCGGAAACCATCCGCGGTTTCAAGATGATCACCGCTGGCGAGTGCGATCACCTGCCGGAGCAGTCGTTCTACATGGTCGGCTCTATCGACGAAGCGTTTGAGAAAGCCAAAAAAGTCGCGTAAAGCGACGTCATCGGGTGCTTTCAGGTGCGTGTGTGTTTGTTGTGCGAAAGTGCATGTTCACACACTGTTCAGTCCGACACCCGATAACTTGCTTTTCTTCGACTTTTTACAGGAGTACATATGAGCACCATCCGCGTCGATGTGGTCAGCGCCGAAGAGTCCATCTTTTCGGGCGATGCCAAGTTCGTGGCGTTGCCGGGCGAAGCCGGTGAATTGGGCATTCTGCCTGGTCACATTCCGCTGATCACCCGGATCAAGCCCGGTGCCGTGCGCATCGAAAAGGCCGACGGCGGCGAAGAGTTCGTGTTTGTGGCCGGTGGCATTCTGGAAGTGCAACCTCACCACATCACCGTGCTGTCTGACACCGCAATTCGCGGCAAGGATCTGGACGAAGCCAAAGCCTCAGACGCTCGCAAGCAGGCTGAAGAAGCGGTGAAGAATGCGAAGAGCGATATCGATCTGGCCAAGGCCACTTCGGAGCTCGCCGTCATGGCCGCCCAGATTGCTGCTTTGCGCAAATACCGCCAGAAAAAGTGACCAGCAGCAGGCAAATGCTTGTTGTTCACACCCAAAAAAAGACCGGTCAATCACCGGTCTTTTTTTATGGCTTTCGGAGATGGAACCAAGCGTCAACAACGAATCACGCCGTTGGGCAGTTCGTTGGTCTCAAACGTTCCATGCCCTGCAGGAAAGTGCGCCACCAGCAGGGCCGAGACTTCTTCAAGGGCCTGCGTCAGACCGTCTTCAAATGCACCGTCGTGCAAGGACTTGGACAGTCGGTTGACGATGGCTTGCCACTGCGCTGGTTCCACACACCGGGCGAGTGCCCGGTCTGCCACAAATTCGATGGCATGCTCGGCCAGCAACAAGTAAATGAGCACCCCGTTGTTGTGTTCTGTGTCCCACACACGAAGGCGACCAAACCAGTCCAGGGCCCGTTCACGGACCACCTCGCTCAGTGGGTGCTCGGCAGACACGGTCCACAAGTCCGGCCAAGGCAAAGCCGCCTCCACGCAGATGCGCACCTCGCCGGTGTGACGGACTTCACTGGCGGCCACACGCCGGGCCAGACGGTCGGCCAAGTCATCCGGGATCGCGCGCAGCGTGTCGGAGCGGTCAAGCCATTGGTGTTTGAGGATGCGTACAAACTTGTTCATGGGATCGTGAGCCTTCACCAGCCGCCAGAGGCGCCACCGCCGCCAAAGTTGCCCCCGCCTCCGGAGCCGAAACCTCCGCCGCCGCCAAAGCCACCACCTCCCCGGAATCCACCGTTTCCAGGTCCACCCCAATGCCCACCGCGCCCACTTTTGTGTGTGGCTGGCAGGTGCGGGAGCAGTTGCATGAACAGGCCGGCCAGCATACCCAGCAGGCCCGCAACAAGCGCGATCCAGAAGACTGCCGTGAGGGTCCACGCCAGCCCGCCAGCGCCCACACCGGTCAGCAGCACGCCCAGCTTGTTGCCGAAGATGCTGCGAAGCACCGAAGAAATGATGGGAATGGCAAAGACGAGAAAAATGAGCAAGTCCATCCATTCGAACCCGTCCGCACCGTGGGGCGGTGCAGCGTTTGGAAGGGGCAGCGCTTCACCCCGTATCAAGGCCAGGATGTGGTTCACGCCGGCCTGAATACCGCCAGCGTAATCGCCCTTGCGGAAAGCGGGAGCGACAGCCTGGTCCAGAATGCGGCGGGCCATGAGGTCGGGAATGGCGCCTTCGAGGGTTTTCGCCGGGGCAATGCGCACGCGTCGATCCTCTTTGGCAATCACAAACAGCACGCCGTCACCCACGTCTTGGCGTCCGATTTTCCAGGTGTCACCCAGCCTTTGGGTGTAATCGGCAATGTCTTCGGGTGCGGTGGTGGGCACCATCAGCACCACCACCTGTGAGCCCCGTTCTGCCTCAAAGGCGGCCAGTTGGCTCTCCAGGGCGGCCAGGCTGGTCGCATCCAGCGTGCCCGTCTGGTCCATGACCCGGGCGCGCAGTTCGGGGAGGGCTTGCAACCCTTGTGCGTGGCTGCCCAATGACAGCAGCGCCGCAAGCAGAGCGGGCAGCATCCAGCGCACAGGGTGCCGGGCGGAGCCAGGTGCCGTCAAGCGCAACACGCTTGCGACGACCTGTCTGAAACCCATCATGGCTTGTTGAAGTCCACGGTGGGAGGGGCGGAGATGGCCGCTTCATTTTCAACCTGAAAGTTGGCCTTGGGTGCGTAGCTGAACACCATGGCCGTGAGGTTGGTCGGGAAGCTGCGCGCGAGCACGTTGTATTCCTGAATGGTCTGGATGTAGCGGTTGCGGGCCACGGTGATGCGGTTTTCGGTTCCTTCGAGCTGCACGCGCAAGTCGCTGAAGCCTTGGTTGGCTTTGAGGTTGGGGTATTGCTCCACCACTACCATCAGCCGACTCAGCGCGCTGCTGACTTCCCCTTGGGCCGCCTGAAATTTTTGCATGGCAGCAGGGTCGTTCACCATCTCTGGGGTCATCTGGATGGAGGTGGCCTTGGAGCGTGCCTCGATCACCCGGGTGAGCGTCTCCTGTTCAAAATTGGCTTCGCCCTTGACCGTGGCCACGATATTGGGAATCAGATCGGCACGGCGCTGGTATTGGTTCAGCACCTCTGACCAAGCCGATTTGCTGGCTTCGTCCAGCCGCTGAAAGTCGTTGTAACCACAACCCGCCAGGCTGGTGATCAAGAGCATGACGCTGACCCAGTGGAGCAGTCGAATGACAGATTTGTGCATGGAAAAACCTCCTCAGACCGGTGGGCCCATCGAAACAACAGCGCCCTACCCAAAAGCACTATACCCGCGCTGTGTCCCAACCCAACACGTGGTCAGGGGACCCGAGCGATGTGCAGACGTCAAAATACACCCATGCGCAAAACGAAACTGCCCTGGGGCTCCCCCGACGACACCGAACAGGCGTTTTACGACGCCTTGCAGCAAGCCGACATTGATCGCTTGATGGCCTGTTGGGCCGATGAAGACGACATCGTTTGCGTGCACCCCGGTGGGCCGCGTCTGGTGGGGCATGCTGCGGTGCGTGCCGCGTTTGATGCGATGTTTGCCAATGGCAGTGTGCAGGCGCACCCTGAAAAAGTGCGCCGCCTGGACGCCGGCCATTGCAGCGTGCACAGCGTGGTGGAGCGCGTGGCCTTGATGAGCGACGACGGTTTGCAACAGGCCTGGGTGGTGGCCACCAATGTGTACGCCAAGACGGCACAAGGCTGGCGCATGGTCGCGCACCATGCCAGTCCGGGCTCGCGCACCGAGCCGGTTGAGGTGCTGACGGCGCAACCCGTGTTGCACTGACCCACGCACACGGCACTGACCATGAACCTCCGCGACTGCACGACCGAAGGCCTGTCCTACGAAGCACCCTGGTGGTTGCCGGGAGGCAACCTGCAAACCCTGTGGGCCGCCCTGGGCAGCCGGCGCCATTTTGGGCCAGCCCCACGCTGGCAGCGCAGCCGCTGGAACACGCCCGATGGCGACTTCATCGACGTGGACCATGCCCAGCACGCCAGCGCGGCACAAGCACCGCTGTTGGTGCTGTTTCATGGGCTGGAGGGTTCGTCGGGCAGCCACTACGCCATGGCCTTTGCCGACTTCGCCGCAGCCCATGGCCTCGCGTTCGCCGTGCCGCACTTTCGCGGTTGTTCGGGCGAACTCAACCACGCGCCCCGTGCCTACCACTCGGGCGATTTTGCTGAGATTGACTGGGTATTGGCTCGCTTTGCCCAGGAAAACCCCGGCCGTCCCTTGCTGGCTGTGGGTGTCTCGCTGGGCGGCAATGCCTTGCTGCGCTGGGCGGGCGAGGCGGGCGAGACAGCACGTGCTCGGGTGCGTGCCGTGGCCGCTGTCTGCTCACCACTGGACCTGGCCGCCGGTGGACACGCCATCGGCCGGGGCTTCAACCGGCAGGTGTACACCCGTGTGTTCCTCTCCACCATGGTGCCCAAAGCGCTCAAGAAGCTGGAGCAACACCCTGGCCTGTTTGACCGCGCGGCTTTGTTGGCCGCACGCGATCTGTACGAGTTTGACAACTTGTTCACTGCGCCTTTGCACGGTTTTCGCAACACCGACGACTACTGGGCACGTGCTTCTGCCAAACCTGTGTTACACCGCATTCGGGTACCGGCGCTGGCGCTGAACGCGCTCAACGATCCTTTTGTGCCAGCGACGTCACTGCCCACAGCACAAGACACAGGACCGTGTGTCACGCTGTGGCAACCGCCGCGGGGCGGGCATGTGGGCTTTCCCTCGGCGGCTGGACGCTGGGGTGTGCCAGGGCATGTGCGCACCATGCCCGAAGCGGTGGGTCGTTGGCTGGTTGCACACACGGCATAAAGGAAAGACCCATGGACGACATCGTCAAGGCCGCCATGGCCAAATGGCCGAACGTACCGCATTGTTATGGTTGGCTTGGGCTGGACGCCCGGGGTCAGTGGTTCATGCGCGACGACCCCACCCAGGCCGCAGGTCCCTTTGCCTGCGAACCCGGCGAGACGTGCACAACCGCCAAAGGCTCGCGGCTGCAGCACGACAAACTCATTGAATTCATTCACCGCAACTACGCCTGCGACGAATCCGGCTGCTGGTTTTTTCAAAACGGCCCGCAGCGGGTGTATGTCGAGTTGGAGATCGCGCCCTATATCTGGCGCCTGCAGCCCGATGGGCGCATCTTGGCCCACACTGGACAGCCCGCCGGGGAGGTGCAGTTGTGTTGGCTGGATGAGTTGGGTCGGCTGTACCTGCGCACCGAACGGGGCTTGGGCCTGGTCCACACCAGCGACATGGATCTGGCTGCCCAGGCCGTGGATGCTGGGCGGTGGGTTCCACAAGACGTTGCGTTCGCCCAGCTGCCTGTACTGGGCGCTTATGTGCGCAGCCCCCAACGAAACAGCCGGATTTCGCCGCAGCAGTGTTGACCGAATATGCCCGTGAGGCCGCTGGTTGGACCGTTGACCAGAGCCTTTGCGGGACTGGCTCATGGTTCGTGTCAGTCTGTTTCTGGCATAAAAAAAGCCGGTCAATGACCGGCTTTTGGGCGAGCAGCAGGATTTATTTGACCGCTGCCAGCATGTACGTCACAGCCGACTGGATGTCAGCGTCCGAAGCGGCCGAGCCTCCCTTGGGGGGCATGGCGCCTTTGCCTTTGATAACACTGGCGGTCAGGCCGTCCACACCCAATGCCAGGCGAGGAGCCCATGCGGCTTTGTCGGCCAACTTGGGAGCGCCGGCCACACCAGCCACGTGGCACACGGCGCAGGCTTGCTTGTAAAGCGCCTCACCAGCGCCTGCCGCGACCGTGGCGGATGCAGGCGCAGCGGGTGCAGGGGTTGCAATCGGCGCTGCGGCAGCGACTTCCACCGCTGCAGTGGCTGCGGGAGCCGCAGCCTCGGTGGCTGGGGCGGCTGCGTCCGCGGCGGCTGGCGCTGCGGGCTCGACAAACTTGCCGCCACCCGCATTGGCCATGTGCACCACAGCACGGCCAATTTCAATGTCGCTGAAGGCGCCGCCGGCTTGAGCGCCCATGGCTCCTTTGCCTTTGAGTGCCGACGTCAGCAAGGCTTCGTAGCCTGTGGTCACACGGGGAGCCCAAGCGGCTGCATCGCCAAACTTGGGTGCGCCAGCCAGACCTGAGTCGTGGCAAGCAGCGCACTGGGCTTTGTAGACCGCATCGCCGGCTTGCAGCGGGCGATTGGCGTCGCGCAGCTCAACCGAGCCCACGCGCTGGATGCGAATGGCCGTGGCCAGTTCGGGGTCCACAGCGCCGGCCGCAGGCTTGTCGCCCGAGGTCACGTAGTACACCAGACCGATGATGATGAAAATGGGAGCCACAAAAGAGAAAAATGACGTCCACAGCAACTGTGCGGGTGTCTTGATCGGGCCGGTGTGAGATTCGTGCGCGTGGTCGCTCATGGTGTCCTCAAGGGGTGGCGGAACGGGGCCAGGATAGGTAATGGCGGGCCTGCACGGGTTGGGCAGACAGCCTGCAATTATAGCCAACACCCCCTTGCGCCGGCCTTGCTTCAGAGGCTGCCTGATAGAATTGATCGTTAGTCTGGTGTGAGCTCGCAAAATGGTTTGCAATCTGCGATGCCTTGGGCTCAGCAGTTAGACTACGTACCTTCTTGCAGCATGCGGCTGTAGCTCAGTGGATAGAGTATTGGCCTCCGAAGCCAAGGGTCGTGGGTTCGATCCCCGCCAGCCGCACCAAAATCAATGACTTACGTGGTTTTTCATGGCCCACGGTACCTGAAAGTCATGCCCTCCGGGCTCCATCTCCTTCCTATCCGGGCCAGGTATGCAAAAAGACCCGGGGTCATGGCTTTGAAGCGAGCGGGTCTGTGACCCACGCGATGGCCTATTGCACTCCCCGGTTTTCACCGCTTTCCGAATTTTGGACCATCAGCCTCTTGGCCCAGGGTCTGAGCCGCTTGCGGCCACGTTGACAGTCTGAGAGTTTCCCCCCAATCCCTTCAAGCTGGTACGGTAATGGCTTGGTAGTGAGCATGACAACGCGCCCCGACCTCAACGCCACCGAGCTCGCGGTGGCTGGCCTGTTCGAAGACCTTCCGGTGCCAACTGCTGAGCAGGCACAGCAGGCGCAAGCCCAGATGGCCCTCAAAC
>NZ_JAUSOO010000119.1 GCF_030656115.1 Hydrogenophaga sp.
ATCTTTTCGTTCAAGACTTCTTCCTGGACCAGCGCGCCCACCAGCTTGCCGAACTTATTTAGAGTGGCGGCGTTGTTGACCAGCACCTTGCGTCACAGCAGGTCCAGGCTCTGGATGGTGTTGGTGCCTTCGTAAATCATGTTGATGCGGGCATCGCGCACATGCTGTTCCATGCCCCACTCCTTGATGTAACCGTGGCCGCCAAACACCTGCTGGCACATCGTGGCCGCCTGGTAACCGTTGTCGGTCAGGAAGGCTTTGACGATGGGGGTCAACAACGACAGCATTTCATCGCTGTCCTTGCGCACCTTCTCGTCGGGGTGGTTGTGCGACTTTTCCAGCAGCACCGAGCTGTAAATGGCCAGCGCACGGCCGCCTTCGGCGTAGGCCTTGGCGGTCAGCAGCATGCGGCGCACGTCGGGGTGCACGATGATCGGATCGGCCGGTTTGTCTTTGGCCTTCGGGCCGGTCAGGCTGCGCATCTGGATACGGTCTTTGGCGTAGGCCAGCGCGTTCTGGTAGGCCACTTCGGTCAGACCCAGCGACTGGTTGCCCACGCCCAGGCGGGCGGCGTTCATCATCACGAACATGCCTTGCATGCCCTTGTTGGGCTGACCCACCAGCGTGCCCACCGCGCCATCCAACACGATCTGCGCCGTGGCGTTGCCGTGGATGCCCATCTTGTGCTCCAGGCCGCCGCCGTAAATGCCGTTGCGCTCACCCAGCGTGCCGTCGGCGTTGACGTTGAACTTGGGCACGATGAACAGGCTCACGCCCTTGATGCCGGGCGGCGCGTCGGGCAGGCGGGCCAGCACCAGGTGGATGATGTTGTCGGCCATGTCGTGTTCACCGGCGCTGATGAAAATCTTGTTGCCGGTGATCTTGTAGGTGCCGTCGGGCTGGGGTTCGGCCTTGGTGCGCATCAGGCCCAGGTCGGTGCCGCAGTGGGGTTCGGTCAGGCACATGGTGCCGGTCCATTCGCCGCTGGTCATCTTGTGCAGGTAGGTGGCTTTTTGCTCGGGCGTGCCGTGCGTGTGCAGCGAGGCGTAGGCGCCGTGCGTGAGGCCGGGGTACATGGTCCAGGCCTGGTTGGCGCTGTTCATCATTTCGTACAAGCACTGGTTCACCACCAGCGGCAGGCCTTGGCCGCCGTATTCGGGGTCGCAGCTCAAGGCCGCCCAGCCACCGTCCACGTAGGTTTTGTAGGCTTCCTTGAAACCGGTGGGCGTGGTCACTTCGTGGGTGTCGCGGTTGAGCTGGCAGCCCTCGGTGTCGCCGCTGATGTTGAGCGGAAAGATCACCTGCGATGCGAACTTGCCCGCTTCTTCCAGCACCGCGTTGATGGTGTCCACATCGGTGTCGGCGTGTTGCGGCATCGACTTGAACTCATCGGTGACTTTCAACACTTCGTGCATCACAAACTGCATGTCGCGCAGGGGCGGGTTGTAAACGGGCATGAAAAAACTCCTGAGGTGGGTTTGTGAGAGAAAAAGTCAGCTCTTGGCGGCTTGGGTGATGGGCTTGCTGGCCAGCGCTGGCGCGCTGAAGCGCCCCACGATGCCTTCAAAGGCTCTCAAGGCACGGTGCAAAGAGTCGGGGCTGCGCAAAAAACGGGCTTCGTAGTGCAGCGCCAGGATGAGGGCGTGGATTTCAAAGGCCATTTGATCGGCGTCGGTGTCGGGGTTCAGGTGGCCCTCGGCCACGGCCAGTTCAACCGCCCGGCGCATGGCCGACAACCAGGTGTTGACCGAACTGGCCAGCGCGTCGCGCACCGGGCCCGGGCGGTCGTCAAACTCCACCGCGCCGCTGATGTAGATGCAGCCCGAGTCGATCTCGACCGAGGTGCGCTTCATCCAGTTGTCAAACATGGCCCGCAGGCGCGGCAGCCCACGCGCAGCCGCCATGGCGGGGTAAAAAACCTCTTCTTCAAAGCGCGTGTGGTACTCGCGCACCACCGAAATCTGCAGCTCTTCGCGCGAGCCGAAGTGGGCAAACACGCCCGACTTGCTCATTTGCATCACCTCGGCCAGCGCACCGATGGACAAGCCCTCCAGACCAATCTGCGTGGCCAGGCCCAGCGCAGCCTCGACGATGGCGGCCTTGGTTTGCTGGCCTTTTTGCATTGGCTTGCTGGCAGCGCTGGCGCTGTGCAAACGGCGGACATTGGAAGTGGCAGTCATGCGGTGTGGGCGGCAGGGCCGCGTTGGGTGGCGAAAAAAACAGACCGCGCGATAAATCGAACGGTCGTGCTATTTTTACCGCAAAAAAAGCCTTGCGGTGCACCGCAAGGCTTTTTTTATGTGAATTTGCATAGAGCGCCAGCCCTAGAACCGCTGAAACAGGCCGCACTCAAGGGTTAACCCGCAAGCCTCATGGGCTCTGTCACCGGTTGGCGGCGAGCGCTCCGCCAACACAGTCTCAAGCGTTCAAAGCCGCCCCAGCGGCAGCAGCAGGGTCAAGCTGTGCTCCAGACTTTCGGTGGGCAGGCGCTTGAAGCCGCTGCGCGCGAACCGCTGCAGCCGCCCGGCGCAAAACGCGGTGATGACGGAGGCGTCGGCATGGGCATCCACCGTGGGGGTGGATGTGCCCGTCAACACCGCGACCTCGCGCAGGTTCTGCCGCAGCGCCGCTTCGAATTTGTCAAACAACACATTCATGCGCTGCTGCAGGCGCTCGTTTTCAAACACCAGCGCATCACCCACCATGACACGCGACATGCCCGGGTTCTTTTCACCAAACTGCAGCAGCAGCGTGACCAGATGGCGCGAACGCAGCAGCGGATCGGGCTCGCGATCCCCCAATTGGTTGGCCAGACCGAACACCGATTGCTCGATGAACTCGATCAGTCCCTCAAACATTTGCGCTTTGCTGGCGAAATGGCGGTACAGGGCCGCCTCGCTCACCGCCAGCCGCGCCGCCAGCGCCGCCGTGGTGATGCGCTCGGCGCCCGGCTGCTCCAGCATGGTGGCCAGGGCCTGCAAAATTTGCATCCGGCGCTCACCCGGCTTGGGGCGCTTGCGCCCTGCTGCGCCTTCGGTCGGCTCGGTCGCACCGTTGCGCGGGGTATCGTCACAGGAAGCTTCGCCGTTGGGTTTGGGCGCTGGCGCGTTCGGTGTCATGGGCAATCGGTGCGCACGTGTTCGGCGAGCAAGGTGTTGGAGACGGAAATCAAGGGAAGCCAGACCAAAGAGGCACGGCCTCAGTGCGAACGGATCATGGTGCCGAAAGGCTCGTTGCCCAGCACCTCCAGCAGCAGCGCATGCGGCACACGGCCGTCGATGATGTGCACCGCGTTGACACCGCTCTTGGCCGCGTCCAGCGCGCCAGCGATCTTGGGAATCATGCCGCCGCTGATGGTGCCGTCTTCGCACAGCTCGTCGATGCGGCGCGGCGTCAATTGGGTCAAGAGCTGGCCCTCTTTGTCGAGCACGCCGCGGATGTTGGTGAGCATCAGCAGCTTTTCGGCCTGCAGCACGGTGGCGAGCTTGGCCGCGACCACATCGGCGTTGATGTTGTAGCTCTCGTTGTGCTCGCCAAAACCGATCGGGCTGACGACGGGAATGAACTGGTCGTCCTGCAGCGCCTTCACCACACTCGGGTCGATGCTCACAATGTCGCCCACCTGGCCCACGTCGTGCTCTTGGCTGGGGTCTTTGGTGTCGGACAGGCGCAGTTTTTTGGCTCGAATCATGGCGCCGTCGCGCCCAGTCAACCCCACCGCCTTCCCGCCCGCGGCGTTGATCAGGCCCACAATGTCTTGCTGCACCTCACCGCCAAGCACCCATTCCACCACTTGCATGGTTTCGGCGTCGGTCACGCGCATGCCCTGGATGAATTCGCCCTTTTTGCCCAGGCGCTGCAACAGCGTTTCAATCTGCGGCCCACCGCCGTGCACCACCACCGGGTTGATGCCGACCAGCTTCAGGAGCACCACATCTTCGGCAAAGTCCTGCTGCAGGGCCGGGTCGGTCATGGCGTTGCCGCCGTACTTGATGACCATGGTTTTGCCGTGGTACTTGCGGATGTAGGGCAAGGCCTGGGCCAGAATCTCGGCCTTTTCGCGCGGCTGGATGGTGGAGAGATCGACGGGGATGTGCGAGGTCATGCGTGGCTTTCGGGCTGGGGTGACGTTGGGTAAATTGTAGGCGCCGTGCAGACCGCTGATGGCACCTGCAGCGTGCCGGGCCGAAGCCCGACAGCCACCCAGCCTCGGAAGCGCACGAATCAGAAGTGAATGCCCCGCATCATCTGCTGCATCGCCACCGCCTCCGGCGACAACGGCGACTTGGACCCCTTCTCCCCCTTGGCCGCCGAAGAGTCCGGGAACATGCGAAAGCTGGTGTTCATCACGATCTGCGCCACGCGCGGCACCATGGCGTGCATCACCTGTCCCGTCACGCCCAGGCGCGTGGCAATGCGAACCGGCTTGAAGATGCAGGCCTGCGCGATCATGTCGGCCGCCTCTTCGGGCGCCAGCGTCGGCACGTTCTTGTAGATCTGCGTGGGCGCGATCATGGGCGTGCGCACCAGCGGCATGTTGATGGTGGTGAACGAAATGCCCTGGTCGGCGAACTCGCTGGAAGCGCAGCGCGTCCAGGCGTCCAGCGCCGCCTTGCTCGCCACATAGGCCGAGAAACGCGGCGCGTTGGTCAACACACCAATGGAACTGATGTTGACCACATGGCCCTTCTTCTTGGCCACCATGCCCGGCAACAGGCCCATGGTCACGCGCAGGCAACCGAAGTAATTGAGCTGCATGGTGCGTTCGAAATCGTGGAAGCGGTCGTAGCTGCCTTCGATGGCGCGGCGAATGGAGCGGCCTGCGTTGTTGATCAAAAAGTCCACGCCGCCGTGGTTGACGATCAGCAACTGCACGAAGCGGTCGGCATCGGCCATGTCGGCGATGTCGGCCGGGTAGGCTATGAACTCATAACCCTTGGCCTTGGCTTCCTTGCAGGCCTCGTCCAGTTTGTCCTGGTCGCGGCCGCAGATGATGGTGACGGCGCCGGCTTCGGCAAATTTATGGGCCGCTGCCAGACCAATACCTGACGAGCCGCCGGTGATCAGCACCACCTTTCCGTTGACCGTGCCGCGCAGCGAGCGATCGATGTGCAGGTCCGGGTCGAGGTGCCGCTCCCAGTAATCCCAGACGCGCCAGGCGTAGTCCTTGAGGTTGGGGCATTCCACCCCTGAGCCTTTCAGGGCGGCCAGCGTTTCGCGGCAGTCGAAACGCGTCGGGTAGTTGACAAAGGTCAGCATGTCCTCGGGCAGGCCCAGGTCGGCCATGACGGCGTTGCGCACACGCCGGACCGGCGCCAGCGCCATCAGGCTCTTCTTGACACCGCGCGGTATGAAGCCGAGCAGCGCCGCGTTGACGAACAGGTTCATCTTGGGCGCATGGGCGGCACGGCTGAAAATGTCCAGCACATCACCGACGCGGTAGCCCACCGGGTCCACCAAATGGAA
>NZ_JAUSOO010000137.1 GCF_030656115.1 Hydrogenophaga sp.
TTCGTCGGTGTAGCCGCAAAGGGCGCTGTATTCGGGCATCAGCGTGAGGTCTTGCAGGTTGTTCAGGCCTGAAAACAAACTGACCTTGCTGAACTTGGAGACGCCGGTGAGGAAGACGAACTTCAGGTGCTCGTCGGCATCTTTGAGCACTGAGTACAGGTCTTTCAAGCCCTCGCGCATCTCGATGGCGACGGCCGAATCGGTGATGTTGTCCAGAATCGGTTTGTCGTATTCGTCGATCAGCACCACGACGCGCTGGCCACGGGTTTGGTGGGCCTGGCGGATGAGGTGCGACAGGTTGCCTGCGGTGTCGGACTCGGGCCAGTCGGCAGGGCGCACCAGGCCCAGCCGCTCTCGGTTGGAGCGCAAAATTTCTTGTATGCGCACAGCCAATTCCGCTCGTCTTTTGGCAACCCCGCCCCCAAAACTGATGCGAATCACCGGGTACTGTTTCGTCCAGTCCCACCGTTTCTCGGCTGCCAGCCCCTTGAACAGCTCGGCATGGCCCTCGAACAGTTCTTTGAGCGTGTCCAGAAACAGGCTTTTGCCAAAGCGCCGAGGGCGGCTCAGAAAGTACGCCTTGCCGGTGTTGATCAAGTCCAGCGCGTAGCCCGACTTGTCCACGTAGTAGTGGCCTTCCTGGATGATTTCGCTGAAGGTCTGGATGCCGATGGGCAGCCGTCGGCGGGACGGTGCTGGATGGGCAACGGTGGCGGTTGGCGTCATGGCAGGCATTCTGGCACGCTACCACTGGCATCCACCAACGGTGGACACGGATGGCTGCCATGGGCACCGGTGCAATTCAGTCGCGCAAGATCCCCAACACCTCCGAGCGGAACTCGCGGCTGTACAGAATGGCCACCACGATCACCGTGGCCAGCACCATGGCCAGGGGAGAAACGAACCAGGCCAGCGCGGCGAACGAAAAATAGTAGGCCCGCAAGCCGTCGTTGAAGGTTTCGGCGGCGGCGCCCACCATGGCAGCGGCCCGGTCGGCGTACTGTTTGCGGTCGAACTTGCCCGAGTCAAAGTCTTCGGGCGCTGGCATGGCGCCGATCACCAGCGCCACAAAGGTGTACAGGCGCATGCACCAGGAAAAGCGGAAGAAGGCGTACACAAAAATCGCCACCAGCACGAGGATCTTGAATTCAAAAACGATCAGCGTGGTGGTCTGGGCAAACGGAATCTCGCTCATCAACTCGGTGGCCTTGTCGGTGGTGCCCAGCAGCGCAAACAAGCCCCCGATGACCAGGATGGAGGTCGATGAGAAAAAGGCGGGCGTGTTGGAGAGGGTTTGCGTGATCAGGCCATCGAGCATGCGCGGATCGCGCGATGTGGCCTGCGCCATCCAATAGCCCCGGTAGCGGTTGGTGGTCTGGATCAGTGAGCCTTTTTTGCGTCCCCAGACCCGGGCAAACACCGCGTAGCCAATCCACAAGGCAAAAAAGCAGACCAGCGCCAGCCAGTCTGCCCAGGGGATGATGCTGAAGATGTTCATGCGCGGATGTTACTGCGCGGCCTGGCATGGAGGGCGCTTGCCCGCCCTGCACCGGGTCAGAAATCAGCCTTTGAACTTGGCCGCTGTCGCGGCTACGCGCGCACCGAACAGGCGCGCGGTTTCCAGGTCGCCGGGCAGCATGTCGTTGGCACCCGCGTCTGACGGGCTTTGGGCCATGGCGCCCGCAAAAGAGCCCACGTAGTTCACGTCGTTGCGCTGCGCGGCCTTGCTGTTGCTGGGCATGAGACCGGTGCCGACCCAAATGCCGCTGTGTTGCATGGCCAGGGTGAACAGGTAGTGCAGCGTGGAGAGCTTGTCGCCGTTCATGGTGGCGCTGTTGGTGAAACCGGCAAACACCTTGTCTTTCCACTGCTGGCTGAACCAGGGCTTGCTGGAGGCATCGGCAAACTTTTTGAACTGCCAGCTCACGCTGCCCATGTACGTGGGGCTGCCCATGATGATGGCGTCGGCAGCGTTCAGCAGCTCCCAGCCGCCTTCGGGCAGATTGCCGTCGGCATCGATGGCGAGCAGCTCAGCGTTGGCACCGTCAGCCACCGACTGCGCCATGCGCTGGGTATGGCCGTAGCCCGAATGAAAAACCACAACGACGTGAGCCATTTGGCAAACTCCTGGGTGAATGCGCCGTGGCGCAGGAATGAAAGAAGAAGGAAAAATCAGGCCGCCAGGTCAAACACCAGCACCTCAGCGTCTTCGCCCTGGGCCAGCGTCAACCGGCTTTCGCCGGCCAGCACCGCGGCGTCACCGCCTTGCAGGCGCTCACCGTTCACGTGCAGCGCGCCGCGCACCAGGTGCACATAGGCCTTGCGGGCCGGGTTCAAGCTCAATTCAGCGCGCTCCTCACCGTCCAGCAGGCCGGCGTAGAGCGCGGCATCGGCGTTGATATGCACCGAGCCCTGCGCCCCGCCGTTGGACGCCACCAGCCGCAGCTGGCCGCGCTTTTCCGCGTCGGCAAAGCTTTTTTGCTCGTAACCGGGGTCAATGCCGGTCACGTTGGGCTCAATCCAGATTTGCAAAAAATGCGTGGTCTGGTCGGGCGCGTGATTGAACTCGCTGTGACGCACACCGCTGCCCGCGCTCATGCGCTGCACGTCGCCCGGTGGAATGCCCTTGATGTTGCCCATGCTGTCTTTGTGGGCCAGATTGCCCTGCAACACATAGCTGATGATTTCCATGTCGCGGTGGCCGTGTGTGCCAAAGCCGGTGCCCGGCGCAATGCGGTCTTCGTTGATCACGCGCAGGTTGCCCCAGCCCATCCAGGCGGGGTCGACATACTCCGCGAAGGAAAAGGAGTGAAAGCTTTTGAGCCAGCCATGGTCGGCAAAACCGCGGGCTTCGGAGCGTCGAATCTGCATCATCGGAGGGCCTTTTCATCAAACGTTGGGCACGCAACCATGGGGTTGTGTACGGGAGTGGGTCCATTGTGGGCGCCACACACCCCAACGCGTTTGCACGGTTTTGATGGCATCATTCAATTGATTTGAACCATCAACCGCTTTAAACCATGGCTTCCCACACACCCCGCGCCGCGCTGTCCCCCGAGAACCTGGGTTTGCTGGAGGCTGTGGCGCGGCTGGGCAGCATGGCCGCCGCTGCGCGCGAACTGGGCATGGTGCCCAGCGCCCTGACCTACCGCGTGCGCCAGATTGAAGACGCGCTGGACGTGCTGCTGTTTGACCGCAGCGCGCGCCGCGCCCAGCTCACGCCCGCGGGGGCCGAGTTGCTGCGCTCAGGTCAGTACCTGCTGAACGAGCTGGACGCGGTGGCCCAGCGTGTCAAGCGCGTTGCCACGGGCTGGGAGCCGCAGTTCACCATTGCAGCCGACGCGATCATTGCCCGCGCCACGCTGTTTGAATTGTGCGAAACCTTTTACGCCGAGGCAGCACCCACGCGCTTGAAGCTGCGCGCCGAAACGCTCTCAGGCACGCTGGAAGCGCTGCAAAGCGGCCAGGCCGACCTGGCGCTGGGCGTGCCCGGTGAGCTGGCTCAGGCCGATATTCAAACCGCGCCGCTGGGTGCCCTGGACTTCGTGTACGCGGTAGCGCCCCACCACCCGCTGGCCAAGGCCGAGCACAGCTTGTGCGACGAAGAATTGCGCGTGCACCGCGCCGTGGCCGTGGCCGACAGCACGCAGCGGGGCAGCGGCATCACCCACAACCTGCAGCCCGGCCAAGACGTGCTCACCGTGCCCACCATGCAGCACAAGCTGGAAGCGCAATTGCGCGGCCTGGGCGCCGGTTTTCTGCCGCTGCCGCTGGCGCTGCCGTTCATCAACGCCGGGCGGCTGGTGGTGAAAACCGTGCAGCGGCCCAACTGCATCATTCACCTGGCGTACGCTTGGCGCCAACCCCGCAACAGCGGCGACACCGGCCGCGCGCTGCGCTGGTGGCTGGAGCGTCTGCAGCACCCGACCACCCGGGCCGCCTTGCTCAACAACCACCACCAAATTTGAAGCGCAAGCCGTTCAACGCGACAAGCAGGCTGCTACAGTCAACTTCGAGCCCTCCCCAAAACCAACGCGCCAAGAGACATGACCACAACCAAAAAACCCCGCGCCTCAGCCCTGGCCCAAAGCAAATCCAGCAGCAAAACAGCCGACAAAACGGCCGCAAAAACCGCCAGCAAGAAAACCCGCACCGCCAAACCCGCCTTTGTGCAGCGCCACGTGGCGGTGGTGGGCGCGGGCATGGCCGGTGTGGCCTGTGCCCGCACGCTGGTGCAGGCGGGCCACCGGGTCACGCTGATCGAGAAAAGCCGGGGCCTGGGTGGGCGCATGGCCACACGCCGCACCGAGTTCGGCGGCTTCGACCACGGCACCCAATACTTCACTGTGCGCGACGAACGCTTTGCCAAGGCCCTGGAAACCGCCCAGACGGTGGTACGCCCCTGGAGCGCCAACACCGTGCGCGTGCTGGACGACAAAGGCCGCGTGCTGGCCAGTGCACCGCCACCCACCGAACCCCACTTTGTGGCCAAACCCGGTATGAGTGCGCTGGTGAATTATTGGGCCGAGCCACTGGTGCAGCCCGCATTGCACGGCAAGCTGGCCGCCAGCACCCTGACCGGCACCCGCGTCACCCACATCGAACGCGACGCCCTGCACCCCGAACAATGGCAACTGCGCGCTGAAGACACCGACGGCGGCCAGCATGTGCTGGGCGGCTTCGACCGCATCGTGCTGGCCATGCCGCATCTGCAGACACACGACCTGCTGCTGGCCTCGGGCCACTCGCCCGAACTGCGCCACCAACTCGACGCCGTGCAGGTGGCCCCGTGCTGGACGCTGATGGTGGCCTACCCCAACGCCATGCAGCCCGGCCTGCCCCACTTGGGCCCGCAGTGGAACGCCGCGCGCAGCGTGCACCACCGCATCAGCTGGCTGGCGCGTGAAAACAGCAAACCCGGTCGCGAGCCCATTGAACGCTGGACGGTGCAGGCCAGCCCGGCCTGGTCCATCAAGCATCTGGAAGACGACGAAGAACGCGTCAAGGCCAAGCTGCTCAAGGGTTTTGCTGAAATCACCGGCATTCGCGCCACGCCCACCCACGCGGTGGTGCACCGCTGGCGCTTCGCCCAGACCCAAAAACCGCTGGGCCTCTCCCACATTTACGACCAGGACCTGGGCATCGGCCTGTGCGGCGACTGGTGCCTGGGCCACCGGGTGGAAGACGCGTTTGTGTCTGGCCTGGAACTGGCACTGGCCATGGCGTGAAACATGGGCAGCTTGAGGGCCTCGCGTTTCACCGCCGGGCCGCCCCAAGGTGAAACAGCCCCCTCGGGGGGCAGCGAACCACACAACGTGGGGAGCGTGGGGGCCAGATATCAGGGTCGGTTTGCCCCCTCCCCCACCGGCCCGCTGCACGCCGGGTCGCTGGTGGCGGGGCTGGCCAGTTGGCTGGATGCTCGCGTACACAGAGGCCGCTGGACCGTTCGCATAGAAGACGTGGACACACCGCGCTGTGTGCCCGGTGCCGATGCGTTCATCCTGCAACAACTCGCCCGCTGTGGCCTGATCAGCGATGAACCCGTGCTTTGGCAATCGCAGCGCGGCGCGCTCTACCAACAGGCACTGGACGCACTCATTCGCAACGGCCGCGCCTACCCCTGCGGCTGCTCGCGCAAAGACATTGAAACGGCCTTGCACAACCAGGGCCTCAGCCGCGAGCGCCACCAGGCGGCCGTGTACCCCGGCACCTGCCGACCCGAGCGCGGCGGCTTGCAGGGCAAAGCGGCCCGAGCCTGGCGTTTTGCCGTGGACCCCGGCACCGCCGAGGTGCACTGGACCGACCGCCGCCTGGGTCCTCAAGTACAAAACGTGGCCACCGAAGTGGGCGACTTTGTGCTGAAGCGGGCCGATGGCCTCTGGGCCTACCAGTTGGCCGTGGTGGTGGACGACGCCGCCCAAGGCATCACCCACGTGGTGCGCGGCGAAGACCTGAGCGACAACACACCGCGCCACATCTTGCTGCAGCGGGCGCTGGACCTGCCCACACCGGCCTACCTGCACACCCCGCTGGTGCTGGGCGCCAACGGCGAAAAGCTCAGCAAACAAAACGGCGCCCAGGCGCTGGACCTGGCCGACCCGCTGGCTGCGCTGAACCAGGCGGCAGCGTGTCTGGGTTTGCCAGCGACCACCACCCCCCACAGCCTTCCTGAAGCACAGGCGCTGTGGACGCGGGCCTGGCCCTACCGCCCAGCGGTGCGGCAACCACTGCGCTGACCCCAGGGGCCGTGGGCCGCAGCGGGCCGGCGCCTACAATCTGCCACCCCTTTTCCCGCCCTGCCATGACCTCAGACCACCAGCCCAGCCACCGCGAAGCGGACGCCACCACCGAGACACCCGCCACCGCCAAGCCTGCAAAGCCCTTGCCCGAAGGCGTGCCGTTCATGCGCGTCATCAAAAGCTATGTGTTGCGCGCCGGGCGCACCGGCCCGGGACAGCAGCGCGCCTACGAACAATTTGGCCCGCGCTTTCTGCTGAACTACGCGCCCGCCCCGCTGGACGTGGCCGCCGCGTTTGGGCGCACGGCACCGCTGGTCATGGAAATCGGCTTTGGCATGGGTGGGGCCACAGCGCAAATCGCCCAGGCACGCCCGCAAGACGACTTCATCTGCTGCGAAGTGCACGAACCCGGTGTGGGCGCGCTGCTCAAGCTCTGCGGCGAAGGGGGCATTGAAAACATCCGCATCTTTCGCCACGACGCGGTGGAAGTGCTGGACCACATGCTGCCCGAGGGCAGCCTGGACGGGGTGCACGTGTTCTTCCCCGACCCCTGGCACAAGACCAAACACAACAAACGCCGACTGATCCAGGCGCCGTTTGTGAACCGCCTGGCACGCCACCTCAAACCCGGCGGCTACATCCACCTGGCGACCGACTGGGAACCCTACGCCCAGCAAATGCTGGAGGTGCTGAGCGCCGAGCCGCTGCTGCACAACACCGCCACCGACCCCGCGCTGGGCGGCTACGTGCCCAAGCCGGGCTACCGCCCACTCACCAAGTTTGAAAACCGGGGCCTCAAACTGGGCCACGGCGTGTGGGATCTGGTGTTCAAAAAGGTCTGACGGGCTCCATGCTCAACCAGCCACCCGGTCAACCGCTCAATCGGCGGGTGCGGCATCCGAGCCCAGCACCACGTCTGCGGTCTTGCCGATGACCTTGCCACCGATCTTGGCCGTGCCCACCGCAGCGTCCACCGCCAACCCAGCCACACCCACCACCGCAGAAGCGGCCACGTCGGCCACAGCGATCACGGCACAGCCGCTCAGGACCAGGCTGCACAGTGCAAGCCCGCACCAACGCGTGGCCAGGGCTGTGATACGCCGCGGCGGCGCAGACAATCGGTGAAAGGTAGCGGGTGGTGTCACAACGGCTTTCAAGGTAGGTTGGGTCGGGTCAAACGCCGCGCCAAGGCCATACCTGGGCAGCAGCGGCCGAGAATACCCGCTTTGGCTTGCACCACAACCAACGTTCCACGTTTCAGCCCCTCTCATCACCAGCGCCGCCCCCATGTCCCGCCCACCCCGCCAACCGCACATTCCCACGCGACACGGCGTGTCTGCCAGTTGCGTGGCGCTGCCCACGGTCAAACCCGGCGCCTCGCCCTGGGCCAGCGTGCTGGACTTTCTGGACCACCGCCTGCCCCTGGTGGGGCGTGCCGTGTGGAGCCTGCGGCTGGCGAACGGCGATGTGCTGGATGAAAACGCCCAGGCACTGGCACCCGACGCGCCCTACCGTGGCGGCTCGCGGCTTTACTACTACCGCGCGTTGGACAACGAGGTGGAGGTGCCGTTCCAAGCCACGGTCCTGTACCAGGACGCGCACCTGGTGGTGGCCGACAAACCGCACTTTTTGCCGGTCACGCCAGGCGGGCGCTATGTGCAACAAAGCCTGCTGGTGCGGCTCAAGCACAGCCTGGGGCTGGACTCGCTGAGCCCCATCCACCGCATCGACCGCGAAACCGCCGGTCTGGTGCTGTTTGCCGTGCGAGCGCAAGACCGCGCGGCCTACCAGGCGCTGTTTCGTGAACGCAGCGTGCACAAGGTGTACGAAGCCATGGCCCCGTTTGACGCCAGCGTATCCCTGCCACAGGTGCGGCGCAGCCGCATCGCGGAGGAAGACGGCGCCTTCTTTCGCATGACCGAGGTGACAGGCGAGCCCAACAGCGAAACCCGCATCGAGCTGCTGGAACAGCGCGGTGCCTGGGCACGCTACCGGCTGGAGCCGGTGAGCGGCAAACGCCACCAGCTGCGGGTGCACATGAACGCCTTGGGCCTGCCCCTGGTGGGCGACCAGTTTTACCCGCGCGTGCTGCGCGGGCCGGACGAAGCAGAAGATTTTGCAAACCCGCTGCGACTGCTGGCACAAGCCATCGCTTTCACCGACCCGGTGACCGGTGAGGCACGGCGGTTTGAAAGCGGGCTGCAACTCGACTGGCCCAACCCTGCGGCCTGAAGAGCCCAGGCGTTTGGGGCCCGTTCGGGCCGAGCGGCAGAGCAGGCCGAACCCGAACCGAGGGCCGGCCCCCCTTATTCCGTTTCCAGATCAACCGTGAACGCGAAGGCGAAGCGCAGACAGTACAAACGTACGGCAAGCGAAGCCGACAAAGTGCACGGTTGATATGGAAATGGAATTAGAGGCGCTCAGCCACCCAGGCCTGCACCGAAGCCAGCGCCTTGGGCAAACCCGCTGCATCGGTGCCCCCGGCCATGGCCATGTCGGGCTTGCCGCCGCCTTTGCCGCCCACCTGCTGGGCGACAAAGTTCACCAGCTCGCCGGCCTTGACCTTGCCCATCACGTCGGCGGTCACGCCCGCAGCGATCTGCACCTTGGCGCCATCCGCCGCGGCCAGCACGATGACAGCCGTTTTCAGCTTGTCCTTCAGCTTGTCCATGGTCTCGCGCAGGCCTTTGGCGTCGGCACCGGCCAACACCGCGGACAAGACCTTGATGCCCTTGACCTCAACCGCCTGGTTCACCAGCTCGTCGCCCTGCGCCGAAGCCAGACGGCTCTTGAGCGCGTTCATTTCCTTTTCCAGATCGCGCATCTGCTCCAGCAGCGCACCCACGCGTGCAGGCACTTCGCCGGGCGTGACCTTGAGCGTGCCGGCCACACCACCGAGCGTCGCCTCCATGCCCTGCACGTAGCTCAGCGCGTTCAGGCCCGTCACGGCTTCCACACGGCGCACGCCAGCGGCCACACCGCCTTCGGCGGTGATCGTGAAGAAGCCGATGTCGCCCGTGGCCCTGACGTGCGTACCGCCGCAGAGTTCGCGGCTGGAACCGATGTCGAGCACGCGCACCGACTCGCCGTATTTCTCGCCAAACAGCATCATGGCGCCGGTCTTCTGCGCCGATTCGATGTCCATCACACGCGCCTGCGTCGCCGCGTTGGCCACGATCTCGGCGTTCACGCGCTGCTCGATCTCGCGAATCTGCGCGTCCGTCACCGGCGCGTTGTGCGTGAAGTCGAAGCGCGTCTTGTCGGCGTCGACCAGGCTGCCCTTCTGCTGAACATGCGTGCCCAGCACCTCGCGCAGCGCCTTGTGCATCAGGTGGGTGACCGAGTGGTTGCGCACGGTGGCGGCACGCTGCGCCAGGTTGACGCTGGCGTTCACCGTGTCGCCCACGGCCAGCGTGCCCTGCACCATCGCACCATGGTGGCCGAACACATCGGACTTGATCTTCTGCGTGTCGCCCACGGCGAACGTCGCCGAGCCGCTGGTGATGAGACCCTCGTCCCCCACCTGGCCGCCGCTCTCGGCGTAAAACGGCGTGGTATCCAGCACCACGACGCCCTGCTGACCGGCCTTGAGTGCCGCCACGGGCGTGCCGTCCAGGTACAGCGCCACCACCTTGGCCGGGGCTTCGAGCTGCTCGTAGCCGACGAAGGTGTTGCCCGCGCCGGTGTACTCCAGCGCCTTGTCCATCTTGAACTTGCCTGCGGCGCGGCCCTTGGCTTTTTGCGCTTCCATGGCGGCGTGGAAACCGGCTTCGTCCACGGTGACGCCGCGCTCACGGCAGACGTCGTTGGTCAGGTCCAGCGGGAAGCCGTAGGTGTCGTGAAGCTTGAATGCAACTTCACCACGGAGAACAGTGATTTTGGATGGAGGATTCGGTGCCTCAATAGCACCCAACCCCTCCAGCGCAGCCCTTGTTCCAAAACTATCAGCCGGGCGAATCTCTGCACCGATAGGGGTCAGCTCGCTGTCAAGGATCTGCATGCCTGATGCGAGGGTTTCATAAAACCGCTCCTCCTCGGCCTTCAACACCTCGGTGATGCGCTGCGCCTGCGAAGCCATGCTCGGGTAAGCGTCGCCCATCATGCGCACCAAATCGGGCACCAGCTTGTGGAAGAACGGGGTCTTCTGGCCGAGCTTGTAGCCGTGGCGGATGGCGCGGCGCACGATGCGGCGCTGCACGTAGCCGCGGCCTTCGTTGCTGGGGATCACACCGTCGCTGATGAGGAACGCCGTGGCGCGGATGTGGTCGGCGATCACCTTGAGCGAGGGGTTCGTGAGGTCGGCGGTGCCGGTCTCGCGGCCGGCGGCCTTGATCAGTGCTTCGAAGATGTCGATTTCGTAGTTGCTGTGCACGTGCTGCAAGATGGCGGCCAGGCGCTCCAGGCCCATGCCGGTTTCCACGCAGGGCGCGGGCAGCGGCGTCACCGCGCCGGTTTCGTCCATGTTGAACTGCATGAACACGTT
>NZ_JAUSOO010000036.1 GCF_030656115.1 Hydrogenophaga sp.
CGCAAGGTGCTGGGCAACAACGGCGCCACGCTCAAGAAGTTCGGCAAGCTGGTGGGCGCGCTGGTGCAGGAAGAAGGCGTGAACGAAAAGATGGCCGAGTTCATCAACCCCATTGCGGTGCTGGGTGAGCAGATCACCAAGTTCACCATGGAACTGGGCTTCAAGGGCATGCAGAACGCCGACGAAGTGGGCGCCGCCGCCGTGGACTACCTGCGCGTGGCCGGTCACCTGGTGTTTGGCTATTTCTGGGCCCGCATGGCGCAGGTGGCGCTGCGTGAAATTGCCGCTGGCAACACCGACCCGTTCTACGTGGCCAAGCTGCAGACCGCGCGTTTCTACTTTGCCAAGCTGTTCCCCGAAACCGCCATGCTGATGCGTACCGCGCGCACGGGCAGCAAGGTGCTGATGGATACCGACGCGGCATTGGCTTGAGACGCTTCCTCCCTTCCTCACATCCATCTTCAGAGGCGTTCACATGATCAAGACTTCCCTCAGTGCGTTATTGCTGGTGGTATGTACCAGTGGTGTCTGGGCCCAGAACACCCCAGTGGGCACCTGGCACTCGATCGACGACAAGACCCAGGAGATCAAGTCCGAGATCGTCATTGCCGACAACGGCGGTGTGCTGTCTGGCAAGGTGGTCAAGCTCTTGCGCAAAGAAGCCAAACAGGATGCGGTGTGCGACCAGTGCACCGACGACCGCAAGGACAAGCCGGTGCTGGGTCTGGAAATCATCCGAGGCGCCCAAAAAGCCGAGGGCAAGGATGTGTGGGAAGGCGGCAAGATTTTGGACCCCGAAAACGGCAAGGCCTACACCTTGCGCCTGACACCCATCGAAGCGGGCAAAAAGCTGGAAGTGCGCGGCTCGGTGTTTGGCATTGGGCGCACGCAAACCTGGGTTCGGGTGATGAACTGATCGTCCCCGCAGAACTTGACCCACCCCCGCCGCGCTTCGCGCGACCCCCTGCAGGGGGCGGCACTGGCAGCCCGGCAAAGCCGGTTCTGCGGTGCCTCTGGGTTAACTCAGACATCGAATAACGTGCAAAGGAACCCGATTTATGAACCGATTTCAAGTGAAAAAAGTCGCCGTGCTCGGCGCGGGCGTGATGGGCGCGCAGATTGCTGCGCACCTGGTCAACGTCAAAGTGCCCGTCGTCCTCTTCGACCTGCCCGCGAAGGAAGGCCCCAAGAACGGCATCGTGACGCGCGCGGTGGATGGCCTGAAAAAGCTCAAGCCTTCGCCGCTGGGTGTGGCCAGCGACGCCGATCTGATCGGCCAGGCCAATTACGAAGAGCACATGGAGCAGTTGCGCGACTGCGACCTGATCATCGAAGCGATTGCCGAGCGCATGGACTGGAAGCTTGATCTGTACAGCAAGATCGCGCCCTTCCTGGCACCGCACGCCATCGTGGCCAGCAACACCTCGGGCCTGTCGATCACGACGCTGAGCGAGGCGCTGCCCGAAAGCATCAAGCCGCATTTCTGCGGTATCCACTTCTTCAACCCGCCGCGCTACCTGACGCTGGTGGAGCTGATCGCCACCCCCACCACCGAACCCCAGGTGCTGGACGACCTGGAAGCTTTTGTGACCAGCGGCCTGGGCAAGGGCGTGGTGCGGGCCAAAGACACGCCCAACTTCATTGCCAACCGCATCGGCATTGCCGGCATGCTGGCCACGATGAAAGAGGTGGAGAACTTCGGCCTGACCTATGACGTGGTGGACGACCTGACCGGCAAGCGCCTGGGCCGCGCCAGCAGCGGCACCTTCCGCACCGCCGACGTGGTGGGGCTGGACACCATGGCCCACGTGGTCAAGACGCTGCAAGACAACCTGAGTCTGGAGACCGATCCGTTCTACGAGAGTTTCGGCACGCCGCCGGTGCTCAAGGCGCTGATCGACGCGGGCCACCTGGGCCAGAAAACCAAGGCCGGCTTCTTCAAAAAAGTGGGCCGCGACATCTTGCGCTACGAGCTGGAGAGCGGTGAATACGTGCCCGCCGGTGCCAAGGCCGACGAGGTCTATGGCCGCATGCTCAAGCGCCCCGCCGCCGAGCGTCTGAAGCTGCTGCGCAACGCCGAAGGCCCGCAGGGCCAGTTCTTGTGGGCGATTCTGCGCAACAGCTTTCATTACGCGGCCGTGCACCTGGCCAGCATTGCGGACACCGCGCGTGACGTGGACCAGGCCATGCGCTGGGGCTTCGGCATGAAGCAAGGCCCGTTTGAGCTGTGGCAGGAAGCCGGCTGGCTGGACGTGGCGAAGATGGTCCAGGAAGACATTGACGCCGGCAAGGCGCTGAGCAAAGCGCCGCTGCCTGACTGGGTGTTCAAAGGCCCGGTGGCCGAGGCCGGTGGTGTGCACACCGCGCAGGGTTCGTGGAACCCGTCCAAGGGCGTGTTCGAAGCGCGCCGCAGCCTGCCGGTCTATGGGCGCCAGCACTTCCCCGAGCTGTTGCTGGGCGAAGCCGGTCCGAAGTTCGAAACCGCGGGCACCACCATCGAAGAGAACGACGCCATCCGCGTGTGGACACTCGACGGTGACGTGCTGATCGCCAGCATCAAGACCAAGATGCACGCCATCAGCCCCGACGTGTGCGAAGGCCTGATGGCCGCGATCGATCTGGCAGAAAAGGAATACCAGGGTCTGGTGGTGTGGTCCGGCGACGAGCCCTTCAGCGCCGGCGCCGACCTGCAGGCCATGCTGCCGGCCTTCATGGCCGTGGGCGTGAGCGCGATCGAAGACGCCGAAGGCTTCATGCAGCAGACCATGCTGCGCCTGCGTTATGCCAACGTGCCGGTGGTGTCCGCCGTGCGCGGCCTGGCGCTGGGCGGTGGCTGCGAGCTGGCCGTGTACAGCGCGCGCCGTGTGGTGCACATGGAGAGCTACATCGGTCTGGTGGAAGTGGGCGTGGGCCTGGTGCCGGGCGCCGGTGGCCTCACCTACATCGCCCGCCGCGCTGCGGAAAACGCCGAAACCTCCACGGGCAAGGACCTGCTGCCTTTCCTCACCGAAGGCTTCACCGCCGCGGCGATGGCCAAGGTGGGGACCAGTGCGCTGGAGTCGCGCAAGCTCGGCTACGTGCTGCACTCCGACGTGATCGTGCCGCACAAGGACGAGCTGCTGTTCGTCGCCATCAACGAGGCGAAGGCCCTGTTCAACGGCGGCTACCGCGCACCGCACAAGCGCCTGTTCCCGGTGGCCGGGCGCGACGGCAAGGCCACCATCCTGGGCAGCCTGGTCAACATGCGCGACGGCGGCTTCATCAGCCAGCACGATTTCCACATCGCTTCGCTGATTGCGGGGGTGGTGACGGGCGGCGACGTGGAGCCCGGCACGCTGGTGAACGAAGACTATCTGATGACGCTGGAGCGCCAGGCGTTTTGCTCGCTGATCGTGCATCCGAAGACGCAGGAGCGGATTCTGGGGATGTTGAACACGGGCAAGCCGGTTCGGAATTGATGATGTTGTTGGTACGCGTGCCCCCATCCCAGCCTTCCCCCAGAGGGGGAAGGGGTGGAGTCCGTTTGACCCCTTCCCCCTCTGGGGGAAGGCAGGGATGGGGGCTCTTCGCCTACTGAAGAACATGCAAAACCAGGCCACCCCCAACGCCAGAGTCAACGCCCGTGCCCTGCGACGGGACATGACCGACGCCGAGCGAAAGCTCTGGTCGGGGCTTCGCGGCGAGCAGTTGGGTTTCAAGTTCCGCCGACAACACCCGCTGGGCGCTTACATCGCTGACTTTGCCTGCTTAGAGCCGAAGCTCATCGTCGAGCTCGATGGCTCGCAGCATGTTGACAACCAGGCCTACGACATGGCACGGGAAGCTTTCTTCAAGGCCCAAAGCTTTGCCGTGCTGCGTTTTCCGTCCAACGCACCGTTCCAGAAACTCGATGGCGTGCTGAGCGCCATCCTTCATCAACTCAACAGCTTGGCGGGCGTTGCCCCCATCCCCGCCTTCCCCCAGAGGGGGAAGGAGCCAGACACCGCACAAGGAGCGAAACCATGAGCAAACAGATTCAAGACGCCTACATCGTCGCCGCCACCCGCACCCCCATCGGCCGTTCGCACAAGGGCTCGTTCAAGCACCTGCGCCCGGACGACCTGCTGGCCCACGCCCTGCGGTCGGCCATGGCCCAGGTGCCCGGCCTGGACCCGAAGGCCGTGGAAGACGTGATCTGCGGTTGCGCCATCCCTGAAGGGCAACAGGGCCTGAACGTGGCGCGCATCGGTGCCATCCTGGCCGGCCTGCCCAATTCGGTGGGCGGCATCACCGTCAACCGCTTCTGCGCTTCGGGCCTGTCGGCGGTGCAGATGGCGGCCGACCGCATCCGCGTCGGCGAGGCCGACGTGATGATCGCCGCCGGCACCGAGAGCATGAGCATGGTGCCGATGATGGGCAACACGCCCAGCCTGTCACCCAGCATCTTCCGCAACACCGACGACGTCGAGAGCTACGGCATCGCCTACGGCATGGGCCTGACGGCCGAGAAGGTGGCGCAGCAGTGGAAGGTGTCGCGCGACGCGCAGGACGCGTTTGCGGTGCAGTCGCACCAGCGCGCCGTGATCGCGATGAAGAACGGCGAGTTCAGCGACGAAATCACGCCGGTGGAGGTGACCGACCGCAGCGTGAACCTGGAGACCGCCGAGGTCGCCACCCGCAGCCGCATCATCAGCCTGGACGAAGGTGCGCGCCCCGACACCTCGCTCGAAGGCCTGGCCAAGCTGCGCACCGTGTTCGCCGCGCGCGGCTCGGTCACCGCCGGCAACAGCTCGCAGACCAGCGACGGCGCTGGCGCGCTGATCCTGGTGAGCGAGGCCGCCTTGAAGCGCTACAACCTCACGCCGCTGGCCCGTTTCGTGAGCTACGCGTCGCGCGGTGTGCCGCCGCACCTCATGGGCATCGGCCCGGTGGAAGCCATCCCGGCTGCGCTGAAAAATGCGGGCCTGACGCAGGATGACATCGACTGGTTCGAGCTCAACGAAGCCTTCGCTGCGCAGTCGCTGGCGGTCATGAACACGCTGGGCCTGGATCCGGCCAAGGTCAACCCCATGGGTGGCGCCATCGCGCTCGGCCACCCGCTGGGCGCCACCGGTGCCATCCGCGCGGCCACCGTGGTGCACGCGCTGCGCCGGCACAACAAAAAGTACGGCATGGTCACGATGTGCGTGGGCATGGGGCAGGGCGCTGCGGGCATTTTTGAGCGGGTGTAGACGTGACCCCCCGCGCCGCTTCGCGTCACCCCCCAGGGGGGCGGCACTGGCGGCCCGGCAAAGCCGGTTCCGCTGTGCCCTGGGTGGGACCTCGCTTGCGCAGGGAGGTTGCGTCGCTTGGAAGACTGTGGGCTCCCCATTTTGTTTGCACACTGTCTCCTATGAATCCACACGTTTTTGACCAAGCCATCGCGCTCACCGCCACGGCCGATGGTGAGTACACCGGTGCCACCTCACCCGCCTACGCCAACATGGTGGGACCGTTTGGCGGCATCACGGCGGCCACCGTGCTGCATGCGGTGATGTTGCATCCCGCCTTGCTGGGCGAGCCGCTGTCGCTCACGGTGAACTTTTGTGCCGCCCTGGCCGACGGCCCTTTTGCGGTGTCTGCGCAGCCGGTGCGCACCAACCGCTCGACCCAGCACTGGGTGATGGCGCTCACGCAGATCGCCGCATCGGGCGACACCGAGACGGTGGTGACCGCGTCGGCCGTGACGGCCGCGCGCCGCGAAACCTGGAGTGTGGACGACGAGCCCATGCCTGCCGTTCCAACCCCGACCGAGGTGCCGCCGTACACCGTGCCTTCACCGGTCGAGTGGATCCGGCGCTACGAGATGCGTCCCATCGAAGGGGCGATCCCGAACAGCTGGGACGGCACGGGCAGCGACAGCCGCTCGCGCCTGTGGATGCGTGAGACCCAGCCACGCTCGCTGGACCTCTGCGGTCTCGCTGCATTGGCCGATGTGTTTTTTCCACGCATCTGGCTGCGCCGCGCCACGCGCGTACCTGTGGGCACGGTGTCGATGACGGTGTATTTCCATGCAGGTTCCGCGCAGCTGGCCGAAGTGGGCCATGGCTGGGTGCTGGGCCAGGCGCGTGCGCAGGCCTTTCGCAATGGGTTTTTTGACCAGACCGCCCAGCTCTGGAACGAAGCCGGCCACCTGTTGGCCACCACCCACCAGGTGGTGTATTTCAAAAGCTGAGTCCGAAGCCGTGGCCTCCAGGGCTCACGGCCGGCCCAGAAACAGGTACAGACCGGTGTAGCCGCGCGGCGCGCTCACCACGCTCAGGTACAGCGGGCCGATGCCGGTGTCGGCGCCCACAAACAGGCTGCCGCCGGCGCGCAGGCCGTCAAAGCCGATGTCGCGGCTTTGCGCCCAGGCGTTGCCCGCTTCCAGCGATCCGCCCGCAAACAGGGCCCGGGCCACGCCCACGCGCAGCGGCAAGCGGCGGTAGTAGGTGAGGCGACCAAACAGCAGGTAGTTGCCCGCCACCTGGCCCACGCGGTAGCCCGAGAGTTGCTGGAAACCGCCGAGCGAATATTCGTCGATCGCACCGGGTGGAACCTGGCTGGCGCGTGCGAACCGCCCGCCAACGTTGATGGTGTGCGCACCCCAGGATTTGACCCCGGTGGCGCTGCCTTCCATGCGGGTGAAGCTGCTGCTGCTTTGACCCTCGAAGCTGCGCCGCCCCACCACCACCTCGCCTTTCAAGCGGTAGCCGTCCGAGGGAAAGTTGGCAAAGTCGAGCTGGTCGGAAATGACGGCGGCGCGCAGGCCCAGTTCGCGCCACCCCAGCGACTGCAACACGTCATTCGGAATGATGCCTGCCACCAGTTCGGGCGTGGTGCGCCGCTGCGAGGCCACCACGCCCAAGCGCATGTCACCCAGATGGCCCAGCAAACCCATGGACCAGCCGATGTCGGCACCCAGCTGAATGCCCTGGCGCTGCACCAGCGCAAGGGCGGCGCCGTCGGTGTTGAAGATCTCCACCTTGCGAAGGCTCGCGTCCACATACGCTGCTGCAAAGCGCTCGCTGGCGGTGTCCAGCGGCTGGTAAATTTCCGAATACAAGCCCACCGTTTCACCCAGTTGCACGCGGTTGCGCCACTCGGCACCGCGTTCGTTGAGCCAGTGGCGGTTGTGGCTGATGCGCAGGTTGAAGGCGCCCTGGCCCTGGAAGTCGGTGCGCAGGTCCAGCCCCACGCGCAGGTAGTTGGGTCCCCAGTCGTTGGGTCGCAGGCGGATCGCCAGGTCTTCTTCGCCGCTGTCTTCGCGTCGGCTCAGGCGGTAATCCACCCGCTCGTAGTCGCTGGTGGCGGCCAGTTTTTGCAAGTCGCGCTCAATCAGCGGCACGTCCACGCGCAAGCCGGCGGCCGTGTCCATGGTCACGGCCAGGCGTCCGGCGCGCTCTTCGCTCACGCCTTCAAAGCGCACGCTGGCAATGCGCCCGATGCGTTGGGTGTTGGCTTCCAGGCGTGTGCGGCGTGCGGCGGTCCATTGCTGGTAGCGAGGGGGATCGGCGGCAAAGCGCAGCAGTGCCTCGCGCACGCTGTGCGCGTAGTCGTTGCCGATCTTCACCAGCTCGGGTGCCCGGTTGAAGTCGGCCGAGGTGAGGCGGCCCAGCGGCGGCAGCAACAGCAGATCGTTGTGGGTCAGCGTGGCGATGCTGGCCTGCACGTTTTGTTCGGTCAGGATGTTGACCATTTGCGCGGTGATGCCCAGCACGCTGTCGAGCGTGTCGCGCGCGGCCAGCGGCGTGCCAATGTTCACGGCAATCACCACGTCGGCGCCCATGCGCCGCGCCACGTCCACCGGCAGGTTGTTCACCAGTCCGCCGTCGCCCAGCAGCTGGCCGTCCACCTCCAGCGGGGCAAACACGCCCGGCACCGACATGCTGGCGCGCAGGGCGGCGGCCAGGTCGCCGTGCTCCATCACCACCGCCTGGCCGGTTTCCATGTCGGTGGCCACGGCGCGAAACGGGGTGGGCAGACCGTCAAACGTGGCCAGGTGGCGGGTGGACAAGGTGTAGCGCCGCAGCAGCACTTCCAGCGATCGGGTGGACACGGCGCCGCTGGGCAACCGAAACTCGCCGTCGCGAAAGCCCAGTTGCAACACCGGCGAGAGTTCAAAGTCTTCTTCCTTGCGGCGTTGCGACAGCAGCTGGCGCGGCTCGCGGCGCTCAAACAGGTCGCCCCATGCCACCGCCAGAATTTCGCGCTCCAGCTCGTCGGCGCTCATGCCGCTGGCGTACAGGCCGCCCACAATGGCGCCCATCGAGGTGCCCACGATCAGGTCCACCGGTACTTGCGCGGCCTCCAGCGCCTTGAGCACGCCCACATGCGCAAACCCGCGCGCACCGCCGCCCGAGAGCACCAGCCCCACCACCGGGCGGGTGGCGGCTTCGGCGGGGGGCACAGGCTCGGTGGCCCACAACGGGCTGGCCAGCGCCAGCGTGGCGGCGGCCAGCATCTGGAGCCACAGGCGTTGCAGCAGGTGCTGGACGGGGTGAGCGGTTGGCATGGGTGGTGCGCTTGGGGTGAGCGGGGTCAAACAATCGGTGCCACGGGCCAGCCCGTTGGCGGCAGCGCAAAGTGTAGGGGGCGTGTCCCGCATTGGGCATGCCTACCCAGACGGCGCGCGCCTTTCGTGGTAATTTGCAGGGCTTGTGCAAAGCCGCCGTGACGTTGTTGCAACGCCATGCCGTGCCTGCGTACTGTCTGCGGCTTCGCGCCTGGCCCTGACGGCTTTGCGTCAGCCTTGATCTGGCAATTTTCAGTTCCCGATGGCCCGTCTTCAAACCCCTGAAAAGGTTCGGCGCGGGCCGTCTCCATCCAGCGATATTTCACCGACCATGAGCGACATCCTCGTCCACACCGAAGCCGGCGTTTGCACCCTCACGTTCAACCGCCCCGACAAGAAGAACTCCATCACCGCCGCCATGTACGGCGCTCTGGCCGATGCGCTGCAGGCCGCCGAAGCCGACAGCGCGGTGCGCTGCGTGGTGTTCCAGGGGGTTGAGACGGTGTTCACCGCCGGCAACGACATCGGCGATTTTCTGAACAACCCGCCCGCCACACACGACTCGCCGGTGTTCCGCTTTCTGCGCGGCATCGCCCAGTTTCCCAAGCCCGTCATCGCTGCGGTGTGCGGCCCGGCGGTGGGCATTGGCACCACGCTGCTGTTTCATTGCGATCTGGTCTACGCTGGTGACAACGCGGCGTTTTCCATGCCCTTCGTGAACCTGGGCCTGTGTCCGGAAGCCGCCTCCAGCCTGCTGGTGCCGCAGATGCTGGGCTACCACCGCGCGGCCGAAGCGCTGTTGCTGGGCGAGCCTTTCATGGCCGAGGCGGCGCTGGAGGTGGGGCTGGTCAACCGCGTGCTGCCGCCCACCGAAACCGCAGGCTATGCGCAGAGCGTGGCGCGCAAGCTGGCGGCCAAACCCATCAGCTCGCTCATCGAGACCAAACGCCTGATGAAAAAAGGCCAGTCACAGCAGGTCATGGCCACCATGGCCGAAGAAGGCCAGAGCTTTGGCCGCATGCTCAGCGAGCCCGCCGCGCGCGAGGCCTTCACCGCGTTCATGGAACGCCGCAAGCCCGACTTTTCGCAGCTTTGATGGGGCCTGCGCGGCGTCGGTTTGGGCGCCGGTCAAAGGGGGTGGCCTGTCGGGTTTTTGCGATCCGCGTAAGCTGGCATCCAAGGCTGCGGACCTGTAGCCGCGCCCGCTTTCACCCCAGGAGTTTCACCATGGACGACCCCCGCTGCTGCGGCACCGGCACCTGCATCATCAACGACGAAGGTTTCTGCTGGTGCGGCCAGCAATGGAACGGCGAGCGCATGTGTTTTCCTGAACCGGCGCCCTCAGCGCCAGCCGTTGAAGCCGCCACAGACCCAGCCGAAGACGGCGGCAACGGAACCTATTGATCCGCTTCCCCGTGGGCCAGAAACGGGGAGCAACCCTCAAGCTTCACAGCGCGCCCACCAGCGCGGTGTAGGCCGCGCGGGTCTGCGGCGACACCGCCGCCAGTACCTGCGCATGCGCTGTTTTGTGCCGTGCCAGCAACCGGGCCGACGCCACCGCTTTGGAGCGGCAATACCAGTGGCAGCTGTGCTGGAACAGATACAGCTCGGCAGAGAGCATGAACGCCTGTTCTTTGCGGCCCAGGCCGGCGGTGTTTTGCACGGCGCTGGCAAAGCCTTGGGCGTGAATCGCCATCAGCCGGCGCAGGTCGAAGGTGGCTGCGGGCAGCCAGCGGCTGGCCAGGGGCACCGCCAGCGGCCAGCGCAACACGCGGGCCTGCTCGTCGCCCATGCGGGCCATGTCGGCGGCCAGGCGGTCCAGCTGGTCGCTCACCGACTGCTCGGTGCTCACCAGCATGCGCCAGATGGGTTCGCTGCGCTGCGGGTCGCTTTCACCCAGCGCCCGCAGGTAGCCTTCGGTGAGTTGCTCCATCAGCTTTTCCAGCTGGTATTTGTGAAGGTAGCCGCTGAGCAAGCCGATGCGCTGGCGCTGTTCGATGTTTTTCATGACGTAGGCGCCCACGCCCAAGGCCAGCATGATGAGATAAGTGTCCATGGCGCTATTGTCGGGCCGCGCGCACGGCTGTGGCGTTCGCCCTTCGGCACGGGCACGACGGCAGAGCGGTTGCCGCCACAAAAAAGCCCCAACGCTTGCGCGCTGGGGCCTGGGTCATCGTGTGGTCTGGCGGGGGCGGTTCAGAAAAACCACACCATCGCCTGTCAACCGATTTATTGCATTTGCTGAATGCCGGCGAGCAGCCAGCCGCTCGAACCGTGGCGGGGCTTGGTCAGGTGCCAGATTTCGTCGAAGGCTTCGGTGGCTGCGTTGTCACCCTCGCGGGTTTCGCCGGTGAAGCGCACGCTCACCACATAGCCGTCGGCGTTTTCCTCCACGTCGATCACATCGCCGTCGATGCGCACCACGTCGGTGTGCTGCTCGGCGGCGCCGCGGTCGGACAGGTCCATTTTCAATTCGGCAAACATCTCGGGCGTGGTGAACTGGCGCAGATCGTCCAGGTTGCCGGCGTCGTTGGCAGTTTGCAGACGGATGAAGTTGACCTTGGCGTTGCGCACGAAGCCCGCCACGTCAAAGTCGGCCGGAATGCGGTTGCTGCTGGCGGCGTTGGCGCCGATGCCTGAACCAATACCGGAGCCAATCATGGAGCCGCCCGTGCTCGCGGCGGGGGTTGGCATGGCCGATTGGTACGCGCGCGTTTGCGGCGTACCCCCAGCGGCGCCAGCGCCGGCGTAGGCCATGCCACCGTTGGAGCCGGCCTGGGCCATGGCGCGCTTGCGCATCACAAAGCCCACCACGGCCAGCACCGCCACGATCAGCAGGCCGATCATGAGCATGTTGGCCATGGCTTCACCAAAACCCAAGTGCGAAGCCAGTGCCATCAGGCCCAGACCCGCCGCAAGGCCGGCAATGGGGCCCATCCATTTGCTGCGGCTGGACGCGGCAGCGGCGGCCGGTGCGGCTGCGGCAGCCGCGCCCGGGGTTGCGGAAGGCGTTTGGGCCGGGGTTGCATTGGGTGCCCTGGCTGGGGTGGCGTCGCGTTGCATGCCCAGCGACTTGCCGCCGCCCAGTTTGCGCGCTTCGGCGTCCATGGCCACGGTGGACAGGCCCAAGGCAAATACCATGGCCAGCAGAGAAAGGGTCTTCTTCATCAAGGTCTCCAGTGAAAAGGGATTGAAACGGGTTGGACGTTAACGCAATGAAGACGCTTTAAAAAGCAGATAAATTGGGATGTTAACTTCGTTAAAAGCAGATGTTTTGATGTGCAAATTCCGGGAAAACCCGCATGGCCGTTAAGAGGGGTCTTGGGTGTGCAACCGCACGCGCGCCTTGATGGCTTGCTGTACGGCGCGGCGCAAAGCGCTGTAACGGCCCAGCAGGGCTTCCATGTCGGCCAGCGGCAGCACGCCAGCGGCGGCAGCCGCCAGCACCCCGGCCTTCAGCGCCTGGTAGTGCTGTTCCATGGTTTGGGCGTCCAGCGCCGTGGCGGCTGGGTGGTGTTCGTCGTGCGCCGTCAGCAGCGCCTGGGTGGCGGCCACCCAGGCCTGGTGTTGCGCCACCAGCTCGGCGCCAGCGCCAGCAGGCAGTTGCAGCGGGGCGGCGGCCAGCGCCTGGCGGGCGCAGGTTTCGTAATAGCGCTGTATGCGCAGCAGCTCGGCCAGCCGCTCGCTGCCCAAAGTGCTCAGGGCCGAACGGCTCAGGCGCTCGGCAAAAGTTTCCACGGCGGCGTCGAGCTGGGTCATCACGGTTTGGTCGCTGGCCAGCGCGGCCGGTGCAGCGCCGCCGAGAGCGGCACGCGCCATGCGCACGCACAGCTGCCCGAACCGGGTGACCTCGCGCTCCAGCGCGTCCAGCGCCAGGGTGGGCACGGCCAGCACGTTGTCGTCCAGAAAGCGGGGCTGGGCCTCGTCTTCCTCGCGCGCGCGAAAGCGCTGCAGGAGCCAACGCGTGAGCCGGTCGGCCAGCGGCCACATGAGCAGCACGCCCAGCAGGTTGAAGGTGGTGTGAAACAGCGCCAGCTTGGTGGCCGGGTCGTGCGGCAGGTCCAGCCATTCGCCCGCGCGCGACAAGGCGCCAATGAGCCAGGGCAACAGCAGCAAGGCCACGGTGCCCGTGAGCAGGTTGAAGATCACGTGCGCGGCGGCCGTGCGCCGGGCGTTGGGCGTGGCGCCAATACCGACCAGGGCGGTGGTGACCGCGCTGCCAATGTTGGCGCCAATGACCACGGCGGCGGCCCCCTGCGGGCCAATCAGCCCGCTCTGGGCTGCCGTGAGGGTGATCGTCATGGCCGCGCTGGATGACTTCATCATCACCGTCATCATCAGCCCGATGCCCAATTGGGCCAGTACCGAAACCGCGTCGGTGCCCTGCGGCAAGCTGACCTGGTCGGCCAGCCCCACAAAGGTCTGCTGCAGCAGCCCGATACCCAGGAACAGCAGGCCAAAGCCCGCCAGCGTCGTGCCCAGCGCGCCGCGTCGCTGGTGTTCACCCGTTATCCGCATCAGCGCGCCCAGGCCCACCAGCGGCAGTGCCAGCGCCTCCACCTTGAATTTCAGGCCCACCAAGGCCACGATCCAGCTGGTCATGGTGGTGCCCACGTTGGCCCCAAACACCACCCACACCGCCGGTGCCAGACCCAGCAGACCGGCGTTGACAAAACCAATGGCGGCCACGCTCACGGCCGTGGACGACTGCACCATGGCCGTGACCAGGGCGCCCGACCCCAGGGCGTGCCAGCGGGTGCGCGTGGCATTGCTCAGGATGTTGTGCAAAGCCGGTCCGGCGGCGAGCTTGAGGCCGTCGGTCATCATGGACATGCCCAGCAGGAACAGGCCCAGTCCGCCCACCAACTGGCTGATCGATTGCCATACGTTGCTCAAAACACCCCCTCTGCCACCAGGGCAATGGCACCAATGCACACCACGTTCAGCACCAGACCGCAGCGCATCATGGTGGCTTGCGGGACCAGATTGGTGGCAAACACGATGGCGTTGGGCGGGGTGGCCACGGGCAGCATGAAGGCACACGACGCCCCCACCGCAATGGCCGCCGCCAGCAGCGGACCCGACAGGCCCAGGGCCGGGCCCACGCCCAGAAAGATCGGAATCAACAGCGCAGCGCTGGCGGTGTTGCTCACCAACTCGGTGAGAAACACCACAAAGGCGATCACGCCCAGCAGCAGCCACAGCGCTGAAGCGCCCTGCACCACGCTCACCAGTGCACCCGCCATGAACGCGCTGGCACCGCTGACCTGCATGACCTGGCTCAGCGCCAGGCCGCCACCAAACAGCAGCAGCACGCCCCAGTGTGTCTGGCGTTCCAGGGTGTCCCAATCGAGCGTGCGGCTGGCCACCAGCGCCACCAGGGCGGCGATGGCGATCCAGCTGTCGAGGTCGGCGGTGATGCCCAGTGCCTGGCCCAGCGGTGCGGATCCGATCCAGCCCGCTGCGGTGAGGGCAAAGATGACCAGCGTGGTGCGCCGGGCGGTGGTCCATTCAAAAGTCTCTGGCACCAGCACCATGCGGCCACCCAAGCTTGGGCGCAGCACCAGGTACAGCACGCCCACCATCAGGGGCATCAGCAGGGCCACCATGGGGATGCCCAAGCGCATCCATTCGGCAAAGCCAATGCCCGCCTGCGCGGCGGCGATCGCGTTGGGCGGGCTGCCCACCAGTGTGCCAATGCCACCAATGCTGGCGCTGTAGGCCACACCCAGCAGCACAAACATGCGCTCGCGCGGGCCAATGCCGCCGGGTGTATCGGCTTCGTGCTCTTCGCCGTCGCGCAACAGCCCCAGTGCCATGGGCAGCACCATGGCGGCGGTGGCGGTGTTGCTGATCCACATGGAAAGCAGCGCGGTCAGGCCAAACAGCAGCGCCACCGCGCGTGCGCGGTGCCCGGCCGCCAGGCGCAGCACGGCATGGGCCAGGGCGCGGTCCAGCCCTTGCCGCTGCAAGGCGGCGGCCAGCGCAAAGCCGCCGAGAAACAGAAAAATGATGGGGTGCGCAAACGACGCCAAAGCCTCGCGCATGCCCATGAGCCCGGCCGCCACCGCCAGCAGCGGCACCAGCAGGGCGGTCACGCTCAGGTGCAGCGCCTGGGTCATCCACAGCGCGCCGATGAGGGTGAACAAGGCCAGGCCGGCGCGCAAGGCATCGGCGCCGGCCACGGACTGGTGCACGGCTGCGGCCAGCGCCACGCAGGCCAGGGTGCGCAGCCAGGGGGTGGGCATGGGCAGCGCCATGTCAGCGGGCACGGGCCGTGGACACCAACACGTCGGCACTGCCCTCGGCCAGCATGTGCTTGGTCACGCTGCCCAGCAGCAGGTCTTCGGCGACCGACTGACCGTGTTTGCCCAGCACCACCAGGTCGCAGTCGAGCGCCAGTTCTTGCTGGGCCATGCGCATGGAGGGGTCGCCCTCCACGATGCACGGCGTCCACTGGCCGGCCTTGAGCCCCGCGTTTTCGGCCAGCGCATGCACCTGCTGCACGGCCTGGGTGCGGGCTTGCTGGCGGTAGTGCTCGATGGTGTTGGCGTCCACGCCGGCAAAGTGCAGTTTTTCCTCAAACGGCACCTGAAAGGCGTTGAACAGCACCAGCTGCGCGTGGGGTGCCACGCGGCGCGCCACCGCCAGCGCCTGCAACGACCAGGGCGAAAAGTCCAGCGCCACCAGCGCGCGCCGGTAGGCTGCGTGGGGTGTCTGTCGCACCACCAGCAAGGGGCGGGTGGTGCGGCGCAGCAGCCGTTCTGATGTGGAGCCCAGCACCTGGCGCCGCAAGAAGCCTTCGCCGCGCGCGCCCAGCACCAGCAGGGCGGCGTTCAGCGCGTCGGCCTTGAGGCCAATCTCGTCCAGCACCGAGCCGCTGGCCAGCGCCGTGTGCACGTTGACGTGTCGCGCGGTGTGCAGATCGGCTGCGAGCTGATCGAGCTGTTGCTGGGCGTCGGCTTCCAGCTGGGTGGCCAGCGGGTGGCTCGTGCCCAACCACTGCCGCAGGCTGTGCAGGGCACCGCCCGACAGCACGTGCATCAGCGTGAGCGGCGCACCGGTTTCGTGGGCCAGGTGGGCCGCGCGCTCGGCGGCGTGGCGGGCCAGTGGCGAAAAATCGGTCACCGCCAGGATCGGTTGCGTCGGGTTCATGGGGCGTGCTCCTTGTTGCGAATGTCGTGGGCCAGGCGTTCGGCGGCGTGGTCGGCTGCGTCGTCGAATGGGCTGAAGATGCGCTGTATGCCCGCTTCGCCCATGGCGCGGCCATGGGCGGCGTCGCGCACCACACCCGCGATCTCGCCGCTGTAGCGGGCTGCCTGCAAGGCATGCAGCAGCGCGCGGTTGGACTCCCATTGCGGAAAGCTGGTGATCACCCAACGGGCGTGTTTCAGGGGCAGGCTTTCCAGAAAGTCGGCGTCCTCGCCGTCGCCAAAATACACCGGCAGGCCCCGGCCTTGCAGCTCGCGCACGGCTTCGGGGTCGAAGTCCACGCCCACCGCCTCGATGCCCGCCGCGCGCAACTGCAGCAGCAGGCGGCTGCCGTAGCGGCCCAGGCCAAACACAATCACCTCGGCCGGGTTGCTTTGTGCGGGCTGTTGTTCGGCGGCAATTTCCCGGAACGGGTTCTTGCGTTCAAACACGCCCAGCCACGGCGCCAGGCGTTCGTACAGCGGTTGCGAATACAGAATCATGTAGGTCGACAGGGTGATGGTGATCAGCCCTACCAGCGTGGTCAGGCCCAGCGCCTGCACGCCTATGTGGCCCAGCGTGATGCCCATGGCCACAAACACGATGGAGAACTCGCTGATTTGCGCCACCGTGAGCCCGGCCATGAAGCCGGTGCGCTTGCGGTAGCCCATATAGCCCATGATGGCCATCACGATCAGCGGGTTGCCGATCAGCACAAACGCCGACAGCACCAAGGCCGGCACCACCTCGGCACCCAGGGTGGAAAAGTCCAGCTTGGCCCCGAGGTCGATGAAAAAGAACAGCAGCAAAAAGTCGCGGATGCCGGTGAGCCGGGCGTTCATGGCCTCGCGGTAGGGCGTGGACGCCAGCGAAAAGCCCGCCATGAAGGCGCCCGCCTCTTTGCTGAAACCCGCCCACTCGCCCAGCGCCGCCAGCGCCACGCCCCAGGCAATGGCAAACACCAGCAGCAGCTCTTGCGAGCGCGCCATGGACGCCACCACCGCTGGCAACACCCAGCGCATCAGCACGTACATGAGCACCGCCGCCAAGCTCAACCGCCAGCCCAGCGACAGCGCCACGTCCAGCAGGCCGGTGTCGCTGCCCGCATCGCCCGTGCCGCGCAGCGCGCTCATGGCCATCATGGCGATCACCACGGCCAGGTCTTGCACGATCAGAAAGCCCACCGCAATGCGCCCGTGCAGGCTGTCCAGCTCGCGCTTGTCCGACAGCAGCTTGACGATGATGATGGTGCTGGAAAACGTGAGCGCCACCGCCACGTAAATGGCGTCCATCACGTCGCGGCCCAGAGCCAGAATGATGGCAAAACCAATGACGATGGTGAACGCCAACTGGCCCAGCCCGGTGGCCAGCGCCACCGGCCCGATGTGGCGAATGTGGTGCAAATCCAGCTTGAGGCCCACCGCAAACAGCAGCACCGCCACGCCCACCTGCGCGAGCAAATCAATCTGGTCGTGCGCCGTGACCAGGCCCAACACCGCCGGCCCCACCACCACACCGACCACGATGTAGGCAATGAGCACCGGCTGGCGCAGCCGGACAAACACGGCGCCCGCCAAAGCGCAGATCAGGAGGAGGATGGCAAATTCTGCGAAGGGTCCGTGCATGGAGGGCATCTTATTCGGAGGTGTTCCGTGTGAGGGGTATTCCACAGGGGGGTTGTGGGGCTTGCATCCCTGGGTTTTCCATGGTGGTCAGCCGCCTGTCCTGCTCACCGAGGCTTGCCGTGCAGGGCACGGTGGGGTGCGGCGGGCGGGGATCGCACCCACGGCCCCGGGCTTCGGAGGCCTGTGCGCTGGTGCTCCCATCGTGCGCGCGAATGGGTTTTTGCAATCGTTTGCATCATTTCATTTTTCAAATCGTTATTTTTCAGATAAAGCCTTGTTACGTAACCGTGACGTCGCACAAATTCAGGGTTTACGCTAAATGCAAACGTTTGCATTAATGATCGAATGGCACCGCTTTCTGGTGCTTTCTACCGGACGTTCCCGGGATACCGCAGCCGGAAAGAAGTTTCATCACTACCCTCTGGAGACCCTTCATGCAGAACCTATTCCATCGGGCCGCCTGGTGCGCCCGCGCCGTTGCCGCCCGCGCCAACCTGCTGCTGAAGAACGGCCGCGCAGACACCGACGCCCTGTCGATTTGAAGGACACGGACCATGCACCGATCCCCCACCCCTTGGCATTCATTCCGTTCGCAAGCGGTGCGCCGCACCAAGCTGGGCCACAGCTTCTGTCTGCTGTCTTGGGTGCTCTGCGCCTGGGCCGCGCAGCCCGCCCTGGCGGATGACTACCAGGGTCCCGAGCTCAAAGGCGAAACCCTGACCATCAGCTGCCCATGGACGGGGGCAGAGGGGGACAACTTCCGCAGCGTCACCGCCTTGTTTGAACGCCGAACCGGTGCGGTGGTGCACCACGCCTGTTCGCAAAGCTCTGAGCAGGCGATCCTCGCCAACGCAAAAAGCGGGACATCCACGAACATTTCGGTCATTCCCCAGCCCGGTTTGGCCGCCCAGCTGGCGAGCATGGGTGCCATGGTGCCTCTGGGTGCCAAAACCCAAGCCTGGATGGAGCGCGCCTATGCCGCCGGGCAATCCTGGGCGGAACTCGGTCAGTTCTCGAATGCACAGGGCAAGAAGGAACTGTATGGTCTTGCGTTCAATGTGAATGTCAAAAGCCTGGTCTGGTACATCCCGAAGCGGTTTGAGGAAAAGGGCTACAAGGCCCCCCAATCCATGGAGCAGTTGGAGGCATTGACCCAGCGCATGGTCAAAGACGGTGTGACGCCGTGGTGCATTGGTCTGGAAAGCGAAGCTGCCAGTGGCTGGCCTGCCACCGATTGGGTCGAGGACATGATGCTTCGGTTGCACCCGACCAGCGTCTACGACGATTGGGTCACCAACAGAATTCCGTTCAACGACCCCAGGGTGCTCGAAGCCATCAAAGCCTACGGAAAGATCGCAACCGATCCGGCCCTGGTTGCTGGCGGCCCCAAGGCCGTGAACAGCACCAGCTTCAAGGAAAGCCCCCGCGGCCTGTTTGGCAACCAGCCGGCCTGCTACATGCATCGCCAAGCCAGCTTCATTTCGTCGTTTTTCCCCGAGCGCCAGGCGCAGGAGGCAGACTTTTTCTACTTCCCTTCGTACGTGAAAAAAATGCTGGGCTTCCCCGTCCTGGGCGGTGGTACCTTGTTCACCATCACCCAAGACAGCAAGGCGGCCAGGGCTTTCATGGCGTTTCTGCAACATCCGCAGGCCCACGAAACGTGGATGGAGCGCGGAGGCTTTCTGACCCCCCACCGAGCGGCGGACCGCCGCAAATACCGTGACCGCCTGCAGCGCAAGGCGGGGGACATTCTTCTGGGGGCAACCACCATCCGCTTTGATGGCTCTGACCTCATGCCCGCGGCGGTGGGTGCTGGAACGTTCTGGAAGGGCATGCTGGACTACACGGGCGGCAAAAACCTGGAAGTCGTCACGGCCGACATCGACAAATCCTGGAAAGCCCTGAAGTAAGGGACCGGCGGGGCTGGGTCAGCCGCCTGTGCGGGTGGCCAGGGCTGTCGGGCCGGCATGGGAGCAAGGTCAAAACCGGGGCCTGCTTGTCCACACCGCGACAGCGCATGGTATTTATACAAAGCAAATGCTTGCTGAAAATAGGGCGGGCTGCTATGGTGCTTGCCCATGAGCCACGCCGCACCTGAACCACCCGCCCTGGATGCCCAGCGCCGCTCGCGCGGGCGCCCCCGAAAAACCGCTGATGAACTGGACGACGGCAACCGCCGCCAGGAACTGCTGTACGCCGCGGCGCGCCTGTTTCGCCAGCAAGGCTTTGCGGCCACCAGCACGCGCGACATTGCCGCCGCGGCGGGCATGCGTTCGGGCTCGCCGTTTTATCACTTTGAAAACAAGGCCGCGCTGTTGGGCGCGGTGATGCAAGAGGGCATGCGCAGCGCGCTGCAGCGCCAGGCCCAGGCGATGAGATCGGCCGCTGAAAACGCCGCCAGCACCGGCCGCACGCTGAGCGCGCGCGAATGCCTGCGGGTGCTGGTGCGCAGCCATTTCGAGGTGCTGCTCGGCCCCGACAGCGACTTCATCCCGGTCATGCTCTACGAGTGGCGTTCGCTCAGTGAAGCGCAGCGCACCGAGGTGAACCGCCTGAAAGCCGAATACGAAGCCGCCTGGGTGCCGGTGCTGCAGGTGCTGCACGCCAGCGGCGAGCTGCAGGGCGACCCGGGGTTGGCGCGGCTGATGCTGTTTGGTGCGCTGAACTGGTCGGTGCAGTGGTACGACGCTGCCCGCCAGGCCACGCTGGACGACCTGACACAGACCGCGCTGCAACTCTTTTTGAAGGAGCCGACATGAAGGCGAACACCCCGGCCAGCGCCGGTTACCGCTCGGTTTTTGCACCCGGCCTGCTGGCGCAGCGCGTGGTGGTGGTCACGGGCGGGGGCTCGGGCATTGGCCGCTGCACCGCCCACGAACTGGCCAGCCTGGGTGCCCATGTGGTGCTGATCGGGCGCAACCTGGCCCGGCTGCAAGACACGGCGGGTGAGATCGTGGCCGACGGCGGCCGGGCAAGCTTTCATGCCTGCGACATCCGCCAGGAAGACGCGGTGCGCACCGTGGTCACCGCCACCGTGGCGGCGCATGGGCGCATCGACGGCCTGGTGAACAACGCCGGCGGGCAGTACATCACGCCGCTGGAAAACATCAGCGCCAAGGGCTGGCAAGCCGTGATCGACACCAACCTCACCGGCGGCTTTCTGATGGCGCGCGAATGCTATGTGCAGAGCATGCAGGCGCATGGCGGTGCCATCGTCAACATCGTGGCCGACATGTGGGGCTCCATGCCCGGCATGGGCCACAGCGGCGCGGCGCGCGCGGGCATGGTGAGCTTCACCGAAACGGCGGCCCTGGAATGGGCGCGCAGCGGCGTGCGGGTGAACGCCGTGGCGCCGGGCTACATCGCGTCCAGCGGCATGGACCACTACCCGCCCGAGGCTGGTGACATGCTGCGCGAGATGCGCGGCACCGTGCCGGCCGGGCGCTTTGGCAACGAGGCCGAAACGTCGGCGGCCATTGTGTTTTTGCTCAGCCCGGCGGCCAGTTTCATCAGTGGCAGCGTGTTGCGCGTGGACGGCGCGCGCCCGCAGGTGCGCATGGGCTGGGGCCAGGTGGCCGCGCCCGTTGAGGTGCAGACCCGCGACGCGGTGAAGCCTTTCGATGGGTTTCACCGGTATGTGACGCCGAAGGTGTTCCAGGATGTTTGAGTCCAGCTTCAACCCCCACAGCCCACAGGCCCAGCAGCGGCGCGACGCCATGCTGGCCCGTGTGGCGCAGCTGCGCGCCTTGGAGCACCGCGCCGCGCAGGCCTCGGCCCAATCGAAACCGGTGTTTGACAAGCGCGGCCAGTTGCTGCCGCGCGAGCGCGTGGCGCTGCTGCTCGACCCCGGTGCGCCGTATCTGCCGCTGTGTTCCCTGGCCGGTTTTCTGCAAGACAGCAAAGACCCCGACAAGTCGGTGCCCGGTGGCGGCATGGTGGCCGGCATCGGTTTCATTGCCGGCGTGCGCTGCATGGTGGTGGCCAGCGACTCGGGCATCGAAGCCGGCGCCATCCAGCCACGCGGGCTGGAAAAGATCTTGCGCGTGCAAGACATGGCGCTGGAAAACAAACTGCCGTTCATCCACCTGGTGGAAAGCGCGGGCGCCAACCTCATGAAATACCAGGTGGAAGGCTTTGTGCTCGGCGGCGCGCTGTTTCGCAACCTGGCGCGGCATTCGGCCGCGGGCCTGCCGGTCATCACCGTGCAACACGGCTCGGGCACAGCCGGTGGCGCTTACATGCCGGGGTTGAGCGACGTGGTGGTCATGGTGCGCGGCCGCTCGCGGGCGTTTCTGGCCGGCCCGCCGCTGCTGATGGCCGCCACCGGCGAGGTGGCCACCGAAGAAGAGCTGGGCGGGGCGCAGATGCACACCGGTGTGTCGGGGTTGGGCGAGTATCTGGCGGAAGACGACCGGCAGGCGCTGGGCTTGGCGCGGGCGGTGGTGGGACAGTTGGCTGCGCGTGCCCCCACCCCAGCCCTCCCCCAGAGGGGGAGGGGGCCAGACGGGGGCGCCTCTTCGCTCCCTCCCCCTCTGGGGGAGGGCTGGGGTGGGGGCGCCCCCGATCCTCACTTCCCCGCCGAAGACCTGCTGGCCCTCATGCCCGCCCACCACCGCGAGCCGGTGGACATGCGCGAGGTCATGCTGCGCATCACAGACGCCTCCGAGTTGCTTGAGTTCAAGCCGCTCTACGGCGCTGCCACGGTGTGCGCCCAGGCCCGCATCGGTGGCCATGCGGTGGGCATCATCGGCAACAACGGCCCCATCGACGTGGCTGGCGCCAACAAGGCCACGCACTTCATCCAGTGGATGTGCCAGCTCGGCCACCCGATCATTTACCTGCAAAACACCACCGGCTACATGGTGGGCAAAGACAGCGAGCAGGGCGGCATGATCAAGCACGGCAGCAAGATGATCCAGGCCGTGACCAACGCCACCGTGCCGCAAATCACCCTGCAATGCGGCGCCTCGTTTGGCGCGGGCAACTACGGCATGTGCGGCCGCGGCTACGCGCCCCGTTTCCTGTTCAGCTGGCCCAACGCGCGCACGGCGGTGATGGGTGGCGAGCAGGCCGCGCGCACCATGCAGATCGTGGCCGAGGCCGGCATGGCGCGCAAAGGCATCACGCCCGACCCGGCGCAGATGCAAACCCAGTTCGACCAGATCGTCAACGTGTTTGAAAGCCAGGCCGATGCGTTTTACACCAGCGGCCTGGTGCTGGACGACGGCGTGATCGACCCGCGCGACAGCCGCGCCGTGTTGCGTTTTTGTCTGGACACCTGCGCCGAGGCCGCCGCGCACCAGCCCCGCCCCATGCAGTTTGGCGTGGCGCGCATGTGAACCGCCTTTTCCCCCAAAAACCGGAGACAAGCCATGCAATTCACCCACGAACACCGCGAAATCCAGAACACGCTCAAGCGCTTCATTCAAGACGAGATCAACCCGCATGTGGACGAATGGGAGGCGGCTGAAATCTTCCCGGCGCACGAGGTGTTCAAGGGCCTGGGCCAGCTGGGCCTGTTGGGCCTGACCAAGCCCGAGGCCTTTGGCGGTGCCGGGCTGGACTATTCCTACAGCCTGGCCATGGCCGAAGCGCTGGGCCACATCGACTGCGGCGGCGTGCCCATGGCCATTGGCGTGCAGACCGACATGGCCACGCCCGCGCTGGCCCGCTTTGGCAGCGACGAGCTGCGTGCCCAGTTTCTGGCGCCGGCCATTGCCGGCGACATGGTGGGTTGCATCGGCGTGAGCGAGCCCGCGGCGGGCAGCGACGTGGCCGGCATCAAAACCGTTGCCCGCAAAGACGGTGACGACTACGTCATCAGCGGGCAAAAAATGTGGATCACCAACAGCCTGCAGGCCGACTGGATGTGCATGCTGGTGAACACCAGCGAAGGCCCCGCGCACAAAAACAAGAGCCTGGTGATGGTGCCCATGCGCGAAAACGGTCGGCTGCTGCCCGGCATTGAAGTGGGCCAAAAGATCAAAAAAATCGGCATGAACAGCAGCGACACCGGGCTGATCTATTTCGACGAGGTGCGCGTGCCGCAGCGCTACCGCATTGGGCAAGAGGGCGCGGGCTTCATCTACCAGATGCAGCAGTTTCAGGAAGAGCGCCTGTGGTGCGCCGCCAGCACGCTGCAGAGCCTGAGCAACTGCATCCAGTGGACGGTGGACTGGGCGCACGAGCGCAAGCTGTTTGGCGCCACGCTGGCCGACCAGCAGTGGGTGCAGTTCAAGCTGGCCGAACTCAAGGCCGACGTGGAGAGCCTGCGCGCGCTCACCTACATGGCCTGCGAACACTATGTGGCCGGCGAAGACGTGACCGAATGGGCCACCATGGCCAAGCTCAAGGCCGGCCGCCTGAACCGCGTGGTGCCCGACACCTGCCTGCAGTTTTGGGGCGGCATGGGCTTCACCTGGGAAAACAAGGTGTCGCGCATGTACCGCGATGGCCGCCTGGCCTCCATTGGCGGCGGGGCCGACGAGGTGATGCTCGGCATTCTGGCCAAAAGCATGGGCTTGCAGAAGCGGCCGGTGAAGTGATGCCTCTGCATGCGGGCCCCCACCCCAGCCCTCCCCCAGAGGGGGAGGGAGCTAAGACAAGACGGCCCTTATTTCTCCCACGTCCGCAGAGGGATGAGGCGAAGACAGGGCGGCCCTTCTTTCTCCCTCCCCCTCAGGGGGAGGGTTGGGGTGGGGGCTCCCCCGTCAACACCTCACAGGACAGACATCCATGACGCCTTTCCAAATCTCCCGACAAGGCAGCGTCGAACACTGGACGCTCAACGACCCCGGCAGCCGCAACGCCCTGAGCGACAGCCTGGTGCTGGCCCTGTTTGAGGCCTGCCTGCGGGCCAGGCACGACAGCAGCCTGCGCGGCATTGTGCTCAGCGGTGCGGGCGGTGCCTTCAGCGCCGGGGGCAGTCTGGGCGGATTCGCTAGCGCCATCGGCCAGCCCTTGATGCCCGGCCAAGACGACCCCCTGATCGCCCTCAACCGCAGCTTTGGCGATGTGCTGCACGCCCTCGGCGAACTGCCGCAGTGGCTGGTGTGCGCGGTGGACGGCCCGGCCATGGGTGGCGGTTTTGGCCTGGTGTGCTGTGCGGACCTGGTGATTGCCACCGAGCGTTCGGTGTTCGCCACACCCGAGGTCACGCTGGGCCTGCCTCCGGCGCAAATTGCGCCCTTTGTGTGGCAGCGCCTGGGCGACGCGGTGGCGCGGCAATGCCTGCTCAGCGGTGTGCGCTGGAGCGCCGCGCAGGCGCAGGCCGCGGGTCTGGTGAACACCGTGGTGGCCAACGACGCACTCCCCGCCGCCGTGGACGGCGCCGTGCGGGCCTACCGCGCCACAGCCCCGGGCGCGGTGGCCGCCACCAAGCGCTTGCTGCAGCGCCTGCGCACCCACGCGCCCGACCTGCGCACCGAGGCCGCCACCGCGTTTGCCGCCGCGCTGCGTGGCCCCGAAGCCGCCGCCGGCCTGCACGCCTTCTCTCACCAACGGCCCGCCCCCTGGGCCCAGGAAGACCCGGCATGAAGAAACTGCTGATCGCCAACCGGGGCGAAATCGCCCGCCGCATCGTCCGCACCGCCCATGCGATGGGCATCGCCACCGTGGCCGTGTATTCCGACGCCGACCGCGACGCACTGCATGTGCGCGAAGCCACCACCGCCGTGGCGCTGGGTGGCCTGAGCGCGGCCGATTCTTATTTGCGCGTGGACGCTTTGCTGGCCGCCGCCCGCGCCAGCGGTGCCGACGCCGTGCACCCCGGCTACGGCTTTCTGAGCGAAGACGCCGACTTTGCCCAGGCCGTGCTCGACGCGGGCCTGGTCTGGGTCGGGCCACCGCCCGCTGCCATCCGCGCGCTGGGCAGCAAGTCGGGCGCCAAAGCGCTGGCGCTGGCCCATGGCGTGCCGTGCTTGCCGGGTTACGCGGGCGCCGACCAAAGCCCCGAGGTGTTTGAAGCCGAGGCCGTGCGCCTGGGTTTTCCGCTCATGGTGAAGGCTGTCGCCGGTGGCGGCGGGCGCGGTATGCGCCTGGTGACCGACATGGCCCAACTGCGCCCCGCGCTGCACAGCGCCCGCTCCGAAGCCCTGGCCGGCTTTGGCAACGGCGACCTGCTGATCGAACGCGCCCTGCTGCGCCCGCGCCATGTGGAGGTGCAGGTGTTTGCCGACGCACACGGCCACGGCATCCACCTGGGCGAACGCGACTGCTCGGTGCAACGCCGCCACCAGAAAATCATCGAAGAAGCCCCCAGCCCGGCGGTTTCGCCCGCGCTGCGCGCTGAGCTGGGCCGCTGCGCCGTGGCGCTGGCGCAGGCGGCGGGTTATGTGGGCGCGGGCACGGTGGAGTTTTTGCTGGACGAAGACCCTCACCCCAACCCGCCAGCGGGCGAGGGAGCAAGACAGCGTTTCGCCGCCGGGCCGCCCCAAGGCGAAACAGCCCCCTCGGGGGGCAGCGACCCGCGCAGCGGCGGAGCATGGGGGCCAAGTTTCGCCGCCGGGCCGCCCCAAGGCGAAACAACCCCCTCGGGGGGCAGCGACCCGCGCAGCGGCGGAGCGTGGGGGCCAAGTTTCGCCGCCGGGCCGCCCCAAGGCGAAACAGCCCCCTCGGGGGGCAGCGACCCGCGCAGCGGTGGAGCGTGGGGGCACAAGTTCTTTTTGATGGAGATGAACACCCGCCTGCAGGTCGAGCACCCCGTCACGGAAATGCTCACCGGGCTGGACCTGGTGGAATGGCAGATCCGCGTGGCGCGGGGCGAACCCTTGCCGCTCACACAAGACCAGGTGCGCTGGCAGGGCCACGCCATCGAGGTGCGCCTGTGCGCCGAAGACGACGACCACACGCCGCACACCGGCCGCGTGCGCCACTTCAGCGCACCCGCCGCGTCTCCTGGCCTGCGGTTTGACCACGCGCTGGAAACCGGCAGCACCGTCACCCCGTTGTACGACGCCATGCTGGGCAAGCTGGTTGCCCACGCGCCCACCCGGGGCGAAGCCATAGACCGCCTGGCCCACGCGCTGGCCCACACCCAGGTGCTGGGTCTGCCCACCAACCGCGCTTTTCTGGCCAGCTGCCTGCAGCACCCCGTGTTTCGTGCGGGCGCTGCGCGCATTCCGTTTCTGGCCGAACACGGCACCGCCGTGCGCGCCGCCTTGCAGCCCACGCCCGAAGCGCAGGTGGTGGCCGCGCTCGCTGCGCTGTACGCCACCGCCGCCCCAGCCGCAGCCTTGCCCAGCCCTTTTGCGCGCCGCCTGCGCTGGCGCTCCGGTGCCACCACCCTGGCGCTCAGCGTGCAAGAAACCGGCGCTGGCGCGGTGTGCGTGTGGGTGGACGAACACACCCATGTGGCCCAGGTGCAAACCCGCGGTGCAGGCGCGCTGTGCATCACGCTCGACGGCGTGGGTTGGCAAGCCCAGGCCGTGGCGCTGGGCCCGGTGGGCGGTGTACCGCGCTGGCATGTGCAGCTCGGCGGCGGCACCGGCCCGCTGGCCAGCCAGGATGTGTGGCTGGACGACCTGGGCTTTGCCCCGCGCGCGGCCGCTGGCGGTGCCGCTGCCGGGCGCGAACTGCGTGCGCCGTTCAACGGCAAGCTGCTGGCCCTGCACGCCCAGGTGGGCGACGCCGTGCTGCGCGGCGCCCCGTTGCTGGTGATCGAGTCCATGAAACTCGAACACACCCTGGCCGCCCCGCGCGACGGCACCCTGGAAAGCCTGAACGCGGCCGTGGGCCAGCAAGTCACACCCGGTCAGCTGCTCGCCACTTTCATGGCTTGAGAGGCTGAAAGGCTGAGAGGTGAATACGCCGGCCTTTCCAGGCGCGGCGGGTTTGCGGGCCTGGGGCGCCCGCTGCGCCGGGCGTTCAGAGCGCTTCAACCGTGCGGCTGTGCCAGTTCAGCAGGGTTTTGCGCACCGTCATCAGCGGGGCGAGGTCGGCAAACGCTTTGCGCACCACGTCGGCCGCAAAGTCCGCCATGAAGTGGGACTTGAGCAGGGCGCGGGCGCGGTCCACCCCAATGTCCTCATAGGGCACCGACGACATCACCAAAAAGCCGTCGCTGGGAATGCGGCCGGCCCGCATGTTGGCCCGGATGATGCCGGCCGCCTTGCGGATCGGGTCGGCCAGGTCCGGGCTGTAGGGGCCGATGATGAGGGCCAGGTTGGGCAGGTGCAGCCAGTCAAAACCGCGCCCCACGCACAGCATCCATTCGCGGTGCTCAATGTGCAGCGTGCGGTTGGTGGTGCGCAGGGCGGCGATGTGGCGCAGGTTGCCCAGCAGCAAGGGCAGCAGGTCGGCGCGGATCTGGGTCGGCATGTCGGGCAGCAGTTGCAGCAGGCGCGCCGGCAGGGTTTCCATGTCGGCTTCGCCCAGGTCGGCCATGTTCAGCGTCTGGCCGTGGGCGCCATGCACCACGATCGCGTCTTCGTCCGTTTCAAAGCCGCAGACCAGCGGGTACACCGTGCCGTGGGTGGCGCCAAACAACACCGACACCTCGCGTTGAATCTCAAAGGTGTGGGCGCGTGCGTCGTCGGTGCGGTAGTGAAAACCGGCGCAGCCCCGGCGCTCGTCGCCCTTGGAATAGTGGTAGGTGATCATCACCAGCGCCTGCCTGCCGCTGCGCACCACCTTGTCCATGGCGGCGGTGAGCGTTTCGCCCAGGTGCGGCCAGCCCAGGTTGAAGATGCCGCCCAAATTGCGAAACGGCAGGATGATGCCTTTGGGCGTTTGCGTGGCAATGGGAATGTTGATGCGCCCGTCCATGCACTTCATCACCAAAATGGCCGTGGGGTGGCGGGCCAGGTGGCGCTGGCGCGCCAGCCAGGCTTCGGGGCTGGCGTAGTCTTGCGCGTGCCGCTGGGCCAGGCCAAACAGCCAGTCGATGCGCTCGGCAATCGGGCTTTGCAGCGGGGCGGGGCTGTGTTGCATGGCCGTGCCCAGGGGCTTACTGGAAGGTGTGCAGCCGGGCCGCAAACCCCGAGCGCTCCATCAGCGATTTGGGTTGCGCATTCAGCCCCACCATGCCCAGGTGCCCGCCGCGTTTGTGCACCGCCTTGTGCAACTGCTCCAGCGCGTCCAGCCCGGTGGTGTCCAGCGAGATGAGCTGGCTGGCGTCGAGCATCACGTTGACCGGTGTGCTGGAGGCCTCCACCTCGGCCACGATCGGGTCGATCTTGGCCACGGCACCAAAAAACAGCGAGCCGTACAGCCGGAAGGTGATCTGCTGTTCGTTGCGCGAGATGGGCTCGGCGCGAAATATGTCGCTCTGGCGGCGCACGAACAGCACCACGGCCAGCACCAGACCCAGCTCCACCGCCACCGTCAGGTCAAACACGATGGTGACCAGAAAGGTGGACACCATCATCAGCCGGTAGTGGTTGCTGAACTGCTTGAGCCGCCCAAACTCGCGCCATTCGCCCATGTTCCAGGCCACAAACATCAGCACACCCGCCAGCACCGCCAGCGGAATGTGCGCCGCCAGTGGCGCGGCCAGCAGCACCACCGCGGCCAGCGTGAGGGCGTGCACCATGCCCGCCACCGGCGACACCGCGCCCGAGCGGATGTTGGTCACCGTGCGGGCAATGGTGCCGGTGGCGGGCATGCCGCCAAAAAACGGCACCACCGCGTTGGCAATGCCCTGCGCCATCAGCTCCTGGTTGGGGTCGTGTTTGGGCGCGTCGCCCAACTGGTCGGCCACGCGGGCGCACAGCAGCGACTCAATGGCGCCCAGCAGCGCAATGGTGAGCGTGGGCGTCACCAGCATCTTCACCGTTTCCCAGGAAAAATCGGGCAGCGCAAACGCCGGTGCACCCTGCGGAATGCCGCCAAAGCGCGAGCCAATGGTTTCCACCGGCAGGGCCAAAACCCAGGCCACCAGCGAGAGCGAGATCAGCGCCACCACCGGCGCGGGCAGGCGCGAGGTGGCGCGCAAGGCGCTCACAGTCTCAATTTTGTCGAGCTGGCGGCGAAACTGCGAATCCACCGCCCACAGGCGCGGCCACACAAACAGCCCCGCCACACACGCCGCACCCAGGCCAAACGCGTACAGGTTGAAGCTGGCCATGTGCTGGGCAATGGTGCTGAGCTGGCTGAAAAAGTCGGCCGGCATTTTGGCAATGTCCAGCCCCAGCAGGTCGCGCACCTGCGACAGCCCAATGAGCACCGCAATGCCGTTGGTGAAGCCAATCACCACACTCACCGGCACATAACGCACCAGCGTGCCCAGCCGAAACAGGCCCAGCAAAAACAGCAGCACGCCCGCGCTGGCTGTGGAGATCAGCAGGTTGGCCACGCCGTAGCGCTCCACAATGCCGTAGACGATGACGATGAACGCGCCCGCCGGCCCACCAATCTGCACCGATGTGCCACCCAGCGCCGAAATGATGAACCCGGCGATGATCGCGGTCCACAACCCCGCCTCGGGCTTGAGCCCGCTGGCAATGGCAAATGCCATGGCCAGCGGCAGCGCCACAATGCCCACGGTGGCACCGGCCCCCATGTCTTTGGCCAGCTTTTCGCTGTTGTAGCCCTTCAGATCGTTCAGCAAGCGGGGCCGGAATGGCGCCAGGGGGGGCAGGTTTTTCAGCATGGTGAAATGTTACCGTTCGCTAAGGTTCGCAGAACTTACAGGCAGTTGACAGCGGCATGAGGGTTTACACTGAATTTTTGATTTTTTTGGGTGAATTCAGATGTATACGACCTGGCGCAAGCTGCCTCGGTGGCTGCTGGCGGGCCTGCTGGCCCTGCTGGTGGCCGCCTGCGATCCGCAAAACATCAGCGAGCTGGAAGAGGGCGTGTCCACCGAAGCCGATGTGCGCGAGCGCTTCGGCGCACCCGAAGCCGTGTGGGAAGGCCCGGACGGCGCCCAAACCTACGAATACAACCGCCAGCCCGCCGGCCACACCAACTACATGATCACCATCGGCCCCGACGGCAAAATGGCCGCGCTGCGCCAGGTGCTCACCCCCCGCAACTTCGCCCAGGTGCAGCCCGGCATGATGATGGAAGACGTGCGCCGCATGCTCGGCAAGCCCATGAAAATCACCACCTACGCGCTCAAGCGCGAAACGCACTACGACTGGCGCTACCAGGACGGGCCAAACGAAAGCGACAGCAAGGTGTTCACGGTGATCTTCACGCCCGATCTGCGGGTGGTGTCAACCCTGTCGATACGCGATCCGGACCTGGACCGCAACCGCTGAGCGCCTGAGCGTCCTGGGCTCAAGGCAGCAAACTCAAGCCCAGTTCTTTCAAAAACGCGTTGTGCTTGGCCTTGGCCACCGCAATGCGTTCTTCAACCGCCACCAATTCCGCGTGCGTTGCCGCCAGATCAATCTCGGCCTCGCCCACCGCCGTGCTGATGTAGCGCGAAATATTCAGGTTGAAACCCTTCTTCTCAATCTCCGCCATCTCCACCCGGCGTGCATACCGCGCCTCTTCCTCACGGAACTGGTAGGTCTTGATGATCTTGGCGATGTGCTCTTCGGTCAACAGGTTCTGGCGCTTGCCTTTGACGAAGTGTTCCGCCGCGTTGATGAACAGCACGTCGTCCGGCTTCTTGCACTTTTTCAGCACCAAGATACAGACCGGAATACCGGTGGAATAAAACAGGTTCGCAGGCAGGCCAATCACCGTGTCGATATGCCCGTCCTTCAGCAGCTTGGTGCGAATGCGTTCCTCCGCGCCACCGCGAAACAGCACCCCGTGCGGCAGGATGATGGCCATCACGCCTTCATCCTTTAAATAGTGGAAACCGTGCAGAAGGAAGGCAAAGTCGGCGGCCGATTTAGGCGCGAGGCCGTGGTTCTTGAAGCGCACATCGTCGGCCAGCGCGTCGGTCGGCTCCCAGCGGTAGCTGAACGGCGGGTTGGCCACGATGGCATCGAAGCTCGGCTTCTTGGCCGGGTTCTGCTCCCGCATCATGTCCCACTCGTTGAGCAGGGTGTCGCCGTGGAAGATCTCGAACTCCGTGTCCTTCACCCCGTGCAGCAGCATGTTCATGCGCGCCAAGTTGTAGGTGGTGATGTTCTTTTCCTGGCCGGAGATTTTGCCGATGGTGCCGCCAGCCTTGTTTACCTTCTTGCGCACGTTGAGCAGCAGCGAGCCGGAGCCGCAGGCGAAGTCCATCACGCTCTCCAGCCGCTTCTTGGTGCCGGTCTTCGGCTCCTGGCTGTCCAGCGTGACGATGGCCGAGAGGATGTCGGAAATCTGCTGCGGGGTGTAAAACTCCCCCGCCTTCTTGCCCGACCCAGCGGCAAATTGGCCGATCAGGTACTCGTAGGCATCGCCCAGTGCGTCAACGCTCGTAGAGAACTCCGCCAGCCCTTCGGCGATCTTCTGGATGATGGTGCAGAGCTTGGTGTTGCGGTCGGTGTAGGTTTTGCCCAGCTTGGGCGAACTCAGGTCGATCTCGGAAAACAGGCCCTGAAAAGTGCTCTCAAAGGACTCTGTCTCGATGTACTTGAAGCCCGACTGCAGCATATTCAGCAGCTCGGGGTTTTGCGTGCGCGCCATGTGGGCAATGCTGCTCCACAGGTGCATGGGCAAGATCACATAGTGCACCTTGCGCCGCATCTGCTTTTCAAACGCGGACACGTCGGACGTGTTGTCGGCGTACCAAAGCGTCAGGGGCGGCACGCCACGGCCATCCGGCTGCGCCTGCGGGTAGTCCTTGCCCAGCTCCTTTTTCGCGGCGGCTTCGTAGTTGTCAGACAGGTAACGCAGGAACAGAAACGACAGCATGTAGTCGCGGAAATCGTCCGCATCCATTGCCCCGCGCAATTGGTCGGCGATGCTCCAGAGGGTGTTGCCCAGTTGTTTTTGGTTGGTTTCTGTCATTTTTTTGGGCGTTGCCTAGTTATTGGTTTGAACTGTCAAGGATTCCTTGATAACTGAATCCGCATCCAGCTCCCTCTCCTCGTGGAAGTTCTTGTCTTCTATGGTGTGGAGGATCGGATCGTTCATGGTCTTGTGGCCGGTGTGGACGCTGCGGCAGGAAGGGATGCAGTCGTTGGCGCTTCAAAAATTTCAGGCAGATCAAACTTAAACTTCGTGACGAAATCTTCCAGAATGCGCCGAAACAGATCCTTGTTGTCCTCCCCCATTTCAGTCGGTTCGTGGATCGCGTATTTGCCATGGCTGAGCAGGTTCAGGGCGCGGTTGTAGAGCGCCCGGTCTTCCTCGTTGCTCAGAGCCTTGAGGCAAAAGGAAATGTCCGCATGGCCAAAGAAGGACGCGGTCTTTTCCATGATGCTGCGCAGGGCATTGAAATGAAAAGTGTAGAGCTTGCCGGTGCCGGGGGCAGCGGCGCGCTGGAGTTCGGCTAGTGACGCGACATGATGGAAGAAGGGCGTGTCGTCCGTGGCCCGAAGCGTGTAAGTCTCTCCACCGTTATCGCGATGCAGGAAGTAGCGCTTGTGCGTCACCTTTGCCTGCTCCTCTTTCGTTCTGCCAAGCTCGTTGCACATCACGTTGAAAAACAGCGCGTGATGAGATGAGAAAACCACCTTGATGGGCGCTGGCGCACCGCTCTGGTCTTTACGGCTTGCTGCGCGGCGCAGGAGCTGTGCCAGATCGCAGGCGATAGCGATCGCGTTGTTGTCGTCCAGCGAGGAGATGGGGTCGTCGATGTAAAGGTATTTCTTCAACTGATAGGAGACATGGCCGTCGAGCATCCGCTCGCAGATGGCCATGAAAAGGCACCAAATGAAAATGTTCTGCTCGCCTCGGGAAATCTTGATGTTCGGCTCCATGATTCGCTCAGGCTCCGCGCCCGGTCTTTGCCGCAGAACTTCTTTGGAAAAACTGATCGTCCAGTTGGTGTAGTCAATGTCGAAATCGAAGTCTGCGTAACTATCAAGATAGCCCGCAATCGTTTCGTCCAGCGCAAGGTCTTTCAATCCATTGAAGAAAGTAGAGCGATCATTGAGGCGCAGTAGCCGGACAGCATCACCGTCGAGATCGTTCTCCCAAGTGAAGAGGTCTTCGGTGTAGGCGTTGAAATAGAGCGTGTCGGCGACACCCTGTGGATTCCTCCGGGTCCTTCGCTTGCCTGCGTCCTTGAACTCCATCGCAAGCCTTGTTTTGCCCGTGCGGTTGTAGGCGTAAAGGAGAATGATCTGCGTCGGTTTCGTAGGATTGTTCAAGTCATCTCGGAGACGTGTGACCAGCTTCCGTAGATTCGCCAAGCGATGAATCTTGGGTTTACTGGTCATGCCTCAACCTCGCTCAATGCTGGGAAAAGCTGCTGCATCAGGCCTTTCTTGTGGGTCTTGAGGGCTTCGTGCTTTTGGGTTTGCGCGGCGATGAGGTCATCTATGCTGGTGAGGCAGTCGGCGATGCGTTGTTGTTCGTCGGCATCTTTCGGCAACTGCACGCGCAACTTCGCTTGCTCGGTAATCCCGATGTAGGCTCTGGTTCCTCCTCCCGATACTTCGAGGAGGTTCGATTGGAATGTCATGGAGACAAATAGCTGAGCCAGGAACTCATTCGAAAGCTTCTTCCGGTCTTTGACGCGGTAATAAGTGACCTGAGGAGTCAGCATTAGATAGGGCGTGTGGATTTTTCTGACGACAGCTACCTCACCGACGGTGCCTTTGTGCGAGAGAAGAACATCACCTTCCTTGGCGAATCCCTTTTGCAATGTGTCAGCCTGCTCTTTGCTAATGAAGTGGCAGGTTTCGATGTCGATCAGGCCACCGTTGAGATCGCTTGCCATGATGAACGGTATCCCGTTGGCGACATAGTCGGACGACTTGGGGTGAATGCTCCCGTGATTCCCGTCCTTCGGTGCATACAGAACACCGGCTTCGACCAATCCACCGACTGTAGTTGGAATCCACTCCCCGGCGTTTTGAAATTCAGGAAACCGTAGGCGGGGTTGGGTTTCGCCTTCGCGGGGGAAAAGCTGCTGCATCAGCCCTTTTTTATGGGTCTTGAGCGCGTCCACTTTCCGCGCTTGTGCAGCCAGCAACTCGTCCAACGAACTCAGGCAGTCGGCAATTTTTTGTTGTTCGGCAGGGCTTGGAGTCGGGATTTCGACATCGAAGAAGGTCTCCTTGCTTATGTTCAGCAAACCATTGCTCCGTGCACCGCTTGTGATGTGGCGCTTTAGCTGCCTGCCATGCTGATTTTGTTCAAAGCACTGCTGAAAGAAGCCGTTTGCGTAGCCATTCTTGAGCCGGAAACAGATGAAGACATTCGGTGCCGCGACTTCTCCCCATCCCTGCAACAGATAGACACAGCCCTGCGGGAACTTGAGCGAGTTGCCTTTGTTGAAAACAAAGTCGCCGTCTCTGACCAACACATAAAGCTGATACTGGTTGCCGGAGATGTCCCGCCCGAACTTCTCGGCCTGTGGGACAAAACCAATCCCGGCAGAGATGCTAACTGGCGTCAGCTTTTTTTCTCCGACCCGTTCCGTCACCGATGTGGCTGCTTCTCGAAGGGTGACGGGCTCCCACTCTCCCGTCCCCCGAAACTCAGGAAATCGCAGTTTCGGCACCAGCGCGGGCCTTGCCTCTTCCGTCCTCTCGGTGGTTGGCGTTTTGGGGCTCATGGTTTCTCCTGTGTTTCGTTGTCATCGGCATCCCACATCTCGCGGTAGGCGTTGATGTAACTCGCGGTGGCGTGCTGGTCCAGCGTCCAGTAGTGGCGGCACAGGGTTTTGAACAGGGCCAGGCCCTCTGGCAGGCAGGCGTGGTCTAAAAGCTGGTCCAGTGTGTGCTCAATCCGCTGAATATCGCGGCTGCCGCTGCGCACCATTTCCTGGACGACGGGTGTCAGGGCTTCGACGGCCTGCTCGCGCAGCGTTTGCAGCTCGGCCATGCTCTGGGTCAGCTCCGCGAGCAAGTCTTGGTAGGTGGCTGCGCCCGGCTTGGCGGTGCGCTGTTGGGGGATGGTCATTTCAACAAGGCCTTTCCTTGTTCGGTCAGGCGGTATTTTTGTGTGGGGCTGCGTGGTGAGTCTGGCTGGGTCATCTCGACCAAGTGCTGCTTAAGGGCCGGGTTCAAATAGCCTTGCAAAAAGCTAGGGCGGTGTTTGAGGTTGAGCGACTGCATCAGCTCCTTCGTTCCTTGGGCTTCTTGTTCCAGGGCCACGCACAGTCGGCGAACTTGTTCGGTTACTTGTTCGGTTGCTTGTTCGGTTGCTTGCCCTGCGACTGGGTCGGCGACTTGCGGTATGACAGGGTTGCCAGTCTCCGCCCACTGCGCCTTGGGTCGCTGCACCCGGGCGGTGAACTGGTTGCCGCTGACCTCGCTGATCAGTTCAATTTGGGGCCACTCGCCCAGCGCACGGGGTATGCCACTGCCCATGCCTCGGTAGGGCAGCAGCCTAAAGGCGTGCTCACTCAGGGTGGGGTTGCGGCGGTTGCTTTTGCCCCGGCGTATGTCCTCAATGCTCAAGCTGTCGGGCAGGGCGCCGGGGCTGATGATGTCGATGTGGTCGCGAAACACCAAGATGCGGATGGACGCGCTGGTGAAGTAGTCGCGGTGCACCAGGGCGTTGACCAACAGCTCTTGCAGGGCAATTTCGGGCACTTCCAGAATGCCCGGTGAGTTAAAGCCCTGGTTGCCCTGCACGCGGCGCAAATTGCGTTTGATGAAGGCGAGCGCATCAGCGTATTGGGCGGGCAGGGTGCCGCTGAAGTCTTGGCTGTCTTGGTAGTGGCTGTCGGCAATGCTGTTGCCAAAGAAGGCCACAGCCTTGATGGTGAACGCGGGGCACCAGCGCAGGGGGTTGCGGCCAAAGAGCATGAGGCCGGCAAGGGTCAGTTCGAGACCATTGCCCAACCCCAGGTTTTGCAACAGGGCGTCGAGCGGTAGCTCGGCCAGAGCGGTGTCGGCTGCGTAGTGCTGGGCCAGGTAGCGGCGAAAGGCGGGTTCGTCCAGATCGGCGCTGGTGGTGCCCGTGACCGGCACCACATCGGCGTAAACCAGGCCACCACTTTGGAACATGCGCTGCATTTCTTCGCGGGCGGTCACATGGCGCTTGTCGGCGCCCTGTTTGACCCAGATGCGGCCTTGGTTGTCCAGATAGGGCTTGGCCAGCCCGTTGGGCACGGTGACCACCATCACCAGCCCGGCGTGGGTCTTGATGTTTTCGGTGATGGGGTGGATGGGCGGGCGCACATGCTGGCTGCTGGCGTTGCTGAGCATCTGGTTGAGGTGGCGAATATCGGCGGCGCTCAGGCCGGTGATGGTGCCATCGTCGGCCACACCAATGAGCAGCGTGCCGCCGCCGCTGTTGGCAAAGGCAGCCAGTTCGGCGGCCAGGGCGTCGGGGCTGTTGAACGTGCGCTTGAATTGCTGGCGGGTGTGCTCGCCCAGGGCAATGCGCTCCAGCAGCTCGGCTTCGGTGAGCGGGGTCTCATTCATAGGCGCTGAGCCCCGAAATTTCGCGCCCCCCGGCGCGCTGGGTGAGCAGCGGGTGCAGGTCTTGCATCAAGGCCAGTTCGGCATGTACCCGGGCCTTGAAGCCGAGGTCGAGCGGTGCCATGAGGTCGGTCAGTTGTTCGCCATCAAAAATCATGCGGTCAAGGATGCCGTCTACAAAGGCTTGCAGGGCGGCGGTGGCGAGGCCGTGCCTGGCGGCGATATGGGCGAGTTCCTTGGCGTTTTTCTCGGCCTTGAAGCGGGTGTAGCCGTCCCGAATGGCCGCCTCAGAGAGACCTTCTCCGGCCTTGAGCGTGCCGATGTATTCGGCTATTGCCTCGCGCTCGTTCATGAACTTGGCATCGGCGCTGATGAGGCCGATGAGTTCTTCGCGGGTCATCGTGGTCTTGCCTGGGCCTTTGCCCATCTCGCCCGCCGAGAACTTGGCGATGAGGCCCATGATGTAGTCGTAGTCGATGACGGCGGAGGCGAAGAGCACGAACTCGAAGTCGAGTTGGTCCACGGGGTCGTCGGTGGTGCCGTCTTTGCCGCCGGTCTTACCGCGCTGGTCTCTGAGCTGTCTGGCGGTTTCCAGGTATTCGCCTTTGAATCCGCGCAGGTTTTCATCGGGCAGCACCTGCTCGATGGCGGCTTTGTTGTCGTCGCTGAGATCGGTGTATTGGTCGAGCTGGGTCTTGAGGCGCTGCACTTCCTTGAAGTGGGTGACGAAGGCGGCGCGGGCCGCGTCGCCCTTCAGGTTGGCCACGGCGGAGGGCGTGCAATCAAGGCCTTGGGATTTCATGAAGCCTTCGAGCTTCTGCACGGCGGTCTCCAGCTTCTGGATGACCACGGGCGCCTTGTCTACCAGCCAGATTTCTCGCGCCTGTTCGGCGGTCTTCTCGCCACTGAAGAGGGCGATGGCGGCGTCCACTGAATCTTGTTGCTGCCGGAAGTCGAGGATGTTGCCGTAGGGCTTGGTGCCGTTGAGCACGCGGTTGGTGCGCGAGAAAGCCTGTATCAGGCCGTGGTGCTTGAGGTTCTTGTCCACATAGAGCGTGTTCAGGAACTTGGAGTCGAAGCCGGTGAGCAGCATGTCCACCACGATGGTGATGTCGATCTTCTGCGCCGGGGGGTAGTCGGCATTGGGCCACTGCTGGTCTTTGATGCGCTTTTGCACGTCCTGGTAATACAGGTCGAACTCACTCAGGCGGTGGTTGGTGCCGAAGCAGGCGTTGTAGTCGGCGACGATGGCTTCCAGTGCCTGCTTCTTTTTCTCCGGCTCGATCTGGTTGTCTTCCTGCTCCTGCGGCAGGTCACTGGACAGCTGGTTGATGTCCTTTCTGGTCTCCTCGTTTTCCGCAAGTTGGGCGGGCGGTGAAAAGACGCAGGCGATGTTCAGCGGCTTAAAGTCGGGGTCGGCGGCCAGTTTGTCCGCCTGCAGGGCTTGGAACAGCGCGTGGTATTCGATGGCGTCGTTGATGGACGCGGTGGCGAGGATGGCGTTGAAGCGGCGCCCGCCGGTGGCGGCATCGTGCTTGGCCAGAATTTCGCCCACGATGGCCGCTTTGGGAAACGGCGGTTTGGGTCCACTGTCTTTGGGCGCCCCTTTGCCAGCCGGTTTCGCTTCTTTCTCGTTTTTGGGCTTCGGCTTGAAATAGTCGATGTGAAAGCGCAGGACGTTGCCGTCCTCGATGGCGTGGGTGATGGTGTAGGCGTGGAGCTGTTTCTGGAACAGGTCTTCCGTGGTGCGCATCGAGGCCTGGGTGTCCTCGATCTTCTGCAAGGTGGCATTGGCGTCGAAGATCGGCGTGCCGGTGAATCCGAAAAGCTGGGCCTTGGGGAAGAACGCTTTGATGGCCTTGTGGTTGTCGCCAAACTGCGAGCGGTGGCATTCGTCGAAGATGAAGACGATGCGCTTGTCGCTCAGCGCTTCGAGCTGTTCTTTGTAGGTGGCTTGGCCGTTCTTGGCCCGTTGCTTGTTGCGCTTGCTGCTTTCATCCAGCGCCAGGCCCAGTTTCTGGATGGTGGTGACGATGACCTTGTCGGCGTAGTCCTCAGACAGCAGGCGGCGCACCAGGGCGGCGGTGTTGGTGTTCTCTTCGACGCAGCCTTCCTGGAACTTGTTGAATTCCTCCCGCGTCTGGCGGTCGAGGTCTTTGCGGTCCACCACGAACACACACTTGTGGATGTGGTCGTTTTCCTTCAGCAGGGTGGAAGCCTTAAAGGAGGTGAGCGTCTTGCCGCTGCCCGTGGTGTGCCAGATGTAGCCGTTGCCGTTGTCCTCAAGGATGCACTGCACGATGTGCTGCACTGCATAGACTTGGTACGGCCGCATGACCATGAGCTTCTGCTCGCCGGCCAGCAGCACCATGTAGCGGCTGATGGTGCGGCCGAGGTCGCACTTTTTCAGGAAGTCTTCAGCGAACTCGTCGAGCTGGGTGACCTTGCGGTTGTCTTCGCTGGCGAACTCGTAGATGGGCAGAAAGCGCTCGTCGGCGTTGAAGGCGAAGTGGCGGGCGTTGTTGTTGGCGAAGTAGTAGGTGCGGTCGCGGTTGCTGATGATGAACAGCTGCATGAAGCAGAGCAGCGTCTTGGTGTAGCCGTTGCCGGGGTCGTGCTTGTACTCGACGATCTGCTCCATGGCCCGGCGCGGGTTCACGCCCAGGGTTTTCAGCTCGATCTGCACACAAGGCACGCCGTTGATGAGGATGAGAACGTCGTAGCGGTGGTGGCTGTTGTCGGTGTTGATACGCAGCTGGTGGATGACTTCGAAATGGTTCTTGCACCAGTCTTTGATGTTCACCAGTGTGTAGTTCAGCGGCGTGCCGTCGTCGCGGGTGAAGGCGTTGATGCTGCGCAGGGTCTTGGCCGCGGCGTACACATCCGGGGTAACGATTTCGTCCAGCAGCCTGGCGAACTCGGATTCGGTCAGCTTGACGCGGTTGAGGGCTTCGAACTTCGCGCGGAAGTTCTTTTCCAGTGAAGCACGGTCGCGGATGTCTGCGCGGTATTCGTATTTGAGGCTGTTTTGGAGCTTGCCTATGAAGCCGTACTCGATCTGATCCTCCTTGACGGCCTGTGGCGGTGTGCCGGGCGGCTGGTCGTAGGAGCGCTTTGAAGTAGGCATGGGGAGGGGTGAAACGCACAGCTTTTGAACGGCCGCGCTGATTGGGGGCATGACGTCGCTCGGACATTCTAGAGGCTTGCCAGCGGCCGGTTTTTCTTGGTAACGGGTGTGCTTAAAGCCGTGGCAGCAAGCTGCATGCCCTTGTCGCCTCAAGTCCCGCGCAGGCGCTGCCAGTCGTCCAGCGCCGGGCGCAGCACCAGCAGCAACAGCAGCGCCGCCAGCGGCACGGTGCTGATGTAACCCGCGTATTTGAAGCCCAGTGCACCGGCCAGCCCGCCCAGGAAGAAGCAGGCGATGAGCTGGCTGTGCACGCGCAGGCGGTCGCGGTTGGCGCGCACCGGCTGGTGGCCCAGGTGGCGGTTCACGTACAGCAGCTTGCCCAGCTCGATGCCGTAGTCGGTGAGCAGGCCGGTGATGTGGGTGGTGCGGATGACGGCGCGCGAGATCTTGGTGATCACCGCGTTTTGCAGCCCCATGATGAAACACAGCAGCACCACGGTGAGCGGCAGAAACACGGTGGTGAGCAGGCTGATGGCGGCGCCGAACAGGCCAAACACCAGCAGCAGCGAAGCTTCGAGCATGAGCGGCAGGCCGTAGGCGCTGCGCAGTTCGTGCCGCAGGCCCCAGTTGACCAGCCAGGCGGTGGTCATGGCGCCCAGCAAGAAAGCCAGCACCGCACCCAGACCGGCACCGGCCAGCGCGAGCTGGCCCAGCACCAGGTTGTCGGCCACCGACGACAGGATGCCCGTCATGTGCGAGGTGTATTGGCCCACGGCCAGAAAACCGCCCGCGTTGGTCGCGCCCGCCACAAAGGCCAGCACCGAACCCAGCTTCAGGTCGGCCTGCGGCGTGCGCTGCAGGCTGGTGAAACCGCGAATGGGTTCAAACATGGACGGCGGCGGTCTCGGGCGCTCAGTCTCTCAGTGAATGCGCATGCCGGGTTGGGCGCCCGGCCAGGGGTTGAGGATGTGGATGCCGGGCTGGGCTTTTTCGTCGGCGTGGCTGGCGGCCAGCACCATGCCTTCGCTCAGGCCAAACTTCATTTTGCGCGGCGCCAGGTTGACCACCACCACGGTGAGCTGGCCCACCAGGTCTTCGGGCTTGTACATGCTGGCGATGCCGCTGAACACGTTGCGCATGCGGCCTTCGCCCACGTCCAGCGTGAGGCGCAGCAGCTTGGTGGAGCCTTCTACCGCTTCGCAGTTGACGATTTGCGCGATGCGCAGGTCGATCTTGGCGAAGTCGTCGATGGAGATGGTGGGGGCGATGGCTTCGCCGCCAGGGATCACCTGGGGTTCTTCGGGCGCTGGGGGAGGCTCGAACAGCGCGTCGAGCTGCTTCACATCCACGCGCTGCATCAGGTGCTGGTAGGCACCGATGCGGTGGCCGGCGCCCAGCAGACGGCCGGCGTCGGCGAATTTCAGGGGCTCGATGTTCAGGAAGGCTTCGACGTTGGCGGCCAGCGCGGGCAGCACCGGCTTCAGGTAGAGCGAGATCAGGCGGAAGGCTTCGATGCAGGTGCTGCACACGTCTTGCAGCCGGCCGTCCATGCCTTCTTTTTTGGCCAGTTCCCAGGGCTTGTTCTGGTCCACATAGGCGTTCACCCGGTCGGCCAGCAGCATGATGTCGCGCAGGGCTTTGCCGTATTCGCGCTCGGCGTACAGCTCGGCCACGGTGGGCGCCAGGGTTTGCAGGTGGTCGAGCAGGGCGTCGCCGTCGGCCGACACGGCGCCCAGCTGGCCGTCAAAGCGCTTGGCAATGAAACCGGCGGCGCGCGAGGCGATGTTGATGTATTTGCCCACCAGATCGCTGTTGACCCGGGCCATGAAGTCTTCGGGGTTGAAGTCCACGTCTTCGTTTTTGCCGCTGAGCTTGGCCGCGAGGTAGTAGCGCAGCCACTCGGGGTTCATGCCCAGTTCCAGGTATTTCAGCGGGTTCAGGCCGGTGCCCCGGCTTTTGCTCATCTTTTCGCCGTTGTTGATGGTCAAAAAGCCGTGCACAAACACCGCGTTGGGCACCTTGCGGCCGCTGAACTTCAGCATCGCGGGCCAGAACAGGGTGTGGAAGGTGATGATGTCTTTGCCGATGAAGTGGAACTGCTCGGTGTCGGGGTCGGCCATGAAGGCGTCGTAATCGCGCCCGGTTTTGTCGAAATAGTTCTTCAGCGAAGCCAGGTAGCCAATGGGCGCGTCCAGCCACACATAAAAGTATTTGCCCGGCGCGTCGGGGATTTCAATGCCGAAATACGGCGCGTCGCGGCTGATGTCCCAGTCGCCCATTTTGGGTTTGCCGTCTTCGCCGGGCTCGATCCATTCGGCAATCTTGTTCAGCACCTCGGGCTGCACCGCGCCGCTTTGCGTCCACTGGTCCAGAAAGGCCAGGCAGCGCGGGTCCGACAGCTTGAAGAAAAAGTGGTCGGACGTTTTCAGCACCGGCACCGCGCCCGAGAGCGCCGAGTACGGGTTGTGCAGATCGGTGGGCGCGTACACCGCGCCACAGACCTCGCAGTTGTCGCCGTACTGGTCTTTGGCGCCGCACTTGGGGCAACCGCCTTTGATGAAGCGGTCGGGCAGGAACATGTTTTTCTCGGGGTCGAAAAACTGCTCGATGGTGCGGGTCTCGATCAGGTCGTTGGCCTTGAGCGCGCGGTAAATGTCTTGCGCCAGCTGGTGGTTTTCCGGGCCGTCGGTGCTGTGCCAGTTGTCAAATGCAATGTGAAAACCGTCCAGGTAGGGCTTGCGGCCTGCGGCGATGTCGGCCACGAACTGCTGCGGCGTTTTGCCGGCCTTTTCGGCGGCGATCATGATCGGCGCGCCGTGCGCGTCGTCGGCGCACACAAAATGCACTTCGTGGCCCTGCATGCGCTGAAAGCGCACCCAGATGTCGGCCTGGATGTATTCCATGATGTGGCCGATGTGGAAATGGCCGTTGGCGTAGGGCAGGGCGGTGGTGACGAACAGGCGTCTCTGGCTCATGGCGGGGGCTTTCTATCTGGGGAGCCTGCGATTTTAGGCCGCTTGCGTGCGCCGGGTCCGGCGCTGGCCGGCACGTGGTGCACCCATCGCGCCACGGTGTTGATGGGAAGTCCTCATGGCGTTTGTGTGTATCGGGCGGGGTGGGGCGGGCGGGTAGACTTTGCGCCACCTCTTTCACCCACCAAAAACCGTTCCCCACAGGAGATTCCTTACATGGCCGTTGATCAACAAGCGCTGCTGGCTGCCCTGCAGGCTGTGACAGACCCCAATACCGGCAAAGACTTCGTGTCCACCAAGGCGCTGAAAAACCTGCAGGCCCACGACGGCGATGTGTCGTTTGACGTGGAGCTGGGCTACCCCGCCAAGAGCCAGATGCCGTCGCTGCGCAAGGCGCTGATCGCGGCGGCCAAGGGCGTGGCCGGTGTGGACAACGTGTCGGTGAACCTGAGCATGAAGATCACCGCCCACGCCGTGCAGCGCGGTGTGCAACTGCTGCCGCAGGTGAAAAACATCATTGCGGTGGCCTCGGGCAAGGGGGGTGTGGGCAAGAGCACCACCGCGGTGAACCTGGCGCTGGCGCTGGCCGCCGAGGGCGCCAAGGTGGGCATTCTGGATGCGGACATTTACGGCCCCAGCCAGCCGATGATGATGGGCGTGGAAGGCCGGCCTGAGAGCGCCGACGGCCAGACCATGGAACCGCTGGAAAACTACGGCGTGCAGGTGATTTCCATTGGTTTCCTGGTGGACCGCGACGAAGCCATGATCTGGCGCGGCCCCATGGCCACCCAGGCGCTGGAGCAGCTGCTGCGCCAAACCAACTGGAAAGACCTGGACTATTTGATCGTGGACATGCCACCCGGCACCGGCGACATCCAGCTCACGCTGAGCCAGCGCGTGCCGCTCACGGGCGCCGTGATCGTGACCACGCCGCAAGACATTGCCCTGCTCGACGCACGCAAGGGCATCAAGATGTTTGAAAAAGTGGGCGTGCCGATTTTGGGCATTGTGGAAAACATGGCGGTGTACTGCTGCCCCAACTGCGGCCACACCGAGCACATTTTTGGCGCCGACGGCGGCAAGAACATGGCGGCCGAATACGGCATGGACTACCTGGGCGCGCTGCCGCTGAACATGCAGATCCGCGTGCAGGCCGACAGCGGCATGCCCACCGTGGTGGCCGACCCGGACGGCGAAATCTCCGGCATCTACAAGGCCGTGGCGCGCCAGGTGGCGATCAAGATCGCGGCCCGGGCCAAGGACTTCTCCAGCAAGTTCCCGAGCATCAAAATCTCCAAAGAAACCTGACCGGTTTTGCCTGAGCATCCCGGGGCCGCTCGCAGCGGCCTTTTTGCTTTGGTCTTTTTGTTGTTGTGATCACCGAAAGTTCGTCTGAAGTCCATGCCCATGTCGCCCCGCAACCGCCGCATCGTCCAGGCCATCCTGTACGAGACCATCGCCATCGCCTGTGTCGCACCCATGCTGGTGCTGGTGTTCGGGCAGTCGCCGCTGTCTTCGCTGGGGCTGTCGGTCACCATGTCCAGCATTGCGCTGGCCTGGAACTACGGCTTCAACGCCCTGTTTGAGCGCTGGGAAGCGCGGCAAAGCGTGAAGGGCCGTTCGTGGCCGCGCCGGGCCGCGCACGGGCTGGGCTTCGAGGGCGGGCTGGCGCTGATCCTGGTGCCCGTCATGGCGGGCTGGCTCGGCATCACCTGGTGGCAGGCGTTCGTGGCCGACCTGGGCATTTTGCTGTTTTTCCTGGTCTACACGGTGGTGTTCACCTGGGTGTTTGACCGGGTGTTCGGGCTCCCGCAGTCGGCCCAGGCGGTGCCTTGAGCGCCCCCACTGCGCGCGGCCGCTGAGCGTCTGAAAGCAACAAAGCCCCGCTCAAGAGAGCGGGGCTTTGGCTGGGTGGGGCGTTGTCTGGCTTGGCCCGGCAGCGCGTCAGCGTGCGGTGTTGACCTGGCCAGCGGCTTGTGCGTTGAAGGCGCGGCTGGTGGGGTAGGCGCCCGGGTTCAGGTCTTTCAGCTTCTCGCTGACTTCGCCATGGGCCGCCACGTCGCCCGTGCGGATCGCTTCGGCCAGTTCAGCGCGCACCTCGGTGCGGCTTTTGCCCGCTTGAGCGATGGGGGTGGCGTAGCGCTCTGGGTACACCTGGTTCAGCAGGCGGCCCGACTCGTCGTGTGCCGGCATGTTGCCGGTGCGGATCGCTTCGGCCAGCTCGGCCTTCACTTGTTCGCGGGTTTTGGGGCCGTCGGCGGCAAACACCTGGCTGGCGGACAAAGCGATCAGGGCGGCGGCGATGGCGGTAACGTGCTTGCGGTTCATGGTGAAACTCCTGGTGGGCGTTGAAACGTGGGTCGAATCCGGTTAGGCCGGTTCAACAGGAAAGCCGTTGCGCCTTCCATGGAGATGAATTCTCGACACCCAAACCAACGGTTTTCAAACAGCCAGATTACAAATTTGTCATCCAGATAAACCCTGAGATGTGCGACCATGCAGCCCCGATAGATTCACTCCCATGAGCCCAGCGATGCGTGTCCTTGTCGTCGAAGACGAACCCAAACTGGTCCAGTACCTGCACCAGGGCCTGACCGAAAACGGCTACGTCGTGGACGTGGCGCGCGACGGCATCGAAGGCCGCCGCCTGGCCACCGGTGGGCAATACGATCTGGTGTTGCTCGACGTGATGTTGCCCGGCGTGGACGGTTACGGCGTGCTGTCTGCCCTGCGCGCCCAGGACGGCAAGACGCCCGTGCTGATGCTCACCGCACGCGACAAGATCGAAGACCGTGTCAAAGGGCTGGAGGGCGGGGCAGACGACTACCTGGTGAAACCTTTCGCCTTCTCCGAACTGCTGGCCCGCATGGGTGCGCTGCTGCGGCGTGGCGCCTTTGCCAGCCCGCAGGCCGCCACCGTGCTGCGCCTGGCCGACCTGGAGGTGGACCTCGTGTCACGCCGCTGCACGCGCGGCCAGCAGCGGCTGGACCTCACCGCCAAAGAATTCAACCTGCTGGCGCTGCTGACCCGCCGGCGCGGGCAGATCCTGTCCCGAACCACGTTGGCCGAACAGGTCTGGGACATGCACTTCGACTCCGACACCAACGTCGTGGAAGTGGCCGTGCGCCGCCTGCGCGCCAAGCTCGACGACCCCTTTTCCACCCGCCTGCTGCACACCGTGCGCGGCATGGGTTATGTGCTGGAAGAGCGCACGCCATGAGCCCTCTCAACCTGCCCAGCCCGCCGTGCCTGCCTTGCGGGCCCTCCATTGCGCAACGCCTCTCGCGCGCCATGGCCCTGCTCATGCTGGTGGGTCTGGGCGTACTCAGCGTGGCCAAATACTCGGTCATCGCCATGCGCATGGACGTGGACCAACAAGTCTCGCTGCAAGAGAAAAGCCAATACCTGGCCAAAGCCATTGGCATTGCCTGCGAAAGTGGTGAGCCCGGCCTGTTGCAGCGCATGACCCTGTTCGACCCCGTGCGCTCGTCCACCCGCATGCAGCTCTGGCGTGGCGACGGCAGCGTACTCTTTCAAGACGACATGGCTCCGTTTGCCCACAGCCGCAGCACCGCGTTCGACGTGCCGACCGAACGCATGGTGGGCGGCAAAGTGAGCGTGTCGCTGGACCTGGACACCACCCACGACCACCGCATCCTGCGCGAGGCCGCCATCACCTTGCTCATGACCACCCTGTTCGGTGCGGCGGCGGCCGGCTTTGCCATCCGGTGGCTGGTGCGCCGCGAACTGCGCCCCCTGCTGTCGTTGACCCGGCAGATGGACAGCATCTCGCCGCAGCGGCTGGACCAGCGCCTGGTCGTGGAACGCACCTCCAAAGAACTCGATCCCTGGGTGGCGCAGTTCAACGCCCTCATGGACCGGCTGCAAAGCGCTTACCAGCAGCTGGAGGCCTTCAACGCCGACGTGGCCCACGAACTGCGCACCCCGCTGACCGCCCTGATTGGGCAGACCGAGGTCGCCCTGTCGCGCGAACGCAGCACCGATTCGCTGTGCGACACGCTGGCGTCCAACCTGGAAGAAATGCAGCGCCTCTCGGCCATCGTCAACGACATGCTGTTTCTCTCGCAGGCCGACCGGGGCGCCGTGGCCCGGCGCAGTGCGCCGGTCAGCCTGGCCGAGCTGGCGCACCAGGTGGCCGAATTCCACGAAGGCGTGCTCGACGAAGCCGGGCTGCGGCTCACGGTCGAGGGCGACGCCCGCGTCTCGGTGGACGCGCCGCTGGTCAAACGGGCCATCTCCAACCTGATGGGCAACGCCACGCGCTTTGCCGAACCCGGCTCCACCGTGCAGGTGAAGATCCAGCCCGATGCCAGCGCCGATGGGCAGGGTGTGCGGGTGGTGGTGGAAAACCGGGGGACGGTCATCGAGCCCCAGCACCTGCCGCACCTGTTCGACCGGTTTTTCCGGGCCGAAGCCTCGCGCGTCTGCACCGGCGAAACCCACCACGGCCTGGGCCTGGCCATCGTCGCGGCCATTGCGCGCATGCACGCGGGCAATACCTTTGCCCGTTCACAAGACCGGGTGACCCAGATCGGCTTCACCCTCGGTCCGCAGCGGGTTTGACCGCAGGGTCCCGGCGCACCGGGTTTTGACGTGTGCGCGACACCGGACAAGCCCGCCGCCCAGGGCCCAACCGGGTGCATGCGCAGCGCATCGGCCACAATAGATCGATGCGCACCCAACCCCCGATTCCCACCGAATTCGAACCCGAATTCATCGCCGGCCTGAAAACCATTTTTGAAGAAAAAATCGTCTTCAACCAGGTGCTCGGCCTCAAGATCACCAGCCTCAAGCCCGAACGCGTCACCGCCCGCATCGACATGAAACCCGAGCTGGTGGGCCACTACAGCTACAACCGCATCCATGGTGGCGTCATCAGCGCCGGGCTCGACGCCATGGGCGGCCTCGCCTGCATGGCCGCCATTGGCGCGCGCCACATGGACGAATCCCCCGAACAGCGCCTGCACCGCTTCGCCAAACTCGGCACCATCGACCTGCGCATCGACTACCTGCGCCCCGGCATCGGCAGCCACTTCGAGTTGCGCGCCGAAGTCATGCGCCTGGGCTCGCGCGTGGCCTCCACCCGCATGGAGTTTCTGGGGCCTGATGGCAAATTGCTGTCTTGCGGGTCGGGGGCATATATCGTGTCGTGAGGCGGCGGATTCCCCGTTGCATACCTATGGCTCCATGCCCGGCAACACGCGGTACCGATCGCGCTCAATCGCGGCCGGCCCGCTCGATGGCCGCAGCGATGGCTTCTGGATCGGTGAACCATACTTCGTGGTTGCCGCTGCACTCCGCGTAGCGGAACAGGCCCAGCCGCTCCGAGAGGCGTGGATGCCAGCCAAGGCTGTGGGGCAGTGCGGTGTCCATGCGGCAATTGACGTAGCTCTTGGGCACGGCCATGGCCGCCATCGGTTGGCTCAGGACGATCTGGTCCTGAAACGTCTTGTAAGGGTGGACGTTGAGTTGCTCGAATGCGCGGGTGGCCAAAGCCAGGTCGGCATCGTTGATCAAGGCCTCGCGCCAGACAGGGAAAGGCAACATCACGCCGCCGCCGGTCTGCGTGGCTATGCTGTTGAACAGTGCAACGTAGTGTGGTGGCACCAAGTCATTCAGGCGTTCGCCAGGCTGCGGCACAAAGGCGTTGACGTAAACCAGGCGCGCGATGCGTTGGGGCAGCAGATCGGCCACGCGTGAAATAACCATGCCGCCGTCGCTGTGGCCCACCAAGCGCACCTGATTCAGGTTGTGCTCTTCGATGTAGGTCTTCAGGGATTGCGCAGCATCTTCCAGGCCGGTGCAAGCTCGGTCGTCACCGGGTCGGTTGCCGGCCAGCGTAGGGCAATGTACGGTATGTCCGACAGCACGCAGGTGGGATGCTGCAGCCTCCAATTCCGCACCGGTGTGCCAGGTGCCGTGAACCAGCACGTAGGTGCCGGGAGTCGTGGTGTTCATGTGTGTCTCCTTCTTTGGTTTCGCCCGCCCAGGATTGGGCTGTTGGCGTGAACCCATTCTGAACAAGACGGACTGGGGTAGATGGCCGCTGTGTGCCGTTGATATGGCCGTTGCGTGCCGCGTTGCGCAGCCTCATGGCCCCTTGCGCAGCGCGGCCGGTGTGTTGCCTAAATGCTGGCGGCACAGGCGCACAAAGTGGGAGGGGTCAAGGAGGCCCACGCGACGGCCAACCTCGGCCGTGGTCAGCCGACGCATGGCAGTGCTCTGCAGCATGCGTTTTGCCTGGGCCATGCGCTCGGCCATCAGTTGGTTGGCAAAGGTCTGGCCGTTTGCCGCCATGGCGCGGTGCAAGGTGTGAACTGAAACACCCAGCGAGGTGGCCACATCGGTGGCCGTGAGGCCGGGCTCTGCCAAGCGCTGGCGCAGTTGCAGTGCGACGCGCTCAGCCAAGCTTGGCATGTGGTTGGTGGCTACCGTCGTTTCACCGCACGCCAGGGAAAGCAGGCTGCCCAACTGGTCGGTGAGCAAATTGACGGGCAGCGGCGGAGCGCAGGCTATTTTGGGCTCCCACGGACGGGCAAAGGCGGCCAGTGCGCAGCCCCAACCGGGTTCGGATGTTCGGAAGGCTCGGGCCACATGGGTTTCAGGCTCTGCGAGCCAGCGGGCCACCCATTCCAGGGGAAGTTCCAGGGAGACGGTGCTGGGACCCTCGGGAAAATCAAAGTGGTAGGGACGCCGGGAGTCAACCAGGGTGAAATCGCCTGCAGCCAGCAAGGCTTGGCGGCCGTCCTGCTCTACGCGCCAGGGACTGCCCAAATTGCCCAGCTAGCAGAAGTTGTCGTGGTTGCGGGCGATGCCACGCAACGTACGCCAGACTTGCTGGGCGTCACCCGTGACACGGTTCACGCCGATGGGGACCAACGAGGCCGAGACCAGTTCGCCACGAAACCCTTGTCGCACGGGGCTGGTGGCATCTATGGCCAGAAAGCCCTCAGAAATCGCATCCACCCAGTATTCCAGCCGCTGCGCAGGCGCAACGTCGTCGGTGCTCCAGCGATGGGGTCTGGCTGCGGCAGTGTCGTGCATGGGGCGAAGTGTGCAACACGGCAGGCCACCAGCCCATAGAAATTGCCCTATGGGTGACCTGTGCAGTGAGCCCTTGCGGCCTTGTGATCGTGGACCGTGGTGCCGCACGACCTCGGACCAACGCGGTGACGGCAATGCCTTGCAACAACGCCATGGCGGTTTTGCGTATGTCCTATAGGGGATACTTGGTGTAATGCGGTTGACTCCCCCTCTTCACCATGGCCACTCGCTCACGTCCCGCTGACCCAGCCCGCCTTGCCCCGGCCTCTCGCACTGCGCAGCGCCTGCCAGCCGAGCAGCTCTACGCCGACGAACTGGCGCACCTGGCCGTACACGACACCCTGACCCGCCCACCCGGTTGGCAGCTGTCAATGCCAGCGGTGCGCAGCTTTATTCTGGGTGGCAGCGTGGCGGGCCAGACCCTGCGGCGCAAGATGGTGTGCGCACCCAGCCTGATCGAGCGGTCGCTGGTGACGCTGGCCTCCCAGCGGGCGCTGTTGCTGGTGGGCGAGCCGGGCACCGCCAAAAGCCTGCTGAGCGAGCTGCTGGCCGCAGCGGTGTGCGGCACCAGCACACTCACCGTGCAAGGCAGTGCCGCCACCACCGAGGACCACATTCGGTACGGCTGGAACTACGCCCTGCTGCTCAACCAAGGCCCCAGTGTGCAGGCCTTGGTGCCATCCCCCCTGCTGCGGGCCATGCAAAACGGCCAAATTGCCCGGTTTGAAGAAATCACCCGCTGCCCGCCCGAGGTGCAGGATGCGCTGCTGTCGGTGCTCTCCGAGCGCCTGCTCACGGTGCCCGAGCTGCCCGCCCACGACACGGTATTTGCCCAGCCCGGCTTCAACCTGATTGCCACGGCCAACACCCGCGACCGTGGGGTCAACGAAATGTCGGCGGCACTCAAGCGCCGCTTTGCCTTCGAGACCGTGCTGCCGATTGCCGACCACGTCAGCGAGCTGGCGCTGGTGTACAGCGAAGTCACGCGCCTGCTGGCACAGGGTGGTGTGCCCGTCACACCCAACGAACCGTTGCTGGAAGTGCTGGTCACCACCTTTCGGGATCTGCGCCAGGGCGTGGACCAGGAAGGCGGGGCCACCGACCGGCTCAGCAGCGTGCTGAGCACCGCCGAAGCCGTCAGCGTGGCGCACGCCGTCACCCTGCGCGGCCACTATCTGCGAGGCGACAACGGCCAGCCCAGCGATCTGGTGGAGGCACTGGTCGGCACCGCCGCCAAAGACAACGCAGACGATCTCAAAAAACTGCGCCGCTACATCGAGCACCGCGCAGCCAAGCGCACTGGCGAACACTGGGTGGCCTTCCATGCCGCCCGCCACGCCCTGCCACAGTAAACGCGGCGAAACCGTGGTGCAGCCCCGCATCATTGGCATCCGCCACCACAGCCCGGCCTGTGCCCGGCTGGTGGCCCATGCGCTGACCCAGGATAGACCCGCCGCCGTGCTGATTGAAGGCCCCGCCGATTTCAACGCCCGCATGGCCGAGCTGCTGCTGCCGCACCGCCTGCCGCTGGCGCTCTACAGCTATGCCCACACCGAGCAAGGCGTGTCGCAATGCTGGTTTCCGCTGGTGGACCATTCGCCCGAGTGGGTGGCCCTGAAGCAAGGCCACGCCCAGGGAGCCACGGTGCGCTTTGTGGACTTGCCACACTGGCAGTACCGCACCCTGCCTGCCCAGGCCCGTCACCCATTGGCAGCGCCAGACCGCTATGCCCGCCTCACCCAGGCACTGGCCCAGCGGCTGGCTTGCGATGGCGACCATGCGCTGTGGGATCACCTGTTCGAGTCGCAGGCGCTGGACCATGCCGCCGCCTTCCAGGCGCTGGAGCAGCGTCTGGCGGTGTACTTCCATGATCTGCGCGGCGACCCCGCACAGCCCACTACGCCAGACGATGCGGCCCGCGAAGACCACATGGCGCAGTGGCTGGCCTGGGCCTGCCAGCACTTTGCGGGGCAGCCGGTGCTGCTGGTCTGCGGCGGCTGGCACAAGCGGGCCATCGAAGCCCTGTGGCCCACACGCCATGTGCCGCAGGAGCCCACCAGCCCCGCCGCACCCGAGGTAGGCACAGCAGGCGCGTATCTGGTGCCTTGCGAATACCGCCAGCTCGAAGCCCTGGCGGGCTATGCCGCAGGCATGCAATCGCCGCAGTATTACCAGTGGCTGATGCAACGCGGTGCCGGGCCAGCGGCACGCCAGGCCACGCAAGCCATCGTGCAGCGGCTGCGGGCCAAAAAACTGCCCCTGAGCACCGCCGACTGGGTGGCCTTTGAAGCCACCCTCACCGGTCTGGCTCGCTTGCGCGGGCATGCCGAGCCACTTCGCGTGGACATTCTGGATGCCGTGCAGTCGGCCTTCGTCAAAGAAGCCCTCGATGCCCCCGCCCCCTGGAGTGGCCACCGGCTGCTGACCACCCAAGACCACCCCGTGCTGCGCGAAGCCCTGCTGGCCCTGACCGGCGAAGGGAGTGGCCAGCTGGCCCCCAACACGCCCCTGCCGCCGCTGGTGGCCGATGTGGCCCGGCGGCTGGCTGACAGCGGCCTGAGCCTGAGCACCACCCCCCAGACCAAGGTGCTGGACCGCCGCCACCCTGCCGACCTGCCAGCCGCACACACCCTGTGGCAGCTCAAGCTGCTGGGCATTGAAGGCATCACCCTGACGCAACTGCGCGTACCCACGGGCACCCAGCACCTGCACCAGACACTGGCCTACGAAGAACACTGGCACCTGGTGCAACACCCGCGCTGGCTGCCCAGCCTGATAGAAGCCGCCGCCCACGGCTCCACCCTGGCCGCCGCCGCCCGCGCCTGCCTGCTGGCACGCCTCACCCCCGACCCGTCAGCCAGCCGGCCCCCTCAACCCTCTGCCAACGACCTGGCCCAAGGGCTGACCGAGGCCATCCGCGCCGGTTTTTTTGACCTGGGCGATGCGCTGGCCCACGCCCTGACGGCCAGCATCCAGGCCAGCCACCACCACGGCGAGCTGGCCACCGCCGCACAACTGCTACTGGATGTGGCCACCGCAGGCTTCTGGGGGCAAGACACCCGCCCCATGCTGCTGGCCACCCTGCAAGCCCTGGGCGAGCGGCTGCTGTGGCTGCTCGATGCCCTGGACATGCCACAGCACACCCACCCCCACACCAGTACCGGCACCGCTGCCGCCACCCAGCCCGCCAGCCCCCACAGCCGGGCCACGCTGGATGCCGATGTGGCCGCCGTGCGCGCGCTCGGCGGCCTGCTGCGCCTGGGTGCCAGCCAGCCCGTGGCCGGTTTCGATGCAGATTTCGCGCTGGCTTGCCTGTTGCGCTTTGCCCGCTCGGCCCACACACCACCCGCGCTGCGCGGTGCGGCTGCGGGGTTGGCCTGCACCCAAGCCCACCGCTACCCGCCAGACGGTGGCCTGGCACCGGGCGAACTGGTGGCTCTGATGCGGGCCATTCCCCCGCGCACCCAGCTGGGCGACTACCTGTTTGGCCTGTTTGCCCTGACCCGCGCCCTGGTACAAGACCAGCCCGAGCTGGTTCAAGCCCTGCACGACACCCTGGCACAGATGAGCCACCAAGACTTCATTGCCGCTTTGCCCGCTCTGCGCGAAGCCTTTGCCTGGTTTCCTCCGCGCGAGCGGGGCCACATGGCCGCCCAGGTGGCGGGCCTGCTGGGTCTGTCCGCCCCCGAACGCAACCAATTGACACAACTGCCCCAAGGCGGGGCACTGTATTTACATGCACGCCGCACCGAATCCCAGGCACTGGCCTGGGCACAAGCCTGCGGCCTGCTGGAACCACCACATCCGTCGCATCTGTCACCTCTGCAACCCTTGCCACCATGACCACTACTGTCCGCCACCCAAAAACCACCGCCAACCCCCTGCTGGCCCGCCCCGATGGCAGCCGTGCCACCTCCGCTTGGCTGAACGCAAGGCGCAATGAGGCCGAAGCAGCCCTCCAGCACATGCACAAGCACGCGACCCATTCATACGCATTGCTGGGGCCGAACAACACGCCCGAAGTCAACGGCGCACTGGTTTCAAAGTACCCCTACAACAGCGACCTGTACAGGGTGCTGCTGGCCGACTGGCACGGCGAAGCGGTGCTGCCCCTTCTGGAAGAACGGATCAGTTCCACCATCTGTCTGCGCCTGGTGTGCACCTTCCACACCGATGCCGCACAGGCCCTGCTGATGCGCCATGTGGACCAACCAGCGGTGCGTGCTGCCGTCATCGACCGCTCCAGGCGCTGGCCCGTGGACACCCTGCGCCGCCTGCTGGCTCAAGCCCCCAGCCGCACCCAAGCCGCAGCACAAGTGCTGCTCAAACTGGTGGACGAGCACCCCGACTGGCTGGCGGCGCTGCAAACCCAGTTGGCCCAGGCCCCTGCCGACGATGCCCAGGGCAGCGCCGAGCGCAAGGTGCTGGAGCGCCTGCTCAGCGCCCCCGCCGAGCGCATACCCGATGCCAGCCCGGACGAACTGCCCCCCATCCTGCGCCAGCCCCCTTGGGCCAACCGCAAAGCACAGCCGCCGCTGCCAGTGCTGGCACTCCAAGCCTTGCCAGACGAAGCCGTGGTGCATTGGGATCGCTGGCAACTGACACCGTCACACGGCACACCCAAACAGGTGGTTGAGATTGATTTTCGTTGCGAGAACTTTAACGAAAGTCTCTCACCAGAGGCATCTGCCCAAACCCAGGCGACGGAGAATCCGCACTGCCCATGGTCCATTCCGAAAAAAGCCCTGTTTCTGCTGGGTGTGCCGCCGCAACGGCTGGACGCGGTACTGGCAGCCGAAGCCCTGCAACCCGATGATTTGCAATCTTTCCCCACAAAATGGTGTTCCGACCGGCTGAGCTACCTGGCCGTGTTGAGCGACGGACTGGCCATGTCAACACTGCGGCAATGGATCCACCCCGCCTCGCAACGAACCCCGGATGACTGGGGTTTCAACAGCTATGGATATCTCTCCTCTGCGTTCACCAGCCTAGCTCACCATTTCAGGCACCTGGGGCCTGCTTTCACCGAGCTACTGTTGCAGCAGTCACTGCATAAATTGCAAAAAAATTGGGTGCCATTTCTGAACGTCCTGGAATCAGTGGACTTGGCCGCCTGGATGTCCAAGGTGGGCTACCCAAGCCGCTACCACCGCGCCTACGTTCAGCAATGGCTCAACCAGTACGCTGCCTGCGCGGCACAGGCCCTGATTCCACTGGCCTTCGGTGCCGACCCGGCCCAGTACGGACATGCCCGCCATCACCTGCACTGGCTGGCCCGCAACGGCCACCGGCAGGCCATTGACGCACAGGCCGCCCGCCACGGCCCCGCCGCTGTGCAGGCTGTGGCGCAGCTGCTGGCCGTGCCGCTGGAATGTCTGCTGCCCGACAAGCTGCCCACCGCCCAGCCCAAATGGCTGGCACTGCACGCCTTGCCGCCACTGCTGCTGGCTGGCTCGGGCCAGGCCGTGCCGCAGGCGCAGGTGCCTGCGGTGCTGATGTGCATGGCGCTGTCCAAAGGTGGTCTGCCCTACGAGGGGCTGCGGCTGGTCGAGCAGGCCCTCACCCCCGATTCACTCAGCCGGTTTGCCCTGGCCCTGTTCAAGCAATGGGAGGCCAACGACTCGCCCACGAAAGACCGCTGGATTTTTGAACAGCAAGGCCGCCTGGGCAACGATGCCACCGCCCGCGCACTGGCCCAGAGCATCCGCCAGTGGCGTGCGGGACTCAACCGCATCCGCGCCTACGAAGGGCTGGAGATGCTGGCCGAGATCGGCACCGACACCGCCCTCATGCTGCTCCACAGCTTTGCCCAGCAGGCCCGGTTTGGCGACCTGACCGACCGCGCCACCCAGGCCATCCAGCGCGTGGCCAACGAACGCGACCTGACGATGGATCAACTGACCGACCGCACCGTGCCCACCCTGGGGCTGAACGAGCGCGGTCTGCTGGTGCTGGATTTCGGGCCGCGCCAGTTCCAGGCCCACCTCACCCCCGACCTGACCCCACTGCTGGCCGATGCCGAAGGCCGCCCGCTCAAAACCCTGCCCAAACCCAACGCGCAAGACAGTGCCACACAGGCCAAAGACGCGGCAGCGGACTGGAAAGACTTTAAAAAACAGCTCAAAACCGTGGCCAGCGCCCAGATCGCCCGCCTCGAAAACGCCATGTGCCAGCAGCGCCGCTGGACGGCCAACGAGTTCATCCCCTTTTTTGTGCGCCACCCGCTGCTGCGCACCCTGACACAGCGGCTGGTGTGGGCCGCGTTTGACGCATCGGGCCAGCTGTTGGGCTGCCTGCGCATTGCCGAAGACCTGACGCTGGTCGATGTGGCAGACGAGCCCTTTGACCTGGACACGCTGCCCGAAGGCAGCCACCTCGGACTGCCCCACCCGCTGGAGTTGCTTGAAGACGTGCGCAATGCCTGGGGCCAGCTGCTGGCCGACTACGGCATTGCGCAACCCTTTGAACAACTGGCCCGCCCGCTCCACACATTGACAGCCGATGAGCTGACCCGCGCCGATTTGCCGCGCTACGCCGACCGCCTTGTGGGCACAGGCAGCCTGCTGGGCCTGGAAAACCGGGGTTGGAAGCGCCACGCGGGCGACGGCGGCATGATTGACCACTTTGCCAAACCCGTGGCCCCCGGCCTGGTGGCGAGGCTGTGCATAGAAGAAGGCGAATGGTTCATTGCCGGCCCGCCACCCGCTGGCGATGTGAGCCACACCCTGAGAGGCCTGTACCTGATCCGCAGCGCCAGCAGCAACACCACCGCGACAGCCGCCCCACCCCGCTGGGCCGAGTTGCCCCCCATCGCCCAGGCCGAAATGCTGCGCGACCTGGAAAAAATGGCCTGGCATACCCACTGAATATCCATATCCCCGATACCGCTGACCCACCCACCACACAGCAAGCTTGCCATGACATCCTCCAAAGCGACTGCACAGACCCCGCCGCTCAGCACAGCAGACATCCATGCCACGCCCGACGGACAGTTTCACTGGTCACCTGCCAACCGCCAACTATTGGCCCAAGCACAGGAGCTCCCAGCACCGGACGAGGCGGGCATGACAGCCCCGGAGCAAAACCGCGATTTTTACGCCAGCTTCCGCAGAGCTGCCCGCCTTGACCAACGCCTTGAAGTCGTTGAACTGGTTCAACTGCTGCATTGCCAGCCCCAAGCTGCTTTCGATGTATTCCGGGGACTGTTGAGCGGCATGGAATCGGCGTATGAGCCGATGCTGCGCAAATCCGAATACAGCAAGGCCCGCAAGCTGCTGGCCATCATGATGGATTGGCACGATGCCCGGCTGCTTGATCTGTTGATGATCTATGACAACGAACCCATGATGCAAGAGGCTTTGTTGAACTGTGTACCGCGCTGGCCCTTGTACACGCTGCGGTACTTGCTGGATCAACGAACCCGCCATTCAGGTACTTTTGTTGTCAACAATTTGCGCGCCCACCCCGACTGGTTGGAGCACCTGCGGCCAACATGCAGCGAGGCCCAACTGGATCGCCTGAACAGGCTGACCACTGACATCGACTGGGCCAGCTGGTCCGCCACAGACCAGGGCGGTGCACATGGCAACGCCGCCCCAGCCGCCCACCTGCCACCCGATACACCAGCCTTGCTGCGCGAGCCCCCCTGGCTGCGCGCCACCAAACCCACGGCCAAAGAAAAAGCCACCCAACCCTGGTTGAAGCTACCCACCAAGCTGCCAGGTGTCCCGCACTACATCGACACAGAGAAATTGGCCAAGCCAGTGCTGCGCGAGAGCGGTCTGCCTCTTTCATCTGAACCCACACAGCATCTGTTGCAAATGCTGGCCCTGTGCAAGCCCCGCCAACCCTACAGTGGGCTGGCACAGGTGCTGCCCGCTTTCACGCCCACATCGCTGGCAGAAATGGGGCGGAAACTGTGCCTCGACTGGGCGGTGGCACGCTACCCCACCGAGCACAACTGGATACTTCTGGCCCAAGCCTGGCTGGGCGATACCACTACGTTGGAGGAATTGAAGGACGATATCGCCGATTGGCCCAGCGAGGGAGCCTTTGGCCGCGCCAAGCTGGGCCTGCAAGTGATTGCCGACATGGGCATTTACCAGCAATCGGACGAGGCGCTGCGTGCGCTGGTGCGCTTTGCCGAAAAAGGCAAACCCTCACTGCGCGGCCCCGCACGCCAGCAAATACAGATCGCGGCACAGGGCATGGGCCTCAGCCCAGACCAACTGACCGACCGGCTCGTGCCCACCCTGGGCCTGACCGAGGCGCAGGACTGGCAGTTCAGCTTGGGCCAGCGCCACTACACCCTGCACTTTGACGAAAGCCTGCTGCCCTACGTGACCGATGCCAAGGGCACCCGGCTCAAAGACCTGCCCAAACCCACCACCAGTGAACAAGCCGAGGACGATGTACGCCGCTGGAAGGCCCTGAAAAAATCTGCCCGCACCCTGGCCAGCGAACAGATTGCCCGGCTGGAACTGGCCATGATGGGCACCCGTGATTGGACGCGGTCCGACTTCGAGCGCATCTTTATGCAGCACCCGTTGCTGCGCCTGCTGGGGCAGCGCCTGTTGTGGGTCAACACCCCACCCGACGGGGGCGGTGTGACGCTGTTTCGCCTGTCCGAAGAGTTCAGCCCATTGAATGCACAAGACGAGCCGGTGACCCTGCCCGACAACACCCGCATCACCCTGGCCCATCCGCTGGAAATGACACCCGAAGAGCTGGCCGTGTGGCAGCAGGTGTGGGATGACTACCGCATCGTGCCCCCCTTTGAACAATTGCACCGTGCCGTCTTGCGCCTCACACCCGAAGAGCTGACCCAGCCTGCACACATCGTCCGCCAACTCGATCAACCGGTGGCCGTGGGCAGCTTGCTGGGTTTGCTGCAAAAAAACTGGACGCGCGTGGGCGATGGCGCAGACGTGTTCGGCCTGCGCCTGGCTCTGGGCGAGGGAGCCAGCGCAACCGTCGATTTGCAAGAGGGCTTTTGCGTTGCCGTGCCCAACTCGACCCCTGTGCAGCACCTGCGCGAAGTCGGTTTTCATGGCCCTTGCACCGACCGCCAGCGCAGCGAAGTGCTGCGCACCCTCAGCCTGCTGCCCCCGCCCACCGCCTGAAGGCTGGCATGACAGCACCCATCCCCGAGCTGACCCCGGCGCAACGCTGGCGCTTGCTGCTGGGCGAGGCCGCACAGCCCATCCTACAGCCCGGCTTGGGTGCTGCCCACCCACACACCTCTGCGATGGACGGGGCTTTGGCCTGGCTGTATGGCCGCGACGATGGGCTGCAACCCGCCGACATGCTGGACAGACACGGTGGCCACGAAGCCTCGCGCCTGAGCGTGCCCGAGTGGATCAACCAGATACACACGCTGTTTCCCCGGGAAACCATTGAGCGGCTGGAGCGCGATGCCATCGAACGCTACGGCATTGATGAAATCGTCACCAACCCCGACGTGCTGGCCCGCGCCACCCCCAACCCAGCCCTGCTGGCCGCCGTCATGCGCACCCGGCACCTGATGAACCCGGCGGTACTGGCCCTGGCACGTCAACTGGTGGCCCAGGTGGTGGCCGAGCTGATGGACAAGCTTGCGCACGAGCTGCGGCGTTCTTTCTCGGGCACGCGCCAGCGCCAGACGCTGGGCAGGCAAGGCGCATCCAGCCAGTTTGCCGCCCGCGAAACCCTGCGCCGCAACCTGCGCCACTACGATGTGCAGCGCCAACAGCTGGTGGTGCCACACCCCTTGTTTCACACCCAGCTGCGGCGGCACTTGCAGCGGTGGCAGGTGCTGCTGCTGGTGGATCAAAGCGGCAGCATGGTGGGCAGCGTGATCCATGCCGCCATCACCGCCGCCTGCCTGTGGAACCTGCCAGGCATCCAGACCCATCTCATTGCCTTTGACACCCAAATCGTCGATCTGACCCGCGAGGCCCACGACCCCGTGGAAACGCTCATGCAGGTGCAGCTGGGCGGCGGCACCGACATTGGCCGTGCCGTGGACTATGCCGCCAGCCAGATCGAGGTGCCCAAACGCGCCATCGTTGTCATCATCAGCGACTTTTACGAGGGCGGCAGCGAATACGTGCTGACAGAGCATGTGCGTGCGCTGGTTGCACAAGGCACCCAGGTGCTGGGCCTGGCCGCGCTGGACGAGCAGGCCAACCCCAGCTACGACCGCCAGCTGGGCGCACGGCTGGTGGAAGCCGGTGCCCACATCGCAGCCATGACCCCCGGCCAGCTGGCGGGCTGGCTGGCCGAAAAAATCCAATGACCATGCCACCGCCTGCCGACCAGCCCCCCGCAGCCAACCACACCCCTGGCTCTCCACTGCATGCCAGTGTGCGCACAGATTTGATCCACCTCACCCCCGAGGCCCTGACCCAACTCACCAACGCCGGGTTGGTCAAACGCGCCCAGCGCGAGTACGCAGCGGGCTACCAGCCCAGCCTGACGCTGCTGGACGATGCCACCCTGGTGGCTGAATTCCCTGATGGCATCACCACCCGCTGGCCAGCGGGCAGGCCGATTGCCCAAGCCCAGTGCAACTGTGTGGCCACCAGCATGTGTCGCCACCGCATCATTGCGGCCTTGCGGTTCAGAGACGGTGTGATCTCCGAGACACCCACCACCACACCGCACACCAGCACCACCGCACCACCGCCGCAGCAGCCAGATCCACCTTCCCCCGGTCAGGCCAGCGATGCCCTGCTGGCTGCCCTGCTGGCCCCCAACCTGTTGGCCCACGCCGCCAAAGTGCGTGATGCGGGCCTGGTGGTCCAGACTCGCCGCAGGCAGGCGGGCGAACCCTGCGACACCGCCCGCCTGCCTGCGGCCACGGTGCGTTTCTGGGCCGGTTCGGCCATCGAGGCCGCACGCTGCGATTGCATCCACCAGTCTGCCTGCGAGCATGTGGCCTTGGGCGTGTGGGCATTTCGCCTGGCCGATGCCCATGCCCCGGCGCAGGCCAGCACAGCGGTGCAACTGGGCACACCCGCCTCGGCCCTGCACCTGGACAGTGCCCCCTACCTGGCCCTGCTGGCCACCTTGCTGCAACACGGCGTGGTCAACGGCCCAGCGGCCAGCGCCCAGGCCTTGAGCGTGGCCCAGACCGCCGCCCGCGCCAGCGGTGCGCAGTGGCTGGAGCTGACGCTGCTGGACATGGGGAACTGGGTCACCGCCTACACCGCCCGCAGTGCCCGCTACGCCATCGAAACCGGGGCCGACCTGGCCGCCGAGCTGGTGCTGCGCCTGAAGCAAGGGGCCGCTGCCGGGCAGGCCAAAGCTATTTTGGGCGTGGGCCAGCCCGGTCAGGTGGCCCTGGACAGCCTGCGCCTGATGTGCCTGGGCGCACGCACCGAGCGCGACGGCCCACAGCGCCTCACCCGGCTGGTGCTGGCCGATGTGGACACCGGCACCCGCATGGTGCTGATGCACCCTTGGCAAGTGCCCGCCGACCAGGGCGAGGCTGCCGAAGCCGCGCTGCGCGCACAGACACGCCTGGCCCCCGGCCTGCCCATGCGGGCCTTGGTCAGCGGCCAGCTGCTGGCGCAACAGGCCAAGCGCCTGGCCGATGGTCAGGTGCAACTGTCACGCACCCGCACCTCGCACAACAGCCTGCTGCCCCAGTCGGGCGACTGGAGCCCGCTGCCGATGCCACTGAAGCACACGCGGGTGGCCGATCTGCGGCACGAGCGCAACCTCCACCCGCACCGACTGACACAAGAAAGACGCGCCGCCCGCACCTTCACCGTGTTCAGCCCCCACCGGGTGGACGATGTGCTGTACGACCCCTACGAACAAACCGTGCAATGCGTGGCCTACGATGCCGACGGCGAGCCCCTGCTGGTGCGCCGCAGCCACGAGACCCACAACCGCCAGGCGCTGGCACTGCTGGCCGCCATTGCCAGCGGAGCCCACGGCCCCGTGCGCCACCTCAGTGGCACGCTGCGCTGGCTGGACGACCTGCCTCTGTTGGAGCCGTGGAGCGTGGTGTGCAACGAGCTGCTGGTGCTGGACTTTGCCCCCTCAGACACCCGCCCCGACGCACTGGCCAGCCTGCCCCTGGGCCAGCTGCACCAGCGGGTTCCCCGCAACCCGCTGCTGGCGGCGCTGGACATGGTGCGTGCGCTGGGCGGCGCTGTGCTGCACCACGGAGCCGCCCAGTTGCCCGGCTCATGGCAGGCCGATGCGGCAACCGCCGCCGCCCAGCTCCATGCACTGGGCCTGACCGCGTTGTCACAGGCCCTGACACTCACCGCCCGGCATGTCAGCACCTTCGCCAGTCAAGGCTCAGGTGGCGCAGCACTGGCCGACCAGTTCGCCCGGCTCATGGGCTTGCGCCAACTGCACGAAGACGCATTGGCCGTCCTGAGGAGCGAGACCCAGGCGTGAGCCGAACGCTTGACATAAGGCAGCGCACAACGGGTGCAGGCGGTGTCCAATAAAGGCATGAATACCTTGGCTGCGCGCATTTTGAGGGTTGGGTTGGCTTCGCTCTGGCTGTTTGGGTTCTGGCTGGGTGCGCTTGCTGCGGAGCCTCCTGCGCCAGTGGTTGCGGGGTCGCCCGTGCTGCAGGTGTTCGTGCGCGACGGCTGTCCCTACTGCGCCGACGCGAAGACGTTCCTCGACGGTGTGCAGCGCCAGCAGCCCGAACTGCAAATCGTCTACCGCAGCGTTGACACCGATCCGGCGGCTCGCGACGCGTTGAGCGCGCTGTCGCAAGCCCATGGTGTCTGGCCCCCGGGCGTGCCCGCCTTTCTGGCCGCTGGGCAGCTGATCGTGGGCTTCGAGAGCGCATCGACCACCGGGCAGGAGGTGCTTCGGCTCATCGACACCGGTACGCAGGTGCAGAAGCAGACGGTTGACAGCGCGCTCTTCGGCAGGCTCAGCGCACAGCGCCTGGGGCTGCCGCTGTTCACCCTGGCGCTGGGTCTGCTGGACGGTTTCAACCCCTGCGCGATGTGGGTGCTGCTCTTCCTGCTGGCCATGCTGGTGCGGCAGAACGACCGGCGGCGCATCGTGCTCATCGCGGGCACCTTTGTCTTCGTCAGCGGCGCCGTTTACTTTGCGTTCATGGCGGCGTGGCTGAACGTGTTTCTGGCGGTGGGTCTGTCGCAGCCGGTGCGGCTGCTGTTGGCGGGCGTGGCGCTGCTCATCGGTGCGTTCAACGTGAAGGACTTCTTCGCGCTCGGCCGTGGCTTCAGCTTCAGCATTCCCGAAGGCGCCAAACCCGGCTTGGTGGCGCGCATGCATGGCGTGCTGCAGACCCAGGCGCTGGCCGCGTCGCTGCTGGGCGTGGCGGCGCTGGCGGTGGTGGTGAACCTGGTCGAATTGTTGTGCACCGCAGGCCTGCCTGCCATTTACACCGCGGTGCTGGCGCAGCAGCAACTGGGCCCGACCGCGCACCTGGCTTACCTGGCTCTGTACATCGTGGGCTACATCGCCGACGACACGCTGATGGTCACGCTGGCCGTGCTGGCGCTCAACCGAGGCAAGCTCACCGAGCGCGCCGGGCGCGGACTGAAGCTGCTCAGCGGCGTGGTGATGCTGGCACTGGGGCTGGTGTTGCTGCTCAGGCCGGAGTGGCTGGTGTGAGAGGCGGCGAGTCTGTTTGCACAGGCTTCACCGCCTGGGCCGCACCCACCACCAAGCCCCCGCCACCAGCACCGCAAACCCGGTGTAGGCCGCCACAAACACCCACCAGGGCGCGTCCCAATACAGCAGGCGCGCCAGCCAATGTTCGATGAAGCTTTCGGTGTAGCCGCCTTGCCCGGCCAGGCGGCGCAGGTCTTGTTCCCACACGGACAGCGGGCAGAGTTGGCCGAGCCAGGTTTGGGCGGTGATGAAGAGCATCAGGCCCAGATGGGTGGCGCGCAGACCGAGGTGGTGCACCCAGCGCCAGCCCAGCGCACCGCCGACGAGCACCAGCGGCAGCAGCCCCACCACGAACAGCACCAGGGCGGTGTGCAGGGTCAGCAGGGCGTCGGCCAGCAGGGCCGCCGTGGCGGGGTTCATGGCGCCGATTCTGATCCAGGACGGCGCCGAACCGGCCCAGGGGTTCTAGCGAACCGGTGCCGCAAAGGCGTGGGTGAAAGCCAGGTTGCTTAAACCGGGCAAGCTGTGACACGACGGCGACACCACCTCCGACCCGGGTGGGCACATGCCGTCCCGGTTCAGCGACCAGAAATGCAGCCCGCCCAGGCCGTTGTCATGGACGTAGCGGGTGAGTTGCTGGGCGTCGCTGAGGGTAAAAACGTTTTCCTTCAGGTCGTTCACGCCGATCATGGGTGTCAATTCGATCTGTTGCAGGGGCACCCCATACTCTTTGGCAAAGTTTCGGGCCACCGCCATGGCTGAGGCCGCCATGGCGCAGCGATCGCCATCCACCACGCAGTTGTCGGGCGTGGCTTCGCCAAAGTTCATGACCATCAGGTTGATGAAATGGTTTTTCAAACCCACAAGCCCGATGGCCTTCATGACCGTGGCGCCATCGGCGTTGAGGGTGGGCCGGTCCGGTTCGGTGGAGGATGCCGTCGCCAACGTGAAACTCATGCGCAGGTGCGGGTGGCGTTGTGTGGCGCCGTGAATTTGTTGGACCAATTGGGTGATGACTTCTTCGGACTGGCCCGCCTCGATGTCAAAGTCAAACCCCAATAACTGCGGGCTCTCGTAGTGGGCAATGAACTTTTCCATGCCCTGCTCACTGCTGCAGGTAAACGCACCGTCGGCACCGCCGGTGGAAATCACGTAATCGATTTTGGCCCGCTGGAGCTTTTTAAGATGGGCATCCACCATTTGCTGGGCGCTCAGGTCGTCCCAGCGTTCTTTACCGCATTCGCCGGTGGCAAAGGCGAGGGTCAGCGCTTTGACGCCTTCCGGGAAATCGCCCCCCGGCAGGCCGATCAGCGACCGGACCCGATCCAGCAGACTGCCCATGAAGGTGGGCGCAGCCATTTGCGGCGGTAAATTGATGTACAGGTAAGGGCTGTAGACAAACTGCCTCATGGCGCGCGGGGTTTGTCCCTCGCCGTGGCCCGGCGTAGCGCAGCTTGTGAGCCAAAACACAAAGATCAGGCCAAACGCCAGGGAGATGCTTGCGAAAAGGTGTTTTTTCTTCACGATGGGATGCTGGAGTAAGCGGGCGCCACGGAGTGAGCTTCTGAATATAGCCATTTGCGGGGGTCACTGTGCATGACCCAAAGGCGCTTTGACGAAGCGTCTGCGCGGGGTTCTTTTGCTGGTGTCCTGGGTATTTTGGAGAATACCGTGTTTCAAACCCCTCAGGACCCACGCAAAACCGCCATGGCGTTGTTGCTTGGCCTTGTCGCACCTGCGTACTGTCTGCGGCTTTGCACCTAGCCCCAATACGGTTCGGTCAGCGCGCTGCCCAGGATTTATTTCAGTCTTAAATTGTTGATTTAATTGGAAATAGTTTACGTTTACGAACAGTATTGGGTTCTGACCCCACGACGGATGTCAGGCGAAATGGCCATTTCAAGTCCTTTCAATCAGCATGCGGGGCTCAGCTTCTCAGCCCCCCGCAGTGCGACCTGAGCACACCAATCCGTTCTGGCCGCCTTGCAAACAATCTTTGCCCTGGCACGAGGCAACGGGTAGCATTCATTGGTGGGCACCCGGCGCATGGTTCCGTACCCTGATCTCCCAGCCTTTTGGGCGGTGAGGACCTTGTTTTTTAGCCCCCTTCGGGCCGATGTCGAACCATTCACATGACTGCCCCGACGATCACCGCCCAATTGCAAGCTGCATTCGAAGCCTTTCTGGAGGCCCATTTCATCCGTCGGGACAAAACGGTTGTCGATACCCTGCTGGATCCTTCGGTGACGGGCTTTGGAACCAGCCGCACCGAATCCACCTTTGGCGACATGACGCTGCAGGAGCTGTTTGCGCGAGACCTCGCGGACGCGCCAGAAACAGTCCGGTACCAGATCAATCATCTTGACATTCGCCCGCTCGCGTCGGACTGTGGCCTGGTGGTCTCGTCGATGGACATCGCGACCACCATTGCCCGGCAGCGGCTCACCTTGCACGACCTGCGGATGACAGTCGTGCTTTGCCACCAAGGCAATGGCTGGCGCATCGTGCATCTGCATATTTCCCTGCCGACCACGGAACATGATGACCACGAATCCTACCCGGTCAAGGAGCTGGAAGAACGCAACGCCGTCCTGAGTCGGCTGGTAGACGAACGCACCGAACAACTGAATGCGGCCCTGTCACACCACAGACAAATGGCGGTGACCGACCCACTCACCGGACTCTACAACCGCCGCATGCTGGACGAACAGCTTGGCATTGACATGGAGCGCGCCGAGCGATACCAGTCATCCTTTGCCGTGCTGATGCTGGACATCGACCATTTCAAAAGCATCAATGATCGTTTTGGCCATCAGCAAGGCGACCGTTTTCTCATTCAGTTCGCGGAGCTGATCCGTGCACGGCTGCGCAAATCCGATCTTGCGGGGCGCTGGGGTGGAGAGGAATTCCTGGTCGTTTGCCACGGCAGCACCTTGGCCGACGCACGGACCCTGGCCGAGGACATTCGGTTGAACACAGAGGCCGCAGACTTTGGCATTGGCGAATCCCGAACCGTCAGCATCGGTGTTGCCGAATTCATCCAGGGAGACAGCATCACGACGCTCATAGAGCGTGCGGATCGGGGGCTTTATTTGGCCAAGGAAAGCGGTAGAAACCGGACTTGCACCACCCCGGATGGACCTCCGCAGTGATGGCCAACCGCATGCCCTGGGCGACCAGGTTCATTCACCGGACTTGTGCACAACCGCCATGGCGTTGTTGCAAAACCTTGTCGTACCGGTTGACTGTCTGTGGCTTTGCGCCTGGCCCTGGCGGTTTTGCGTAGGTCCTGCCTCTGTTGTCGGCAGCTTGCCACCACGGGCTTGACCGTCCGTGACGCAACAACGGTGACCCGTGCACAATGGGCGACCACCCACCGCAGGCTTGCCTCTTAACGACATATGCACACCTTTTCTGAACACAAACCGCTTTTCGCCGCGCTGATCGCGCTGGCGCTGGCGCTGCCCGGCGCCGCCTTCACCGCCGACACGCCGGAACCGCCCGCGCCCGCCGCAGCCAAGCAGCCGGCGCCCAGGACCGTGCACAAGGAACGCATCACCCTGGCGCGCGAGGCGATCCAGGCCCAAGACTGGAAGGGGGCCATTGCCGTGCTCACCGAAGCCGTGCAAGTGCACCCGGGCAACCCGGAGTTGCACAACCTGCTGGGCTATGCCTACCGCAAACAGGCCACGCCCGATTTGTCGCGCGCGTTTGAGAACTACCGCCTCGCCCTCAAGTTTGACCCCGAGCACCGGGGCGCGAACGAATACATCGGCGAGGCGTATCTGATGGACAACAACCCCGCCAAAGCCGAAGAGCATCTGGCCAAGCTCAAGCGCATTTGTGGCAATACCACCTGTGAGGAATACCAGGATCTGGCCCAAGCGATTGCGCAGTACAAGGCCAAGAACAAGTAGGTCGGCGTGCCCGCGAGCATGTTCATCTTTGGGGTGAATGCGCGACAGGCGCGCCTCGTGCCTGTCCAACTACCGTTTCTCGTTGTGTCGTTGTGAACAGGCAGGCACTGCCGTTGGGCGGTGCACGCGGAGAACGCGGTGGGTGGGGATGCGGTTTTCGCCTGTTCAAAGTGCAGGTCAGGGCCGGTTTTAGTTGACCTTGAAGTACTCAGACACCACTTTCCAGCGGTTGTCTTGCAGCTGTGACAGACGGGTGGCGTTGCTGCCCAGGCGTTTGGTGGGGCTGAAGGTCATTTCGGCGCTGCCGAAAATATCCGGTGGAATGGTCATGGTGTCCATGGCCTTGATGAAGCTGTCGGTGCTCAGGTTCGGGCCGGCCTTGCCGGCGGCGCGCAGGAACCCATCGACGAGGGTGTAGCCGAAGACCGAGAAAACGGCCGGGTCTTCGTTGAACTTGGTCTTGTACTTGTTGGCCCAGAAGCTGATGGGTTGT
>NZ_JAUSOO010000038.1 GCF_030656115.1 Hydrogenophaga sp.
GCTGTCGGTGGTGCTCACCACCGACGCGGTGTACGCCGCCTTCTACGACGACGAGGTGGCGCGCGGCTTCCTGCATTCGCACAGCTACACCGGCAACCCGCTGGCCTGCCGCGCCGCGCTGGCCACGCTGGACCTGTTTGAGCAGACCGATGCGCTGCGCCAGAACGTGGGCACCAGCCAGCGGCTGGCCGCGCAGTTTGCGCCGCTCACGGCCCATCCCCGAGTGCGCCACGCGCGCCAGCGCGGCATGGTCTTCGCGTGGGATGTGCTCAGCAGCCTGCCCGACTTCGGCCGCCGCTTCGCCCGCCACGCGCTGGCGCAGGGCCTGCTGCTGCGGCCCATCGGCCACACGCTGTACGCCATGCCGCCCTATGTGATCGACGAGGCCGAGGGCGAGCTGCTGGCTCGCGGCGCATTGGCCGCGCTCGACGCCACGCTGGCCGAAGAAACCAGCCCGGCGCCGGTGAGCGGGGTGCCAGATGGCGTTTGACGGCTGCTTCGTGACCGGCACCGACACCGGCGTGGGCAAGACGCTGGTCAGCGCCGCGCTGCTGCACACGCTGGCGCGCCACCATGCCCGCGTGGTCGGCATGAAGCCGGTGGCAGCCGGTCTGGTGCAACAGGGCGGCGCGTGGGTCGCGGAAGACGTGCTGGCGCTGCGCGCCGCGTCCACCGTGGCCGTGCCGCCCGAACTGGACTGCCCCGTGGCGTTGCCCGAGCCGCTGTCGCCGCACCTGGCGGCCGCGCGCGCCGGCCGGCGCGTGGGCGTGGCCGAGCTGGTGGCTGCGCACCGAGAGCTGCGGAGCCTGGCCGACGTGGTGCTGGTCGAAGGATCGGGTGGCTGGCGCGTGCCGCTGAACGAAGACGAGACCCTGGCCGACCTGGCGGTGGCGCTGGCCCTGCCGGTGGTGCTGGTGGTGGGCATGCGGCTGGGCTGCCTGAACCACGCGCTGCTGACGGCCGAAGCCATCCGTGCCGACGGCCTGCACCTGGCCGGCTGGGTGGCCAACACCGTGGACCCGGCCATGGCCTGCCGGGACGAGAACATTCAAACGCTGCGCCAGCGCCTGGCCGCGCCGCTGCTGGGCGTCTTGCCCTGGCAGCCGCAGGGGCCGGACGCGCGCGCGGTGCTGCTGGAATTGCCCAGCGCCTGGAAACACGGAAAGGAAAGCCATGAGCTGGCTGAATGAATTTGACGACCGCCTGGCCGCGCTCGACGCGCAGTCGCTGCGCCGCGTGCGCCGGGCGGTGACGCCCGAGCCGGGCGCCCGCCTGAGCGTGGATGGCGAGTCCCTGCTGGCCTTCTGCAGCAACGACTACCTGGGCCTCGCGCAAGACCCGTTGCTGCGCCAGGCGGTGCATGCTGCGGTGGATCGCTACGGCGTGGGCTCCGGGGCCTCGCCCATGGTCAGCGGCCACAGTGTGGCCAACGCGGCGCTGGAGCGCGAGCTGGCCGAGGCGGTGGGCCTGCCGCGCGCGCTGTACTTCTACGCCGGCTACGCCACCAATGCGAGCATCGTGCCGGCGCTGGTGGGCGAGGGCGACGCGCTGTTCTCCGACGCACTGAACCACGCCTGCCTGATCGACGGCGCGCGTCTGTCCAAGGCCGCCGTGCACCGTTTCCCCCACGGCGATCTGGCCAGGCTCGATGCCTTGCTGGCCGCCAGCCCGGCGCGCCGCAAGCTGGTGATCAGCGACGCGGTGTTCAGCATGGACGGCGACGTGGCCGACATCACCGGCCTGCACGCACTCTGCGAACGGCACGATGCCTTGCTGCTGCTCGATGATGCGCACGGCTTCGGCGTGCTGGGGCCGCAGGGCCGTGGTGCGCTCGCCGCCGCCGGCCTCACTGGGCCGGGCGCTTCGCCGCGCGTGCTCTACATGGCCACGCTGGGCAAGGCCCTGGGTGTGGCGGGCGCCTTTGTGGCCGGGCCCGAGCCCCTGGTGGAGTGGCTGCTGCAGAAGACCCGCAGCTACACCTACGCCACCGCCGCGCCCGCCCTGCTGGCCGAGGCGGTGCGCGCCGGCCTGCGCTGTGTGCTCGGTGCCGAGGGCGAACGCCGGCGGCAGCACCTGGCCGCGCTGATTGCCCAACTGCGCGAAGGTCTCGCGCCCGGTGCCAACGCCGCGGTGGACGCCGCCGGCTGGACCCTGATGCCCTCGCACACCGCGATCCAGCCCTTGGTCATCGGCGACAACGCCGCCGCGCTGACCGTGATGGCCGCGCTGCGCGAGCAGGGGATCTGGGTGCCCGCGATCCGCCCGCCCACGGTGCCGGCGGGCACCGCGCGGTTGCGCATCGCGCTGTCGGCGGCGCACCAGGCCGAGGACGTGGACGCCTTGCTGGGTGCGCTGCGGGCCGCTGCGGCCGGTTTGAGCGCGGGCCGCGCCTACGAGTCGGGCCAGCGGGCTGTGGCAGCGGCCACGCAGGACGCCTGAACACCATGGCCGAGCTGGCAGCGCTGCCGTTCTGGACCGTGATGGCCCTTGCCATCGGGGTGGCGCTGTTCATCGACCGCTGCTGGGGCGAGCCACCACCCCGCTGGCACCCGGTGGTGTGGATGGGCCACTACCTCGGGGCGCTGGGTCGGCGCATCGCGCCGGTGATGGGCGGGCCGGCGGCCGGTGCGGCGCGGCCGTTCGTGGCGGGCGCGCTGGCCTGGGTCGTCGGGGCGCTGCTGGTGGTGGTGATCGCTTTCGCGGCGACCCGGGCCGTGAGCGGTTGGCCGGCCTGGCTGCAAGCCTTGGCGGTGGGCGTGCTGCTCAAACCCTTGCTGGCCTGGCGCATGTTGCGCGACGAGGTGCGGGCGGTTGAGGCCTGCCTGGGCGCGTCGCTGGCGCAAGGTCGCGCCCGCCTGGCCTGGCTGGTCAGCCGCGATGTGAATGTGCTCGACGCGGCCCAGGTGCGCGAAAGCGCCATCGAAACCCTGGCCGAAAACCTCAACGACTCGGTGGTGGCACCGCTGTTCTGGTTTGCCGTGGCCGGCCTGCCCGGCGCGGCGCTGTACCGCTTTGCCAACACCGCCGACGCCATGTGGGGCTACCGGGGCGAGCGCCAGGGCCGCGACTGGACCTGGGCCGGCAAGTGGGCGGCGCGTGCCGACGACGTGCTGTCGTGGCTGCCCGCGCGCATCACGGCGGTGCTGCTCGCGGGGCTGGATGGACGGGGTGGGGCGGTCCGCTGGCGGCAGGTGCGCGCGCAAGCGGGCCTCACGCCATCGCCCAACAGCGGCTGGCCCATGGCCGCCATGGCGCTGGCGCTGGACGTGCGTTTGGCCAAGCCCGGCGTGTACACGCTGCATCCGGCTGGGCGCAGCCCGCAGGCGGCAGACACCGCGCAGGCACTGCGTTTGGCCGGTCGTGTGGTGGGCGCGCTGGCACTGTTGGCGGGGGTGGTGGGGGTGGTGGGGGTGGTGGCTGCGGTGAGTCTGGGTGCCCGCTTGAAGGTGTTGGCATGAGCCGCCTTCAACACCGCTTGCACGGGGGCCCCGATGCCCTGGGCGTGCCGCGCTGGGACTTTTCAACCAACGCCAACGCCTGCGGGCCGTGCCCCACGGCCTTGGCCGCTGTGCAGCAGGCCGACGCGCCGCACTACCCCGACCCGGCCTACACCGCCTTGCGCGCGTCGCTCGCGGCGTTTCACGGCGTGGCGCTGGAGCGCCTGGTGCTGGCGGGCAGTGCCAGTGAGTTCATCGCCCGCATCACCGCTGCCGTGGCGCATGCGGGCGGTCAGCGCGTGTGGCTGCCGCCGCAGGCCTATGGCGACTACGGCCACGCGGCGCAGGCCTGGGGTTTGCAGCGCGTGGACCAGCCAGGGCAGGCCGCATTGGCCTGGCTGTGCGAGCCGTCCAGCCCACGGGGCAGCGCTGAACCCCTGGCCGCCACCGTGGCCGAAACCGATGCCGTGGTGGTGTTGGACCGTGCCTACGAACCCCTGCGCCTGAGCGGGCGCTGCAGCTTGGACGCCGAAGCGCTGGGCCGGGTGTGGCAACTCTGGTCGCCCAACAAGGCGCTGGGCCTGACGGGCGTGCGCGGCGCCTACGCCATTGCCCCCGGGCACGGGTTGGCGCTGGCGCGCAGGCTCGACCAGATGGCGCCGTCCTGGCCGCTGGGCGCGCACGCCGTGGCCATGCTCACCGCCTGGGCGCAGGCCGACACGCAGCACTGGCTGGCGCAAAGCCGCCAGCAACTGGCCCGCTGGAAGACCGATCAGCTGGCCCTGCTGCAGCACGCTGGCTGGCACTGCCTGCCCAGCGATGCCAATTACCTGTGTGCCCAGGCACCGCAGCCGGTGGACGCGGCCGCCCTGCGCGCGCAGGGCATCAAGCTGCGCGACACCACCTCGCTGGGCCTGCCGGGGCACTGGCGCCTGGGCGTGCTGCCGCCCGTGGCGCAGCAAGCGCTTGGGGCTGCGTTGTGGGCGCAGGGCTGTGTGGGCGGTCAAGAGGCCCTCGACAAGGGCTTCAAGGGCGGCAAGGTCGTCAAGGGTCATGCCGGTGGCTTGTCCACCCTCCCGTGAAAATCTGAACATTTTTAGACCCAGGCCCCAGGCGTTTCACCATGCAACTCGACTTCCACACCCTGGACATGCAGCGCCGCCAGCACCCGGCCTGGCGCTTGCTGTTGGCCGACTCGGCCCCGCTGGTGGCCAGCTTTTTGCACCGCGTGTTTGTGCAGCCCAATGTGCGGGTGATGGCGCAAGCCCCCTTGGTGGAGGCGCTGGAAGACACGCTCTACGGCCTGCGCGAAACCCTGGGCCAGCAGGTGTTTCCCAAAAGCGCGCAAGCCTATTTGAACGACTGGGCCGCCAACGACAAAGGCTGGCTGCGCAAGTTTTACCCGCTGGGCTCTGACGAACCCCACTACGACCTGACCCCGCCCACCGAACGCGCCCTGGCCTGGCTGGCCAGCTTGTCCGAGCGCAGTTTTGTCGGCACCGAATCGCGCTTGCTCACGCTGTTTGGCCTGCTCAAGCAAATGAACGACGGCAGCGAAACCAGCCCCGAAGCCCGCCTGGCCGAGCTGCACGTCCAGCGCGCCGCCATCGAGGCCGAAATGGCCCGTGTGCAAGAAGGCGACCTGGCCTTGCTGGACGACACCGCGCTGAAAGACCGCTTTCAGCAATTCAGCGCCTTGGCCCGCGAACTGCTGGCCGATTTTCGGGAGGTGGAGCACAACTTTCGGGCGCTTGACCGCTCGGTGCGCGAGCGCATCGCCCTGTGGGACGGGGCCAAGGGCGCGCTGCTGCAAGACATCATGGGCCAGCGCGACGCCATTGCCGAGTCCGACCAAGGCAAAAGCTTTCGTGCGTTTTGGGACTTTTTGATGTCGCAGTCGCGCCAGGAAGCCTTTACCGACCTGCTGGCGCGGGTGCTGGAACTGCCCGCCGTGGCCGACCTGCAGCCCGACCAGCGCCTCAAGCGCGTGCATTACGACTGGCTCGACGCCGGTGAACACGCCCAGCGCACCGTGGCCCAGCTCTCGCAGCAGCTGCGCCGTTTTCTGGACGACAAAGCCTGGCTGGAAAACCGCCGCATCATGGACATTTTGCGCAGCATCGAAGGCCGCGCCCTGGCCCTGCGCGACACCGCACCCGCCAGCCTGCGCAGCCCAGACTTTGCCCACATCGACGAGATTGGCACCGACATCGAGCTGCCGCTGGAGCGCCCGCTGCACCAGATCGCACCGCAAACCCTGCTGACCCGCGTGGCCTTGCAAGCGGGCGGTGATGATGCCGACGCCTCTGCGCTGTTCGCCCAGGTGCGGGTGGACAAAGCGGCGCTGGCCGCCCACGTTCGCCAGTCGCTGCAAACCCAGCCCCAAGTCACCCTGGCCGCGCTGCTGCAAACCCGCCCGCTGCAACAAGGCTTGGGCGAACTGGTGGCCTATTTGCAGCTCGCCAGCGAATCGCCTGGCTCGGTGGTGGACGAGGCTACCGAAGACGTGGTGGCTTGGGTGGTGCGCGATGAGGCGGGCCTTGAAATGACCCGCCGTGCGCGCTTGCCTAGGGTGATTTTTGTGCGGGGCTGAGGGGTGTTCAAGCGGCTGTTCAACCCGTCTGTAGCCGGGGCTACCAGCTCCAGATTTGCCGCACAACCAGAACCATAATCGGCAGCATATGGCCACACACATGAGGGAACCCATGCCACCCACTCCACCGGGTTTTGCCATGAATCCAGACCTGCCCAGCGTGGCGCCAGCAGCCCAGCCCAGCGCACCCCAACCCGACCTTACCCGGCTGGTGGTGCCCTTGCTCAAAGGCGTGATGTACCGCGAAGACGACGCCGCGCAGTGGGCCGCTTTGCTGCAACTGCAAGCCCGCGTGCGCGACTACGTGGCGGTGTTGGCGCTGGATTTGGTGGTGGACGAGGCCGAGGGCTATGCCTTTGTGCGCGCCCAGCCGGTGGATGAAAACGCCGACAAACTGCCGCGCCTGGTGCGCCGCCAGCCGCTGAGCTTTCAGGTCAGTTTGCTGCTGGCGCTGTTGCGCAAAAAACTGGCCGAATTCGATGCCAGCGGCGGCGACACGCGCTTGATCCTGCCGCGCAGCGCGGTGGTGGAGCTGGTGCGCGTGTTTTTGCCAGCGGGGTCCAACGAATCCAAACTGATCGACCAGATCGACACCCAACTGGGCAAGGTGGTGGAGCTGGGCTTTGTGCGCCGCCTCAAAACCGGCACCGACGGCGCAGCCGCCCGGCCCGCGCAAGAGCCGGTGTACGAGGTGCGCCGCATCCTCAAGGCCTTTGTGGACGCCCAATGGCTGGCCGACTTTGACGAGCGCCTGGCCGCGTACCAACGGCAACTGCTCACGCCAGAAACCGGGACCAGCGATGAAGCTTGAAGCCCACCCGCCCGCTGGTTTTCGGCTCACGCGGCTGGAGGTGTTGAACTGGGGCACGTTTGACAAACGGGTGTGGACGCTGGCGCTGGATGGCCGCAACGGTTTGCTGACCGGCGACATCGGTTCGGGCAAATCCACCCTGGTGGACGCCATCACCACGCTCCTGGTGCCCGCGCACCGCGTGGCCTACAACAAGGCCGCCGGGGCCGATGCCCGCGAGCGCTCGTTGCGCTCGTATGTGCTGGGGCATTACAAGTCCGAGCGCAACGAGGCCAGCGGCCACGCCAAGCCGGTGGCGCTGCGCAGCGCCAGCGACTACGCGGTGATTTTGGGTGTGTTCCACAACGCGGGCTACGACCAAACCGTGACGCTGGCCCAGGTGTTTTGGCTGAAAGACAGCTTTGGCCAGCCCGAGCGCTTGTACGCCGTGGCCGACAAAGCCTTGTCCATCACCACCGATTTTTCTGACTTTGGCACCACGGTGGCCGCGCTGCGCAGCCGTCTGCGCAAAAACAGCGTGAGTCTGTTTGACAGCTTTCCGCCCTACAGCGCGCACTTTCGCCGCCGCTTTGGCGGCATGGGTGAGCAGGCGCTGGAGCTGTTTCACCAAACCGTGTCGATGAAATCGGTGGGCAACCTGACCGACTTTGTGCGCCACCACATGCTGGAGCCGTTTGATGTGGCACCGCGCATTGCCGGGCTGCTGGCCCACTTTGACGACCTGAGCCGCGCCCATGCCGCCGTGCTCAAGGCCAAAGAACAGGTGAACCTGCTCACCCCGCTGGTGGCCGACTGCGACCAGCACAGCGCCCAGGTGGAGCAAGCCAGCGGGCTGCGCCAGTGCCGCGACGCGCTCAAGCCCTGGTTTGCAGACCGCAAGCGCACGCTGCTGGACCAACGGCTGGACAACCTGGGCCTGCAACTGGCCAGCGAAACCGCCAAGGTGGAGCGGCTGGAGGCGCAGCAACGCGAGGTGCGCAGCAAAGAAAGCGCGCTGCGCCTGAGCATCGCCCAGCGCGGCGGCGACCGCCTGGCGCAGCTCGATGCCGACATCGAGCGCCAGCAAACCGAGCAGAACCGCCGCCAGAAAAACGCCCAGCGTTACGACCAATTGCGCCGCAGCCTGGGCCTGCTGCAAGTGGCCAACCGCGAAGAGCTGCACACCCAGCAGCAAGGCTGTGTGCAGCGCCGCCAGGCCGACAGCGAGCGCGACGCCGAGGTGCAAAACACGCTCACCGAACTCGGTGTGGACATGGCCCAAGGCCGGCACGAATGCCGCAGCTTGCAAGACGAAATCCACAGCCTGCGCGCTCGGCGCAGCAACATGGCCGCGCAACACATCGCCCTGCGCGCTGCGCTGTGCGCCGCGTTGGGTTTGCGCGAAGACAGCATGCCGTTTGCCGGGGAGCTGCTGCAGGTGCACGACGACGCCCGCGACTGGGAAGGCGCTGCCGAGCGCCTGCTGCACAGCTTTGCCTTGTCTTTGCTGGTGCCTGAGCTGCATTACGCCCGGGTGGCGCAGTGGGTGGACGACACCCACCTGAAAGGGCGGCTGGTGTACTTTCGGGTGCGCGACCCGGCCCGCAGTGAGCGCCCTGCGCCGCCTCTGCCCGCGCAATCACTGGCGCGAAAAATCGCCATCAAGCCCGATTCACCGTTCTACACCTGGCTGGAAAATGAGGTGGCACGCCGCTTTGACCACGCCTGCTGCACCACACCCGAGCAGTTTCGCGCCGAGCCCAAAGCCATGACCCGCGCCGGGCACATCAAAACCAGCGGTGAGCGCCACGAAAAAGACGACCGTCACCGCTTGGACGACCGCAGCCGCTATGTGCTGGGCTGGAGCAACGCCGCCAAACTGGCCGTGTTGGAGGGCAAGCTGCGTGTGTGGGAAGCGCGCCTGGGCACGCTGGGCCAAAAAATTGCCGAGCTGCAGCAAGAGCAGCGGGCCATTCGCGAGCGCCTGGAAAACCTGGCCAAGCTGGAAGAATTTCAAGACTTTGCCGACCTGGACTGGCCAGCCAACGCCCGCGAAGTGGCGCGCCTGAAAGACGAGCGGGCGGCGCTGGAAGCCGCCTCGGACGTGTTGGCCGCGCTCACCCGCCAATTGAGCGAGCTGGAGGCCGAGCGCGACAAGCTGGAACAGCAGCGCATGGAGCAGCGCGACAAACGCTCGAAAACCGAGCAAAAAATCAGCGACGCCCAACAGCAGCGCCGCGACGCAGAAGCCCTGCTGGCGCAAGCCCCGCCGGGTTTTGAAGCGCTGGCGCTGCGCCTGGAAGAGCTGTTGCAGAACCTGCAAACTGCGCAAGGAGACAGCGCCGAGGCCAAACGCTGGTCCGCCATCACGGTCGAGTCCTGCGATGCCCGAGAGCGCGACATGCGCGAACACCTGGAAAGCGCCATCGACAGCACCGACAAACGCGCCACCCGCTTGCAGGCAAAAATCATCGACGCCATGCGCAGCTTCAGCCACCGCTTTCCGGTGGAGACGCAAGAGTTTGACGTGTCGGTGGGCGCGGCCAGCGAATACCGCAGCCTGTTGCAGCGCCTGGTGGCCGACGACCTGCCGCGTTTTGAGGCCGACTTCAAACGCGCGCTGAACGAAAACACGGTGCGCGAAATGGCCAACTTCAGCGCGCAGCTGAACAAAGAGCGCGAAACCATCAAAGAACGCATTGAGCGCATCAACCAGTCGCTCACGCAAATCGACTACAACCCGGGCCGCTTCATTGCCCTGGCGCTGCAAACCACGCCCGACGCCGAGGTGCGCGACTTTCAAACCGAGCTGCGCAGCTGCCTGGACGACAGCCTGGGCGGCGATGCGCCCAGCGGCCCCTACGCCGAAGCCAAGTTCTTGCAGGTCAAACACATCATCGAGCGCCTGCGCGGCCGCGAGGGCCAAACCGAGCAAGACCGGCGCTGGAGCACGAAGGTGACCGATGTGCGCAACTGGTTTGTGTTTGCCGCCAGCGAACGCTGGCGCGAAGACCAGCGCGAACACGAACACTATTCAGACGCGGGCGGCAAGTCCGGCGGGCAAAAAGAAAAACTGGCCTACACCATTTTGGCGGCCAGCCTGGCCTACCAATTTGGCCTGGCCTGGGGCGAAACCCGCTCCAAAAGCTTCCGCTTCGTCGTCATCGACGAAGCCTTTGGCCGGGGCTCCGACGAGTCGGCCCAATACGGCCTGCAACTGTTTGAAAAGCTCAGTTTGCAACTGCTCATCGTCACCCCGCTGCAAAAAATCCACATCATCGAACCCTTTGTCTCCAGCGTCGGCTTTGTGCACAACGTGGAAGGCCGCGATTCGCGGCTGCGCAATTTGAGCATGGAGGCGTATCGGGAGGAGAAGGAACGGGCCGCTGGCAGGGAAGCGATGGCGCTGGCGGTTCGTGAAACAGGGGGCCAACGTGGGCTTTGAGATGGACGCATGCCTGGGTGCGGCGCTGCATCGCCGCCCCTTGCACATTGGCCGGGGCCGTTCCCTCACGCCTGCCCCCATCCCAACCTTCCCCCAGTGGGGGAAGGGGCCAGACATTGCGCTGTCCGACTCCCTCCCCCTCTGGGGGAGGGCTGGGGTGGGGGCTCTCCCCGGGCTTTTTGACCGGGCGCGACAAGACCCACAACGCGCACAGGTGAGTCCATGACCTGGACCACCCCCGCCGACCTGCGCGCCCAAGTTCAAAAGCTGTGGGACAAAGGCGAGCTGTTGCGGGTGGACGGCGCGCCCATGCCGCCGCTGCGCCTGCGTTTGGTGGCCCCCACATCGACCGAGCTGGCCGAGCGCTTTGACGATGTGCGGGCCTGGATGCGCGACCTGGGTTGCAACGCAACTGCCGACAGCGCGCCGCCGTACCGCATAGCCATGCGCACGTTTCGCCACCGCGTGCTGGGCCACAACGCCGTGCCCGAGGCGGTGTGGCTCGATTCGCTGGACGCGGCGCTGGCACTGCTGGGCAAGCAAGCCGAGGCGCGGCGCTTTGCGCAACTGGTGCAAACCACCCGCACGCAACAGCCCGCCGTGTTGCCCTGGCTGCAACAGCGCCCCTTGCAGGCGCTGGACTTGGCACCCGTCTGGCCGCGCCTGCTGGCGGTGGTGGCGTGGTTGCAGGCGCAGCCCAGGCCGGGTGTGTACCTGCGCCAAGTCGATCTGCCGGGGGTGGACAGCAAGTTCATCGAGGCGCACCGGGGCGTGCTGGCCAGTTTGTTGGACTTGGCCTTGCCGCCACAGGCCATTGACGCCAGCGCCAGCGGTGCCAGCCAGTTTGCCCGCCGCTACGGTTTCCAAGACAAGCCCTTGCGCGTGCGCGTGCGCTGGCTGGGGGCGGGCGCGGTGTTGCTGCCCGCAGCCGCTGAAACAGACCAGGACGTGACCCTGACGCAAGCCGCCTTTGCGCGCTTGGCGTTGCCGGTGCGGCGCGTGTTCATCACCGAAAACGAGATCAACTTTCTCGCCTTTCCGCCCGTGGCCGACAGCTTGCTGGTGTTTGGTGCCGGTTACGGTTTTGACGCCCTGGCCGCTGCGCCCTGGCTGCACAGCTGCGAGGTGCATTACTGGGGCGATATCGACACCCACGGCTTCGCCATCCTCGACCAGTTGCGCGCCCACCTGCCGCATGCGCAGTCGCTGCTGATGGACCGCGAAACCCTTCTGGCGCACACCGGTCCATGGGGCCACGAACCCACACCGGTGCTGCGCGATTTGCCCCGTTTGACTGCGAAGGAGCAGGCTTTGTTTGACGATTTGCGCTACCGACGGCTGGGCACGGCGCCCGGCACCGCCTGTGTGCGGCTGGAGCAAGAACGCATCGGCTTTGGCTGGGTGCAGCAGGCGCTGGCGGCATTGCCGCTGCCCATAACGCAGAAAGGCCAAGCATGACGGCAGTCTGCGTGATGGTGCTCGGCACCACCAGCGGCGCGGGCAAAAGCTGGCTCACCACCGCGCTGTGCCGCCACTACGCGCGCTTGGGGCTCAAGGTGGCACCGTTCAAGGCGCAGAACATGAGCAACAACGCCCGCGTGGTGGCGGGCGGCGAAATCGGCGCGGCCCAGTACTTTCAGGCGCTGGCGGCCAACGCCGAGCCCGATGTGCGCATGAACCCGCTGCTGCTCAAGCCCGAGGCCGACACGCGCAGCCAGGTGTTGCTGCTGGGCACAGTCAACCGTGAACTGAGCGACATGCCGTGGCGCGGGCGCAGCGAAAAGGTGTGGCCGTACATCACCGCCGCGCTGGACGCGCTGCGCGCTGAAAACGACGTGATCGTGATGGAAGGCGCGGGCTCGCCCGCCGAGATCAACCTGCACGCCAGCGACATCGTGAACATGCGCGTGGCCCGCCGCGCCCAAGCCCGCTGCTTGCTGGTGACCGACATCGACCGGGGCGGCGCGTTTGCCCACCTGTATGGCACCTGGGCGCTGCTGCCGGAAGACGAGCGCGCGCTCATCCACGGCTTTGTGCTCAACAAATTCCGGGGCGACGCGGCCCTGCTGGCCCCCGGCCCGCAGATGCTGCAAGACCTGACCGGCGTACCCACCGTGGCCACGCTGCCGATGTGGTGGCAACACGGCTTGCCCGAAGAAGACGGTGTTTTTGACGATCGCAGCCGGTCTGCGGGCACGGTGCGCCAAACCATCGCCGTCATCGCCTACCCGCGCCTGAGCAACCTGGACGAATTTCAGCCGCTCAAAAACGTGCCCGGCGTGCGCCTGGTGTGGGCGCGCACGCCTGCCGACTGTGCGGGGGCCGACTGGCTGGTGCTGCCCGGCTCCAAAGCCACCGCCGCCGACCTGGCCTGGCTGCGCGCCCAAGGCCTGGACCGGGCCGTGGCCGAGCACGCGGCGCAGGGCCGGGCGGTGCTGGGCATTTGCGGCGGGCTGCAAATGCTGGGCGAAGCACTCATCGACACCCACGGCATTGAGGCCATGGCGCTGGGCAACGCGCCCGGCCTGGGCTTGTTGCCGCTGGTCACCGCCTTTGACGCCGACAAAACCGTGCGCCACACAACCGCCACCTTGGGCGCGCTGACCGGCCCGTGGGCCGCCCTCTCGGGTGTGACCGTGTCTGGCTACGAAATTCACCACGGCCAAACCGCGCAACACCCGGCCATGGCGGCTGCGGGCGACGTGGCCCGGCCCGTGCTGCCCAACGGCCTGGGCTGGCAAAACGCGGCGGGCAACGTGCTGGGCGTGTACCTGCACGGCCTGTTTGAAGACCCGCGCGTGTTGCAGGCCTTGTTTGGCGCGTCGGTGCCCACGCTGGACAGCGTGTTCAACGGCCTGGCCGACTTTATCGAACGACACGCCGAACCCGGCGTACTGGAAAACCTCATCCGAAAGCCCTGAACCATGAACTTCACCATCCCCACCCTCGACGACATCACCCAGCCCGCCCTGGCGGCCCGTTTGCAGCACCTGCTGGACAACAAGACCAAACCGCTGGGCTCGCTGGGCCGCCTGGAGGCGCTGGCGCAGCGCATTGGCCTGATTTTGGGCACGGCATCGCCCGAGCTCACAGCCCCGCAACTGGTGGTGTTCGCGGGCGACCACGGCCTGGCCGCGCGCGGCGTGTCGGCCTACCCGAGCGACGTGACCTGGCAGATGGTGGAAAACTTTTTGGCCGGCGGCGCGGCGGTGAGTGTGTTGGCGCGCCAGCACGGCATCGGCCTCACGGTGGTGGACTGCGGCGTGCGCCACGACTTCGCGCCACGGCCCGGGCTGGTGGTGGCCAAAGTCGCCCCCGGCACCGCCGACGCGCTGGAAGGCCCGGCCATGACCGCTGCGCAGCGCGACACGGCCCTGGCCAACGGCGTGGCCTTGGTCAAAACCTTGCCGGGTAATGCGCTGCTGCTGGGCGAAATGGGCATTGGCAACACCTCGGCGGCTTCGCTGTTGCTGGCGCGCTTGACCGGGCTGGACATCGCCGACGGCACCGGCGCGGGCACCGGACTGGATGCGGACGCGGTGCAACGCAAGATCGGCATCTTGCGCGCGGTGCTGGCCCGCCACCCCGACGCCCGCACTCCGCTGGATGCCCTGGCCGCGTTTGGTGGTTTTGAGGTTGCCACCATGGTGGGCGCGGTGCTGCAAGCCGCGCAGGAGCGCCGCGTGATCGTGGTCGATGGCTTCATTGCCAGTGCCGCCGTGCTGGTGGCCAGCGCCTTGCAGCCCGTGGTGTTGCAGCGCTGCGTGTTCGCCCACCGCTCGGGCGAACGCGGCCACGCGCTGATGCTGGCGCACCTGAAGGCCGAGCCGCTGCTGGATTTGGGCCTGCGCCTGGGCGAAGGCTCGGGCGCTGCGCTGGCCTGGCCGCTGTTGCAAAGCGCCTGCGCCATCGTGCGCGAGATGGCGAGCTTTGAGGCGGCGGGGGTGTCGCGCAGCGACGATGTGCCGACGTCTTCTGCGGTCCAGGCGTAAGGTGATGCCGGTGGATCGACAGGACCCGGACCCGGGCAGTCGTGGAACCGGCTGCGCCGGGCCACTGACTGCGTCCCCCCTCCGGGGGGAAGCCGCGCAGCGGCGCAGGGGGGTGCTCCTCCCCCTGCGCCATTTCCTGCTCGCCATCCAGTTCTTCACCCGCATCCCCATCACCGGGCGGCTGGCCGACTGGGTGGGTTTCAGCCCGACCATGCTGCGCGCCAGCGCCGCACATTTCCCCGGCGTGGGCTGGGTGGTGGGTGGGCTCAGTGCGGCGGTGTTTTACGGCCTGTGGCAAGCCTTGCCTGCGCAGCCCGCCGCGCCGTGGGTGGCGGCGGTGGCCTGCACCGTGTTCAGCGTGCTGCTGACCGGCGCTTTCCACGAAGACGGCCTGGCCGATTTGGTGGACGGCCTGGGCGGCTCCATGAACCGTGAGCGCGCGCTCGACATCATGAAAGATTCCCGCGTTGGCACCTACGGCGCGCTGGCCCTGGTGCTGGCGGTGGCTGCCAAGGTGGCGCTGCTGGTGCTGCTGGCGCAGGCCGGTGGCGCGGGTTTGGCGGCGGTGGCGCTGTTTGCCGCACACGTCACCTCGCGGCTCATGCCGCTGTTCGTCATCCGCACGCTGGCGCATGTGGGCGACACGCCACAGTCCAAGTCCAAGCCGCTGGCCGAGAGCATCACCGTGGCCGGGCTGCTGGCGGGCGTGTTGTGGTGGGCGCTGGCCATGGCCTTGGCCGGGTGGTGGCAGCCGGGCGCGCCGTGGGCGCTGGCGGTGGTGGGCGCGCTCATGGGCATGGGCTGGATGTGGCGCCTGCTGCACCGCCGCCTGCAAGGTTTTACCGGCGACGGCCTGGGTGCCACGCAGCAGGTGAGCGAGCTGTGTTTTTACCTCGCACTGGCGCTGGCGCTGTGAAGCTCTGGCTGCTGCGCCACGCCCAAGTGGACCTGCCCGCCGGGCTTTGCTACGGTGCCAGCGATGTGCCCGCGCACGCCGCGCTCACCCTGCAAGCTGCCCACAACGCCGCCGCCGTGCTGCCGCTGGGTCTGCCGGTGTGGGTGTCGGCCCTGGGCCGTGCCCAAGCTTTGGCGCTCGCATTGCAGCAGCTGCGGCCCGACCTGGGCCCACCCACCACCGACCTGCGCCTGAACGAAATGGACTTTGGCCAGTGGGAACTGCAAGCCTGGGACGCCGTGCCGCGCAGCGCTTTCGACGACTGGATGACCGACTTCGCCCACCACCGCTTTGGCGGCAAGGAGAGCACGCAGCAGGTGATCGACCGCGTGGCGCAAGCGCTGCAAGCCCTGCGCGCCACGCAGGCCCGCGAAGCGGTATGGGTGACGCACGCGGGCGTGATCCGGGCAGCGCAGTTCGTGCTGGCCCATGGCGCGGGGCCCATTGGCAGCGTGGACCAGTGGCCCCGCCATGCGCCTGCGCCCGGTGGGCATGTGTGCCTGCACTGCTGAACCGCTGGCCACGCCACGGCGGCATGCAGGCACACTGGAGCCCATGAAAACCGCAAGCCCACAAGTGCCTTACAGCCTCGCCCGCATGAAAACGCTGGCGGTGGGCTTGCTCCTGCTGGCCGGCGTGGTGTACGCCGTGGCCACTGTTCTGGAGCCGCGCCACACCGCCTGGGGCTATGTGGCCGCCGCCGCCGAAGCCGCCATGATCGGCGCCCTGGCCGACTGGTTCGCGGTGGTGGCCCTGTTTCGCCACCCGCTGGGCCTGCCCATACCGCACACCGCCATCATCGTGGCCAACAAAGACCGGCTGGGCACCCAGCTGGCGCGTTTTCTGGGCGAGCATTTTTTGACCATCGAGCACGTGCAGCCCACCCTGGCGCGCTGGGACATGGCCGGCGCGCTGGGCCAATGGCTGGCGCAGCCCGCTTCGGCCCAGCGCGTAGGCCAGTGGCTGCAGCAGGCCACGCCCGCCTTGCTGAACGCGCTGGACCAGACCCCCGCGCGCCAGTGGGTGGCGCAACTGGCGCAGCGCCTGCTGCGCGAGGTGGACCTGGCCACGCTGGGCGGCCAGGCGCTGGCCGCACTCACCGCGCACGGCCACCACCAGCAATGGCTCAACGGCCTGTTGCAGCAGCTCTCGGGCTGGGCCGGACAAGAGGCGGTGCAAGACAAGCTCACCGACGCCATTGCCCGCGAACTCAAAGAACTCAAATACGTGGGGCTCGACCAGATGGCCGCGCGCCTGGCCACCCGCAAACTGGTGGCCGCACTCACCCGCACCCTGGCCGACGTGGCCGCCGACCCGCACCACGAACTGCGCCAGCGCTTTGACGGCTGGATGCGGGAGTCCATTCAGCGCCTGCAAACCGACCCCGACTGGCAGGCCCGCGTGGCGCTGTGGCGCGACGCCTGGCTGGACCAACCCCAGTGGAAGGCCCCCATCGAAGCCTGGTGGCACGAACTCATGGGCACCCTGCGCGCCGATGCGGTGAAACCCGAAAGTGCCTTGGGCGAGCGCATCGCCAGCGTGGTACAAGCCGCCGGGCAGCAGCTCTTGGCCGACACCAGCCTGCGCGCCTGGCTCAACGCCCAGGCCCAACAGATGCTGCTGCGCCTGCTGGACGGCAGCCGCAACACCATCGTTGGCTTCGTGGCCGAGCGCGTGCAAGCCTGGGACGCCCACGACATGAGCCGCACGCTGGAAAACAACATCGGCCGCGACCTGCAGTTCATCCGCATCAACGGCACCCTGGTGGGCGCGCTGGTGGGGCTGCTGCTGCACGCGCTCACGCAGGCGGTGTTGGGGTTGCCGGCCGTGGCAACGTGGATGCACGGCTGAAAACGGGCCGCAACGCCACCCGGCCGGCGCTCGTTACGAACCCTGCACCGTCTTGGGCTTGAAGTCGCAATACGCCGCCACCGCGCACCGGTGGCACAGCGGTTTGCGGGCCATGCACACGTAGCGGCCCAGCAAGATCAGCCAGTGGTGCGAATCCACGGCGTAGGCGGCGGGCACGCGCTTCATCAATTGCTGTTCCACCGCCAGCGGCGTTTTGCCAGGCGCCAGGCCGGTGCGGTTGCTGACGCGAAAAATGTGCGTGTCCACCGCCATGGTGGGCTGGCCAAAGGCCACGTTGAGCACCACATTGGCCGTTTTGCGGCCCACGCCGGGCAGGGCCTCCAGCGCCTCGCGGGTGCGGGGCACCTCGCCGCCGTGCTGCTCCACCAGGATGCGGCAGGTTTGCATCAGGTGCTTGGCCTTGCTGCGGTACAGGCCAATCGTCTTGATGTAGCTCTCCAGGCCCTCCAGCCCCAGGTCCAGTATTTTTTGCGGCGTGTTGGCCACCGGGAACAGCTTGCGGGTGGCTTTGTTCACACCCACGTCGGTGGCCTGGGCCGACAGCAACACCGCCGCCAGCAACTCAAACACACTGGTGTATTCCAGCTCGGTCTGGGGCGTGGGGTTGGCGGCTTTCAGGGTGGCAAAAAAGGCTTCAATGGCGGCGGATTTCATGCCGCGCAGTGTAGTTCGGTGGCTCGGTAAAAGACGCTCGCTGCTCAGATACCCAGCCAGGCCAGCAGGTCGCGCAAGCGTTTCTCGCTGCGGGTGTCGAAGCCATCGATCCCGATGTTCTTGAGCACGCCCCGGCCTTCTTCGGTGTCGGGCAAGGTCCGCAGGGCCGTTTGCATGCTCTCGATCTGAGCGGCGGTGAACGATTTCTTCACGATGAGCGGAAAGTAGGGCTGCGCCACGCTGGTGTGCAACACCCGGTGGCCCGTTTTTTCGAGCGACTTGGCCACCCCCGAATACGACGCCACGCCGCCCACATCGCCGAACTTGTTGGTCAGGTAAAAAGGCACAGCGCCTTGCTCTTGCACCCGCTCCACCCGTTCCTTGGTCAGGTCGATGCCCTGGTCCCGCAACTCGGCGGTGCAAAACTTGGTCATGTAAGCGGCCGGGTCGGGCAACACCATGCGCTTGCCCCGAATATCGGCCACGGTTTTGTAGGGCGCGTCTTTGGGCACGATGATCAGGCAGCGGCCGTCGGGTTGGGCCGACGACACGTATTGGTAGCCGTGGTCGCGCATGGCGCGGGCCGGGAAATCGCTGGGTCGGGCCATGGCGAGGTCAAAGCGCTGGTTTTTCAGGCCATCTTCCAGCGCCGAAAACTCGCGAATGAACACCACGTTCACCTTCTGGTTGATGCTGCGGCCCACCGCATCGGCCAGGCCCTGGTATTTCGCAATCACCCGCGCGTGGTCGGTTCCGCCCGACGATCCTTCGCTGATCGCCATCACCAGATCCCGCCCCTGGGCGTGGGCGGCGCCCACCAGCAGGGTGAAAACACCAGCCAGGCCCCAACCGATCCATTTGCGCATGCCCGTATCCCTGTAAAAAAACAACCCGCATTCTTGGCTTGCGCCGCTGGCGGCGAACCGCGCCATCCGACAGACCCCGAGCCCAAACAGACCAGTGGTGAACGCCCGGCGCTGCAGACCGTTGCGGCTGGTTACCATGCAGGTCTGTCCTGATTTTGAACCCCAACGCCATGCCCTTCAACACGCCTTTTGCCGACCGCCTCAACAACGTTGAAACCTCCGCCATCCGCGAACTCTTCAAGCTGCTGGGCAGGCCCGGCATCATCAGTTTTGCCGGTGGTTTCCCCGACAGCGCCCTGTTCGACGTGGACGGCATCCGCGAAGCGGTGAACGCCGCGCTCACCGAAGAACCCGGCGCTGCCCTGCAATACGGCGCCACCGAGGGCTACAACCCCCTGCGCGAACAGCTCGCCGCTTTCATGAGCAGCAAGGGCAACCAGGGCGTGACGGCCAACGACCTGATCGTCACCACCGGCAGCCAGCAGGCGTTGGACCTGCTGGGCAAGACGCTCGTGTCGCCCGGCGACAAGGTCATCGTCGAAGGCCCCACCTTCCTCGCCACCATCCAGTGCTTCCGCCTCTATGGCGCGCAGCTCATCAGCGCACCGGTGGACGGCAACGGCGTGAAGACCGACGAGCTGGAAAGGTTGATCGAAGAACACAAGCCGAAGTTCGTCTACCTCATTCCCACCTTCGGCAACCCCAGCGGCGCCATGCTCAGTCTGGAGCGCCGCAACAAGGTGCTGGAGATGGCGGTGAAGCACAACACGCTGATCGTGGAAGACGACCCGTATGGCGACCTGTACTTCGGCGAAGCACCACCACCCAGCCTGCTGGCCCTGAGCGCCAGCGTGCCCGGCAGCCGCGACCTGCTGGTGCACTGCGGCAGTTTGAGCAAGGTGCTCAGCCCCGGCCTGCGCGTGGGCTGGATGGTCGGCCCGGCCGAGCTGCTGGCGAAAGCCACCATGTGCAATCAGTTCAGCGACGCCCACACCAGTACCTTCGCCCAGGCCACCGCCGCGCAGTACCTGAAAGCAGGGCGCATGCCCGCCACGCTGGCCAAGGTGCGCGCTGTGTACGCCGAGCGCGCCACCACCATGGGCAACGCCCTGAAGCGCGAACTGGGCGACACCATCGAGTTCGTGCAACCGCTAGGCGGCCTGTTCGTCTGGGCCCGCCTCACGGGCGCCGGTGGCAAGGTGGCCGACGGTGGCGAGCTGGCGAAGCGCGCGATTGAAAAAGGTGTGGCGTTTGTGCCCGGTGCACCGTTCTACGCCTCCGACCCCGACCATGCGACGCTGCGCTTGAGCTTTGCGACGGTGGGGGTTGAGAAGATTGAAGAGGGTGTGGGGCGGCTGGGTGCGGCTCTGTAGATCCCGACAGTTCAACGCAGCAGCTTCAAACCAACGACAAACCCATAGGGAAATCGCCCACCATGATTGAACACAAGGTCTCTGAGGAAATCATGGATTACCTCGCGGGTTTGAAGCTATCCAACAGCGAGGAAGCCAAAAAACTGCGTTTTCAAAATCTGCTCTTGCGTCTGTTCAAAGACAGTGCTGGCTCACGCGCGCTCATTGATCAAATGGCCGCTGGAGGCGAAAAAACCATCTTCAATATTCCTCGCAAGGGGACACCCAAAACCGGTTATGCCGACATTGCCTACAGCAACGTCATCATCGAATGGGAAAAAGACCTGGCCAAGACGGGGCGCCACGCAGAAGACCAATTGGCCGAATACCTGGCGGGTAAATGGCACAGCGGCGAGCGTTACGATTTCGTCTTGATCGCAACCGACGGCCGGGTCTGGCGCAGCTACGCGCCTGACTTGGAGGTGCTTCTGGCCCAGGAGACACCCACACGGATTGCGCTGCGCAAGGTTGAAGACTTCGAGGTGAAACGCGACAACGAGCAGCAGTTCTTCTATTTTCTGGACCGTCTGCTCTTCCGTTCGACCAAACGAAAGGCCACGCTTGGCGAGATTCAGCTCGACTTTGGCGACACCTCGCGAGCGTTCATCAACACCGTTCAAGCCATGCGTGCCGCCATGCCAGCACCTGGAGTGGCTTCACCGGTGCATGTGGCTTTTGAGCAGTGGCAACGCTTTCTGGAACTCGCCTATGGCCGGTTTGATGACCGAAGCGCGGTGTATCTGATTCACACCTACCTGAGCGTCTTCTCCAAGCTCTTGGCCTATGTGGTTCTGCGTCCCGCGGCCCGCCCCAACGACGACGAGCTTCGCCGCATTCTCACCGGGGAGGCCTTCAATGCCCTGAATGTGTCCAACTTCGTCGAGGGAGACTTTTTCTACTGGGTGTCTGATCCAGCGATCTTTGCCCGCCTGGCCCCGTCGCTGCGTGAGCTGTACAACCAGATCACCGAATACGACTTCACCGATGTGGAAGAAGACATTCTGAAGGGCGTTTACCAGGAGCTGATCGACATCGACACCCGCCACGCCTTGGGCGAGTACTACACGCCCGACTGGTTGTGCGAGCGTGTGGTGGACAGCCTGCAACTGGAGCGCAGTTCCCGGGTGCTTGATCCCGCCTGTGGCTCCGGTTCGTTCTTGCGGGCGCTGGTGGCCCGGTTGCGCACCGACTGGCCCGACATGCCGGTGCAGCAGATTGCCAATCAAATTACCGGCATCGACGTGCATCCTCTCTCGGTGCAGATCGCCAAGACCACACTGTTGCTTGCGTTGGGCGAGGGCGTGGCACGCGCCAAAGCGCCGGTGACGCTCAACGTGTACCTTGCCAACACGCTGTTCCTCTCTCAAGACGAAGGCAAGAAGACGCTCTATACCTCTGGGCACCATTTTCTGGTGCGCGTGGATGACCAGCGTTTGCCTCTGGACATGACGCCCTTCATTGGGCAGCCCGACCGCTTCGTCAAAGCCATCGAACTGGCCCAGTATTTTGTGGACAACAGTCTTGAGATCGAACAGCCCTTTGAGGTGTTTGATACAGCGCTGCGGGCACGGGTGCCCACGGTGGACATGGACAAAAATTTGGTGGCCGAACTGCACGCTATCTACCGGGCGATGCGCGAGGCCAAGCAGAAAGGCCGCGACACGATCTGGCAGTTTGTGTTGCAAAACCTCTACCAGCCGGTGTTCATGTACCGCGTGTTTGATGCCATCGTTGCCAACCCACCCTGGCTAACGTATTCCGACATCAGCAGCGGTGATTACCAGCAGTTGGTGCGCGACATTGCCCGCGTTTACAACCTCATGCCCTCTGCCAAAGCCAACAACCCCCACATCGACCTGGCCGCGGTGTTTCTATCGCACTGTGGGAAATACCTCGCCAAAGACGGCGCCCAACTGGCCTTTGTGTTGCCGCGCGCCTTTTTGACGGCCGACCAGCATGCCAACGTGCGCAGCGGGGAGGCCAGCGGCTTCAAACTCGCGGAAGTGTGGGATCTGGACGGCGTGAGTCCTTTGTTCAACGTGCCCGCCTGCGTGCTGCTCGCCTGTGCATCGCAGTCTGAAAACGACGACGCCAAACGGGCCCGCGCACTGCCCAAGACGGGCATTGTGGGCACCGTGTTCGACGGCCGGTTGCCCAAGCCCCACCTGCACTGGCGCGATGCGCAGCAGTTTCTGAAAGAGCAGACCACGCGCTGGTATTTTCAGGAGCTGGGCAACGAAAAGAGCCGCAAAAAGCGCTCGGCCCTGGTGCAGCAGCGCATACAGGGTCAAAGCGGCGGCAATGCCTACGCCGAGCGCTTCAAACAGGGTGCCACCATCGTGCCCCGCGCTTTCTATTTTGTAGAACCGCAAGGCATGACCGTGGATGCGACGACCGATGTGTCCGGGCGCACCGTCAACATCCGCACCCACCCGCTGGCGCTGGAGGGTGCCAAGAAGCCCTGGGACGGTATCTCGCTCACCGGCTCGATGCAAGGCCAGTACCTTTTCCGCACGGCCATGGCGCGCAACGTGATTCCGTTTGCCCTCATCAACCCCGCTTTGGTGGCGCTTCCGCTGGTGAAGGAGGAGCAGGCCAACGACAAGAACGCCGAGCTGGCCGGCAAGCAGCGTTGGTGTCTGCTCGACAGCGCGGCGCTCACGGCGCGTGGCGACCTGGAGGCTGCGCGCTGGTTTGGGCAGTGCGAGCGACTCTGGGGCGAGCGGCGAAGTGACAGTGCGAAGAATCAAAAAATGAGCATGATTGGGCGGATCAATTTTCAGCGGGGATTGACGGATCAACCCGTTGATGGTCGTTGGGCCGTCATGTTCAATCGGTCGGCAAAAGATGGAAACGCATGCAGCGTCCGAACAGATGGGTCGGCGCAGCATTTTTTGGTCGATTTCGCAATGTACGTTTGTTTTGTGGACAGTGAGGAAGAAGCTCGATTTGTTGAGTGCTACCTCAACTCTGGATACATCAACAAAGCGATCAAGGCATTTCAAACCAAGGGCCACTTCGGAGCCCGCGATGTAACCAAGAAAATTCTTGAATTTCCCTGGCCAAACTTTTCGCGCAATGTTGCCTCTCATCGGACGCTCGCTGCGCTTGGTAAGCAAGTCGCGCAAGCGGTCCAATCCATCTTGGGCAGCCAGCAAGATCTGGAACTCGATCCCCGCTCGCTGGGCCGTTTGCGAACCCGCATTCGCAGCGAGCTGGCGCCTCAATTCAAGGAAATGGATGCCCTGGTCGAAGCGATATCCACCGGGCGCGACGCCCAGGCGCGGGGGCAAACCTGGGAGCGCGTGCTCCATGGCGCCCCACCCGACCTGATTGCTCAACCTTCCACTTCCGTCAGTGCCTTCCTGCGCAATGAACGAACCCATTGGAGCGAGCGCGAAATGCTCGCCAGTGGATCGCGCACGGGGAGGGGTGCATGAGCCATGTCTTGCTGCTGGATACCAATGTCTGGAGCCACCTGGTGCTGAGCGATGTTGCCAAGCGCGCGTCTGTTCAGGCGGCGCTGGCGGCATTGCAAGCCAAGTACCCGGACGCTTCCTTTGCCACCAGCCGCATCTGTGTGGCCGAGTGCATGGTGGCCGCGCGCCGGTACCAGGACGCAGCACAGCGCCAGCTCGCTGAGGATGCATTCAGGCTATTTTTTGACGACCCCAACGTGATCGTGGTGGACGTGACAGAAGTGGTTCTGGATCAGGCCGCCACACTGAGGGCCGAGGCATTGAGGCGTGCTGCGGCGGGCGGCGGCACGCCAGCCAACCCTGATGGCGGTAAGCTGAAACTGCCCGATGCGGTGGTGGCTGCCAGCTGCTTGGACTTTGATCCACCCGCGGTGCTCGTGACTGAAAACGTCCGCGATTTCCGCTACACCGACGGTTTGGGTCAAGTGCAGTGTGTCGCTGGTTTGGTGGTGGAGTGCGTCGGCTAATGGGTTTGCCGACCGTTGGCTTCAGCTTGGGAGGCTTTGCCGGGAGCCCTGACGGTGATGTTCTTGATGGCCGGTCGCGCGAGCAGTTAGCCACGGTGTTCCGAAGCCCCTAAAGCGCCCAGCCTCTCAGGCGATGTCGATGGCGTGAAAGCCGAACTGCCCGCGGCGGCGGTCGGCGAAATAATGTTCCAGGGTTTCCTTGACGGTGCGAAACGCGATTTCGTCCCAGGGAATGTCGGCTTCGGTGAACAGGCGGGCCTCGATGGTTTCCACGCCGGGGTTGAACTGGTCGCTGAGCAGGCGGGCTCGGTAGTAGATATGCACCTGGCCCACGCGGGCCACGTTCATCAGGGTGAAGATCTCGCCCATCTCAAACTGTGCACCGGCTTCTTCCACTGTTTCGCGGGCGGCGCCCTGGGCGGTGGTTTCGTTCAGTTCCATGAAGCCGGCGGGCAGGGTCCACTTGCCGAAGCGGGGTTCGATGTTGCGCTTGCAGAGCAACACGTGTTCGCCCGACGCGCCCCACACGGGGACGGTGCCCACCACGTTGAGCGGGTTTTCGTAGTGGATGGTGTGGCAGACGGTGCAGACGGCACGGGGCTTGGTGTCGCCGTCATCGGGGATGCGGTAGGCGACGGGTGAACCACATTGTCTGCAGTGTTGGATGGGGCTGCGGTGCATGTGCAAAGTGTAGGGGCAAACAAAAAGGGCTCCTTGCGGAGCCCTTGGAGTCACGGCGTGGGTGCGGGGTATTGGCCCCGCCGACCGCACCGAGCGGCATCAGGCCTTTTTGGTGCCGCTGGTTTTGCCGTGTTTTTCGATCAGGGCTTTGGCACTGTCCAGCAGCTGCTTGCCGTTGAAGCCGCGCTTGTCCATGTCCTGCATCCACTCCACTTCCACCAGACGGGCCTTGCGCTTGAATTCCTGCGCTTCGGCGGCCGGGATGGTGTAGATGGAATTGCCTTGCTTGACGGCCGATTCGCGGCCCGGGATGTCGCCACTTTGCTGGACCTTGCCCAGCCAGGCCGAGGTGTCCATGCCGGAATTCTTGTCGATGATGGCCTTCAGGTCGGGCGCCAGCGAGGCGTATTTGGCCTTGTTCATGGCCATGATGAAGGTGGTGGTGTACAGGGCGCCACCGGCGGGATCGAATTCGCTGTGGAACTTGGTCAGCTCATGCACCTTGACCGAGGGCACCACTTCCCACGGAATCACGCAACCGTCGATCACGCCTTTGGACAGCGCATCGGGGATTTGTGGCAGCGGCATGCCCACGGGCGAGGCGCCCAGGTACGACAGCATTTTGGTGATCTGGCGGGTGGGGCCGCGCACCTTGGAGCCGCGCAGGTCTTCAGCCGTTTTGATCTGCTTGCTGCGCATGTGGAACATGCCCGGGCCGTGCACCTGCAGGGCAATGGGCTGCACTTCGCGGAACTCGTCTTTGGCCACGGTCTGCACGTATTCCCAGAAGGCCTTGGAGGTGGCTTCGGCGTTGTTCATCATGAATGGCAGCTCGAACACTTCAATGCGCGGGAAGCGGCCGGGCGTGTTGCCGGGCAGGGTCCACACGATGTCAACCACGCCGTCCTTGGCCTGGTCGTACAGCTGCACCGGCGAGCCGCCGAGTTGCATGGCGGGATAGCCTTCGAACTTGATGCGTCCGTCGGAGTCTTTGGTGACCTTGTCCATCCAGGCCTTGTGCATGTTGAGCCACACATTGGACTGTGGCGACATGAAGGTGTGGAACTTGAGCGTGACGCTTTGCTGGGCAAAGCCCACCAGGGCGGGGGCGCCGAGGGCCACGGCGGCACCGGTTTGGAGCAGGGTTCTGCGCTGGATCATGGGGAGGTTCTCCTGGGGGACGGGCAAGAAAAAATGCTTGGAAAAAACCATGCAAGGGTACGGGTTTTTGACGGTGGATCGCTACAGGTCAAACCCGCGAAACCTGGGTTGTGTGGAAAAGAGAGAATTTATATTGGTGAAATAGATTTCACTAAAAGAAATTATAGAGAATGGCTGGTACGGGTAAACCCGGGGTTTTAAGCCACGGTGATGCGGATGGGCGTCAGGCCATCCACACCGCCGGTCAGGGTATCGCCCTGCACCACGGCGGCCACGCCTTCGGGCGTGCCGGTGTAGATCAGGTCGCCGGCCTGCAGTTCCCAGGCGTTGGAGAGGTGTTCGATGGTTTCCGCCACGCTCCAGATGAGCTTGGCCACGTTGCTGCGCTGGCGGTCGAGTCCGTTCACCTGCACCCAGATGGCGGCGTGGTGGATGTCGCCGGCCTGCGCGGCGGGTGTGATGGGGCCGATGGGTGCCGAATGGTCGAAGGCCTTGCCAATGCACCAGGGGCGACCCTGTTTTTTCATGTCGTTTTGCAGGTCGCGGCGGGTCATGTCCAGGCCCACGGCGTAGCCGTAGATGTGCTGCGCGGCGTCTTGGGCGCGGATGTTGCGCCCGCCCTGGCCAATGGCCACCACCAGTTCAATCTCGTGGTGCAGGTTGCTGGTGAGGCTGGGGTAGGGCATGGTGGCGGTCTGGCCCGCGTCGGCCACCACCAGGGCGTCGGCCGGTTTCAGAAAAAAGAACGGTGGCTCGCGCCCGGTGAAGCCCATTTCTTTGGCGTGTTCTTCGTAGTTGCGGCCCACGCAGTAAATGCGGTGCACGGGGAAGCGCTCGGTGGTGCCCAACACGGGCACGGACACAACAGCGGGGGGCGTGAAGACGAAGCTCATGGGGTTTTTCCTGGGTGTGGCGAACCGTGGGATCGTAGCGCCAGCGGTGAGGCTGCGGATCGGTGCTTGGTCAGGCTTTGCGCACGTCCTGTCAGTGTTGCTGGGCGGGCAGGCGCACCACCAGCCCGTCCAGCGCGGGGGTGAGCTGGATCTGGCAGCACAGGCGGCTCTCGGGTTCCACCGGGCTGGCGGCAAAGTCGAGCATGTCGGTTTCGTCGGCCACGGGCGGTGGCAGTTGTGAGGCCCATGCAGGGTCGACGATGACATGGCAGGTGGCGCAGGTGAGGGTGCCGCCGCAGTCGCCTTCAATGCCGCGTATGTTGGCTTCGGTGGCGGCTTTCATGAGGCTTTGGCCGGGTGCGGCCTGCAGGTCTTGCACGGTCTGGTCGGCAGAGATGAAGCGGATGTGGATCATGGTCGGGCTTGAAAATGGGGTTCAGATGCGGCTGAAATATTCGCGGCGTTCAAAGTCGGCTTTGTCTTCGGCTTGGGCGTGGCGGTCGATTTCTTGTTGCTTGATGCGGCAGAAATAGCGCACGAAGTCGGCGCCCAGGCCGTCGATCAGCCCCGGGTCGCTTTGCAGCGCGGCCAGTGCTTCGCCCAGCGAGGTGGGTATTTTCTCGCTGCCTTCGGCGTAGGGCGTTTCGCAGGCCGGTGGCGGCTGCAGGCGCTGCGCCAGACCGTCCAGCCCGGCGTGGATTTGCGACGCCATGTACAGGTAGGGGTTGGCGGCGGGTTCGCCCAGGCGGTTTTCAATGCGGGTGGCGGGGTCGCCCGCGCTACCCACCACGCGCAGCATCGCACCCCGGTTGTCCTGCCCCCAGATGACCGACTGCGGCGCCAGCGCGTTGGGCCGAAAGCGGGCGAAACCGTTGATGGTGGGGGTGCACAGCGCGCTCATGCCACGGGCGTGGGCCAGCAGGCCGGCGAGCCAGTGGCTGGCGGCGTCAGACAGGGCGTGTTGTGCATCCAGTGGGGTGGTGCCGGGTGCGGGGGTGTCGCGCACGCAGGCGTTGTTCCCGTTCGGTACCTGCACCAGCGACGGGTGCGGCAAGTCAAGCTGCACCGACGACGGGTGCGGCAATGGAAGCTGCACCAGCGACTGGTGCAGGTGCCAGCCGCTGGACATGATGTGGGGAAACGGCGGGCGGCACATGAAGGTGGCGTGGTAACCGGCGCGGCGCAGCGCCTGGCGCACACCGTTGCGAAACAGCACCATCTGGTCGGCGGCGGTCAGGGCGTCGGTGGCGTCGAACACCGCTTCCACCTGGCTGGGGCCGAGTTCAATTTCCAGCGACTGCAGCGGCAAACCCAGCGCCTGCGCGGTGCGCATGACGATGCCGAGCGGCTCGTCGGCCATGTCGATCATGGCTTCGGCCTGCAGGTTGTAGCCGGGGTGGATCATCTCCACCGTGGGCGGCAGGCCGGGCCAGCCAGCGAGTTCGGGGTTCAACTGCGGCGCGGTGTCGGTGATGCGGTAGATGTGAAACTCCACCTCCAGCCCGGTCTTGAGCCCATAGCCGGCCTGGGCCAAGCGCGCCAGCGCTTGCTGCAGCACATGGCGCGTGTCCAGCGGCACCGGCGTGCCGTCAGCAAACCAGGGCTGGCAGCGCAGCCAGCCGGTGTGGGCTTGCCAGGGCAGGGCGGTGAAGCTGGTGGGGTCGGGCAGCAGCATCAGGTTGGCGGCGCCGGCAAAGCCGGGCAGGTCATCGGTGCCGCCGGCTTCGAACACTTTCCAGGCGGTGCGGTCGGCGGTGTCTTTCAGCATCATCGTGCCCACCATGCCGGCGCCGTCGCGCAGCGCCTTGATGGCGGCGTGGGCCATCAGCGTTTTGCCGCGCAGCATGCCGTGCGCGTCGCACCAGCCCAGGCGCACGCGCTGTATGCCGCTGGCTTCAATGAGCTGGGCGGTTTGCAGGCAGGCGGCTTCGCGGGCGGCGTCGTGCACGCCGCAGCGGCGGGCCAAGTGGGTCATTTCGCGCCTGCCGTTTCGGTGGCCGGGGCTTCTGCGGGTGCCGCCGGGTTGCGCCATGGGGCCGCCGCGCGTTTGGCCCGCACCGCGTCTTGCCACCAGGCCTGCCAGTCTTGCGCGGGCGCAATGCCGTCCACCGTGTCGGGGCCGCTGATGTGGGCGTGCTGGGCCGCGTCGGCCATGCCCGGCGGTGTGCCGCCTTGCTCCACCGTGTCCATGGCCTGCAGCAGCAGGCGCCGGTTCGCCAGGATCACCTTGTCGGTGGTGCCCAGGTGTTCGCGGGTGCGGTCTTGTATGGCGCCCATGCTTTCGCAGGCCCATTGGTCGTGCACGTTGATGTCGTCTTCGCCCATGCCCAGGTAGGTGCGGTGTTGCTGCTCTTCGGCGTTGAAGCCCCACTGGTTGTGGCGGCCCGACTTGGGCACGTAGTCGGGCAGCGTCACGGTGGCCAGGCGCTGGTTGCGCATGGTGGTCTTGTCCACCGGGGTGTCGAAGCTGGTGAAAAACGCATACCAATAGTTGTGCGTGTCGTCCACCGGCACATGCATTTGCGTGATGGTCATGGTCTCAGACAACGGGATCACGAAGGTCTGGGGGAACACCGCGTTGGTCACGCGCACATGGGTCAGCGCCTCGGTCATCTTGCGCAGCGCGGTCAGGCGCAGGCCATAGGGCATGGACTCGAAGGCAATCTCGGGTTGGTCAAACTCGCGCATCACCTTCGTCATGGGCCAGCGCTCACCGCCCACCTCGCCCACGCTGGCGCCGCGAAACTGCTTGCCGTAGCTGTCTTCCAGCGAGCCGTCGTTGAAAAAACGGTGCAGGTACGAAGCGTGCGCCGGGTCGATGCCCACCTCCAGCGCCTGCAGCCAGTTGCAGTGCCACAGGCCCTTGAAGGCAAAGCTGTGGCTGGCCGGGGCTTCAAAACAATCGAGCGCGGGAAACGGTGGCGGGGTGCTGCCCTCGGGCCCCAGCCAGGCAAACAGGGTGCCCGCTTTTTCCACCAGCGGGTAGCTGCGCTGGCGGATGCGGCTGCACAGCTTGCTGCCTGCGGGCTCGCCCGGTGTCTCGGTGCACTGGCCACTCAGGTCAAATTTCCAGCCGTGGAACGGGCAGCGCAGGCCGTCGCCCTCGTTGCGGCCAAAGGCCAGGTCGGCGCCCCGGTGCGGGCAGTCGCGGTCGAGCAGGCCGTAGGTGCCCTCGGCGTTGCGAAACAGCACCAGGTCTTGCCCCAGCACGCGCACGGCCTTGACCGGGCGCACCGCCATGGCCGGGTCCAGCGCGGGGTCAAATTCGTCGAGCAGGGCCACGGGTTGCCAGTAGTGGCGCAGCAGCGCGCCCCCCGGTGTGCTGGGGCCCACCCGGGTGATGCGTTCGTTGAGTTCGGCTTTCATGGTGGCTCCTGTGGCTGTCAGACAATGGGCGTTCAAACGGTATACCGTTTTCTGGTTTCAGTGTACAGTTTGCGCCATGAGCCTGCAAGACACCGTATTGATGCAATTGCGCGACCTGATCCTGAGCGGTGAGTTCGCGCCCGGCCAGCGCCTGGCCGAGCAGCAACTGGCCGAGCGCCTGGGGGCTTCGCGCACCCCCGTGCGCGGCGCTCTGGTGACGCTGGAGCAAGAGGGTTTGGTGGAGGCCAACGACACCGGCAAGTACCTGGTGCGCCAGTTCACCGCCCAAGAAGTGGCCGACGCCATTGCCGTGCGCGGCCACCTGGAAGGCATGGCCGCAAGGCTGGTGGCCGAACACGGCGTGCCGCGCCAGTTGCAAGGCGAGCTGCAGGCCTGTCTGGACGAAGGCGACCGCTTGCTGACGCAGAGCCCGCTCACGATCGAAAGCTACGCCGCCTACGCACTCATGAACGACCGGTTTCACGAACTCATTCTGGCGGCCTGCGGCAACCGCGCCTTGCAGCGCGCCGTGGCGCTGAACGACAAACTCCCGTTTGCCCCGGCCTCGGCCATGTTGCCCATGCAGGGCACGGTGGCGCTGGACCGCGACTGGATGCTCTACGCCCACCGGCAGCACCACATGTTGTTTGACGCACTCAAACGCGGTGAGGGCGCGCGCGCGCAGGCGCTGGCGGTGGAACACACCGAGGTGGCGCAAATGAACATGCGCCTGGCGCTGGAGCGTCGCGCCGAGTCGGAGCGGGTGATGCCGGTGATGCGGCTGGTGGTGGGCTGACCGGTACAGGACGCACGCAAAGCCGCCATGGCGTTGTTGCTTCGCCAAGACGCACGTTCGTACTGTCTGCGGCTTCGCGCCTGGCCATGGCGGCTTTGCGCAAGTCCTGCTGTATTCGCGTGCCGCAAGCCGGTGTATCGTGTCGGCATGGAGACACAAAATGACACACCAAACCCCTTGCGCACCAACGGCCTGACGCTCAAGCGCGTGGCCATCGACACCTACCACGAGAACGTGGCCTACCTGCACCGCGACTGCGAGGTGGTCCGGGCCGAGGGCTTTCAGGCCCTGTCCAAGGTGGAGATTCGGGCCAACGGCAAGCGCATTCTGGCCACGCTCAACGTGGTGGACGACGCCAGCATCGTCGGCTGCAACCAGTTGGGCGTGTCGGAAGACGCGTTTGCCCGGCTGGAAGTGGCCGACGGCCACCCGGCTTCGGTGTCGCAGGCCGAACCGCCCGAATCCATTCCGGCGCTGTTTCGCAAAATCAACGGCGAGCGCCTGTCGCGCGAAGACTTCCACGCCATCGTGCGCGACATTGCCGAGCTGCGCTATTCCAAGATCGAACTGACCGCCTTTGTGGTGGCCAGCAACCGCAGCGAGCTTGACCGCGAAGAGGTCTACTTTTTGTCCGAAGCCATGGTGGCCAGCGGCCGCCGGCTGGACTGGCGCGAGCCGCTGGTGGTGGACAAGCATTGCATTGGCGGCATTCCGGGCAACCGCACCTCCATGCTGGTGGTGCCCATCGTGGCGGCTTACGGGCTGGTGTTTCCCAAAACCTCGTCGCGCGCCATCACCTCGCCCGCGGGCACCGCCGACACCATGGAGGTGCTGGCCAATGTGGAGCTGCCGTTTGGCCAACTCACCGAGATCGTGCGCGAACACAAAGGCTGCCTGGCCTGGGGCGGCACGGCCGACCTGTCGCCCGCCGACGACGTGCTGATCTCGGTGGAGCGCCCGCTGGCCATCGACTCACCGGGGCAGATGGTGGCGTCCATCCTGTCCAAAAAAATCGCGGCGGGCGCCACGCACCTGGTGCTCGACATTCCCATTGGCCCCACCGCCAAGGTGCGTTCCATGCCCGAAGCGCAGCGCCTGCGCCGCTTGTTTGAATACGTGGCGCAGCGCATGCACCTGTCGCTGGACGTGGTGATCACCGACGGCCGCCAGCCTGTGGGGCGCGGCGTGGGCCCGGTGCTGGAAGCGCGCGACGTGATGCAGGTGCTGGAAAACGACCCCCAGGCGCCCGACGATCTGCGCCAAAAATCGCTGCGCCTGGCGGGCCGCATCATTGAATGCAGCCCCGATGTGCGCGGAGGCGATGGCTTCAGAATAGCCCGCGACATCCTCGATTCGGGCCGCGCACTGGCGCGCATGCAGGCCATCATCGCTGCGCAGGGCGGGCGGGGTTTTGACCACCACCACCCGCCGCTGGGTGCGCTCACGCTCGATGTGCGGGCCGCCGAGGCGGGCGTGGTGACCGGTATCGACAACCTGCAAATCGCCCAGGTTGCCCGCCTGGCCGGTGCGCCCAAGGTGAAGGGCGCCGGGGTGGACCTGATGCGCAAACTGGGCGAGCCCGTGGCGGTGGGTGATGTGCTGTACCGCGTGCACGCCAGTTACCCCGCCGACCTGGAATTTGCCCGCCAGGCCAGCGCCCGTTCCCACGGTTTCAGCATCGGCAGCGCCGAGCAGGTGCCCCGTGTTTTTGTGGAGTTTTGATGAGCGATACCCTGGCCCTTACACCTGCCGACAGTGCAGCCCACCCAGCAGGTTGTTTGCTGTGCTTTGAAGACGAACAAACCCCCGCGCAGGCCGCTGCTGATGCCACGGGTTTGGCGCTGGCCGTGGTGGTGCGCCACCGTTTTCCCGATGGGGAGGTGCGCCTGCGCCTGCCCGCCAGCCTGCCGCCCCGCGTGGTGGTGTGGCGCGGCCTGCACCAGCCCAACGAAAAACTGGTCGAGCTGCTGCTGCTGGCGCAAACCGCGCGCACCCTGGGCGCCCAACACCTCACGCTGGTGGCACCGTACCTGGCCTACATGCGGCAAGACATCGCGTTCAACCCCGGCGAGGCCATCAGCCAGCGCGTGGTGGGCGCATTTTTGGCCACACTGTTTGACGCCGTGATCACCGTGGACCCGCACCTGCACCGCGTGGCCACGCTGCAAGAAGCCGTGCCCGTGCCCGACGCGGTGGTGCTCAGCGGCGCCCCGCTGCTGGCCGACCACATCGCCGCCCAGCGCAGCGACGTGCTGCTGATCGGCCCCGACGAAGAAGCCCAGCAATGGGTGGCCGTGGCCGCCGAGCGCCATGGCTGGGCGCACGCCGTGTGCCGCAAAACCCGCCACGGCGACCGGCAGGTGGACATTGAACTGCCTGCCCTCCCGGTGGCGGGCCGCGCCGTGGTGCTCATCGACGACGTGGCCAGCTCCGGCCACACGCTGGCGCGTGCCGCCCAGTTGCTGTGCGCAGCGGGTGCGGCGTCGGTGGATGTGGCCGTTACGCATGCGCTGTTTGCAACAGGCGCTGAACAACTGGTGCGCGATGCGGGCGTGGGCGCCATCTGGAGCACCGACTGCATTGCCCACCCCAGCAACGCGGTGAGCATTGTTCCAGCGGTGGCGGCTGCGCTGCGGGAGGTGGCGACGGGTTCAGCATAGGAACCTGTCGATGAAACCTGCGGTTTTCGCTCTCGGCGATCCAAGTCCGACAGGTTTCTGGTGGTCCATTTCGCCAAAGGCATGACGCAATGAAGGGGATGCAACGACGCGTGGCGGAAAATGACGCGGTTTCATGTCGTGGCTTTGGTGAAACGGACTGCGCGCGTCAACCGATCAATCGCTCCGCCGTTCGGTCACACCACACGGTTAAATTGCCGTTCATCCCAGCCACACCGCCGCGCCCGAACAGACCCACGCCGGGCGCGGTGTTGGCCCCACCTTTCGGAGCATTGCCTGATGCACATACCCCACCCCCGCCAGTTGCTGCGTGCCTTGCAGCGCCGCAGCCACACCCTGCCCGGTGTGCAACTGGGTTTGCAGGGCGGTGGCGCACACGGGGCGTTCACCTGGGGTGTGCTCGATGCGCTGCTCCAAGACGGACGCCTGGCCGTGGCCGGTGTCAGCGGCACCAGCGCCGGGGCCATGAACGCGGTGGCCTTGGCGCATGGGCTGATGGTGGGTGGCACCGAGGGCGCGCGCCAGGCGCTGGACCAGTTTTGGTCCGCCGTGGCCACCAGCGCCCCGTTTGAAATGGCCTCGCTGTCGTCCAACGGCGACCGGGTGGTGCTGCCCCCAGCGGTTCGGCTGATGCTGCAATGGTCGCGATTGCTGGCCCCAGAGCAGTTCAACCCGTTTGGCGCCAACCCGTTGCGCGACATTCTGGAGACCCAGGTGGACTTCGAGCGGCTGCGCCGCCACTGCCCGGTGCCGCTGTTCGTCGCGGCCACGCATGCGCAAACCGGCCAGGTGCGGCTGTTTCGCGAGTTTGAATTGGGCGTTGACGCGGTGCTGGCGTCGGCTTGTTTGCCCCAGCTGCACCATACCGTGTTGGTGGACGGCCAGCCGTATTGGGACGGTGGCTACGCGGCCAATCCGCCGGTCTGGCCTTTGCTGGACGACCCCGTCCACCGCGACGTGTTGCTGGTGCTGCTGTCGCCGCTCATGCATGCCGACACGCCCACCAGCGTCAGCGGCATCCGCCACCGCACGCTGGAGTTTGCGTTCAACAGCGCGTTTTTAAGTGAGATGCGGCTGCTGGGCCAATGCCAAGCCCAAGCGCAGGCGCAAGCCGGTTGGCTGCCACGCGGCCCGCTGGCGCACAAGCTGGCTGGCGCGCGTTTTCATGTGCTGGCTGCGTCAGAGCAACTGACCGCGCTGGGCCAAGACAGCAAATTGGTGGCCACCTTGCCCATCTTCAAACACATGAAATCCCTGGGCCGTGAGCATGCGCTCGCCTGGCTGGACCAGCACGCTGCCAGCGTGGGCCAGCGCAGCACGGTGGATTTGGCGCGGGTGTTTGGTGCGTATTGAGCCGACGCGGCGAATCAGGAACGCTTGGGTTGGCACGGGCCATTTCGGTCATGTGGGTGGCATTCGGCGCTGCGTGCTTCAGCCGTTTTCCGTCATACCGCGCTATGCCGTGCGCGACGACTGGGTTCTCGTGGTGGCCGTGCTGCATCAACACCGCGCCTCAGAGGCCGAGAGTTTTTCGACGCTCACAGAGCCGATCATGCCCGTTGCGTATCACGCCGAGCGCGCCAACATGCGCACGAATGGCATCGCCGATGTACGTGGCGAGCGTCTATGGCTCGATCAAGAGCCTTATTTGGACGCATTTACCCACTTTTGCCCCCCTCATGCTGCCTGCGCAGCCTTTGCAGACGCACCACGCCCCCAGCCAATGATGTGCGGTGCCAGCACGGCGGTGCGCATCAGGTTGTGCGCCAGCACAAACAGACCCACCACCGATCGAACCTTGGTCAAGCCACGAACGGGCATTCTCAGCAGTCCCCGGTTGCGCGCTTGGGCGTTCACACATTCGGCTGTGGCCGCGCGCTGCTTGTAAATCTCCTTGGCCTGCTCGGCGGACATGCGCACACGCCACTGCGCCACCGCCTCGGAGTCACCCGCCTTGGGCTGGTGTTTGTCCTGTGCCGCCGGGTCTTTTGGCTCGTCTTGGTGTTCGTCTTCTTTCGCGCCTTGCCGGGCCTTGTGCTCGGGTACTGGCGCATAAACGTCGGTCTTGTCGGCCACCGCGTCGATTTGCGCGTGGGCAGGGAAGCCCCCATCGACCAGCCACTCATCTGGGCTCTGGCCCAGACGCTGCTCGACTTGCTCGACCATGGGTGAGAGCTGGGCCATGTCGCTGCCCGCGTTGACCACATCCATGCCCACGATGACCTGGTCTTCGCAGGTGGTGGCGAACTGCACATTGAAGGCGGGACGGAAACCGCCGTCTCCCATCTTCATGACGCGCGCATCGGCGTCCGTGCTGCTTGAGCGGGCTTCGGTCTTGGATCCGTTGCGTTTCTTCACCGCAGCCACTTCGGGCAGTTGTTTGAGGGCTGCCTGGATGCGCGCTTCACGCTCCTGGGCTGCGCGCAACTGGGCCGCCTGGGCGCGCCGATTGGCCAAGCCGGGGTCCAGGACCTGCGCCTTGAGTGTCTGCACCAACTCACGGGCCTCTTGGAGGTGCTGTTCCAGGCTGGCCTGGCGGCGAAAGGAGGCTGCTGCAGCGTCGGCGCGCACGCGCATGCCGTCTTGCGCCACGCGCGTCAGGCTGATCGCGCCTGCTGCGGCCAAGGCGGCCACGTTGTCGGTGAGCAGGTTGTCCATCAAGGCTTCGTTGCCAGCGCGAAAGTCGTTGAGCGCGTGGTAGTTCACCGAGACGCCCCCGCAGATCCAGCGGTAGGCATCGTGCTCCTGGCTCAACCGTGCCAATTCGCGCCCGCTGCCCACACCCTGCAGCGTGGCGTACAGCCACAGCGCGAAGAGGATGTGCGGGTCGATGGCGGCACGCCCGGCGTTGCTGCCGCGCGCTTTGATGCCAAGGATCAGCTGGCTCAGGTCTTGGTGTACGACGTAGCCCCACACCAGGCGGGCTCGGTGGTCTGCGGGGAGCAAGGACTCCAGGTCCGAGGCGCGCAACTCAACCTGTGAGCGGTTGGGTTGC
>NZ_JAUSOO010000150.1 GCF_030656115.1 Hydrogenophaga sp.
TTTCAACACGCGTGCCGATGCCCAGGCCCGCAAGCAGGCCGAAAACAATGGCGTGGATCTGCGTTACTACAACATCATTTATGACGCTGTGGACGAGTTGCGCGCCGCGATGTCGGGCATGCTGACGCCGGACAAGAAGGAAGAAGTCATCGGCACCGCCGAGATCCGCCAGGTGTTCAAGGTCAGCAAGATCGGCTCCATCGCCGGCTGTATGGTCACCGCTGGCGTGGTCCGCCGCAATGCGCGCCTGCGCCTGCTGCGCGAGAACGTGGTCGTCTTCACCGGCGAACTCGACTCGCTCAAACGTTTCAAGGACGATGCCAAGGAAGTCAAGGAAGGCTTCGAGTGCGGCCTGAACGTCAAGGGTTACAACGACATCCAGGTGGGCGACATGCTGGAATTCTTTGAAATCCGTGAAGTGGCCAGGACCCTGGAAGCCTGATCGCCGCAAGGCAGGCTGTCCCGCAAGGGCCGCCCGCCGACCGGCAGGACTACTCACCCATGCGTAAAAAATCATCCACCCCGAACCGCGGTTTTCGCGTCGCCGACCAGATCCAGCGCGATCTGACCGAGCTGATCGCACGCGAGCTCAAAGACCCGCGGGTGGGCATGGTCACGATCAATGCGGTCGAGGTCACGCCCGATTACGCCCACGCCAAGGTGTTCTTCAGCCTGCTCACAGGCGACCCACAAGAGACCTTGCAGGGCCTGAACACCGCTGCCGGTTTTCTGCGCAGCGGCCTGTTCAAGCGCTTGCACATCCACACGGTGCCCACCTTGCACTTTGTGTTTGATCGCACGACCGAGCGCGCGGCCGATATGAACGCCTTGATCGCCAAGGCCGTTTCTTCTCGCGCTCAGGAGGACTGACCATGCACGCGCCACGCACTCGGGTGCAGCGGCGCCCTGTGCATGGGGTGCTGCTGCTCGACAAACCGCTGGGTCTTTCCAGCAACCAGGCTTTGCAAAAGGCCAAATGGTTGCTGCGTGCTGAAAAAGCAGGGCATACCGGTACGCTGGATCCTCTGGCCACGGGCGTGTTGCCCTTGTGTTTTGGTGCGGCCACCAAGTTCAGCCAGATCCATCTGGATGCCGACAAAATCTACGAAACCACGGTGCGTCTGGGGCAGAAAACGGCCACGGGTGATGCCGAGGGCGAGGTCATTGAAACCCGTCTTGTGACTTGCACGCCTGGCCAGGTGGTCGAGGTGCTCGACCACTTCATGGGCCCCATTGCCCAGGTTCCACCGATGTACAGTGCGCTCAAAAAAGGCGGCAGGGCCCTCTACGAGTACGCGCGCGATGGTGAAACGGTGGAGCGCGAAGCCCGGAACGTGGTGATCCACGATCTGGAGTTGCTCAATATGCAACTCACGGGTGAGAATCCCAGCCTGCATTTGCGGGTGCGTTGCAGCAAAGGTACCTACATTCGCACGCTGGGCGAGGACATTGGCGAAGCGCTGGGTTGCGGCGGTCACCTGACCATGTTGCGCCGGGTGGCCACCGGGCCATTTGACGCCAGCCAATGCACCACGCTAGAAGCGCTGGAAGCCGCCACCGAAGAACAGCGCCTGGGGTGCTTGCTCCCCGTACAGACCTTGCTCAAAGACTACACGCCGGTGTCGCTGGAGGCGGAAAGTGCCGGACGTTTTCTGAGCGGTGTGCGCCGTCGCGGCGCTTGGCCCAACAATGCACAGGTAGCGGTATTCGGGCCTGTGCCTGGGGGCTGTGCCGAAACAACAACCGACCGTGTGTTGCTGGGTAGTGCCCACATCGACGGCGGTGAACTGATCCCGGGGCGGCTGCTGAGCCCCATCGAAATACAGCAAATCCTGGAAACCTCACCGGAACTCACATCATGAGCAAACAAATCCGCAACATCGCCATCATCGCCCACGTGGACCATGGCAAAACCACCATGGTGGACCAACTGCTGCGCCAATCGGGCACCTTTGCAGAGCACGAAAAGGTGGTGGACACGGTGATGGACAACAACGCCATCGAAAAAGAGCGTGGCATCACGATTCTGGCCAAAAACTGTGCTGTGAGCTGGCAGGGCACGCACATCAACATCGTCGATACCCCCGGTCACGCGGACTTCGGTGGTGAGGTGGAACGCGCCCTGTCCATGGTGGATGGCGTGGTGTTGCTGATCGACGCCCAGGAAGGCCCGATGCCGCAGACCCGCTTCGTGACCAAGAAGGCGCTGGCCCTGGGCCTCAAGCCCATCGTGGTGGTCAACAAGGTGGACAAGCCCGGCGCCAACCCCGACAAGGTCGTGAACGCCGCTTTCGACCTGTTCGACAAGCTCGGTGCCAACGACGAGCAGCTGGATTTCCCCGTGGTTTACGCCTCCGGTATCAACGGCTGGTCGTCGCTGGAAGAGGGTGCGCCGGGTGAGCAGTGGGGTCCTGACATGTCGGCTTTGTTTGAAACCGTGCTCAAGCACGTGCCTGCGCAGACCGGTGACCCAGAAGCGCCTTTGCAGTTGCAGATTTCTGCGCTGGACTTTTCTTCTTTCGTGGGCCGCATCGGTGTGGGCCGCATCAGCCAGGGCACGATCAAGCCCAACATGGATGTGCTGGTGATGGAAGGTCCAGATGGCAAGTCCATCAAAGGCCGCATCAACCAGGTGCTGACCTTCCAGGGTCTGGACCGTGTTCAGGCGACCGAAGCCGGTCCTGGCGAGATCGTGCTGATCAACGGCATCGCGGACATCGGGATTGGTGTAACCATCACCGACCCGCTCAACCCGGCTCCGCTGCCCATGCTGAAGGTGGACGAGCCTACCCTGACCATGAACTTCTGCGTCAACACCAGCCCGCTGGCGGGTCGCGAAGGCAAGTACGTGACCAGCCGTCAGATCTGGGACCGCCTGCAGAAAGAGTTGCAGTCCAACGTCGCCTTGCGCGTCAAAGAAACCGACGAAGACGGTATTTTCGAAGTCATGGGCCGTGGTGAACTGCACCTGACCATTTTGTTGGAAAACATGCGCCGCGAAGGTTACGAACTGGCCGTTTCCAAGCCGCGCGTGGTGTTCCGCGATGTGGATGGTGTGCGCTACGAACCCATTGAGCTGGTGACCGCTGACATTGAAGAGCAGCACCAGGGTGGCGTGATGCAAGCCCTGGGCGAGCGCAAGGGCGAACTGGCCAACATGGAGCCGGACGGTCGTGGTCGCGTGCGCCTGGAATACCGCATTCCGGCGCGAGGCTTGATTGGTTTCACCAACGAATTCTTGAACCTGACCCGTGGTTCCGGTCTGATTTCCAACATCTTCGATAGTTACGAGCCGCACAAAGGCGATATCGCCAGCCGCAAGAACGGCGTGTTGATCTCCATGGACGACGGTGAAATTTTCACCTACGCCCTGGGCAAGCTGGACGATCGTGGCCGTATGTTTGTGAAGGCCGGTGATCCGGTGTACGAAGGCATGATCGTCGGTATTCACAGCCGCGACAACGACCTGGTGGTCAACGCCACCCGCACCAAGCAGCTGACCAACTTCCGTGTGTCCGGCAAGGAAGATGCGATCAAGATCACGCCACCGATTGACCTCAACCTTGAGTATGGTGTGGAGTTCATTGAAGACGACGAGCTGGTGGAAATCACGCCCAAGTCGGTCCGCCTGCGCAAACGCTTCCTGAAAGAAAGCGACCGCAAGCGCAACAAGTAAGCCACTTGGTGCAGGGGGCAGTCACCTATTGGGGTGACTTGTCCGGTGTTGCTTGTGCGCCCTTGCCTGTTTTTCTTCAGAGCTACGATATGTCCTCTTCTCGCCAACTGAGCCACACGCAGGCCGTGGCGTTGATGGTTTTGGTGACGCTTCTGTGGTCCAGTGCTGGGGTCGTTTCTCGGCAGCTGGAATCCGCCGCACGATTTGAAGTCACGTTCTGGCGCAGTGCCTTCACGGCCTTGTCGCTTTTGGTGATCCTTCCCGTCTGGCGCTATGCCAGCGAACACAATCCGGCGCACGCCTTGACTGAGCGCTCCGGTGTTGGGCAGTTCATGCACAACCACTGGGGCGTGTTGCCAGAGTCCCGCGCGTTTTGGCTGTCAGGTGCTTGCTGGAGCGTCATGTTCACGGCATTCATGTTGGCCCTGACCTTCACCAGCGTGGCCAACGTGTTGATCATTCTGGCGGCAGGGCCATTGTTTACTGCGCTCGTGGCCCGCTTTACCATCGGACAGCGCCTTCCGCAGCGCACCTGGATGGCTATTGTGGCGGCCGGTGCAGGCATCGTTTACATGTACGGTAGCCAAGTGCTCGCAGCCTTCCACGGCGAATCGGCCGGTGCTTCCGATCTGGTGCTCGGCTCCTTGGTGGCGCTTTGTGTGCCCGTGGCGGGAGCCATCAATTGGACTGTGGTGCAACGGAGCCAGTCTCAGGGCGAAAAGATAGACCTTGTGCCCTCGGTTTTGTTGGGGGCGGTGATTTCTGCAATGCTGACATTGCCGTTTGCGTTGCCATTTTCGGCCACGGCTTCGGACGTAGGTTGGCTGGCTTTGCTTGGTCTGTTCCAGTTGGCCATACCTTGCGCTTTGTCGGTGGTTTGTGCACGTATTCTGAAGGCCCCCGAAATTTCACTGCTGGCCTTGCTGGAAGTCATCTTTGGTATTTTGCTGGCCTGGGTGTGGGCGCATGAAAGGCCGACGGCTGAGGTGATGGTGGGCGGCAGTCTGGTCATTGGTGCCTTGCTGGTGAACGAGTTGTTGGGGTGGCGCTCTCGGACCGGGGCACCCCGCATACAGACCTTGAACCAGCCCACACGCTGAGCCAACCCCATTATTGTGCACCCACGTCAAAGGAGCTTGATCATGTCCACGCTGTCTGCAGAAAACCATGTTGTCGCCGAACTGCGCGGGCGGGTGGGTTGTATCACCTTGAACCGGCCTCAGGCGCTCAACGCTTTGTCGCTCGGCATGATTCGCACCATCACGCAGGCTCTGCTGGACTGGCGTGACGATGCGCATGTGCTGGCCGTGGTGGTGCGTGGCATGAACAAGGCCGGGCCGTTTGGTGCCTTCTGTGCGGGCGGTGATATTCGGTTTTTTCACCAGGCCGCTTTGAGTGGCAACCCCGCGCTGGAAGACTTCTTCACCGAGGAATATGCGCTCAACCATTTGATCCATACCTACGCCAAACCCTACATTGCCTTGATGGACGGCATCGTGATGGGGGGCGGCATGGGCATCAGTCAGGGCGCCAGCTTGCGCATTGTGACCGAGCGCAGCAAGCTGGCCATGCCCGAGACGGGCATTGGTTTGTTTCCCGATGTAGGCGGTGGTTATTTCCTGAGCCGCTGTGCCGGGCGACTGGGCGAGTACCTCGCTTTGACCGGTCTGGTGTTGGGTGGTCGTGATGCCATGGCGGCGGGTCTTGCGGATGGATTCATGGATTCGGGGCGCCTGGTGGGTCTGTGGAATTCGCTGGAACAAACACCGTTTGAAAACGGTGCGTCGGTGGAGCGCTGGTGCGCCAGCCACTTGAATACCTCAACGGCGTCTGTGCCGTGGCCTGTACTTGAAGTCAACCGTGTTTTTGGTTTAAACAACGTGGCTCAAATCATGGGTGCACTGGCCGCCACGGATTCTGAATGGGCGCGCGCCACCTTGGCGACGCTGCACAAGCGTTCACCGCTCATGCTGCATGTGGTGCTTGAACAGATTCGGCGTGCGCGCGGCATGGGGTTGGCCGATGACTTGCGTATGGAGCGCGACATGGTGCGGCACTGCTTTCAGTTGCGCCCGGGTGCGGCCAGCGAGACGGTGGAAGGCATTCGCGCACTGGCGGTGGACAAAGACCACCAGCCTTGCTGGAACCCCGCGCGTGTGGATGATGTGAGACCTGAGCTCGTGGCTGCTTTTTTTGAAAGCCCCTGGCCAGCCCACGCACACCCGCTTCGTTCACTGGGTTGATATCCGGCTGCTGATCCCGACAGCGGGCCTTTTCGACCGACCTGGCCTTCTTGTTGGTCTCAGCGCTGACGGCTTTTCATGGCACGCTCGACCTCGCGTTTGCCTTCACGGTCTTTGATGGTGTCGCGTTTATCGTGCTCGGCCTTGCCTTTGGCCAGGGCCATGTCGCATTTCACCTTGCCGTTTTTCCAGTGCAGGTTTAGCGCAACCAAGGTGTATCCCTTTTGCTCGATCTTGCCAATCAGTCGGCGGATCTGGTCTTTGTGCAGCAGCAATTTTTTGGTTCGCACCGCGTCTGGCGAGATGTGGCTGGACGCGGTGTTGAGCGGATTGATCTGGCAGCCAATCAGGAACAATTCACCTTCGCGGATGACCACGTACCCATCGGTCAACTGCACCTTGCCTTCGCGCAGGGCTTTCACTTCCCATCCCTCCAAGACAATGCCGGCTTCAAAACGCTCCTCAATGGCGTAGTTGAAGAACGCTTTTTTGTTGTCGGCGATTCGGCTGTCTACGCCTTTGACGGGAGCGGATTTGTTGGATTTGGTGGCCATGGAGGTTCAAGTGGGGCCGCAGGGTCGAACCTGCAAGGCCCATACAATGGAGTACGGTGCTCATGTGCTGGTGCATGTCGCATCGACATCACGTCGATAGCCCTGGGGCAAACCAGCTGACCGGCGGGTTTTGAACCCGCTTGCACGCAGGTCCATTGTATGAAAACCATTCACAAATCTGTCTTGCTTTGGCACAGCGCTCATGAAATGTTTGCGCTGGTGACCGATATTGAACATTACCCACAGTTTTTGCCTTGGTGCGAGCACGGCGAGGTGCTGGAGCAGGCAGACCACACCATGGTGGCCAAAGTGGGTATGGCCATCAGCGGCCTGCGTCACAGCTTCACAACACGCAACGTGCACGAAGACAACCGAAAGGTGAGTATGGAACTTGTGGATGGCCCGTTTTCGCATCTCGACGGGTGCTGGGTGTTCACCCCGCTGGGTGATGGCAGCCAACGTGCCTGCAAGGTGGAGTTCACGCTGAGTTACGGGTTTAACAGCGCGACGCTGGCCAAGTTGGTGGGACCGGTCTTTGACAAAATTGCAGGCAACTTGGTCGATGCTTTTGTGAAGCGTGCCGACCAGGTTTATGGCAGCGTTTGACGGACCCCGATGAGCGATCTCCTGAACATCACATTGATCTTCGCCAGTGCACCGCGTACGGTCCATGAAACCAGCCTTGAGTTGCCCACCGGTGTTACCGTCGCTCAGGCTCTGCAGCAGTCGGGCTGGCTGAGCCGCTTTCCTGAAATCAAAGACCAAGATCTCGCTCTGGGTGTTTGGGGACGCAAGGCCCATGGGCATACGCCGCTCAGAGACGGTGATCGTGTTGAGATTTACCGAGACCTGCGCGTAGATCCCAAGGTGGCTCGTCGGGAGCGTTTTGTTGGGCAGGGTGCGCGGGGTGCGGGCTTGTTTACCCGCCGTCGACCTGGCTCCAAATCAGGCTACTGATCAACGCAATCTGCGGTTGGCGATGAAGCAATGCATGGATGGCGGAAGACCTGCGATCTTTCAGTTGACTCTTGCGCTGCATTCGGAGCGGATGATGTCCTGCAGACGTTTCGCTTCAGCAGCCCGACCGGCATCGTCCAATATCTCGCGCTCACCCTTCGCATTGGTGGTGGCTATTCGAATGCCGGAGTCCAGTGTGGACTTGGCTCGTTTCGCCCTCTCGCAATTTTCAGCACGAACCTTGGCCTGACGCTCTTCGTCGGCCTTTTTCTTGGCCTGCTCGGCTTCTTCAGCCTGCTTCTTGCGCGTTTCCAGTTGTTCGTCGCGCCCACTCAATTTGGGCGCAGCGCCCGTGTCGAGCGGTGCAGCCGCATCGGTCCCGGTGGCGGGTGTGTTGGTACCCGCCGCGTTGGTGTTCGTGTGCAAACCGGGGCGTTTCAGAATGCTTGTGTCCGGCACGGATATGGGTGGCGCTGTGTCACTGAACACTTTGCGGCCTGTTTCGTCTACCCATTGCCATTGGGCCAGAACCGAACTGCAGACGAGGCCGGTTAAAAGGCACAGCACCCAATGCCGCCACGGCATGGAAAAGAAAGTTTTGAATTCCATGGGTGAAGTTTAGCGCCCTGGCAGCTTGTCTGATCTGGGGATCTCTGGCTTCCATCCGGCGACAAACAAGAACAGCCTTTCTTTTGGCGACTTTTCCCCATTTGACAGCGCCAGACTGCGTGGTGACCAGTCGGGTTTGCCCGGATATTGGCCGGATACAATATTGCTTTTGGAGTTTTACCCATGCGCCTACTCGGCAAAGCGCTCACCTTCGACGATGTCTTGTTGGTGCCAGCGTACTCCCAGGTCCTCCCCAAGGACACTTCTCTTGCCACCCAGTTTTCCCGCAACATTCAGCTGAACCTTCCTTTGGTTTCCGCGGCGATGGACACAGTGACCGAAGCGCGTTTGGCGATTGCCATCGCACAGGAAGGCGGCATTGGTATTGTTCACAAAAACCTCACAGCTGCCGAGCAAGCTGCGCATGTGGCCAAGGTCAAACGTTACGAGTCGGGCGTGTTGCGCGATCCGGTGGTGATCACACCCCAGACCACGATCCGCCAGGTCATGAAACTGTCGGACGATCTCGGTGTTTCTGGCTTCCCGGTCGTGGATGCAGGCAAGGTGGTCGGTATTGTCACAGGCCGCGACCTGCGTTTTGAAACACGCTATGACTTGCCCGTGAGCGAGATCATGACGCCTCGCGAGCGCCTGATCACCATGCCCGATGGAACGACACCCGCCGAGGCCAAGACGCTGTTGAACAAGCACAAGCTGGAACGCCTGTTGCTGGTGAACGATGCTTTTGAACTCAAGGGGCTGATCACGGTAAAAGACATCACCAAGCAGCTCAATTTTCCGAATGCTGCGCGCGATGCCGCCGGCCGCCTGCGGGTGGGGGCCGCCGTTGGTGTGGGTGAGGGTACCGAAGAGCGCGTGGAAGCCTTGGTAAAAGCAGGGGTGGATGCGATCGTCGTGGACACGGCCCATGGCCACAGCAAAGGCGTTTTGGATCGCGTGCGTTGGGTCAAGCAAAATTACCCGCAGGTGGACGTGATTGGAGGCAATATCGCCACCGGCGGTGCTGCGTTGGCGCTGGTCGATGCGGGTGCCGATGCTGTCAAGGTCGGTATAGGTCCTGGTTCTATTTGCACTACCCGCATCGTGGCAGGCGTTGGTGTGCCCCAGATCATGGCGATTGACAATGTGGCCACCGCGCTGCAAGGCACGGGTGTGCCCATGATTGCCGACGGTGGCATCCGCTACAGCGGTGACATTGCCAAAGCCATTGCAGCCGGCGCCAACACGGTGATGATGGGTGGCATGTTTGCCGGAACCGAAGAGGCACCCGGCGAAATCGTGTTGTTTCAAGGCCGCAGCTACAAAAGTTACCGCGGCATGGGCTCCATTGGCGCCATGCAGCAGGGCAGTGCCGATCGCTACTTTCAGGAAAGCAGCACTGGCAACCCCAATGCGGACAAACTGGTACCCGAAGGTATTGAAGGTCGTGTGCCTTACAAGGGTTCGGTTGTGTCTATCATTTTTCAGATGGCGGGTGGTTTGCGTGCTTCCATGGGCTATTGCGGCTGCCCTACCATTGAACACATGCGCAGCAAGGCGGAGTTTGTCGAAATCACTTCGGCTGGCATCCGCGAGAGCCACGTGCACGACGTGCAAATCACCAAAGAAGCGCCGAACTACCGCGCAGAGTGAGCGCTGCGAAGCCAGTGGCCGTCCTGATGGACGGCCTTTTTGTTTTCTGAATAGCCCACCCCATAACGCCATGCAGCACCAAAAAATCCTCATCCTCGATTTCGGCTCACAAGTCACCCAGCTGATCGCCCGCCGCGTGCGTGAAGCCCACGTGTATTGCGAGGTCCATCCCTGTGACGTGAGCGACGCCTGGGTGCGTGAGTTTGCAGCCGACGGTCAGCTCAAGGGCGTGATCCTCTCCGGCAGCCACGCCAGCGTGTACGAGGTGGATGACAAGGCGCCGGATGCCGTGTTTGAGCTGGGCATCCCGGTACTGGGTATTTGCTATGGCATGCAGACCATGGCCCAGCAGTTGGGCGGCAAGGTCGAGGCCGGTCACACCCGTGAGTTTGGCTATGCCGAAGTGCGCGCACGCGGCCACACGCCCCTGCTCAAAGACATTGCGGACTTTCACACGCCCGAAGGCCACGGCATGCTCAAGGTCTGGATGAGCCATGGCGACAAGGTCACCGAAATGCCGTCGGGCTTCAAGCTGATGGCCAGCACCGATGCCTGCCCCATTGCCGGCATGGCCGACGTGGACCGTGGTTATTACGCGGTGCAGTTCCACCCCGAAGTCACCCACACGGTGCAAGGCAAGGCCCTGCTGGAGCGCTTCGTGCTGGACATTTGCGGAACCCGGGCCGACTGGGTCATGCGTGACCACATCGAAGAAGCCGTACAGAAAATCCGCGAACAGGTCGGCGGCGAAGAAGTCATTCTCGGTCTGTCCGGTGGCGTCGATTCGTCGGTCGCGGCGGCCCTGATCCACCGCGCCATTGGCGATCAGCTGACCTGCGTGTTTGTCGACCACGGCCTGCTGCGCCTGAACGAAGGCGACATGGTCATGGACATGTTCGTCGGCAAGCTGCATGCCAAAGTGATCCGCGTGGATGCGGCCGAGCAGTTCCTCGGCCATCTGGCCGGTGTGAGCGAGCCGGAGGCCAAACGCAAGATCATCGGCCGCGAATTCGTCGAGGTTTTCAAGGCCGAAGCGGCCAAACTGATCTCAAGTGGTGCTTCAACAAAAGGCGCCAAGTGGTTGGCACAAGGCACAATTTATCCGGATGTGATCGAATCCGGTGGCGCCAAAAGCAAGAAGGCCGTCACCATCAAGAGCCACCACAACGTGGGCGGCTTGCCCGAGCAACTGGGTTTGAAGCTGCTGGAACCTTTGCGCGACCTGTTCAAGGACGAGGTGCGGGAACTGGGTGTGGCGCTCGGCCTGCCGCACGACATGGTCTACCGGCACCCGTTCCCGGGCCCGGGCCTGGGGGTGCGCATTCTGGGTGAAGTGAAAAAGGAATACGCCGACCTGCTGCGCCGGGCCGATGCGATCTTCATCGAGGAACTGCGTTCCACCATCGATCATCCCAGCGGCAAGAGCTGGTACGACCTGACCAGCCAAGCCTTCACCGTGTTTCTGCCGGTCAAGAGCGTGGGGGTGATGGGTGATGGCCGCACCTACGACTACGTGGTGGCGCTGCGCGCGGTGCAGACCAGCGACTTCATGACCGCCGACTGGGCCGAGCTGCCGTACCCGCTGCTCAAGAAGGTGTCCAGTCGCATCATCAACGAGGTGCGCGGTATCAACCGCGTGACCTACGACGTGAGCAGCAAGCCGCCAGCGACCATCGAGTGGGAATGATGGGTCGTTTTTCGTAGGCGTTCAGCCACTGCATGAATGCGGCAGTTGCTGCTGCCCCGCTTCGCGGTGGCTTCCCCCGTTCCAGTGGCATTTGTGTCAGCGACGACTTGTTGGTACCTGTGAGTCAGGCGCTCTGTACCATGCCCTCGGCGGCGGTAGCGCGGGCCCGGTTGTGCGCGCGTGCCGTTGGCTGGCTCAGGCAGATCTCCCTCTGTCGCTGTTGGACGTCTCGATCGGACAAGCCACCCGTCTTTTTTTCGTTGCATGATCAACGCTCGGTCCTTGATCGAAACGCCTATGCCGGTGGTCGCTGAGCAAGGCGCCAAGGCAGTGTTGCACTCAGTCAACCTCGACAGCAACGGCAAACAGCTTGCTTGTACTGGGTAAAACCAACCCGAGGCCGTAGGCGATGTTTCATCGCTGGTCGGTCTCTGACGTGCCGACCATTTTTTGTCCGTTTGCACTTTTCATTGCCAAAGCATGAACACCCCAACGCCCCTCGCCGCCATCCAGCCAGACACCACCCACGTGTTCCACCGCCAGTTGCACCACGGCTTGCCCGTGGCGGTCAGCGGGCAGGGCATTTCCATCACCGATGCCAGCGGCAAGGTCTACCTCGATGCCTCGGGCGGTGCGGCGGTGTCGTGTCTGGGCCACGGTCATCCAGATGTGATCGCTGCCATGCACGCTCAGATTGACCAATTGGCTTACGCACACACCAGCTTTTTCACCACGGCTGTGGCCGAAGAGCTGGCCGATCTGTTGATCGATACCGCGCCCGCCGGCATGAGCCACGTGTATTTTGTGAGCGGTGGCTCTGAAGCGGTGGAGGCGGCGCTGAAAATGGCGCGCCAGTATTTTGTGGAAATAGGCCAGCCACAGCGGCGCCATTTCATTGCCCGGCGCCAGAGCTACCACGGCAACACCTTGGGTGCTCTGGCCGTTGGGGGCAACGCCTGGCGTCGTGAGCAGTTCAAGCCGATCCTGATGGACGTGACCCACGTGGCGCCTTGCTACGAATACCGCGATCGCCGCAGCGACGAAACGGCCGAACAATACGGTCAGCGTCTGGTGGCCGAGTTGTCGGTGACGATAGACGAACTGGGGGGCGACCACGTGATGGCCTTTGTGGCCGAAACCGTGGGTGGTGCCACGGCCGGCGTGCTAACGCCGGTGCCTGGGTATTTCAAGGGCGTGCGTGAGCTGTGCGACCGCCACGGCATTTTGCTGATCCTGGACGAGGTGATGTGCGGCATGGGTCGCACCGGCACGCTGCACGCTTGCGAGCAAGACAATGTGGTGCCCGATCTGCTGACCATTGCAAAGGGTCTCGGCGGCGGTTATCAGCCGATTGGTGCGGTGCTGGCCCAGGGCCGGCTGGTGAACGCGTTTCGCCAAGGAAGCGGCCTGTTCCAGCATGGGCATACCTACCTGGGCCACGCAGTGGCTTGCGCGGCCGCGCTGGCGGTGCAACGCGTGATTCAGCGCGATGGGCTGCTGGTCCAGGTGCGCGAACGCGGGCAGCAACTGCAAGGGTTGCTGCAGGAGGTCTTTGGCGACCACCCCAATGTGGGAGACATCCGCGGGCGCGGCCTGTTCTGGGGCTTGGAACTGGTGGCAGACCGGGCCAGCAAACAGTGGATCGACCCGGTCCACAAGCTGCATGTGCTTATCAAGCGCGAAGCCATGGCCGAGGGCTTGATGGTCTACCCCATGGGTGGCACGGTCGATGGCAGATGCGGCGACCACATCTTGTTGGCCCCTCCGTTTATCAGCACGCCGGATGAACTCGAACAAATCGTGCAGCGGCTGAAACAGGCTGTGAACCGGTCGTTGGCCGCTGTGTATCGGGATTGAAGCACCTATTGATCCAGCTTTGTTGATTGAGCGTTTACGATCGTCTTGCGTGGACTGCGGGCAACCGCTACCTGGTTACCCGCCCTTGGAGACAACCGGCCTTGAACACAGAACATTCCGCAGACCCGCAGCCTGGCGAATTGAGCAGTTGGCTGCAAACCGCGCCTGGTCAGTACCTTTTGGGTTGGGAGCAGACTCAGTTTGATTTGGCGGTGGCCGATTTATTTGGCTACAACGCCTTGCAATTGGGGCTGTCTGAGCTTGATGCCTTGCGCGCCAACCGTATGCCGCACCGTTGGTTGGCGCTGCCCGAGGAACTGGCGCCATTAGAGCCGCTGTTGAAAAGCCCTGCAGGTGGCCTTGCCCCAAAATCACCTGGGCGCCGTGTGGCGCTCATCACCGATGCGGCTGCTTTGCCATTTCCCGCAGCCAGTCTGGACTTGGTGGTGTTGCCTCACACGCTGGAACTCAGCGCCGATCCGCACCAGGTGTTGCGTGAGGTTGAGCGCGTGTTGGTACCCGAGGGCCGGGTGGTGGTTTCAGGCTTCAACCCCGCCAGTTTGTGGGGTTTGCGCCAAGGGCGTGGGAGGCTGGGAGAACGCTTGGGGCTGGCGGGGGCCGACGCCGCTCGCCTGTACCTGCCCGAGGCTGGGGATTTCATTGGCCCCTGGCGCTTGCGCGACTGGCTGCAACTGCTCGGTTTTGAAGTAGAGTCTGACCGCTACGGCTGCTACCGACCAGCGGTAAAAACCGAAAAATGGCTGCAGCGCACCGCCTGGATGGACCCGGCCGGGGCGCGCTGGTGGCCAATTTTTGGCGCTGTGTATTTTGCGGTGGCGGTCAAGCGCGTGCGTGGTGTTCGCTTGTTGGGTCCCGCTTGGAAGCCCCGGCGTGCGGTGGCTTCGGCTCCCGTGGTGGTGACGAACCGCCACTGATTTCATCCTTGTTATGAAGCTGCCTGCGGTGTGCTGCGAGCACTTTTGTGGTTTTCTTGTTTTTCATGGAGTTTTCGATTGAATCACGTGGTGATCTACACCGACGGTGCCTGCAAGGGCAACCCCGGTCCGGGCGGTTGGGGTGTTTTTCTCAAGGCCGGTGGGCATGAAAAAGAGCTCTGGGGCGGTGAACGCGAAACCACCAACAACCGCATGGAACTCATGGCGGTGATTGAGGGCATTTCGGCCCTCAATCGCCCTTGTACGGTGGCGGTGTACCTGGACAGTGAATACGTGCGCAAAGGCATCACGGAGTGGATCCATGGCTGGAAAACCAAGGGATGGAAAACCGCCGCCAAACAGCCGGTGAAAAACGCCGACCTGTGGAAGCGGCTGGATGCCTTGACGCACGATGGCGTTCACAAAATTGAATGGCACTGGGTGAAGGGCCACGCGGGCGATCCGGGCAACGAAAGGGCCGACGCGCTGGCCAACCGGGGGGTACCGGGTTAACGGTTTGTTCAACCAGCGCGGAGCTTGGCGACCCGCAAGGTGATTGAACTTCTGCCTGCACCACCGCCTCTTGGCTGTTACATTGTTTTTTTGTGCGCGTCCTGTGGTCGCTGTGTGTCACCTTCCTGATGAATTGAAACATGTCAAACAAGACGCTTTACGTGGTGGTCGCTGCCGCAGGTATCGGGCTGGCTTCTGCCGGCGCCTGGTGGTTTCAAAACCGGGCCGCGCCGGCCCCGGTGGGTGGGCCACTGGTGGGCACACCGCCCACCGGTGCACCCGCTGGAGCCGGTCGCACGGGCGGTGTGCCGGGTGTTGAAGTGGCGCCTGTGAAAACGCTGCGCATTCAGGACGACGCGCAAGCCGTGGGTACGCTGCGTTCGCGCCAGAGCGTGACGCTGCGGCCCGAGGTGAGTGGGCGCATCGCCCAGATAGGTTTTGCCGACGGTGCGCGGGTGCGACGCGGACAGTTGCTGGTGCAGCTGGACGATGTGTTGCAGCGTGCAGAGCTCAGCCAGGCGCAGGCGCAGTTGTCCATTGCACGCGCCAACCTCAAACGCAACCAGGAGCTGGTGGCCGAGAATTTTGTGGCCCAGCGGGTGCTGGATGAAAGCCAGGCCAACCTGCAAGTGGCCGAAGCCCAGGTGGCGCTGGCGCAGGCGCGTTTGCAGCGCATGCGGGTCATGGCACCGTTTGACGGCACCGTGGGTCTTCGCAGCATCAACCTGGGCGAATACGTCAAAGACGGTGCCGATCTGGTCAACCTGGAAGACACCTCGGCCCTCACGGTGGACTTTCGGTTGCCTGAGCGCTACCAGACCCGCATTGCAGCGGGTCAATCGGTGCAGGTGCAGCTTGATGCCTTGCCCGGCCAATCTTTTGTGGCCCGCGTGCAAGCGGTGGACCCGCTGCTCGACGCCAACGGCCGCTCGGTGGCGGTGCGCGCGGTGTTGCCACCTTCGCCCGCCGGTGATTTGCGGCCGGGCATGTTTGCGCGCGTGCTGACGGTTTTTTCGGTCGATGAAGCCGCGCTGGTCGTGCCCGAAGAGGCGCTGGTGCCCCAGGGCGGCAAGCAGTTTGTGTTCAAGCTTGAAAAAGAAGGTGAGGGCGATGCCGCCAGGCTCGTTTCACGGCGCACCGAAGTGCAGCTGGGCGTGCGCCAGGGCGCGCAAGTGCAGGTGCTGGCCGGGCTGGCGGCGGGCGACACGGTGGTGGTGGCCGGCCAGCAGCGGCTGCAGCGCGACGGCACGGCGGTGCGGGTGGTGGATATGAACAAACCCGGTGGCGGGCCCCGTGCCGCCGGCGGAGCGCCTGGCGGTTCGGCCGCAGGCGCCGGCTCGGCCCCCGCTGCTGCGCCCGCCAAATGACGGTGTCCGACGCTGTCCCGTCCGTTTGACGGCCCTTTTCTTCGGGAGCTCGCTGCATGCAATTGCCTGAAATTTCCATTCGCCGCCCGGTGTTTGCCACCGTGCTCTCGCTGCTGATTCTGCTGGTGGGCTGGGTCTCGTTCAACGGCTTGACGGTGCGCGAGTACCCCAAGATCGACGAGCCCACGGTCACGGTCAGCACCAGTTTCACGGGAGCCTCCAGCGAGGTGGTCGAGTCGCAGGTCACCAAAACGCTGGAAGACTCGCTGGCCGGCATTGAAGGGGTGGACGTCATCACCTCGATCAGCCGCCAGGAGCGCAGCCAGATCACGGTGCGCTTCAAGCTGGAACGCGACCCCGATTCCGCAGCCGCCGATGTGCGCGACAAGGTCAGTCGTGTCCGCCAGCGCTTGCCGCAGGATGCAGATGAACCGGTGATCGCCAAAGTGGAGGCCGATGCGCAGCCCGTGGTTTGGCTCGCACTGAACTCCGACGTCGTTTCACCGCTGGAGCTCAGCGATCTGGCCAACCGCTATGTCAAACCGAGGTTGCAGACAGCGCCGGGTGCGGCGGATGTGCGCATCTTTGGCGAGCGCCGGTATTCCATGCGGATCTGGCTTGACCCGGACCGCATGGCCGCCTACAACCTGACCGTTCAAGACGTGGAAGATGCCTTGCGCCGCTCCAACCTGGAGGTGCCGGCCGGCCGCATCGAAAGTGCGCTGCGCGAATTCAATGTCACGGCCGCCACCGACCTGCAGACGCCGGAGCAGTTCACCGATGTGATGATTCGCAACGTGAATGGTCAGGCGATCCGCATTGGTGACGTGGCAAGGGTGCTTCAGGCACCCCAGGACGAACGGACGTCGGTGCGTTACAACGGGCGAGATGCCATATCGCTGGGCGTCATTCGGCAGGCCACCGCCAATCCGCTCGAACTCTCTGCGGGCGTGCGGGAAATGCTGCCGCGGATCGAGGCAGACCTGCCCGATGGCGTGCGGGTGGAGATCGCCAACGACAACTCCATCTTCATCGACCGGTCGATCAAGGCCGTCTACATCACCATTGCCGAGGCGGTGGTGCTGGTGGCACTGGTGATTTTCGTCTTCCTGCGCACCCTGCGTGCTTCCATCATTCCGCTGGTCACCATACCCGTCAGCCTGATCGGCTCGTTTGCGCTCATGGCGTTGTTCGGGTTTTCGATCAACACCCTCACACTGCTGGCGCTGGTGCTGGCCATTGGACTGGTGGTGGACGATTCGATCGTGGTGCTGGAGAATATCTACAGGCACATTGAAGAGGGCATGAAACCCTTCGAAGCGGCCATCAAGGGGGCCAAGGAAATCGGCTTTGCTGTGGTGGCCATGACACTCACGCTGGCGGCGGTGTATGCACCTCTGGCGTTCACGCCAGGGCGCACCGGACGACTTTTTGCCGAATTTGCACTGGCGCTGGCGGGTGCCGTTGTGGTTTCGGGATTCGTGGCGCTCACCCTTTCGCCCATGATGTGTTCCAAGCTGCTCAAGCACAACCCTCGTCCCGGGCGGTTCGATGCGTTCATGGAGCGGCAGCTCAACCGCCTGACGAAGGGCTACGGGCGAGTGCTGGGAGCTTCGTTGCAGGTTCGCTGGATCGTGGTGGGCGTGATGCTGGCCAGTGCAGCGGGCAGTTGGTGGTTGTTGGGGTCCATGCGTCAGGAACTCGCGCCCATGGAGGATCGGGGCGTTGTCCTGGCCACCATCAACGGGCCGGACGGAGCCACGTTGGCCTACACCCGAAAGTACGCTGAGGCCATTGAAGGCATTGCCAGCCAATACCCCGAGTTCGAGCGCGTGTTCACCATTGTGGGGAACCCATCGGTGGCCCAGGGCAGCGTGATCCTGCGCGGCAAGGACTGGGAGGACCGAGACCGCACCACGATGGAGATTGCACGCGATCTCGCACCGAAGATTGCTGCGCTTCCTGGAGTCAGCTCGTTTCCGATCACACCCCCATCCCTGGGACAGGGCTTTCGGGAGCGGCCCGTCAACTATGTGATCGTGACCAGCGACACCTACGAAAACCTCTCCCAGGTGGTACGCCAGTTTCAGGACCGGCTGGCGCAGAACCCTGGCTTCGTTCAGGTCGATACCGACCTTCGATTGAACAAGCCTGAGATCCGGATGGATGTGGATCGGGAGCGGGCAGCAGATATGGGCGTTGGGGTGGATGTGATTGCCCGCACGGTGGAAACCATGCTCGGCGGACGCACTGTCACGCGTTTCAAGCGCGATGGCGAGCAGTACGACGTG
>NZ_JAUSOO010000158.1 GCF_030656115.1 Hydrogenophaga sp.
GGTGCAGGTCATGGAAGGCCGGCACTGCTTTGCCCACCTGACCATTGAAGAAAACCTGATGACGGGCTCTTACACCCGCACCGACAAGGCCGAGATCGCCCGCAACCTGGAGAAGGTCTACAACTACTTCCCGCGCCTGAAAACGCGCCGCACCAGCCAGGCGGCTTACACCTCGGGTGGCGAGCAGCAGATGTGCGCCATTGGCCGCGCACTCATGACCAACCCCAGCGTGATGCTGCTGGACGAGCCGTCCATGGGCCTGGCGCCGCAGATCGTGGAAGAGGTGTTCGAGATCGTGAAAGACCTCAACACCAAAGAACAAGTGACCTTCCTGATTGCCGAGCAAAACACCAACATGGCGCTGAAGTACGCCGACTACGGCTACATCATGGAAAGCGGTCGCATCGTGATGGACGGTGCTGCCAGCGACCTGCGCAACAACGAAGACGTGAAAGAGTTTTACCTGGGCATGGGCGGTGGCGAGCGCAAGTCGTTCAAAGACGTGAAAAGCTACAAACGGCGCAAGCGCTGGCTTGCCTAATCCCCCCCGCGCCGCGCCTGTGGCGCGTCACCCCCCCAGGGAGCAACGCTGGCGGCCCGGCGAAGCCGGTTCCGCGGCGTTCTTGGTTGAAGGCAAATCGCATCCCCCCACCTTTTGTGGTTTTAAATATGACCGTTTTTTTTGACGCCCTGGAAACCCGTTCACCGGCCGAACGCGAGGCTGCACACATGGCTGCGCTGCCGGGTCAGATTGCGCACGCCCAGGCGCACAGCGCGGCCATGGCCGAGATGCTTCGTGGTGTGGATGCCGCCACGGTGAACAGCCGCGCTGCGCTGGCCCAGTTGCCCGTCACACGCAAGAGCGAGCTGCTGGAGCGCCAGAAAGCCCTGCGCGCAGCGGGTGGCGATGCCTTTGGTGGCTTTGCTGCGCTGGTGCGCGGCCCCGGCATGTCGCGCATTTTTGCGTCGCCCGGCCCCATTTACGAACCCGAAGGCAACACGGCCGACTACTGGCGCACCGGGCGCGCCTTGTACGCGGCCGGGTTTCGCGCGGGCGAACTGGTGCACAACAGCTTCAGCTACCACATGACGCCGGGCGCCTTCATTCTGGAATCGGGCGCCCACGCGGTGGGCTGCACCGTGTTTCCGGCCGGCACCGGCCAGACCGAGCAGCAGCTTGAAGCCATGCTGGACCTGCAGCCCAACGGCTACACCGGCACGCCCAGCTTCCTGCGCATCCTGCTCGAAAAAGCCCAGCAGACCGGCGCCAACATTGGGTGCCTGACCAAGGCTTCGGTGGGCGGTGAAGCCTGCCCGCCCAGCCTCACGGCCTGGTTTCAGGAACAGGGTGTGGACGTGTACCAGACCTACGCCACCGCCGACCTGGGCCTGGTGGCTTACGAGACCAGCGCGCGTCAGGGCCTGGTGCTCGAAGAGAGCGTGATCGTGGAAATTGTGCGCCCCGGCACCGGCGACCCGGTGCCCGAGGGCGAGGTGGGTGAACTGGTGGTGACCACGCTCAACCCCGCGTACCCGCTGATCCGCTTCGGCACCGGCGACCTCTCAGCCATCTTGCCCGGCAGCTGTCCCACCGGCCGCACCGCGCCGCGCATCAAGGGCTGGATGGGCCGCGCCGACCAGACCACCAAGATCAAGGGCATGTTCGTGCACCCCTCGCAAGTGGCCGACATGGCCCGGCGCTTTCCCCAGGTGGGCAAAGCGCGCCTGGTGGTCAGCGGTGAAATGGCCAACGACAGCATGTGCCTGCAGGTGGAAGCGGCGCAAGCGGTGGATGGGCTGGCAGAGCAAATGGAAGCCGTCATGCGCGAAATCACCAAGCTGCGGGGGACCGTGCAGGTGGTCAGCCCCGGCACCTTGCCCAACGACGGCAAGGTCATTGAAGACGCACGCAGTTACAAATAACCTGCAAACAGCGGATGCCCCAGGGTTTCCCCTTGTGGTGGGCTAAGTAATTACCGCGATTTCCGGCGCAGGATCAACAGCTAATATCAGCAGGCAATTAACCCTTAAGGAACCTTCGCATGAAAAAGATTTTGGCCCTGGCCCTGACGGCCGCTTTCTCGGTGAGCACCTTCGCCCAAGACTTCCCCAGCAAGCCCATCACCATCGTTGTTCCCTTTGCGGCAGGCGGCCCCACCGACCTGGTGGCCCGACAATTGGCCGAAGCCATGCGCAAGCCCTTGGGCGGTGCCAACATCGTGGTGGAAAACGCAGCCGGTGCTGGCGGCACGATTGGAGCGACCAAAGTCGCCCGCGCAACCCCCGATGGCCACACGCTGCTGGTCTGGCACATCGGCATGGCCGCCACCGCCGGCCTGTACCGCAAGCTGCCCTACAAGCCGCTGGAAGACTTCGAGTACCTGGGCATGATCAACGACGTGCCCATGACCTTGCTGGGCTCGCCCAAGCTGCCGGCCAACACCTACCGCGATTTTGAAAACTACATTCGCACCAACGGCGGCAAGCTCAACCTGGCGCACGCCGGTCTGGGTTCAGCGTCCCACCTGTGCGGCCTGATGTGGCAGTCGGCGGTGAAGCTCGACAAGTCCATGACCACCATCGCCTACCGCGGCACCGGCCCGGCCATGAACGACCTGATCGGCGGCCAGGTGGACGTGATGTGTGACCAGACCACCAACACCACCAGCCAGATCGAAGGCGGCCGCGTGAAGGCTTTTGCGGTGACCACGGCCAAGCCCCTGTCGAGCCACAAGCTGCTGAAAGACTACCCGTCACTGCAAGAGATGGGGCTCAAAGGTTTCAACCTGACCATCTGGCACGCCATGTACGCGCCCAAGGGCACGCCCGCTGCGGTCACCAAAAAGCTGAACGACGCGCTGCAAGTGGCCCTGAAAGACCCTGATTTCATCAAGCGCCAGGAAGCTCTGGGCGCGCTGGTCACCACCGACAACCGCGTAACACCGGCGGGCCACAAAGCGTTTGTGAGTTCTGAAATCACCAAGCTGAAGACAGTGATCGACGCTGCCGGTCAGTTTGCCGACTGATCCCTGACTGGAGACGCCAACCGACCCAGCCCTGCGGGGTCGGCGCCCATAAAAAAACCGCCTTTCGGCGGTTTTTTTATGGGCGCTTGGAGGTCACACGCCCCAGACAATCTCAACCCCGGCCTGCTCGCAGCGCTGCAGCATTTCAATGAACGGGGCACAGCGCAGGCGCAGACTCACCACATCGAATTCGGGGGGCAAATCGCCATTGGCTTCGGCCTCTTCTTTCAGGCGTTTTTGTTCCGCCTCTTCCTGCACCACCGCATCGCGCAGCGCTTGCACCGCTGCGGCCATCTGCTCGGGCAAGATGATGCCGGGACCGCTCGGGTCTTTGCCCAGGATGTCCAGCACGCGTTGGCCGGTGGGTTCCAGCATCACCAGGTCGCCGGTTTCCCGGGATTTGAATCGGTACAAAGACATGTTGCTCTCCTTGGTCTAAAAGCCCATTTTTGCACCAAAGGCAGCCCATGCCTACCGGTTGGGTCAAGCCGCCGCTGTTCTCGTTTGAACTTCCGTGGCCTGGGCTGAAAGCTCCGGCCACGGCAGCGGCATTTGCGTGCCGTGTTTTCCGGTTTCAGGGTTTCCCCGCTGGTCGCCATTTTGTTCATATCTAAACTAATGAGGTATGAACACCTCCATTCCAGCGCTGCGGCGCATCCTGTGTATCGGTGGCGGCCCGGCGGGCCTGTACTTTGCCTTGCTGATGAAGCGGCGCGACCCCTCGCTCACGGTCACCGTGGTCGAGCGCAACCGACCGTTTGACACCTTTGGCTGGGGCGTGGTGTTCTCTGACCAGACACTGCAGAACCTGAAACGGGCCGACCCGGAGTCGGCCCAGCAGATGGCCGATGCGTTCAACCACTGGGACGACATCGAGGTGTTTTACAAAGGCGGGCGCGTGCGCTCCACCGGCCACGGCTTCATTGGCATTGGGCGCAAGCGCCTGCTCAACATCTTGCAAGAGCGCTGCCTGGCGCTGGGCGTTGAACTGGTGTTTGAAACCGACGTGACCGACGACCAGGCCTTAGCACAGCAGTACAACGCCGATCTGGTCATTGCCAGCGACGGCCTGAACAGCCGCATCCGCACCCGCTACGCCGACACCTACCAACCCGACATCGACACGCGCCAATGCCGCTTTGTCTGGCTCGGCACCCACAAAACCTTTGACGCCTTCACCTTTGCCTTCGAGCAAACCGAGCACGGCTGGTTTCAGGCCCACGCCTACAAGTACGACGCGGATACATCCACCTTCATCGTCGAGGTGCCCGAAGCGGTGTGGAAGTTACACGGCATTGAAGACATGAGCCAGGAAGACGGCGTGGCCTTTTGCGAAAAGCTGTTTGCCAAATACCTGGACGGCCACGCCCTCATCAGCAACGCCAAACACCTGCGCGGCTCGGCCAACTGGATTCGCTTTCCGCGTGTGATTTGCCAGACTTGGGTGCATTTTCAGGACGTGACAGGCAAACCCACACCCATCGTGCTCATGGGCGATGCGGCCCACACCGCGCATTTCTCCATTGGCAGCGGCACCAAGCTGGCCCTGGAAGACGCGATCGACCTGGCCGACGAGTTCAGCCGCCACCCGGACGCCGACATGGCCACGGTGTTGCAAGGCTACGAAGCGCGGCGCAGCGTGGAGGTCCTCAAAATTCAAAACGCCGCGCGCAACTCCACCGAGTGGTTTGAAAACGTGGACCGCTACACCGGCATGGAGATTGAGCAGTTCAGCTACTCGCTGCTCACGCGCAGCCAGCGCATCAGCCACGAAAACCTGCGCCTGCGCGACCCGCAGTGGCTGGAAGGCTACGAGGCCTGGCTGGAAGCACAAGCCCGGCCCGGCACCGCGCCCCAAAAGCACCCCACACCGCCCATGCTGCTGCCGCTGAAGGTGCGCAGCGTGGAGCTGAAGAACCGCATCGTCGTGTCGCCCATGGCGCAGTACAAAGCGCAAGACGGCGTGGTGGGCGACTGGCACCTGATGCACCTGGGCGCGCGCGCCGTGGGCGGCGCGGCGCTGGTGATGGTGGAGATGACCAGCCCGACGCCTGAGGGCCGCATCACCCCCGGTTGCCCGGGGCTGTGGAACGGCGCGCAGCAGGCCGCGTTCCAGCGCATCGTGGACTTTGCGCACCAGCACAGCAGCGCCAAGATCGGCATCCAGCTCGGCCACAGCGGCCCCAAAGGCTCTACCCAGTTGGGCTGGGAGGCGATGGACGAACCACTGGAACACGGCAACTGGCCGCTGATGTCGGCCAGCGCCCTGCCCTACGGCGAGCGCAACCAGGTGCCACAGGCCATGACCCGCGCCGACATGGACGCCACCACCGCCGCCTTTGTGCAGGCCACCCAACGCGCTGCGGCGGCGGGCTTTGACTGGCTGGAACTGCATGCCGCGCACGGCTACCTGCTCTCGGCCTTCATCTGCCCACTGACCAACCAGCGCACCGACAACTACGGCGGCTCGCTGGACAACCGCTGCCGCTACCCGCTGGAGGTGTTTGCCGCCATACGCGCCGCCTGGCCTGCCGACAAGCCCATGAGCGTGCGCATCTCAGCCCACGACTGGGCGCCCGGTGGTAACACCGCCGACGACGCGGTGGCCATGGCCCGCCTGTTCAAGGCGGCGGGTTGTGATGTGATCGACGTGTCGTCCGGCCAGACCACACGCGCCGCCAAGCCGGTGTATGGCCGCATGTACCAAACCCCGTTTGCCGACCGGGTGCGCAACGAAGCCGGCATTTTGACCATGGCCGTGGGCGCCATCTCAGAAGCCGACCACGCCAACAGCATCATCGGCGCAGGCCGTGCCGACCTGTGCGCCGTGGCCCGCCCGCACCTGGCCAACCCAGCCTGGACGCTGCATGAAGCCGCCAAGCTGCAAACACGCGCCATTGACTGGCCGCGCCCCTACGAGAGCGGGCGCGACCAGCTGTACCGCGAAATCGCCCGCCAGCGCAGCCTGCAACCCACGCCCACGCCCCAAGACCCTGCGGAGGCCGCATGAACGCCGACCCCACCCTCGACCTGGAAGCCCGCGCCCACAGCGAGCACGCCCAAGAACTGCGGCTGTGGCTGCGCTTGCTCACCTGCTCGCAGCTGATTGAAAAACGCGTGCGCACCGGCCTGCGCGAGCAGTTCGACACCACGCTGCCGCGCTTTGACCTCATGGCCCAGCTGGAGCGCCACCCCGAGGGCCTGAAGATGAAAGAGCTGTCGCACCGGCTCATGGTGACCGGCGGCAACGTGACCGGCATCACCGACCAGCTGGTGGGCGAGGGTTTGGTGGAGCGCACCGAGGTGGACGGCGACCGCCGCGCCTTTCGCGTGCGGCTCACGCCCCGCGGACACACGGCGTTTGCCGAGATGGCGCTCCAGCACGAGCAGTGGATCGTGCAAGCCTTTGAAGGCATGAGCCCGCGCGACCTGGACCAGCTGCACAAGTTGCTCGGCAAGGTCAAACAACACCAACTGGACATCAACCAGCGCCTAGGCGCCGCAGCCGAATAAACACCATGAAACACCCCATTCCCGACCACAACCCCATGCGCGGCCAATACCGCGCCATGGCCGACACCGCGCCCCGGCATTTCGCGCTCAGCGTGCAAGACGGCGTGGCCACCGTCACGCTGAACCGGCCCGAACGCAAAAACCCGCTCACCTTCGACTCGTACGCCGAGCTGCGCGACTGGTTTCTGGCGCTGCAACGCGCCACCGACATCAAGGCCGTGGTGCTCACCGGCGCGGGCAACAACTTCTGCTCCGGCGGCGACGTGCACGAAATCATCGGGCCGCTGACCCAGATGACCATGCCCGAGCTGCTGGCCTTCACCCGCATGACCGGCGCCCTGGTCAGCGCCATGCGCGCCTGCCCGCAACCCATCGTGGCCGCGCTCGACGGCGTGTGTGCCGGTGCGGGCGCCATGATGGCCCTGGCCTCGGATTTGCGCCTGGGCACGCCATCGGCCACCGTCGCGTTCCTGTTCACCCGCGTGGGCCTGGCTGGCGCCGACATGGGCGCCTGCGCCCTGCTGCCGCGCATGATCGGCCAGGGCCGCGCCAGCGAACTGCTGTTGACAGGCCGCGCCATGACAGCACCAGAAGGCCAGGCCTGGGGCTTCTTCAACGCCCTGCACGACAGCGAAGCCCTGTTGCCCGCCGCGCACAAACTGGCCGCCCAACTGGCCCAAGGCCCCACCTTCGCCCACGGCATGACCAAAACCATGCTGCACCAGGAATGGGCCATGACGCTGGACCAGGCCATCGAAGCCGAAGCCCAGGCCCAGGCCATCTGCATGCAGACGCAGGACTTCAAACGCGCCTACGAAGCCTTTGCGGCCAAACAGCGCCCACAGTTCCAGGGAGACTGACATGGTCGCCTTTGAACACCCCCACCCCCACGGCGCGCTGGTGCCCACCGCGCACCTCGAACTGCCGTTTTTCGACGACACCCACCGCGCCCTGGCCCACGGCCTGGTGGCCTGGGCGCGCGAACAGCGCGTGGACGAAACCGACGACCGCGCCGCCTGCAAAGACTGGGTGCAGCGCCTGGGCGCGGGTGGTTGGCTGCGCTACTGCGTGCCCGCCGCCCACGGTGGCGCCCTGCCCGCGCTGGACTCGCGTGCGCTGGTGATCCTGCGCGAAACGCTGGCCTACCACTCGCCCCTGGCCGACTTCGCCTTTGCCATGCAAGGCCTGGGCAGCGGCGCCATCACGCTGGCCGGCACGCCCGAGCAGCAGGCGGCCTATCTGCCTGCGGTTGCCTGCGGCGAGAAAATTGCCGCCTTTGCACTGAGCGAACCCGACGCCGGTTCCGACGTGGCTGCCATGGCCCTGCGCGCCACCCCCACCGCCAGTGGCTGGACGCTCAACGGCCAGAAAACCTGGATCAGCAACGGCGGCATGGCCGGCTTCTATGTGGTATTCGCCAAAACCGAACCCGACGCCGGTGCGCGCGGCATCAGCGCATTCATCGTGGACGCCGACGCGCCCGGCCTGGACAGCAGCGCACACATCCAGGTGATGGCGCCGCACCCGCTGGCCACGCTCACCTTCACCGACTGCACCGTGGGGCACGACGCCTTGGTCGGCACCGTCAACGGCGGCTTCAAACTCGCCATGCAGACGCTGGATATCTTTCGCGCCTCGGTGGCGGCTGCCGCGCTGGGCATGGCACGCCGCGCCTTCGCCGAGGCCGTGGCGCACGCCAAAAGCCGCAAAATGTTTGGCCAGACCCTGGCCGACTTCCAGCTCACGCAGGCCCGGCTGGGCGAAATGAGTGCGCTGATCGACGCTGCCGCCCTGCTCACCTACCGCGCCGCCTGGCAACGCGATTGCAGCGCCACCCAAGGCGCGGGCACATCGGCCTACACCGCAGCAGCAGCCAGCGCCAAGCTCACCGCCACCGAAAACGCCCAGCGCGTGATCGACATGGCGCTGCAAATGTTTGGCGGACGCGGCGTGCAGGTGGGCAACGTGATCGAACACCTGTACCGCGACATCCGCTCGCTGCGCATCTACGAGGGCGCAAGCGAGGTGCAGTTGCTCATTTTGGGCAAACACGCTTTGAGATGAAACACCCCCGTGTATGAACCGCGTCAAGGAGATCAATATGCTTTCAGCCCAAGTGGATCGGTTTGTTCACGACCGCCTGCCGCCGCCCGAACAGGAGCCCGAGCTGCGCTACGACCTGCCCGAGCTGCAAGCCCTGCAAGCGCCAGACACGCCCCTCAACCTGGTGCAGGCGCTGTTTGACCGCGCGCAAGCCCATGGCCACGCCGACCGCCCGTTCTTGCGCAGCGACGAGCGCACGCTCACCTATGCACAAGCCCGCGCCGAGGTGAACCGCCTGTCCAATGTGCTGGCACAGACGGGCCTGCAACCCGGCAACCGGGTGCTGCTGCGCGGCGGCAACTCGGTGGCCATGGCACTGGCCTGGCTGGCCGTGGTGCAGAGCGGCCTGATCGCGGTGGCCACCATGCCGCTGCTGCGCGCCACCGAACTCAAGGCCATCATCGACAAGTCGAAGCCGTCGGCCGCGCTGTGCGACGCGAAGCTGCAAGACGAACTCAAAGCCGCGCTGGCACAAAGCCCAGAAACCGCCGCCCTGCCCCTGCGCCTGTTCAACACCGGCGACGCCGTGGACGGCTCCCTGGAAGCGCTGGCCCGCCACGCCAGCGACACCGCCACGCCCTGCCCCACCCGCGCCGACGACATCGCGCTGCTGGCCTTCACCTCGGGCACCACCGGCAGCCCCAAGGCGGCGGTGCACAGCCACCGCGATGTGCTCGCCGCCTGCGAAACCTGGCCGCGCCACGTGCTGCGCGCCACGCCCGACGACATCGTCATGGGCTCACCACCGCTGGCCTTCACCTTCGGCCTGGGCGGCCTGCTCATCTTCCCCATGTGGGCCGGGGCCTCGGTCTACTTCCCCAGCATTCCGTACACGCCCGAAGCCATGGTGAAACTCATCGGCCAAGTGGGCGCCACCCTCTGCTACCCCGCGCCCACCTTCTACCGGCAGATGGCGGCTTTCGCCCAACAGCACGGCATCGGAAAGCTGCGCATCAGCGTCAGCGCGGGCGAGGGTCTGCCCGACGCCACCCGCCAGCTCTGGAAAGACGCCAGTGGCCTGGAAATGCTCGACGGCATCGGCGCCACCGAGATGTTTCACATCTTCATCTCCGCCGCGCCAGCGGACGTGAAGCGCGGCGCCATCGGCCGCGTGGTGCCGGGCTACCAAGCGAAGATCGTGGACGAGCAAGGCCGCGAGCTGCCACGCGGCACCGTGGGCCGCCTGGCAGTGAAAGGCCCCACCGGCTGCAGGTACCTGGACGATCCGCGCCAGGCCGCCTACGTGCAAGACGGCTGGAACTTCCCCGGCGACGCCTTCATGCAAGACGCCGACGGCTACTTCGTCTACCAGGCCCGCACCGACGACATGATCATCACCGCCGGCTACAACGTGGCCGGCCCCGAAGTGGAAGCCGCCCTGCTGCAACACCCGGCGGTGGCCGAGTGCGGCGTGGTGGGCCGACCCGACGACGAGCGCGGCATGATCGTGGTGGCCTACGTGGTGCTCAAGCCCGGCGAAGTGGCCGACGCCGCGCAAGCCAAAACGCTGCAAGACCATGTGAAACACACCCTGGCACCCTACAAATACCCACGCGACGTGGTGTTTGTGGCGCAACTGCCGCGCACCGAAACCGGCAAGCTGCAGCGCTTTGCCCTGCGCAAACGGGCCACCGAATCCGCAACGCTCCCAACACCCACCACACCATGAAACACCTGCAACCGCCCGGCTGGGCCACCCCCAAGGGCTACGCCAACGGCGTGGCCGCGCGCGGCACGCTGATTTTTGTCGGCGGGCAAATCGGCTGGAACAGCGCCCAACAATTCGAGAGCGACGACTTCATCGCCCAGACCCGCCAGGCGCTGGCCAACATCCACGCCGTGCTGGCCTGCGCCGGTGCCGGCCCCGAACACATGGTGCGCATGACCTGGTACATCGTGGACCGGGTGGAATACAACGCCCGCCTGCGCGAGCTGGGCACGGTCTACCGCGAGATATTGGGCAAAAACTTCCCCGCCATGACCTGCGTGGAAGTGAGTGCCTTGGTGGAAGAACGGGCCAAGGTCGAGATTGAAGTGACGGCGGTGTTGCCGGATTGAACACCCAGGGCGTCTCATTCCATTTCCATTTCAACCGTGCACTTTGTCGGCTTCGCTTGCCGTACGTTTGTACTGTCTGCGCTTCGCCTTCGCGTTCACGATGGATCTGGAAACGGAATCACAGCGCGGCCAGCGGGACCGCCCACATGCCCTCGCCAAAAGGAAGTGCCTTGTCACCGTCATACAGGACGATGCCGGCGATGAAGTCATTGCCGGTGTGCTCCTTGAGCCGCCGCAGCCCCTTGAAATCGACGGCCGACACGGTAGCTGCCGCCTTGACCTCAATGCCCATCACCTTATGCATCTGGCAACCGTCCAAAACAACATAGACGAACCGTCCAAAACGACATGCATAAGCCGTCTAAAACCACATGGACTCCATCAACCGTGTGGACAACGGCGTGATTTGGCTGCTGGTGCGCGTGGATCAGGGCTTCAAGCCGCTTCCACCTCAAAGCCCACGATGTTACGGCTGGCTTTGTTGAACTCCACCCCGATCAAGTGAATCGGTTCACCCCGTGCGCGGTACTTTTCTGCGTAGTGCTTGTTTTTGATCTGCTCCAAGGCCTTGCCCTGCGGGTTGCCATCAATGGCCTTGAACTCAAAGATATACACATAGCCGTTGAACAGCACAGCCATGTCGATGCGGCCTTGGTTGGTGGCGTCTTCTAATCGGATGTCCAAGCCCAGCGCGGCAAAGTGGCTGTAGAAGATGCTAGCGTAGTAGCCCTCGTACTGCGCAATCGGGCTGTTGCGGTACCAGTCGCGCGGGATGGTGGCAAAGAAGGCGTGAAACAGCGGCTGCAGCGCGGGCAGGTCGTTGGCCAGCAGCAGGTCGTACAGTTGGCTGATGTGCGGGCCGGGGATCGAAGACCCGCCGCACCAATGCTTGAGCAGGCTGCTGTTCATGCTGGCCTGCACTCCCTTGTTGGGGTATTTAAGCGTGAGCACTTGTCGACCCGGAATTTTCCTGACCGAATCAACCGTCAAATACCCGGCCTGAAACATCAGTGCTTCCGGCACGATGTCGTCCACATCCAACGTGGACAACAACCCTTCCTCGCCCACGGCCTGCCCCAGCTTGGGTGTGAACACCTGCCGCTCGGCCAGCAACTGGATGAGAAAGGCGGGTGGGTCGGCTTCCACCCAGTCAGGTGTGAACACGCGGTGGTGAAACAGCTCCAGCACATCAAACGGGTTGTAAACACGCTCGCCCAGCCAGTTGTAGCCGTTGTACCAGCGGCGGATTTCTTCGCGGTCCAAGCCCGGCAGCTCGGGGGCAAATACCGTGTCCACATCGTTGTCGGTGAATCCGCACAGGCCGCTGTAGCGCGGGTCCAGCGTGATGTCTTGCAGGTTGTTCAGCCCCGAGAACATACTGGCCGTGCTGAACTTGCTCACACCGGTGAGGAGTACAAATTTCAGGTGCTCGTTGGCATCTTTCAAGACGGAATACAGGTTCATCAACCCCATGCGCATTTTGGAGGCCGTAGCGCTGTCGGCGATGTTGTCCCGAACCGGCTTGTCGCATTCGTCAATCAGCACCACCACGCGCTGGCCGCTGGCTTGGTGGACTTGGGCAATCAGCTCGGAAAATTGCCCGCTGATGCCGGTGCTGGTTTGCGTGCAGGTCACGCCCAGCAGGCGCTGGTTGTCCAACAGCAACCCGCGTATGCGTTCATCCAGTTCAGCCCGGCTTTGCAACACGCCATCGCCAAAGCTGATGCGAATCACCGGATGCTTTTTCGTCCAATCCCATCGGTTTTCGGCAGCCAGCCCTTTGAACAATGCCTTGTTGCCCTCGAACATTTCTTTGAGCGTGTCCAGAAACAGGCTTTTGCCAAAACGCCTTGGGCGGCTGAGGAAATAGTAGGTGCCCGTCTGCGCCAAGTCCACCGCAAAGCCCGATTTGTCAGCGTAGTAACAGCCATCTTCCATCAGGCGCGACAGGGTTTGCAAGCCGATGGTCAGGCGCTTGCGCGGGGTGGGACCGCTGTCGGGCTGGACAGCGGCATCCGCTGTGGCAGGGACTGGCTGGGGCGCAGGTCGGGTCATGGCAGGGATGGAAAGACAAAAATGCTGTTGGCATTTGAACCGCATTGTGCGGGAAGCTGCGGCAGACGGGGCCTGCCTCACATTCACATCAACGCCGCCACAGCTTGCCTAGGGTTTGCAAACCAGCCGCCAGCGCGGAGGCCAGCGCATCCGCAGGCCGGGTGACCAAGCTGCCATGGCCACAAGCCGGACAGCGCGAGAAATGCTCCCCCGGCCCCAACGCATCGCTGCGCGGCGCCACGGTTTTGGACCAACCGCATTGCGGGCAGATGTAGGTGTGGGCATGGGGGCGGATGGGCATGGCGATGTGGCCAGTTGTGGTGATGGCGTTACCGAGCCACCGTCTGTTTCAGGCAATACGCCACGATCTCGGCGTAAAGGAATACGCAGGAAAGGCTGGCATTGTCAACCAGCAGAGTCTTCACTTCAGCAAGAATTTTATTGCCGAAGGCCTTTTCAGCATGCTAAAAATTCATTTTGTTGTTGGTGTTAGATCTAGCCCTAGCTTTGTAGCAAAAGTTCTCAGAGTTAATTGACTATCATTGTCGAAGAGTGAAAAATAACCGAATACAACAGAGCCACCCAAAACAAATACAGCCAAGTATTTCAAGATCCAATGGTAATTTTTCGCCTTCGCCGCATCAATTCGCTTCCAAACATGCTTTGTTTTATCATCTGTGATCGTTCCATCATCATTAGCACTATATTTTTTTTCCAAAATTCTCTTGGCAGCTACAGTTTTATCAATCACTTTACTATTGATATCACTCCACTGCTGCCAAAACTCCTCTGGTACAAATTTATCGAACTGCTCGGATGTAGAGTAAATTTCAATTTCCTGCGCTGCTGAATGCTGTTTATTCGCAATACCATACAACCAAACTCTTCCAGCATGTAGCAATGTTGATTTGGGAGCAGGTTGCAAAATCGGGCATATCGGGAGCTTACCTACTTTAGCGTATGCTTTTTTTAAAGTTGAAAAGAAATCAAATTCTATTTTTTTCAACAATGGAAATACTTCATTTTCTAACACTGCAATACGGTCTTTCGCCGCGTCATGGATGGGTTCTAAACCACCAACGTTCTGCTGCGCCAGAATTTTATTGACATACCCAAGCTGGGCGAGCGCATGAGCTCTTTCCGAATCAAGATAATTTGAGTAACGCGAGAACAAAATCGAGAAATTACGCGCAAATGTCGGCACTGCTTTGCTCGCATTCCATTTGTTAAAATATTTGGTGATTGAGTTTATTGAATTCACCAAACTGGCTCTGGTGCTTACGGCAATAACATCGACGACAGGAATACCATATTGCGATAATTTATTTCGAACCTCCAGCAATACCTTCTCAACATCAGCATTTGGTTTACTGTCTGCCTTTGTCAAAACTACAAGAAGCGGTATTTCGGGACTAAGTGCCCCCAAAAACTGCATATCGCTAGTGGTCATGGTTCCTTTGTTTATATCAACAGTCCAGATTATTGCATTCGCTGCATTTAATTGAGACTGAGCCAGTTGCGCATCCAATCGTCCATGCGAGTGAGAGTCATCGGGGTTATATCCGGGCGTATCCGAAATGGCTAAGTTTTCCCATTTAAAGTCAGTTCGAGTTATAAAAACATTTTGCAAAATACCTGCTATTTGGCTGCCGTATTTTTCCAACTCCCCACCCTTTCCGTGTTTAAGCGAAGCAAACTCAGACTCGGATAGCAAAATGGGGTGGCCATGCAAATTAAGTGCATGAATTTCATTTTTTGAGCCATGCAGTACAAAAGTAGGCTGGGAAGTCACCTTTGCAATATCAGAAGGCAATAGTTTTACGCCGAGAAGTTTATTAATCAAACTGGATTTTCCAGCACTAAATGCCCCGCCTATAGCTACGACAAATTTTGTCGCAGTAGCTGGGTAGATGCAAAACATCTTAAATCTATCCAACTCATGAAGCATTGCCGTATAGACTTCAATGAAGTCACTAGGACTTTCCTTGCGCGATAGATTGACAAGATCCACCTTGATTAAATGCTCCAACCTCCTCAGATCCTCCTCAATAATCTGCACACTATTAAAAGGCTGGTGCGCAGTGCTGCGACACATAAAACCATAGCGCGAAACCAGTTCGCTTGGGCTAATATAAGGTATTTTCATCAACGGACGACAGTAGATTAAATGATTACTTCGTATATCCAAACTTCACACATTAAGAGTTATTAATTTTACCAATAAAATCTTTAATTACACCTAAATCTGCCTGGTAAGTCTTGAGCTTCATCTTGAATGCAGCTTGTCCCTGTTCTAGCTCCGTTTTTAACCGAAGAAGCGTTTTTTCATGATTTGCCTGCTCCGTTTTAACGGATTCTTTGATTGCATTCTTGGCATCCTCGATGCGTTTTTGTAATTCAGGGCGAATTTTTTCAGAAACATCGTTTGCCACCTTTGGAATGATATTGTTGGCCAACTGACTCCTAATATATTCTCGCCTCGCGACTTCAGGATCGACTTTTGGAGTCGATGATTTACTACCGAATGCAGTACTAAGAAATACAAGAAGGACACCACTAACGAGTGTTGCAATAGGGCCAAATACAGGTATAGCAACAATGGCAGGCAAGGCAGCTAAAGCACCTTTTTTCCAATCAAAATCAGATGAGTTACCTATCTGAGCGCTGGGCAAACTCAATGAAAGATCAATAACAACGTCTTTTGGCACCACCGCTTGTACATTAGTTAAATATCGATGTACTTCGGGTTTAAAGTCCTCATCTAAACCCATGGTTACAGATAACCGCACCGCCTCATTGACCGCAATTTGCATATCTCCTCCACTAGCGGCAGTATTGGTCAACCCGCTGAGTTGTGAGGTTAGTGTGCTCTTGATTCGACCTGCAATTTTATCAAGTATCACAGCTAATCGGCTTTGTAGTTCGTCCGTTTGACTTTGCAATTCGTTATTGAAGCGGTCGTAGCTTTGCTGTGCAGTTTGCAGCTGCGCATGTATGGTCTCACTTTCACAGTCAATTCCATTGCAAAGGGTTTCCACTCTTTTTTGCAAATTTCCCATGCGCTCCAGCCAGGGCGCCACTATGGCTTGTCTGAAAACAGGTTCTGCCATCACTTCAAGCTCAAGAAGTGCTTGTGTAAATTCCCCGACACCAATTCGCTTGGACACTGCGGAAATAGCGATCATGCGAACAGGTGGTTTCCCCATGATGGTTTCAAGCTCTTGCGCGACTTTCATTTTCACAGCTTCGATGTCATTGGGTGGCTTCTTATCTGCTTTGGTCACTATACCGACTACCGGCATGTTGTGAAGTCGGAGTTCGTTCAATAGCTTGCGAATATCATCCCGAACTGTGCCCTCATCCGCGCTGACAGCTACGCAGTAGGCTAGGCTGTTTGACACATAACCATCAATGGCTTGGTTATGTGCTTGTGCATTTGAATTCCAACCAGGCATATCCACAATACGTATATGTGGAATTTGTGCAAGCTGTGGAATGTTTAGGCTTACCTCTACCCAACCAGCAGGATGATTTTCAGATTTTCTTTGCAGAACAGCCAGATCATTTTTCTGAACTTGCTTGCGTGTTAATTTAACGGTACGACCATCGGAAAAACGCCCGATAAATTGGTCATTTTCACCATATCCTAATTCGGCGGGTACCGCAGTCTCCGGCGTAACCTCAACGCTGAATAGCGGCTCCTGTCCTTCTTGGTGCGCAAAAGCGTTCAGCAATCGTGATTTGCCAGCGCTAAATCCTCCTACAACAGGTGTTCTGACTATGAAATTCCGCACTGAATTTTCGAATACATCTTGTGTGCTAACTACATTTTTCATCTCAGCAGGGGGGTTATATTTGGCTGTTAATGCATTTGCGATTGGAAGTGTTTGTAGCAGCAACTCTTGAATTTTAAACATGTGAATACCTCTTGATGAAAATCGATAGACAAGGTGCGACGTATACTTATTTTTGTGACGAAATTAATTTAAGTAGCGCATTATATTGGTCTAATTCGCGTTCCTTGTTAGCAAACGCAACGCGTAATTGCTCCATTTCTTGATGCAGTCTTGTGGGCATTTCATTGGCTAGGTGATCAACGATAGTGTCCAATGCATGGCATAGTGCACCTACCTTGCTGCTGCATTCCTTATGCAAATCGTCATGCACGGTCTGCTTTGCATCCACAGTAGCTTGGCGTAAATGCTCAGCATCAGCAGTATCTCGAAGCTCACTGGCAAACTGATTCGTAATAGATTGAATTGCACCACCGTATTCCAATTGCAAGACGGGGAGTTTTAATTGAGAAATGACGTGTCCAAATGTGTTTCGGAAATGCCCTGGATCAAAATTTTTATCCCCAGCTTCAAGTTGCTCAAGAAGTACTTGTTGCAGCTTTGCACGTAGTATTTTTACTGAAACAACTTTGTCAAATTCACGTTGAATACCACTGGCTTGATCTTTCCCGTAAAGCATGACTTGCTCGACTGCATCGGCACGGGAAATGTATTGATAATCACGATAGCGTGTTTCATACACATCTCTGGGTTTACTCAGCCAAGAAAGCGGATTTAGTAATTTTTTTGTACTTTCCGTATGCGAAAATACTTGGTAGGATTCAACGCCCGTTTGCACCCGAAAATCTCCAACCCTTTTGTCACTGTTTTTGAGGCGCTGTAAAATTTCCCTAAGCACTTTATTGGCATTAGATTTCTCCGCTGATATTTCATTTTTCATGGCTGCCACCATTTGGGTCAGCCGATTTTGACATTCTAATTTCTTTTTCTCCAATTGTGCCAGATCCGATTTCCTCAACATGGTTGAACGATCTATCACAGTTTCTTGCAACTCTTTACGCCAAACTTGAAGGTTTCTTTCTGACTCCGGCAATATGCATTGTCTTTGCTGCTCAATGAGTGCTGCTTTGTCTTTACGAGCAATATCAAAAGTTGATAAAACCTTCGGAAAGTTCCCTATTCGCAGCCATTCATTTTGAGTGAGCGATTTGCCACCCCAGCTTTCGATCGACAAATCATTGATTCGATCATGTATCCACGCAATACTTTCTTGGGACCTCCAACGTTCCATCGGCCAAGCACCGATACCATGTGCATAGCTGCTGGTAAATATTGGTATTTTTAATGTTATCAGTAATTTTGCCATCTCCAGATGCCCAACTTTTCTGTGCATTTCTATGCATTTATCAATTTCGTCGATAGATCGTTTCAAAAGACTATCATGAATATTTTTCTCAGTTTCAGTTAAGCTGGAGCAGTCAGGACCATCATCTAAAATAGCTGAATCAAATTGGACTGCTACCAAATATATCCGTTTAACGCCTTTGCCGGGTAGAAGACGAGATAGCAGCTCCAAATCTTTCGCATCTAAAAATTGGCCGCAACGCGACAGAAAAAAAACAACGTCGCATTGGGCCATGTATTCTTTTGTTTTTGCTTCACGACTGACAACTGGGTCATTCATGCCCGGAGTATCTACAACCTCATATCCTTTAAGTTCAGGACGAGGTAATGCGATCTCTGTCATTTTTACTAGAGCTGTGAATTTTCCATTTTCACCAACGTAGTCATTCAGTTTTTTTCTCAATTCTTGCTCATCACCAGCTTCAATTTTTTCCGAACCTTTTTTCAAAATGGTACTGATGTTCAACTTGTTATCAGAAGCCAATTTTATAAGTTCCCGAGCCACCTTTCCTTCTGCGCTTGAGTTTTCTGGAATCGCAAGTCTTATCAACTCATTCCACTCTTCTTGCTCATAATATGTGACTGTAAGAATTGGTTTTTCACCATATATAATTCGCGTAAGATTCGCAGTCTTTGGCGTTGCAGCCTCAGGTAGAACAGGTACACCATCAAATAAAACTGCATTTAGGAAACTGCTTTTACCCGCTTTGACTTGACCCATAATTCCGATACTTAAATTTTGCTCATCACTCGCAAATCGCCTGAGCTTTTCGATCAAATCTTTTTGCAAGTCATGAAGATCTCCAAAACGATCATCGTAATCTGGCTTATTAAAAGCTTTTCTCCAATTGAGGCAATCTACGCGAAGTTGATTAAAGACTGCAATTAGTTTTTCGGATTTTATCGAGGACATATAATTTTCAATTAATATTAAGATGCGATTGATAAATTTCTATCGAAAGTTCTTCTGCAAATTTGAGAACATCCCTAAGAACCAAGCCAGCACAGATGACAAATTAACTTCTTATTGGGATTGACAATATACATTTACGACGACAATAAACGGTTCTATGCCGTCCTGTGTGGAACTTGACATCAGACGCAACGATGGATAGTAGAAGTCACAAATGCAAATAGGCTTTCATTTCAACTTCCAGCGTGGTCTGCAAACCCTCTGGGCTGATGATGCGCACATTAGGAATCCAGTAGCGCACGATGGGCAGAATCTGGTTGGGGTGGGCCACCTTGCCGGAGACGATCAGGCCGCCGTCTTCCAGTTCTTTTTCGATGGTCTGGCTGCCAATGAGTTTGCGGCGTAAAAAATAGTGTGCTGCCGGTTTGGACACTTTCAGCACCACTTCGGTCTTGTTGGCGTTGAGCCAGATGCTGTCTTCGTCCAGCAGCATTTGCTCGTGGTGTGTTTCGCGCACAAAGCAGGCCAGCGACACGTCCAGTGCTTCAATTTTGCTGAAAGTGAATGCCTTCATTTGCCCGTTGTCCACGGCCGCCAAATACCACACGCCCGCGTGGTTGATGAGCTTGTAGGGCTCGGCGCCGGCGTAGGTTTTGGGGCCGGTGTCTTTTTGGTAGGTGAAGCTCAAAAGCCTGTGTTCTTGAATGGCCTGGTCTGTGCGGTCAAATTGGGCGCGCTTGTCGCCCAGGTCTTCAAAGCTCTGGCCTTGAACCAGCAGGGCGCTGCTGTTTTTGAGGTGGGCGTTGAGCAGGGTGCGCAAAAACCCACTGTCCAGCGACGGGAACAGGCCGCTCACGCCGGCCAGGCTGGCAAAGCGTTGCAAGTCGGCAAAGCCCAGCCGGCCCAGATTGTGGACAGGCAGACTGTAGGCTCCGTTGGATTTTTCCAGATCGAGAAACGCCAAGCGCTCGGTCAAGTCGCGCTGAATGGTGCGGATGCCCACGTTGAACTCATCGGCCAGCTCGCGCGGCACCAGCTTCTCTCCGTCGTTGAGTTTTCGCAAAATGGCTGTGAGGCGCGGGGCGAGTGTGTCGCGTTCTGCGTTGTGGGTATCCGGCTTGGGCATGGTGGCTTTTCGAGCGTCAACAGGTAGCGATGACAGGGATGGGCCGGGGCGCTGTGGGCGGCTCGGGAATGGATGTAAGCGATCTTAGAAACTGCCGACGACAGGTGGTGTCGTTACGGGCTACAAACCGGTTTTATTTACAAATTCACCCGACTTGTCTGTGCTCCGCATGCGCCACGCTCCCCCAAATGGGGGAAGCGACAGCGTTGTTGCCTGGACCGGCTGTTGCGATTGGTTGCAATCGGATACGTGTGCACTGCTGACCCGATGCCGCCTCAAGGCCCATCACGGTGATGGCCGACTGGGATAATCGCCGCAACTTTACTTTGGCAATTTCATGGCACTCATTACCTTGCAGAACGCGCAACTGGCCTTTGGCCATGTGGCGCTGCTGGACCACACCGACTTTGCGCTGGAGGCCCAGGAGCGTGTGGGTCTGATTGGCCGCAACGGCACTGGCAAGTCGTCGATGCTGAAAATTCTGGCCGGGCTGGAGAAGCCCGACGATGGCACCGTGCAGGTGCAAACCGGGCTGCGTGTGGCGTATGTGCCGCAAGAGCCCATTCTGGATTTGGCCAGCAGCGTGTTTGAGGCGGCCAGCGTGGGCCTGGCCGATGCGCGGGCGGCGCGCGACCTGTATTTGAGCGGCGCCGACGGGCTGGACCTGGACGCGCTGCAGAACCGCATTGAGGCGCTGGACGCCTGGAACTGGGAGCAGCGGGTGGAAGAAACGCTGCACCGCCTGCACCTGGAGGGCAGCGTGCTGGTGGGCGCGCTCTCGGGCGGCAACAAGAAACGGGTGGCGCTGGCGCAGGCGCTGGTGAGTCGGCCCGACGTGTTGCTGCTGGACGAACCCACCAACCACCTGGACCTGGACAGCATCACCTGGCTGGAAGACCTGCTGCTGGAATACAAGGGCAGCGTGGTGACGATCAGCCACGACCGGGCGTTTTTGGACCGGGTGGCCACGCGCATGGTGGAGCTGGACCGGGGGCGGCTGCTGAGCTACCCGGGCAATTTTGCGCAGTACCAGGTGCTCAAAGAAGAGCAAATGGCGCAAGAGGCGGTGATCAGCGCGCGCGCCGACAAGCTGCTGGCGCAAGAAGAGGTGTGGATTCGCAAGGGCGTGGAGGCGCGGCGCACGCGGGCGCAGGGCCGCATCACCCGGCTGGAAGCGCTGCGCACACAACGTGCACAGCGGCGCGATGCCCTGGGCAGCGTGAAGCTGGAGGTGGCCAGCGGCAACGCCAGTGGAAAAATTGTGGCGGAGCTGGAGAAGGTGACCAAGGCCTACCCGACGGCGGACGGCGCCCTGCGCACGGTGATCAAAGACTTCACGGCCACGATTTTGCGCGGCGACAAGATTGGCCTGATTGGCCCGAACGGCGCGGGCAAAACCACGCTGTTGAAGATCATTTTGGGCGAGCTGGCCCCCGACAGCGGCACGGTGCGCCTGGGCAGCAAGCAAAACGTGGCGTATTTTGACCAGATGCGCGACCAGATTGACCTGGACGCGACGCTGGAAGACTTCATCAGCCCGGGCAGCGAGTGGATCGAGATTGGCAACAAACGCACCCACGTGAAGAGCTACCTGAGCGACTTTTTGTTTTCACCAGCGCGGGCCAATGCGCCGGTGCGCACGCTCTCGGGCGGCGAGCGCAACCGGCTGTTGCTGGCGCGGCTGTTTGCGCGCCCGGCCAATGTGCTGGTGCTGGACGAGCCGACCAACGACCTGGACATTGACACGCTGGAGCTGCTGGAAGACCTGTTGCAGCAGTACGAGGGCACGGTGTTTCTGGTCAGCCACGACCGCCGGTTTTTGGACAACGTGGTGACCAGCACCATCGTGAGCGAGGGCGAAGGCCGTTGGCGCGAGTACGTGGGCGACGTGCAGGACTGGCTGACGCAGTCGGCCCGGGCCGAGGCTTTGCAGCGCGAGAAAAGCACGGCCCCGGCCAGCGCACCGGCGGGCAAAGCGGCCCCCGCCGCTGCCCCTTCTGCCCCCGCCACCAAGAAAAAGTTGAGCTACAAAGAACAGCGCGAGCTGGACGCACTGCCGGAGCGCATAGCCCAGTTGGAGGCCGAGCAGGCCGAATTGGACCTGCAGCTCAACAATGGTCAGTTGTTTTCAGCCGACCCGGCCCGCGCCGCGCAACTGGCGGCCCGGCATGCGCAGGTGGAAGCGGAATGGCTGCAGGCCATGGAACGCTGGGAAACCTTGGGTGGGAGTTGAGGGCGTGAGCGGTCAGCCGCTCTCGTGTTGAAAGGTGCGCAGAGCCCCCATCCCAACCTTCCCCCAGAGGTGGAAGGAGCAAGACACCCCCGATGCGCGACGCCTGAGAACGCCATGTCTGGCTCCTTGCGGAGGGTCTGGGCGCACCATGTCTGGCTCCCTCCCCCTCTGGGGGAGGGTTGGGGTGGGGGCACGCTTCACCCATGCAGCTGCGGTTCATCGTGACATTTCACCCCGCCACCAACCGGCGGTAAACCGACCAAAACGCCGTGTCTTGCGTGGTGGCGAAGTTGATGCGCATGAGCGTGCTGGGCGCGCGGGCGGCGTGGAACAGGGCGCCGGGGGCGATCAGAATGCCTTCGTCGAGCATGCGTTGCGACAAGGCTTCGGTGTCCACGCCGGTATCAACCCAACCAAACAAACCAGCGGGCTCTGACACAAAGCGGCAGCCCGCCGCCAGCGCCAGGCGTGCGCTGCGGCTGCGGGCGGCGTCGAGCCGGGTGCGGATGCGTTCGGCGTGGCGGCGCAGTTGGCCTTGTTCAATGCAGTGCGCCAGGGCGCGCTCCAGCAGACTGGGCGTGGTGAGGGTGGTCAGCAGCTTGGTGTCCAGCAGGCGCTCCACCCATTCGGCAGGTGCGGCCAGGTAGCCCACGCGCCAGTTGGGCGCCAGAATTTTGGCGAAACCGCTCACATAGATGGTGCGCTGCAAACCGTCGAGCACGCTCATGCGGGTGGCGTGTTCGGGGGCGATGTGGCCGTAGGTGTCGTCTTCCACCACGCAAAAGTCGTGCTGCTGGGCCAACTGCAGCACGCGGTGGGCGCTGGCGGGCGACAGGCTGTAACCGGTGGGGTTGTGCAACACGCTCACGCTGACGAACAGCTTGGGCGCGTGGGCTTCGCAGTAGCGCGCCATCACCGCCAGGTCGGGCCCGGCGGGGCCGCGTGGCACCGGCAAGATGCGCATGCCCATGGCGGCGAGGCGGGCGAATTCCACCGCCCAGCCGGGCTCCTCCACCATCACACAATCGCCCGGTTTCAGCAGGGTGCGGCTCACAATGTCCAGCGCGTGGGTGGCGCCCACGGTGGTGATGATCTGCTGCGGCCCCACCGGCAGGCCCATGCCTTGCAGCCGGTCGGCCAGCACGCGGCGCAGGTGGCCGTCGCCCAGCGGCTCGCCGTAGCGCAGCGAACTGTCGGCCAGCGCTTGCGGTGTGGTGACGCGGCGCACGGCGGCTTGCATGAAGGTGGAGGCCATCCAGTCGGGCGGAAAGGCACCCATGCCGGGCTGCGGCCGCGAACCCGCCGGGTGGAACATGCCGCGAATGAGCGCGGCGGCGTTCACCGGCGCGGCCAGGGGCTGGGTGGTCTCGGTGTGGGTTTCGGTGGCGGCGGTCTTGCTGCGGTCGCTCAGGCTTTCGCGCAGGGGTGCGCGGTCGCGCACAAAGTAGCCCCGGTTGCGCTGCGCCTGCACCAGGCCTTGGGCCAGCAGCAGGTCGTAGGCGGCCACCACGGTGGACGGGTTCACGCCGTGCTGGGCAGCGCATTGGCGCACGCTGGGCAGGCGCGCACCGGGGGCCAGCAGGCGGTCGCGGATGCGGTCGGCAAACCGGGCCGCCAGTTGCTCGGCCAGCGTCTGTGCGGCGGTGCGCGTGAGGGCAGGCGCGCTGGCCAGGGCGTCGGGCGTTGGGGTGTCGTTGAACATGGCGGGTGTATGAGTCGAACCGGTCACACAGTTTGTGAACTGAGCCCCTGAACTGTATGGCTTGTGTATGGTTTTAAAAGGATAAAGTGTCTGCCATGCACACACAAGCATTTTTTGTCTTTGCGCCCATTCGCCACGGGGCTGCCGCATGAACGCCGCCGAATTCAGCGCGCTGCTGGTGCTGGCCACGGCCACCAGCTTCACCCCCGGGCCCAACACCACCTTGTCCACCGCGCTGGCGGCCAACTTCGGGCTGCGCCGCGCCATGCGCTTTGTGTGTGCGGTGCCGGTGGGCTGGGGCCTGCTGTTTGCGTTGTGCGCGGGCGGCGTGGGTGCGCTGGTGGTGGCGCTGCCGCTGCTGCGCTGGAGCATTTTGCTGGGCGGTGTGGGCTACCTGCTGTGGCTGGCTTGGCGCTTGTCGGGCAGCCGCAGCCTGAGCGCGGTGAATGCTGCGCGGCTGAACGTCACCTTCACCCAGGGCGTGATGCTGCAATTTCTGAACATCAAGGCCTGGATGCTGGCGCTGTCCATTGTGGCGGGCTGGGTGGCCGGGCGGCCCGATGCGGCTGAACGCTTTGTGCAGGTGTTTCCGGTGTTGCTGGCCTATGCGTTTTTCAGCAACCTGACCTATGCCACGGTGGGCTCGCTGCTGCGCCACTGGCTGGCCGGGCCGGTGGTGGACGGGCAGCCCACCGGCGGGCGCTTGCTGGTGTTCAACCGCTGCATGGCGCTGGCGCTGGTGCTCACCGCCGTGTGGATGCTGGGCACCGGGCTGGCAACGCACACCGCTGGGGGCTTGCGATGACCACCGGCGTGTGCCTGTCGGCCGCACAAGACCAGCGCAACCAGACCCTGGGCCTGTGGCTGGGCCTGGTGGGCGTGGTGGTGTTTGCGCTGACTTTGCCCATGACACGCCTGGCCACCGGCACGGCCGACGCACCGCAGCTCTCGCCCTGGTTCGTCACCTGGGGCCGCGCGGCGCTGGCCGGGGGCTTGTCCATGATCTACCTGCTGGCCACACGCTCACCGCTGCCGGCACCGCAGCACCGCCAACCGCTGGCCCTTTCGCTGCTGGGCAATGCCATTGGCTACCCGCTGCTGCTGGGCTGGGCGCTGCGCCACGTTACCGCCAGCCACGCGGCCGTCATCACCGCCTTGCTGCCGCTGGCCACCGCCGCTGCGGCGGCCTGGCTGTTGCACCAGCGCGCGCGCCTGGGGTTTTGGCTGTTTGCCGGGCTGGGCAGCCTGCTGGTGGCGGCCTACAGCGTGTTGCGCGCCCTGCAGCAGGGGCACGGTTTTGGCCTGGCCTGGGCCGACCTGCTGCTGGTGGGCGCGGTGCTGGCGGCTTCGGTGGGTTATGTGGCGGGTGCCAAGGTCACGCCGGTGCTGGGCGCCGAGCGCGTGATCAGCTGGGTCTGCGTGATGGCGCTGCCCATCACCGTGCCGGGCGCGCTGCTGACCTGGCCCGAGCAGCCCATCAACACATCGGCCTGGCTGGCGCTGGTCTATGTGGGTGTGTTTTCCATGTGGGCCGGCTTCTTCGCCTGGTTTCGCGGCCTGGCGCTGGGCGGCGCGCTGCGCGTGAGCCAGCTGCAACTGCTGCAACCCTTCGTCAGCATCGTGGCCGCCGTGCCGCTGCTGGGAGAATCGCTGGACCTCACCACGCTGGGCTTTGCGCTCGCCGTGGTGGCCACCGTGTTTATGGGCCGCCGCATGGCCGTGCCCGCCACCCCATCCACACCCGTGAAGCAACTGTGACATGAAAGCCGACTTTCAAGACCACCTGAAAGCCTTGCCTCAAGCGCCCGGCGGAAACTACCCACTCGGCACGCCGTTCGTCCGTGCGCTGGCGCACGGCAGCATGAGTGTGGAGCTTTTCGCACCCGCCACATCGCAACTGGGCCAAGACATACAGCAACCTCACACACAGGACGAACTGTACGTGGTGCAGCGTGGTCGTTCGGGCTTCTGGCTCGACGGCGAGCGCTGTGAGGTGCAAACCGGCGATGTGTTGTTCGTGCCCGCAGGCGCACCGCACCGCTTCGAAGATTTCAGTCAAGACTTTGTCACCTGGGTCGTTTTCTACGGCCCCCAAGAAGGAGAACCCACATGAACACCCCCTGGACCCTGGCCCAGCGCGCTGAACGGATGAACCCGTCGGTGATCCGCGAGATTCTGAAAGTGACCGAGAAGCCCGGCATCATCAGTTTTGCGGGCGGTTTGCCGTCCACAGAAACCTTTCCGGTCGATGCCTTTGCCGAAGCCTGTGAGCGCGTGCTGCACGGCCACGGGCTGGAGAGCGGTCGCGCCTCGCTGCAATACGCCGCCAGCGAGGGCTTTGCGCCGCTGCGCGAGTGGGTGGCGGCCAGCCTGCCCTGGGCGGTGGACCCGGCGCAGGTGCTCATCACCACCGGCAGCCAGCAAGGGCTGGACCTGGTGGGCAAGGTGCTGATTGATGCGGGCAGCCGCGTGCTGGTGGAAACGCCCACCTACCTGGGCGCGCTGCAGGCGTTTTCGCCCATGGAGCCGGTGATTGAAGGCGTGGCCAGCGACGCGGGCGGTGTGGACGTGGCCGCGCTGCTGGAACAGCTGGGCGCAGGCGCTGACCACCCGGAAAGCCTGGAGCGCCGCCGCCTGCTGACGCTGGACCTGGACCCGGTGGCCAACCCGCAGGCCGCGCCGCGTTTTCTGTATGTGTTGCCCAACTTTCAAAACCCCACCGGCCGCAGCATGGACCTGCCCCGACGCCAAGCCTTGGTGGCCGCCGCTGCCCGGCTGGGCCTGCCGCTGGTGGAAGACAACCCCTATGGCGATTTGTGGTTTGACCAGCCCCCGCCCACACCGCTGACCGCGCTGAACCCCGACGGCTGCATTTACCTGGGTTCGTTCTCCAAGATCCTCGCGCCCGGCCTGCGCCTGGGCTTTCTGGTGGCGCCGCCCAGCGTGTACCCCAAGCTGCTGCAGGCCAAGCAAGCGGCCGACCTGCACAGCCCCAGCTTCAACCAGCGCGTGGTGGCCGAGGTGATTAAAGACGGCTTCCTGGACCGCCACATCCCCACCATCCGCGCGCTGTACAAGCGCCAGTGCCACGCCATGCTGGACGCCCTGAAAACCGAAATGGCGGGGCTGGACGTGCAGTGGAACGAGCCCGACGGTGGCATGTTCCTGTGGGTGCGCCTGCCCGAAGGCATGAGTGCCATTGAACTGCTGCCCAAGGCGGTGGAACAGAACGTGGCCTTTGTGCCGGGCAGCGCGTTTTACGCCGACCACGCCGACCCGCGCACCCTGCGCCTGAGCTTTGTGACCGCCAACGTGGAACAAATCCGCACCGGCATAGCGGCGCTGGCCCGGGCCATCCGCAGCAGCCACTGACCACAACCACCGTAGCCGGAGCTTCCAGCTCCGGAACCCAAACCGCCCATGCATCCCAAATCCAGACCCTTCAGCCAGGTGGACGTGTTCACCAGGCGGTCACGCACTCGCTCAAGCCTGTTCAAATCCAGACCCTTCAGCCAGGTGGACGTGTTCACCGCCACGCCCTACCGGGGCAACCCTCTCGCGGTGGTGCTCGACGGCACCGGCCTGAGCACCGAGGCCATGCAGCACTTCACGAACTGGACCAACCTGTCGGAATGCACCTTTGTGCTGCCGCCCACGCCCGAAGGCCGCGCCAGCGGGGCCGACTACCGCGTGCGCATTTTTTGTCCTGAGCGTGAACTGCCGTTTGCCGGTCACCCCACGCTGGGCACCTGCCATGCGTGGCTGGAAGCGGGCGGCGTGCCGCGCGGCGAACATGTGGTGCAGGAATGTGGCGTGGGGCTGGTGAAGATCAAGCGCGACGGCGAACGTTCAGCCTTTGCCGCACCACCGTTGATCAAAAACGGCCCGCTGGACGAAACCGATGTGCAGCGCATTGCCCGAGGTTTGGGTGTGGCGCGCAGCGACATCACGGCCCACGCCTGGTGCGACAACGGCCCGAACTGGCGTGGCGTGATGCTGCGCAGTGCCGAGCAGGTGCTGGCCCTCAAGCCCGACGGCGCGGTGCTGGCCGGGCTGGACATTGGCGTGGTGGGGCCGCAACCCGCTGGCCGCGACACGGCGTTTGAAGTCCGCGCCTTCTTCCCCGGCAACAACGGTCTGTGCGAAGACCCGGTGACCGGCAGCCTGAACGCCGCGCTCGCGCAATGGCTGATCGGCGCTGGCCTGGCGCCCGAGCGCTACGTGGCCGCGCAAGGCACGGCGATGGCGCGCGATGGCCGCGTGTTCATTGAGCGCGACGCCAGCGGCACGGTGTGGGTCGGCGGCCAGTCGGTCACCTGCATCAGCGGCCAGGTGGCGCTGTGACCTCGCCGCCACCCGCGCAGCTCGACCACCTGGTGGTGGCCGCGCGCACGCTGGCCGAAGGCGTGGCCTGGTGCGAAGCCACGCTGGGCGTGGCGCCCGGCCCCGGCGGTGAACACGCGCTGTTTGGCACCCACAACCGGCTGCTGCGGCTGGCCTGCGAACACGCACCACACGCCTACCTGGAAATCATCGCCATCCGCCCGCAGGCCACGCCCACGCGCCCGGCCGGGCTGAAACGCTGGTTCGACCTGGACGACCCGGCGCTGCAGGCACGGCTGGCACAGCACGGCCCGCAGCTGGTGCACTGGGTGGCCAGCGTGCCCGACGTGGTCGCAGCAACCCGGCAACTGGGCGCCCTCGGCTTTGATCGCGGCCCGGTGCTGGCCGCCTCGCGCCCCACCCCGCAGGGCCTGCTGCAATGGCGCATCAGCGTGCGCGACGACGGCCAGCGCCTGCTCGGTGGCGCGCTGCCCACGCTGATTCAGTGGGGCGACACCCACCCGGCCGACGCCATGCCCGCCAGCGGCATCGCGCTGCGCAGCTTCACCCTCAGCCACCCGGACGCGCCTCAGCTGCAGCACGCGCTCGACACCCTCGGGCTGAGCGCCATGCCGGTGGCGCCCGGGCCGGCCGCCCTCACCGCACAGCTCGATACACCCCAAGGCCCGCGCACGCTGCGCTCGGCCATCTGACCCCACCGTTGCCCAACATGCCGCTCCAACTGCCCAACCTGCCAGACATCGAGGCCGCCGCCGAGGTGGTTTACCACGCTTTTCAGGCCACGCCGCAGTACCGTTGGGGCACGCTCAGCCAGCGCCTGGGCACGGACTGCTGGGTCAAACACGAAAACCACACGCCGGTGGGCGCGTTCAAGATTCGCGGAGGTCTGACCTATTTCGACCAGCTCCGGCAACGCGGCGACATGCCGCGTGAAGTGATCAGCGCCACCCGGGGCAACCACGGCCAGAGCATGGGCTGGGCCGCGCGAGCGCACGGCGTGGCCTGCAGCATCGTGGTGCCACGGGGCAATTCAACCGAGAAAAACGACGCCATGCGCGCACTGGGCGTGCAGCTGATCGAACACGGTGAGGACTTCCAGGCCGCCCGCGAACACGCCATGCACCTGGCCGCCGAGCGCGGTGCACACATGGTGCCCAGCTACCACAAAGACCTGCTGCGCGGCGTGAGCACCTACTGGTGGGAATTTTTCCGGGCCGTGCCACAGCTCGACGTGGTCTATGTGCCCATCGGCCAGGGATCGGGCGCCTGTTCGGCCATTGCCGCCAAGCTGGCGCTGGGGCACCGGGCGCGCATCGTCGGTGTGGTCAGCGCCCACGCCACCACCTACGCCGATTCGATCGCGGCGGGCCGCGTGGTCGAGTCAGCGGTGACCACCGAACTGGCCGACGGCATGGCCTGCCGCGTGGCCGATGCGGCAGCCCTGCAGGTCTTGATACCGCACCTGGACCATGTGGTGAAGGTCAGCGACAGCGAGGTGGCGCAGGCCATGCGCTGGCTGTTTGCCGACACGCACAACGTGGCCGAAGGCGCCGGGGCTGCGAGCTTTGCGGCGGCGTGGCAGGAGCGCGATCGGCTCCAAGGACAGGTGGTGGGCACCACGTTGTGCGGTGGCAATGTGGACAGCGCCACGTTCGCCAAAGTCCTCACAAGCTGACAATTTTTCGGGCGTGCCCGATCAAGGCGCAAAGCACAACCACCGCTCAGGTTGACGCGCATTTGCAACGCCGCACGGGTGCGTTTTGGGGTGGTGTGCGGGCATGAGCGAAAGCCTCTCAGGCTCTGCGGCGCTGAAGCAGGCGCCGCGCGTGCGCTACTTCACCAGCCGCGCCACGACTTGGCAGAAAGTTTCCACCGCATCGGTCTTGAACACCACCTCGCGCACACCGGCGGCCAGCGCCTGGGCTTGCAGCTCGTCGGTGATGTAGCCCGAGGCCACAGCCACCGGCAGTGTGGGGCAAATGCCCAGCACAGCCCTGGCCACCTCCAGACCGGACATGCCAGGCATGTTGTAGTCGGTCAGCAGCAGGTCAAAGCCCTCCGGGTCGGCGCGCACCGCAGCGATGGCTTGCGCCTGGTCGGTAAAACCCGTGACACGGTAACCGCGGCGCTCAAGCAAACGCCGCACCAGGAACACCAAGGCGTCGTCGTCGTCGAGGTACAAAATGTGCTGTGGCGCTGTTGTCTGCGTGTCGGCCATGGTATGAATCTCTGGTTGGGCGGGGGTGCGAAAAGGGAGGTCAAGAACCTCGGCGCTGCACACCGTGGACGGATTGTCCAACACAGGAAAAAACAGCGAAAACGTGGTGCCCTCGCCCGCAGCGGTTTGCACCTCAATGAAACCGCCCAGGGCCTGCACAATGCCCAACACCACCGGCAAGCCCAAACCCGTGCCACTGCCGACGGGTTTGGTGGTGAAAAACGGGTCGAATATGCGGCTGCGTGTCTCCTCGCTCATGCCGCTGCCATTGTCTTGCACCTGAATGCGCACGGCACCGGTGCCCCGCTCGGCGCACCTGCTGGCCAGCTCGGCGGGCAACGCCTGGTGCCTCGGCGGCAACTCTTCCACGCGGAATTCAATACGCCCTGGCTGACCTTGCAGCGCATACACAGCGTTGGTACCCAGGTTGAGCAGCACCTGCCCCAGTTGGGTGGTATCGGCCAGGATCGGACCAACGCCTTGCGCACAGCACTGCACCAGCTCCACCTGGGGCGCCATGGCCGCGCGCAACAAGCTGCAGGATTCGGCCACCACATCGGCCACCTGCACCGGCTGGAGCGCCATGGGCTGCTGGCGGCTGAAAGCCAGAATTTGCCGCACCAGTTCGCGCCCGCGCCGGGCTGCGGTGCTGATCTCTTGCAGGCTTTCGCGCGCAGGCGCGTTGAGCGCCAGGTCTTGGCGTGCCAGGTCGGCGTTGCCCAAAATGGCGGCCAGGATGTTGTTGAAGTCGTGCGCCACACCGCCTGCCAGCGTGCCGAGGGCTTTCATTTTTTGCGACTGGGCGAGCTGGTTTTGAAGCGCCTCCTGCTGGTGCCGGGCTGCGCGCAAGGACGAAATGTCCACAAACGTGAGGACCACATGGCGCAAGCCGCCTTGGGCATCGTTCTCCGGGTGGGCGTTGCACAGCGCCCAGCGCACCCCCCCGCCGCCCACCGAAACACCGAGCACCACGTCGCGCACCGGCTGGCCGGTGGAGAGTACGCGTTCAAACGGCAATTCGTGGCGGTGCATGGGCTGGCCGTCTTCGGCCAGCAGGGTCCCGTGCGACACCATCGGGTCGCGTGCGGCCAGGTTCAACCCCCCTTCGCCCCAGCCCAGAAAGCGGCGCGCTGCGCCGTTGGCGTGGGACAGCGTGCGGTCGGGCCGGAACAGCATCACACCAGCGCTGAGGTTTTCCACCAAAGCGCGCGAGTCGGCTTCGCGGATCTGCAGCACCTGGCGGGCCTGATCGCCATCGCGGCGCAAGCGGTAGGCCACCAGCGCGGTGAACAGCACCGCCCGCAACAGCTTGGCAAGCAGAAAAAAGAACACGAACACGGGCGCAATCAGCGTCAGCGGTGCCCGTCCTTGTGAGTTCAACGCCACGTAAACCACCACCATGCCCAACACAGCCATGGCGGTACATTCCACCCAGACCAGGATCTTCAGCGCCTGCAACTCGGGCACCCGCTGCTGCGGGTCGCTGCGTTCAACGTCGCGTACCGCCAGCACCCCAACCGAGATGACCGTGAGGGAAAACAGCATTTGGCGCGCAGCCACCGAGTCCCACACGCTGAAGAGCCACACGTTGGCGGTCAACAACGCCATCAAGCCGGTGACCACCCAGCCCAGCGGCCTGCTCAGGCCCAGGTAGCTGCGCACGCCCAGCCAGGCAAAGGCGCCTCCGGCGCAGATGGCCGTGTTGGCCACGCTGATGGAGAACAGGGTGTGGGCGTCCACCCGCAGCCAAAGCCCGATCGACCCCACGATGGACAGCAGGGCCGACAAAGTCCACCAGCCCGGCCCGCCAATGGCGGGATAACGGCGCATGAGAGCGAAGAAAGCCGCCGCAATCAAGCCATCAACGCCGAGCCGTACCGCCAAAAGGGTCAGCAGGTCAAGCGGCATGGCGGTGGGGGGCAACAAGCATATTCGTGAATTAAATCACACCAATTCAGGGCAATAACGACAACCAAAATGAACCGAACAGGGCGATCGGCAGCCCTGCTTTCTTTGACACCGGCGTGACTGCGCCTGTGTGCGCCAGTCGCTGCGGTGACAAAGCGCTACCGCAGCCCGCCCACAGAATGCCACTCATGGGAACCCTCTACCTTGTGCGCCACGGCCAGGCCTCGTTTGGCGCCGACGACTACGACCAGCTCAGCCCGCTGGGCCAGCGACAGAGCCTGCAGCTGGGCCGTTACTGGGCCGAGCGCGGCCTGCGGTTTGACGCCGTGATCACCGGCACCCTGCGCCGCCACGCCCAGACCTGGGCCGGCATCGCTGAAGGCGCCGGGCTGGACAACGAGCCCCTGGCTTGGCCCGGCCTGAACGAATACGACAGCCAGGCCGTGATCCACACGGTGCACCCCCACCCGCTGCAAAAGCCTGACACACCCGAGCTGTACCGCCACCATTTCCGGCTGCTGCGCGACGGCCTCACGCAGTGGATGGCGGGCACCGTGAGCCCGCAGGGCATGCCCAGCTACAACGACTTTGTGCAAGGCATCACCAGCGCGCTGGACCATGTGCGCGCGCACCACCCCGACCACAAGGTGCTCATCGTGTCCAGCGGCGGGCCGATTGCCACCGCCGTGGGCCATGTGCTGGGGCTGAGCCCGGAAGGCACGATCGAGCTGAACATGCGCATCCGCAACAGCGCGGTGACCGAGTTTCAGTTCAACCCCAAACGCCACACCCTGCTGACCTACAACACCCTGCCGCACCTGGATGCGCCGGGTTTTGTGGACTGGGTGACCTACGCGTAAGCCCCTGCGCCGCAGACGCAGCTTCCCCCAAGGGGGACGCACCCAATGGCCCGGCGCAGCCGGTTCCACGGGTGCCCTGGGTGGGGTCACGCGCTCCACAGGCGTGCCCGATCCTTTCCGCCCCTCAGCTGAAGGCGGTTTTGTCGCTCAGCGTGTCCGGCGGCAGCTGGTCGATCTCGCTCAGCAGCTGCGCCAGCGCGCGGCCGGCGGCGTCCAGCAGTGCCCGGCCTTTGTCGGCGGTGGCTGCTGCCGCGTTGCCCACCGCACCGTTGGCGTTGTAGTCCTGCATCTGCCAGCCCAGCTTGGCGCTTTTGCCGTTGCCCAAAATGGGAAAGCGCTCGGCCCGGTCTTGCGACGTGGAGCGAAAATATTCGGCCTGCGCCATGCGCACGCGCGGCGGCGCCAGGGCCAGCATCATCGAGGTTTCCACGTCCCCGCCGTGAATGCCAAAGCGGTGCTCTTCGGCGCTGAACAAGGCGTTCACGTCTTGCCCATCGGCGTCGCGCAACGGCAGGTTGAACCAGCTCACGCTGTACACCAGCATGCCCAGCCGGGCCCGCAGGTCGCGCGCCACCAGGTCCATGGCGCCCACCTGGCCGCCGTGGGCGTTGAACAGCACCAGTTTCTTCACCCCGCTGGCGGCCACGCACTCGCCCAGCTCGGTCCACAGCCGCACCAGCGTCTCCGCCTTGAGCGTGAGCGTGCCGGCAAAACGGGCGTGCTCCGGGCTGAAGCCCACCGCCTGGGTGGGCAAAAACAACACGGGCAGCTCGGATGCCAGGTGCGGCAGCGCGGTGGCAATGACCCCGTTCACCAGGTCGGTGTCCACTGACAGCGGCAGGTGCGGCCCGTGCTGCTCGGTGGCGGCCACGGGTAACACGGCGATGGTGCGGCGGGTGTCCAGCGCCGAAAATTCGGCGGTGGTGAGATCGGACCAGTAGCGGGAAGGGACGTTCATGGCCGGCATCTTACGCGGGGCGCCCCGCGGCACAGGCCAGCGCTCAACGCGCTTGGTACATCCACCGCCGCGACCACGGCAAGCCCTGCGAGGACTGGCCAGCCGGACGACACAGCACCTGGTAGATGGCCACTTCGTCGTGGTCAAACGCCCAGGCGCAGCCGGCCAGATACACGCGCCAGATGCGCCAGCGCCGCTCGTCCACCAGCGGCTTGATGCGCGCGGTGTGGGCCTCAAACGCCTCGGCCCAGAGCTGGGTGGTGCGCTGGTAGTGGCGGCGCAGGTTTTCCACGTCAAACGCCTCCAACCCGCCTTCTTGCAGGCAACGCAGCACGGTGCTGATGTGCGGCAACTCACCGCGCGGGAACACGTAGCGGTCAATGAAATGACCACCACCGTGGCGGGTTTCGCCGTCCAGGGCATCGGTGCTGGTGATGCCGTGGTTCATGGCCCAGCCATCGGGTTTGAGCAACTGGCGCATGTGCCCGAAGTAAGCCGCCAGGTGGTCCAACCCCACGTGTTCAAACATGCCGACGCTGGTGAGGCGGTCAAACGGCGGGTCGCTCACGTCGCGGTAGTCCTGCAAGCGAATGTCGATGCGGTCTTGCAGCCCGGCGGCTCGCACCCGCTCGCGCGCCAGGTCGGCCTGGTTTTGCGACAGCGTCACACCCACGCACCGGGCGCCAAAGTGCTGCGCGGCGCGCAACACCAGCGCGCCCCAGCCACAGCCAATGTCCAGCAGGCGCTGGCCGAGCTGCAGCTGGATCTTGGTCAGAATGTGGTCGATCTTCTTGGCCTGCGCGGTGTCCAGCGTCTCATCACCCTGCTCGAAATACCCGCACGAATACACCATGCCCTCGCCCAGCCACGGCGCATAAAACGCGTTGGACACGTCGTAGTGGTACTGAATGGCCTCGCTGTCGCTCTCGCGCGTGTGGCCAAAGCGGCGCCGGATGCGCCCCATCAGCCCTTGAGCTGGCTCGGCCGTTTCGGCCAGCCGGTGCGCCACCGCCATCATGTCCGTCAGCGGGCCGTCCACGTCAATCAGGCCCTCCACATAGGCCTGGCCCAGCGTGTCCAGCCTGGGGTCGATCAGCAACGGCAAGGCGGCCGGGTCGCGCACCCGTATCTCCACCCGAGGCTCTTCAAACTCGCCCAGCGCCAAAGAAGACGCTCCGCGCTCGCCCCAACTCAGACGCACCGGCAAGTTGGCCCGTGTCTGGACCCGTTTCGCCCAAGGCAACAGGGCCTGTTCCAAGATCGATCCCATCAGAGCCGCTCCTTTCACCCCAAACCGTGTTTTTATCGAAATCAGCACGGCTTGTGAACCCATCGGCTGTGCATCGTCACCACCAACTTGAGCGGGCGCAACGCAGGTGCACCGGTGAGCACAGTGGTGTTTGCAGAGGCCGAACCAACGAACATGTAAGCGTTACCTTATATTCAGCACGTGCTCTGGGCCCATGGCGCATGGCAGCCCACCCGCACTGGAACTTGCCGCGCCCACGCCGCTCCTATGTGTCCCCGTGGGCACCACGGCGTCGGTCCCGCCCATCCCTAACAAACCGCCCGTGATGTTCCCCACCCTGTTCAACACCGCCATCCCCAACACCCTGCAACGGCGGTCTGGCGTTGCGTTGCACCGTTGGCTGCCCGCCATGCTGCTGGCGCTGCTGATCGCCCTGCTCGTGCCACACACCGCGCAATCCCAAGGCTTGTTGTCGGCCACGGCGGGCACGACGGTGGTGCAAACCGAGCAGGTACGCGCCGAGCTGCTGGCGCACGCCCCGCAAGGCGCTGCGCCGGGCCAAACGGTGTGGGTCGGTCTGCAGCTTTCCCACCAGCCGCACTGGCACACCTACTGGAAAAACTCGGGCGACTCGGGCCTGCCCACCGAACTGCAGTGGACCCTGCCCGCCGGTGTGAGCGCGGGCGACATCGCCTGGCCCACGCCACGAAAATTCCCGCTTGGCACCCTGGCCAACTACGGCTTTGATGGCACCGTGCTGCTGCCTGTGCCCCTCACCATCGAGCCGGGCTTCACCGGCACCCACGTGGACGTGAAGCTCTACGCCGCATGGCTGGCCTGCCGCCAGGAATGCATCCCCGAAGAAGGCCACTTCACGCTGCGCATTCCCGTGCAGGGCTCCACCGCGCTGCACGGCATGGCCTTTGAAGCGGCGTTTGCCGCTGCCCCCGCTAGCCAGCCTGCGGCCGACAGCACCCTGACGCCCGAAGCCGGCTGGCTCAACGTGTCGCTGGCGGGCCTGCCCGCCGCGTGGCGTGGCCAGCCGCTGGAGTTTTTCCCCGAAACCGCCGGCCTCATTGAACCCGGCGCCGCCTGGACCCAGACCTGGACCGGCGAGCGTTGGACCGCCCGGGTACCGCTCTCGCCGCACCGCGCCGACAGCCCAACCCAGGTGCCGCTGGTGGTGGCGCTGGCCAACCCCAGCGGCTCGGGCCCCGGCAGCACCGGTGTGTTGCTTGACGTGCCGGTGCAAGGCGCCTGGCCCGCCGCCGCCCCGCTGCCCGCTGCCGTGCCCGATGCTTTGCAAGCCGCGCTCGACGCCAACGCAGCCCGCGCCGCCACCGCGCCGGCCGCACCCAGCGGCCCACCCATCACGCTGTGGGCCGCGCTGCTGGGCGCGCTCATTGGCGGCGCCATCCTCAACCTCATGCCCTGCGTATTCCCGGTGCTCGCCATCAAGGTGCTGGCGTTTGCCAAACACGCCGACGACCGGTCTGCCCACCGCGCCAACGGCTTGGCCTACACCGCCGGCGTGGTGCTGTCGTTTCTGGCGCTGGGCGGCCTGCTGCTGGGCTTGCGCGCGGCTGGCGAGCAGCTGGGATGGGGCTTTCAGCTGCAAAGCCCCGGCGTGGTGGCGGCGCTGGCGGTGCTCTTCACGCTCATTGGTTTGAATCTGGCGGGCCTGTTTGAATTTGGCAGCGTGCTGCCCAGCGCTGTGGCCAGCCTGCAGGCCAAGAACCCCACCGCCGACGCTTTTTTGACCGGCGTGCTCGCCACCGCCATCGCCTCGCCCTGCACAGCGCCTTTCATGGGCGCCTCGCTGGGCCTGGCCATTGGCCTGCCCACGGCGCAGGCGCTGGCCGTGTTTGGCATGCTGGGGCTGGGCATGGCCCTGCCCTACCTGGCCGCCAGCTGGTGGCCAGCCATCGCCCGCGCCTTGCCCCGCCCCGGCGCCTGGATGAACACCTTCCGCCAGCTCATGGCCTTCCCCATGTTTGCCACCGTGGTGTGGCTGTTGTGGGTGCTGGGCCAGCAGAGCGGCATCGACGGCACGGCCGCCCTGCTCATGCTGCTGGTGGTACTGGCGCTGCTGGTGTGGGCGCTGGGCCTGCGCGGCAAGAGCCGCACCGTGCTGGCGGGTCTGTCGCTCGCGGGCCTGCTGTGGCTGGGCTGGACCGTGGGCCCCAACGTGACCCGCATGGCCGACGCTGCACCCGGCGCCGCCGTGGCCACCGCCGTAGACGGTCTGAGCTGGCAGCCCTGGAGCCCCGAACGCCAGGCTGCCCTGCTGGCCGAAGGCCGCCCCGTGTTTGTCGATTTCACCGCCGCCTGGTGCGTGACTTGCCAATACAACAAGCGCACCACCCTGGCCGACGCCAGCGTACTGGCCGACATGGCCGCGAAAAATGTGGCCCTGCTGCGCGCCGACTGGACCCGCCGCGACCCCACCGTCACAGCCGCCCTGGCCAGTCTGGGCCGCAACGGCGTGCCGGTGTACGCCTTGTACCGCAACGGCCAGCCCACCCATGTGCTGTCTGAGGTGTTGAGCGTGAACGATGTGCGCACGGCGCTGGGGAGCCTGTAACGCTCCGGTAGGGCAGGTTCGGTGAACTGTCGGATCAAACCCAACCGCCCCAACCGTATCGTAGAAATTTTGCTGTTCAACGGAGACACACCATGCTGCAACGCCGCCAGTTCACCACCCTCAGCGCCACTGCACTGGGCGCACTCGCTCTACCAGCCAGCCTGCTGCCGCGCTTGGCCCAGGCCGCCAGCGTGGGCCAGCCCGCGCCCGACTTCACACTCAGCGACACCGCAGGCAAACCCGTGAAGCTGTCGCAATACAAAGGCAAGCCCGTGGTGCTGGAGTGGAACAACCCCGGCTGCCCCTTTGTGCGCAAGCACTACCAAGGCAACATGCAGGCGCTGCAAAAAGCATTCACCGCCCAAGGCGTGGTGTGGCTCGCCGTGAACTCCACCCGCAACGACAGCGCCGACCACCTCAGCCCAGCCCAGCTGGCCCGCTGGATGACCGAGCAAAAAGCCAGCCCCACCGCCACCCTGATGGACGAAGACGGCACCGTCGGCATGGCCTACGGTGCCCGCGTCACACCCCACATGTATGTCGTCAACCCGCAAGGCGTGCTGGTGTACGCCGGCGCCATCGACAGCATCCCGTCAGCCCGCGTGGCCGACATTGAAAAAGCCACCAACTTCGTGCGCCAGGGCCTGAACGAACTGCTCGCCGGCAAACCCGTCAGCAACCCCACCAGCCAGGCCTATGGCTGCAGCATCAAATACAAAAACGCCGCCACATGACACACACCAACCGCCCATCGCTCATCACCCGCCGCACCCTGGGCCTGCTGGGCGCAGCTGCTCTGGCTTTGGTCGCCGGTTGCTCAGACCAGGCCACCCCAGACTCCCTGCGCGTCAGCCTGGAAGAAGGCCGCCAGCTGTTTGAAAGCAAACAGGTGGTGATGTTTGACATACGCGAGCCCAAAGAACACGCCACCGGCGTGGCCAACGGCGCGATGCTCTTGCCCATGTCACAGCTGAACCAGCGCGCCAGCGAAATCCCCAAAGACCCGGCACAACCCGTGCTCATCATCTGCAACACGCAAAACCGGTCCAGCAAAGTGGTGCAAGCCATGAAAGAAGCCGGCTGGACCAACGTGCGCTACGTGCACGGCGGCATGAGCGACTGGGCTAAAAAAGGCTGGCCCATGGTCAAGCCGTTTGGCTTACCGACATCCTGATACACCCATTCAAGGTGACGTTGCTGAAGCCCAGCACAAAGTGACTGGGTGAAGCGGTCTGCCTGCAAGCAAAGCCGCGTTTACCGCCTAGAGGAATGGAAGCCCGGTTCACGCAGCTTGTTCGCAGCAAAATCCGTTTCCAACAGCTGTCTGCGTTGTGAAAGCAGGTCTCTCACAAACACAGTGCTCAGACAACCTTCGAATATGGCAATCGCATGAGCGGGGGGTGCGCCCATGTTGGACATACCAACATGGGTGCACCAACAAAAAAGCCCACCGTTTGGTGGGCTTTTTTGCCAAGCTGGTACTTGAATTTATTGGTTGCGCGGGCAAGATTTGAACTTGCGACCTTTGGGTTATGAGCCCAACGAGCTACCAGGCTGCTCCACCGCGCGTCAAGAAATGAATTATATCACGCTTTATCGGCTTCTGCTGCTGGAGCAGCATCTTCCGCACGATCAACCAGTTCGACCAAGGCCATAGGAGCGTTGTCGCCCACGCGGTACCCCATTTTCAGGATGCGCGTGTAACCACCCGGACGGGCAGCAAAACGTGGGCCCAGTTCGTTGAACAGCTTCACAACCACGTCACGATCACGCAAGCGATCAAACGCCAAACGGCGGTTGGCCACAGTAGCCACCTTGGCCAAGGTGATCATGGGTTCCACCACGCGGCGCAGCTCTTTGGCTTTCGGCACCGTGGTTTTGATGACTTCGTGCGTGAGCAAAGAATTCATCATGTTGCGCAACATGGCGAGGCGGTGCTCGCTGGTGCGGTTGAGTTTACGCAGTCCGTGTCCGTGACGCATTTTTAGATCCTTTTAATGTTTTACCCGCAGCCGTATCAGGTACTGCGGGTTGGTCAGTTGCCAACCATGGCTGGCTCATTTTTCAGTGCTTGTCGAGACCAGCAGGTGGCCAATTTTCAAGCTTCATACCCAAGGTCAGGCCGCGGGATGCCAGCACTTCCTTGATTTCGTTGAGCGACTTGCGACCCAAGTTGGGCGTCTTGAGCAGCTCGTTCTCGGTGCGCTGGATCAGATCACCGATGTAATAAATGTTTTCCGCCTTGAGACAGTTCGCCGAACGCACCGTCAGCTCCAACTCATCGACAGGACGCAACAGAATCGGATCAAACTGCTGAGAGCTGCGCGGTGCAGGCTGGACAGGATCCCACAACTCCAATCCTTCAAGTTGAGCAAAAACAGCCAATTGCTCGACCAAAATTTTGGCTGAAGCACGCACAGCCTCTTCAGGACCAATGGAACCGTTGGTCTCGATTTCGAGAACCAGCTTGTCCAAGTCGGTACGCTGTTCAACACGGGCACTTTCAACGGTGTAGCTCACGCGCTTGACCGGCGAAAAAGAGGCATCAAGCACGATACGACCCAGCGAACGTGCCTGGTCATCGTTGCGGCGGAGGCTACCGGGCACATAACCACGGCCTTTCTCGACCTTGATTTGCATGTCCAGTTTTGCACCAGCCGACAAAGTCGCAATGACGTGCGAAGGATTGACGATTTCGACATCGTGCGGCGTCTGGATATCGGCCGCAGTAACGAGGCCTTCGCCATCTTTGCGCAAACTCAGTGTCACTTCGTCGCGGTTGTGGAGCTTGAACACCACACCCTTGAGGTTCAGCAGCATGTTGACGACGTCTTCTTGCACGCCATCGATTGAGGAGTACTCGTGTACAACACCCGCAATGGTGACTTCGGTCGGCGCATGACCCGTCATGGAGGACAGCAAGACCCGACGCAGGGCATTGCCCAGCGTGTGACCGTAGCCGCGCTCGAAAGGCTCCAGCGTGACTTTCGCACGGTTGGTCGAGACTTGCTCGACATTGATGGTTTTGGGCTTGAGCAGATTGTTCAGCATTCAGACTTCCTTCAGTACCCTCGGCTCGTTACACCGATAAGGCAGACGGAGCATGGCCCGGCAGCTGCCTTCAGGCGACCGCCGGGAACGAAATTAACGGGAATACAGTTCGACGATCAACGACTCGTTGACATCGGCCGCGAATTCGTCGCGGTCAGGCGATTTCTTGAACACACCTTCGGCTTTGTCCACAGACACATCAACCCAGGCAGGGAAGCCGATCTGTTTGGCCAACTCCAGAGCCTCAATCACGCGGGCCTGCTTCTTCGACTTTTCGCGCACAGCGATGACATCACCGGCTTTTACCGAGTACGAAGGAATATTCACCGATTGGCCGTTGACCAAGATGGCCTTGTGGGACACGATCTGGCGTGCTTCAGCTCGCGTGGAAGCGAAGCCCATGCGAAACACCACGTTGTCGAGTCGGGCTTCGAGCAAGAACAGCAGGTTGGCGCCGGTATTGCCACGGCGGCGGTCTGCCTCTGCAAAGTAGCGACGGAATTGGCGCTCAAGCACGCCGTAGGTGCGCTTGACTTTTTGCTTCTCACGAAGCTGCAGACCGAAGTCAGATGTGCGCTGACCCGAGGTACGGCCATGCTGACCAGGCTTGGAATCAAATTTGGCCTTGTCGCTGATGGAGCGGCGTGCGCTCTTGAGCAACAGGTCAGAGCCTTCACGGCGGGAAAGTTTGGCCTTGGGGCCGAGGTAACGTGCCACGTTGATTTCCTAGGGTTTACGCTGCCGCAACAGAACGCTGCGGGAGCCATCTCGGACAAGAGATGGCGGTGGGCTTAGCAAAAAATGCCACCGCAGACGACTGCGGTGGCGCTCAAAAAAGCTTTACAGTATACCGCTCTCGGCGGCAACGCGCATCAGATGCGACGGCGTTTCTGTGGCCGGCAGCCGTTATGAGGTACCGGTGTCACGTCTGCAATCGAATTGATACGGATACCGAGAGCGCCCAAAGCACGCACGGACGATTCGCGACCTGGACCTGGTCCTTTGATCTCGACATCAAGGTTCTTGATACCTTGCTCAATGGCTGCACGGCCAGCGACTTCGGAGGCCACCTGTGCTGCGAAAGGCGTCGACTTGCGTGAGCCTTTGAAACCTTGACCGCCAGAAGACGCCCAAGACAAGGCATTGCCTTGGCGATCGGTGATCGTGATGATGGTGTTGTTGAACGAAGCATGCACGTGTGCAATACCGTCGGCAATGTTTTTGCGGACTTTCTTGCGGACGCGTGCTGCAGCGGTGTTGGATTGTTGCTTAGCCATGGTAATCCTTGAAACCGTTTATTTTTTCAGCGACTGTGCTGCCTTGCGCGGGCCCTTGCGGGTACGTGCATTGGTCTTGGTGCGCTGACCGCGAACCGGCAGACCACGGCGGTGGCGGAAACCACGGTAGCAACCAATGTCCATCAAACGCTTGATGTTCATGGTGGTTTCACGGCGCAGGTCACCCTCGATCGTGAAAACGCCAACCTGGTCGCGAACTTTTTCGAGTTCAGCGTCGCTGAGGTCTTTGATCTTCTTGGTGTAGTCGATCCCACAGGCTTCGCAAATTTTGCGAGCGCGGGTGCGACCGATACCGAAAATTGCCGTCAAGCCGATTTCGGCGTGCTTGTGCGGCGGAATGTTGATGCCTGCAATACGAGCCATTTTGGTCCTCTAAACTTCAATCAGCCTTGACGCTGTTTGTGACGTGGGTCGGTGCAGATAACCCGCACCACACCATGCCGCTTGATGATCTTACAGTTGCGGCACATTTTTTTGACCGAAGCCGAAACTCTCATAATCTTCTCCTAGATATTCCAAAAATAGTCAACAACTGACAGATCACTTGGAGCGAAAAACAATTCTCGCCCTCGTAAGGTCGTACGGCGTGAGCTCCACTTTGACCTTGTCGCCTGGCAAGATGCGTATGTAATGCATCCGCATCTTGCCGGAAATATGTGCCAAAACCATGTGCCCGTTTTCGAGCTTGACTCTGAAGGTAGCGTTGGGGAGGTTCTCCAGAACCTCTCCTTGCATCTCGATCACATCGTCCTTGGCCATCACAAAACTCAGTTGCCGATAGAGGTCTTAAAGTTGGCCTTTTTCAACAGCGATTCGTACTGCTGCGACATCATGTAATTCTGAACCTGGGCCATGAAATCCATGGTAACGACCACAATGATCAGCAACGACGTACCGCCAAAATAGAAAGGTACGTTGTACTTCAGGATCAAAAATTCAGGCAACAAGCAAACCGCTGTGATGTAGATCGCACCTGCAAAGGTCAACCGAAGCAGAATTTTGTCGATGTAACGTGCGGTCTGATCCCCCGGCCGAATACCGGGGATGAATGCACCACTTTTCTTCAGGTTGTCAGCCGTTTCACGGCTGTTAAACACCAGTGCGGTGTAGAAAAAACAGAAGAAGATGATGGCCGCAGCATACAACGCTACATAGATGGGTTGACCAGGCGACAAGGCCGAAGCAATGTCTCTCAACCAACGTGTGGAATCGCCCGTGCTGACCCAACTCACAACTGTTGTTGGCAACAAAATGATGCTGGAAGCAAAAATCGGAGGAATCACGCCCGCCATGTTCAACTTGAGCGGCAGATGCGATGACTGACCGCCATACACCTTGTTGCCCACTTGACGGCGTGCATAGTTCACCAGAATCTTGCGCTGACCGCGTTCGACAAACACGACGAAATAGGTCACAAGAACAACCAGCGCGATGATGAAAATCGACACAAGTATGTTCATTGCACCGGTACGGACCAGTTCCAGCAGTCCGCCGACTGCGCTGGGCAAACCTGCGGCGATACCAGCAAAGATCAGGATTGAGATACCGTTGCCCAGACCGCGTTCGGTGATTTGTTCACCCAACCACATCAGGAACATCGTACCGGCCACCAAGCTCACCACAGCCGTCAGGCGAAACCCCATACCAGGATCAATCACCAAACCAGCCTGACCTTCCAGCGCCAAGGCAATGCCCATTGACTGAAAAATAGCCAGCGCCAGGGTACCGTAACGGGTGTACGAGGTGATCTTGCGGCGACCCGCTTCGCCTTCCTTCTTCAGCTGCTCAAACGTGGGAACCACGTAAGTCATGAGCTGCATGATGATGGACGCCGAGATGTACGGCATGATCCCGAGGGCGAACACGGTGAACCGTGACAGCGCACCACCCGAGAACATATTGAACAAACTCAGAATGCCGCCAGCCTGACCTTTGAAGAGTGCCTCCAGCTGGGCCGGGTCGATACCGGGCACGGGGATATGAGCCCCAATGCGGTAAACCACCAGCGCCAACAACAGAAACACCAGCCGGCGACGGAGGTCGCCGAACTTGCCTGTTTTGGCTAGGGTCGTTGATCCAGTTGCCACAAGTTGCTTCCGCTAAGTTTCGGTCAGACCAGCGAACCGCCGGCTGCTTCAATGGCTGCTTTTGCGCCTGCCGTTGCGCCAACGCTTTTGAACGCCACCGCACGGGTAATTTCACCGGTCTTGATGACTTTGACGCGTTTGGCCAAATGGGGCACAAGGCCTGCCTGCTTCAAAACGAGCATATCGACTTCAGCGACCTCCAGAGCCTGGATGTCAGCCAGCGTCACTTCAGCGTTGAACTGGAGTTGCGCCGATTTGAAGCCACGCTTGGGCAGACGGCGTTGCAGCGGCATCTGACCGCCTTCAAAGCCCACCTTGTGGTAACCACCCGAACGCGATTTTTGGCCTTTGTGACCACGGCCAGCGGTTTTACCCAGACCCGAGCCAATGCCACGACCCACGCGACGCTTGGCGTGCTTGGAGCCTTCTGAAGGCTTGATAGTGTTGAGTTCCATGTCTTGCGACTCCGGTTCAGAGTACCTTGACCAGGTAGCTGATCTTGTTGATCATGCCGCGGACTGCAGGAGTGTCCTGCAGTTCACTGGTGCTGTTGAGCTTGCGCAGGCCCAAGCCGCGAACGGTGTCGCGGTGCGACTGCTTGGTGCCAATCGGGCTGCGCACCAACTGGACCTTGACGGTATTTTGTGTGGTCATGATTGCTCCCATCAACCCAGAATGTCTTCAACCGACTTGCCGCGCTTGGCAGCGACGCTGGCCGGCGTGGTCGAGTTCTTCAATGCGTCCAGCGTGGCGCGCACCAGGTTGTAAGGGTTGCTCGAACCGTGGCTTTTGGCCACGACATCGGTGATACCCAGCACTTCGAACACGGCGCGCATAGGGCCGCCAGCAATGATGCCGGTACCCTTGGAAGCAGGCAGCATCATGACATTGGAGGCACCGTGCTCGCCGTGCACACTGTGGTGCAAAGAGCCATTCTTCAGCGACACCTTGATCATGTTGCGGCGAGCCGCTTCCATGGCTTTTTGCACTGCGACCGGCACTTCACGCGCCTTGCCCTTGCCCATGCCAACGCGGCCATCGCCATCACCAACCACAGTCAGTGCGGCGAAACCGAGGATGCGACCGCCCTTGACCACTTTGGTCACGCGGTTGATCGCGATCATCTTTTCGCGCAAACCGTCGTCGTTTGCTTCGTTCTTGATGTTTGCGGTAAATTTAGCCATTTTGTGTATTCCGTTTGATCAGAACTGCAGACCGGCTTCACGGGCCGCATCTGCCAGGGCTTTCACCCGGCCGTGGTAAGCAAAACCGGAACGGTCAAACGCCACTTTTTCAATGCCTACTGCCTTCGCTTTTTCAGCGATGCGCTTGCCCACCAACTGGGCGGCAGCGGTGTTGCCACCCTTGCCAGCGCCACCAATTTGGGCACGCACTTCGGCTTCGACCGTGGAGGCGGAGGCCAGCACACGGGCGCCGTCGTCGGAAATGACGTTGGCGTAGATGTGCAGGTTGGTGCGGTTCACAGTCAGGCGGACGGCGCCTTGCTGCGCAATGCGGATGCGCGTCTGACGGGCCCGGCGGAGACGTTGCTCTTTTTTCGTCAACATGATCCTGATCCTTATTTCTTCTTGGTTTCCTTGATCACGACCTTTTCATCCGAATAACGGATGCCCTTGCCCTTGT
>NZ_JAUSOO010000166.1 GCF_030656115.1 Hydrogenophaga sp.
GCGCTTGTCGCCGATCACCACCGCGTCGGTCACGTAGGGCGAGAACTTCAGTTCGTTTTCCAGTTCGCTGGGGGTGATGTTCTTGCCGCCTGCGGTGATGATGATGTCTTTCATGCGGTCGGTGATGCGGAAAAACCCTTCCTCATCGATCACGCCCACATCGCCGGTGTGCAGCCAGCCGTCTTTGTCGATGGTCTCGGCCGTTTTCTCGGGCTGGTTCAGGTAGCCCATGAACACGTTGGGCCCGCGCACCAGGATCTCGCCCGTCTGCGGGTCCAGGCGCACGTCGTTGTAGCTGGCGGCCGGGCCAATCGAGCCGGGCTTGATGCGTTCGGCCGGCACGCCGGTGGAGGCGCCACAGGTTTCCGTCATGCCCCACACCTCCAGCATGGGCACGCCCAGCGCCATGTACCAGCGCACCAGCTCGGGCGAAATGGGCGCCGCACCGGTGACCAGAAAACGCGCTTTGTGGATGCCGATGAGCTTGCGCACGTTGTTGAGCACCAGCACCCGCGCCAGGTGGAACTGCAGCTTGAGCGGGCCGGGCACCGGCTGTTGCGCCATCACCAGATCGGCCACACGCTGGCCCACACCAATGGCCCAGGCGTAGGCGGCTTGTTGCAGCGCGCCGGCTTCTTTGAGCGCGATCATGACGCCGGAGTAAAACTTTTCCCATACGCGGGGCACGGCGGTGAACACCGTGGGTGCGATCTCGCGCACGTTCTCAGGCACGGTTTCGGGGTTCTCCACAAAGTTGAGTTTGGCGCCGGTGTAGAGCGAAAAATACTCGCCGCCCATGCGCTCGGCAATGTGGCACAGCGGCAGGAAGCACATGCATTCGTCGGCCTCGCTGCGGGCAATCAGCGTGTTGTAGCCGCGCACGGTGTACACCAGCCCGTGGTGGCTGTGCATGGCGCCCTTGGGTTTGCCGGTGGTGCCCGAGGTGTAGACCAGGATGGCGAGGTCGCTGGGTTGGCAGGCGGCCACGCGGGCCTGCAAGGCATCGGGGAACTGCTTGGCGTGCTCGCGGCCCAGGGTGCGCAGCGCGTCCAGGCTGAGCACCTGCGGGTCGCGCAGGTCGCGCAGGCCTTCCATGTCAAACACCACGATTTTTCGCAGTTGGGGCAGCTGCTCGCGCACGGCCAGGGCTTTGTCCAGCTGTTCGTCGTCTTCCACAAACAGCACCGTGGTGCTGGAGTCTTCACACAGGTACTGCACCTGTTCGGCGGCGTCGGTGGGGTAAATGCCGTTGGACACGCCACCCGCGCTCAGCACCGCCATGTCGGCCAGCACCCAGTCGATGTTGGTGTTGGACAGGATGGACGCCGTTTCACCCGGCGCGAAGCCCAGCGCCAGCAGGCCGTTGCCGATCTCGCCCACCGCTTCGGCGGTCTGGTTCCAGGTCCAGCTGTGCCAGATACCAAAGTCTTTCTGGCGCATCCAGACGTTGGGGCCGCGCGCTTTCACCGCGTTCCAGAACATGGCGGGAATGGTGTCGCCAGCCAAAACAGTGTCGTGCTGCGGCTGAATGGCGGAAAGATTCCAGAGGTTACTCATGCTCGATGTCCAAGGTCAAAACCACATTCGATGAACAGGGGGAGGCATGCAACCCAGGGCGCCGCCGGGCCGGCTTTGCCGGACGGCCAGTGCCGCCCCCTGAGGGGTAGCGCGAAGCGCTGCGGGGGGGGCCATACCTACCGCCAATTTTTTTTCTTCTTCCAGCGCCGGTCCGCGCGCACGCCTTCTTCCTTCATGCCCAGGTAGAACTCCTTGATGTCGTCCTTCTCGCGCAGGTGGGCGCAGGTGTCTTCCATCACGATGCGGCCGTTTTCCAGCACGTAGCCGTAGTCCGACGCGTTCAGCGCCATGTTGGCGTTTTGCTCGACCAGCAAGATGGTGGTGCCGCGCTCGCGGTTGATGCGCACCACGATCTCGAAGATTTCCTTGGTGAGCTTCGGGCTCAGGCCCAGGCTGGGTTCGTCGAGCAGGATCAGGTCGGGGTTGGCCATGAGTGCTCGGCTGATCGCCAGCATCTGCTGCTGGCCGCCGGAGAGCAGGCCGGCGTCTTGCAGCGCGCGCTCGCGCAAGATGGGAAAGTAGTTGAACACCACCTCCATGTCGCGCGCCACGCCGTCGCGGTCTTTGCGGGTGTAGGCGCCCATGAGCAGGTTGTCGCGCACCGACAGCAGCGGAAACACCTCGCGCCCTTCGGGTACGTGCATCAGGCCCTGCTGCACGATGTGCGCCGGGTCCTGGGCGGTGATGTTTTCGCCCTTGAACTCGATGCTGCCCTTGCGCGGGTCGATGATGCCGCTGATGTTTTTCAGGATGGTGGTTTTGCCCGCGCCGTTGGAGCCCAGCACGGTGGCAATTTCACCGCGCCGCACCTGCAGACTCACCCCGCGAATGGCTTTGATGGGGCCGTAGGCGCTTTCGACGTTGAGCAGCTTCAACACGGCGTTGTCGGTCACGGGCGCGGTCATGCTGGTGTCCTCACATGGTTTTCGCGGCGCAGGCTGGACACGTCGTCCACCGAGCCCAGGTAGGCCTCGATCACGCCCGGGTCGCGCTGCACCTCGGCCGGCGTGCCGGTGGCCAGCTCGGCGCCCATGCTCATGGCCAGCACCCGGTCGGACACCTTGGACACCAGGGTCATGTCGTGCTCCACCATCAGCACCGTGATGCCCAGCTCGTCCTTGATGTCGGTGATCCAGAACGCCATGTCTTCGGTTTCTTCCACGTTCAGGCCCGAAGAGGGCTCGTCGAGCAGCAGCAGCTGGGGCTCGGTGCACAGGGCACGCGCCAGCTCCACCACCTTGCGCACGCCATACGGCAACCCGGCCACCATGGACTCGCGGTGGTGTTGCAGGTCGAGCAGCTCAATGACCTGCTCCACTTTTTCACGCGCTTCAATTTCGGCCGCACGGGTTTTGGCGGTGAAGAAGATTTCGCTCCAGAGCCCGGTTTTGCGGTGCGTGTGGCGACCAATCAGCAGGTTTTGCAGCACCGTGGCGTGTTCAAACAACTCGATGTTTTGGAACGTGCGCGCAATGCCCAGCCCGGCGATCTTGTGGGGTGGTTGTTCGGTGAGCTTGAGCATGCCCTGCGGTCCGGCGTAGTCGATGCTGCCGGTGGTGGGCGTGTAAATGCGGCTGATGAGGTTGAACACCGTGGTCTTGCCCGCGCCGTTGGGCCCGATCAGGGTGAACACCTCGCCGCGTTTCACGTCAAAGCTGACGTTGTTCACCGCCAGCACACCGCCGAAGCGCACGCTGAGGTTCTTGGCTGAGAGCAGAATGTCGTCGGTCATGGCGTCATTTCAACCGGTCTGATTTCTGGAAGCTCTTTTGCCGCTTGAACATACCTTTTCGGTAGAACGGAAAGAGCTGGAAGTAGGTGCGGATCTTGAGCCAGCGGCCATACAGGCCCATGGGTTCAAACAAGACAATGGCGATCAGCACCATGCCGTACACCACGCCTTTGATGCCCGCGGCCTCGCCAATCACGGCGGGCAGAAAGTCTTTGCCAATGGCGATCAGCTGCGGCATGACGATGATGAAAATGGCGCCCAGAAACGCGCCGTGGATGGAGCCCAGGCCGCCAATCACCACCATCAGCAACAGGTCCACCGATTGCAGCAGGCTGAACTGGTCGGGCGACAAAAACTGGATCTTGTGGGCGTACAGCGCACCGCCAATGCCGGCCAGCGCGGCCGACAGCGCAAAGCTCATGGTTTTGTAGCGCGCCAGGTGAATGCCCATGCTCTGGGCCGAGATCTCCGAGTCGCGGATGGCGACAAACGCCCGGCCGGTGCTGGAGCGCATGAGGTTGACGATGGCCAGCGTGGACGCCACGGTGACCAGCAGGCACAGGAAGTAAAACTCGTTGGACGAGTCCAGCTCCCAGCCGAACAGGCTGGGGTGGTTCACCATCAGGCCCGAGTTGCCGCCGGTCATGCTTTCCCAGCGCGCCATGCCTTCTTCCACGATGAAGCCAAACGACAGCGTGGCCATGCCCAGGTAAATGCCTTTCACCCGCAGCGCCGGCAGGCCCACCACCATGCCCACGGCGGCTGAGAGCAAACCCGCGCAGGCCAGCGCAATGGGAAACGGCACGCCCGCGTTGACCATGATGGCCTGCGTGTAGGCCCCCACGCCCAGAAACGCGGCATGGCCCAGCGAAAACAGCCCGGTGAAACCGGCCAGCAGCATCAGCCCCAGGCCGACGATGGCGTAGATCAGCACAAACGTGAGTTGCGCCAGCCAATACTCTTGGATGATCCAGGGCGCGGCCACCAGCAGCACGCCCAGCAGGCTGTACCAAAACGTGTGGCCGCCGTGTTTGGCGAGCTGGATGTCCTGGTTGTAGTCGGTCTTGAAGAGGAATCGCATATCAGACCTTTTTGCGCAGCTTTTCGCCAAACAAGCCGTTGGGTTTGAGCACCAACATGATCAGCACCACGATGTAGGGCGCAATGTCCTTGAAGCCTTCGGCCATGTAGAAGCCCGCCAGGGCTTCCACAATGCCGATGATCAGCCCGCCCACAATGGCGCCGGGCAGGCTGCCAAAGCCACCCACCACCGCCGCCGGGAAGGCCTTGAGGCCAATGAAACCCATGTTGGCGTGCACAAAGGTGATGGGCGCGAGCAGCAGGCCGGCAATGGCCGCCACCGCAGCCGCCAGACCCCACACCAGGCCGTTGAGCCGCTTCACCGGAATGCCCATGTAGTAAGCCGCCAGCTGGTTTTGCGACGACGCCTGCATGGCGATGCCCAGCTTGGTGTAGCGGAACATGGCAAACAGACCCGCACACAGCACCGCCGTGGCGCCGATCACCACCACCTGTTCGGCCGACACCACCAGCGTGCCCAGGCGCAGCACCTCACCGGCATAGGGCACGGGCAGGGTGTGGGTGTCGGTGCCAATGTCGGGAATCATGGTGATGAGCCCGCGCAGCACATAGCCCACACCGATGGTCAGCATCACGATGGAGAACGCCGGCTGGCCCAGGATGGGGCGAATCACCACCCGCTCCAGCAGCACACCAAAAACGCCCATGCCCACAATGGCCGCCGGCACCGAAATCCAGAATGGAAAGCCCATCACGGTCATGGCGGCCAGGCCGCCGAAGGCGCCGACCATCATCAGGTCGCCCTGGGCAAAGCTCACCGTTTCGGTGGCCTTGTAAATCAGCACGAAACCCAGGGCGATGAGTCCGTAGATACAGCCCTGGGCCACACCGCTGATGAGCAGTTGCAGCAATTGCACGCATGTCTCCTTCGTTGTTTTTTTGCGCCGGTGGGTGGTTGGATAACGCCCTGTGCGGTGTTTTCGAACGCCCGTGCTATTCACAAGCTTAAGCGGGCCTGACAGTGCTTGCCCATGGGGGTTTCCCGCAGGACAGTGCTGTGTGCGACACCTCGGTGGTTTTTACCAAGCAAATGCTTGGTAAAAACGGGCTGAAACGCTATGCTGAAAACCTCACTCCTTTGCCCATGCCATGAAGTCCATACGAATCGGTGCCGGTCTCGGCTTTTACGGCGACAACTGGGAGCCCGTGGTGGCCACCCTGGAGCGCGGTAACGTGCAATTCATTGCCAGCGACCACCTGGCCGAGCTCACGCTGGCCATTCTGCAAAAAGACCGCCAGCGCGACCCGACGCTGGGCTACGCCCGCGACGTGGTGCCCATGCTGCTGCGGTTGTGGCCGCTGATGGCCGAGCGCGGTGTGCGCTTTGTGTGCAACGCGGGCGGGCTCAACCCGCAGGGCGCAGCGCAGGCGGTGCTGGCGGCTTTTGCTTCCAAAGGCTTCACGGCGCGGGTGGCGGTGGTCACGGGCGACGACGTGTTGCCGCAGTTGCTCGACGCATCCACACCCGCCAGCGAACTGGCCCACCTGTTCACCGGCGAGCCGGTGGCCAGCGTGCGCGAGCGCCTGGTGTTTGCCAACGCCTACCTGGGCGCGGCGCCCATCGTGCAGGCGCTGGACGCGGGGGCCGACATCGTCATCACCGGGCGCGTGGCCGACGCGGCGCTGTTTCTCGGCCCGCTGGTGCACAGCCTGGGCTGGACGCTCACCGGCGCCACCGAACCCCAAGACCTGGACCGCCTGGCGCAAGGCCTCACCGTGGGCCATTTGCTGGAATGCTCGGGCCAGGGCAGCGGCGGCAACTTTGGCAGCCAGGGCGCCTGGCAGGCCATTCCCGATCTGGCGCACATCGGCTTTCCCGTTGCCGAGGTGTGGGAAGACGGCACCGCGCTCATCACCAAGGCACCGGGCACGGGCGGGCGCATCAACTTCGACACCGTGCGCCAGCAACTGCTGTACGAGGTGCACAACCCGCACGCCTACCATTCGCCCGACGTGGTGCTGGACATGGGCGGTATCACCCTGCACGACGAAGGCCACGACAGGGTGCGGCTGACGGGCGCACGCGGGCAGGCGCCGGGCGATCAGTTGAAGGTGGTGGCCGGTTACCGCGATGGCTACAAAGCCGAGGTGACCTGGGGTTTTTCGTGGCCCGATGCCTGGGACAAAGCGCAGGCCGCGCAGGCCACCATCCGCACCCAGTTGCAAGACAAGCGCATACCCCACGACGAGCTGTACATCGAATACCCCGGCCTGAATTCGGCCCACGGCGCCTTGGCACCGCTGCCCGACGCCGACACGCTCAACCAGCTCAACGAGGTGTGGACCCGCATGGTGTTGCGCACCCCGGTGAAAGCCGCCGCCGACGGTTTTGGGCGGCTGTTTCCCTGGCTGGCGCTGAGCGGGCCGGCCTACACCTGCTGCTTCCAGGGCCTGCACAACACCAGCGAGCTGCTGGGCATCTGGCCCACCCTGGTTCCCCGTGCGGCGGTGCAAGCCGGTGTGCGCGTGGAACTGCTGCCAACCCCAGGAGCGGCGCCATGAACGACCCGACCAACAAGATCGACAAGATTCGCGTGCCGCTGGTGCGCATCGCCCACGCCCGCAGCGGCGACAAGGCCGACTGGGTGGACTTTGGCCTGTTCGCCTGGAACGCGGCGGGTTACGCGCTGCTGGCGCGCGAAGTCACGGCCGAGCGCGTGCGCGCCCACTTCGCGCCTTGGTTACCGGGCGAGGTGGACGTCTGGCAGCTGCCCAACCTGCTGGCCATCAAACTGGTGCTGCGCGGTGCACTGCAAGGCGGCGGCGCGCGCAACCTGCGGCTCGACAACCTGGGCAAGGCCATGGCGGGTGCGCTGCTGCGGCTGGAGATCGAGGTGACACCGATGGAGCTGGCCCAGGCACTGGCCAGCCCGCGCGTGGGCTGGTGGGGCGATGAGTCTCCTGCACCCGAGGGGCAGAATCACACGCTCTGAAGCGAGGTGCGCAAGCGGTGTGCCCCCGCAGCGGCCCCAACCGATGGCCCCCAATTGGCCCCCCGGCAGCGCCAGTGCGTGCCCATCATCACCGCCATGAACACACCACCCACCGACGGCGCCGACGTGCTGCTCCTGCAACACCTGCACGAAGACGGCCCCGGTTACCTGGGCCAATGGCTGGACGAACAGGGCGCCCGCTGGCAGGTGCGTTGCGCCGAGGCTGGCGAGGCTTACCCCGAAACGGTGCGCGGCTACCGGGGCCTGGCCGTGCTGGGCGGCGCCTGGAGCGCCAACGACGACCGGCCCACGCTGCGCCAGGCCGAGGCGCTGATCCTGGAAGCCGATGCGCTGGGCATCCCGGTCATCGGCCATTGCCTGGGCGGCCAGCTCATGGCGCGCGCTTTCGGCGGGCGGGTGGAACGCCAGCCCCAGCCCGAAGTGGGCTGGTTGCCCATGCACCACACCGGCAGCGAAACCGCCCGCGCCTGGCTGGGCCACGCGGCCGACGCCACGGTGTACCAATGGCACCAGGACAGTTTTGTGCAGCTGCCACCCGGCGCGGAACTGTTGGCCTGCTCACCCGCCTGCGCCCACCAGGCCTTTGCCCTGCGCCAACACCTGGCCATGCAGTTCCACATCGAAATCACCCCCGCCAAAATAGCCGACTGGCTGGCCCACCCCGGCGAGGCCTACCCGCTGCACGTGCTGCTGCACCCCGACAGCGTGCAAGACCCGGCCCGCATGCACGCCGCCACCGCACAGCACCTGGCGGGAAGCCAGGCGCTGGCTGCGCGTATTTATGGGGTGTGGCGCTCGCGTTGGGTGGGGTGAGCGCCGGGCCTCGGCCGTTCAGTCCACCAAGCCTGGAATATGCAAGCCCTCTTTGGGAATGGGGCGGGGCTTGCCCTCTCTGTCAATCGCCACATAGGTCAGGCTGGCCTCGGTCACTTTCACATACTGCCCCTGGGCCGAGAAGCGCTCGGCAAACACCTCCACCTGCACCGTGATGGAGGTGTTGCCCACGCGCGTGACGTGCGAGAAGAAGCTCAGGATGTCGCCCACCCGCACCGGCTGTTTGAAGATGAACTGGTTCACCGCCACCGTGGCCATGCGCCCGCGCACATAGCGCGCCGGCAGCACGGCGCCGGCCAGGTCGACCTGGGCCATGACCCAGCCGCCAAAGATGTCGCCGTTGCCGTTGGTGTCGGCCGGCATGGGGATGACCTTGAGCACCAGTTCGCGGTCTTGCGGCAGGGGCGTTTCAGGGCGGGGGCTTGATGGTTTGGACATGGGCACAATCTGTTGGCAACAAATATCCATTTTCACGCATGCGCCCAAACCTTCCCAGCCCCGCCACCGTGGCCTTGCCTGTCAGTCCCGCCGCCAGCGGCACACCGGCCGCCAAGCGCTCCGACTGGGCCACGCTCTCCCGCCTGTTCCCCTACCTGTGGCAATACAAGTGGCGCGTGCTGATCGCGCTGGGCTTCATGGTGGCGGCCAAGGTGGCCAACGTGAGCGTGCCGCTGTTGCTCAAAGAGCTGGTGGACGCCATGACCATTCCCCCGGGCAGCCCGCAGGCGCTGCTGGTGGTGCCACTGGGGCTGCTGGTGGCCTACGGCGGGCTGCGCCTGTCCACCACGCTGTTCACCGAACTGCGCGAACTGGTGTTTGCCAAAGCCACCGAGGGCGCCACGCGCAGCATCGCGCTGCAGGTGTTTGGCCACTTGCATGCGCTGAGCCTGCGCTTTCACCTGGAGCGCCAGACCGGGGGCATGACGCGCGACATCGAACGCGGCACGCGCGGCGTGCAGTCGCTCATTTCGTATTCGCTCTACAGCATCGTGCCCACGCTCATTGAGGTGACCATGGTGCTGGCTGTGCTGGGCACCCAGTTCGACATGGGCTATGTATGGATCACGCTGGTGGCACTGGTGCTGTACATCACCTTCACCGTCACGGTGACCGAGTGGCGCACCCAATTTCGGCGCGAGATGAATGAGTTGGAGTCCGTCAGCCAGACCCGGGCTGTGGACTCGCTGCTGAATTACGAGACCGTCAAATACTTCAACAACGAAGCGTTTGAAGCCCGCCGCTACGACGAAGCGCTGGAAAAACTGCGCCGCGCCCGCATCAAGAGCCAGACCACGCTGTCCATGCTCAACGCCGGGCAGCAGCTGGTGATTGCCATTGCGCTGGTGCTCATGCTCTGGCGCGCCACGCAGGGCGTGGCCAGCGGCGAGATGACGCTGGGCGACCTGGTGATGGTCAACGCCTTCATGATCCAGCTCTACATTCCGCTGGGCTTCCTGGGCGTGCTGTACCGCGAAATCAAGCAGAGCCTGACCGACCTGGACAAGATGTTTGTGCTGCTGGAAAAAGAGCGCGAAATTGCCGACCACCCCCGCGCACAGCCGCTGGCGCTCAGCGGTGCGCCAACGGTGCGCTTTGACAATGTGCGCTTCTCTTACGAGCCGGCGCGCGAGATTCTGCACGGCATCAGCTTCGAGATTCCGGCCGGCAAGACGGTGGCGGTGGTCGGGCCGTCGGGCTCGGGCAAGTCCACGCTGGCGCGGTTGCTGTACCGCTTTTACGACGTGACGAACCACGACGGCAACCACAAGGACAGCGGACCGCACGGCGGCGGGCGCATTCTCATCAACGGGCAAGACATTCGCCAGGTCACGCAGTCCAGCGTGCGCCAGGCCATTGGCATCGTGCCGCAAGACACGGTGCTGTTCAACGACACGATTGAATACAACATCCTCTACGGCCGTCCGGACGCTGGCCACGAGGCCGCCGTGGCCGCCGCGCAGGCCGCGCACATCCACAGCTTCATTGAAAAGCTGCCGCTTGGCTACCGCACCATGGTGGGCGAGCGGGGGTTGAAGCTTTCAGGCGGTGAAAAGCAGCGCGTGGCCATTGCGCGCACGCTGCTGAAAAACCCACCCATCGTGATCTTTGACGAGGCGACTTCGGCCCTGGACTCGGCGAACGAGCGGGCCATCCAGGCAGAGTTGAAGACGGCTGCGAGGAACAAGACCACGCTGGTGATTGCGCACCGCTTGTCCACGGTGGTGGATGCGCACGAGATTCTGGTGCTGGTGAACGGGGAGATTGTGGAGCGGGGGACGCACGCGGATCTGGTTGTGCGCGGCGGGGTGTATGCGGGGATGTGGGCTTTGCAGCAGTCAGGGGCTGACTGAAGACCCACCCCTGCCGCGGCTGCGCCGCGACCCCTTTCAAGGGGGCAACACCAGCGGCCCGGCAAAGCCGGTTCCTCGGTGTTCGCTGGTCAATGCACCTCTCTCTGGGCAAAGTTCAGGCAACGACTGGAAGAGTCATCGTCCCCCTCTGTTCATACCGGCTGTGCCAGCTCAGCGCCTCGTCCAGCAGATGCGGCGTGTGCATGCCGCCATGCCCCGCGCGGGCGTTGGCCTCGCTGCGCTCCACGTAGTCGAGCAGCGCGGGTTGGAAGTCCGGGTGGGCGCAGCGTTCGATGATGCGGCGCGAGCGCTGGCGGGGTGACAGGCCACGCAGGTCGGCCAGGCCTTGTTCGGTCACGATGATCTGCACGTCGTGTTCGGTGTGGTCCACGTGGCTGACCATGGGCACGATGCAGCTGATGCAGCCGCCCTTGGCGGTGGACGGCGTCATGAACACCGACAGGTAGGCGTTGCGCGCGAAGTCGCCCGAGCCGCCGATGCCGTTCATGATGCGCGTGCCCATCACGTGGGTGGAGTTCACATTGCCATACAGGTCGGCTTCGATCATGCCGTTCATGGCGATGATGCCCAGGCGGCGGATCACCTCGGGGTGGTTGCTGATCTCCTGCGGTCGCAGCACGATGCGCTCGCGGTAGAAGTCCAGGTTGGCCAGGAACTCCTGCATCACGGGCGCCGAAAACGACAGCGCGGTGGACGAGGCCATGGCCATCTTGCCGGACTTGAGCATGGCCAGCATGCCGTCCTGCAGCACCTCGGTGTAACCCTGCAGGTCGTTGAACGGGCCTTCGTTGAGGCTCTCCATCACGGCGTTGGCGATGTTGCCCACGCCCGACTGCAGCGGCAGCAGCTCGGGCGGCAGGCGGCCCTGTTTCACTTCGTCCTGCAGGAAGGCCATCAGGTGGGCGGCGATGAGCTTCGACGCCTCGTCGAGCGCCGAGAAGCGCGTGTCGCGGTCGGGCAGGTTCGTTTCGACGATGGCGATCACCTTGGCCGGGTCGCAGCGCAGGTAGGGCTCGCCGATGCGGTCGCCGGCGTGTGTCATCGGGATCGGCTTGCGGTGCGGCGGGCGCTCGGTGCCGTAGTAGATGTCGTGCATGCCTTCCAGACCCAGGCTGTGGCCGTGGTTGACCTCCAGGATCACCTTGTCGGCCTGGTCCAGCCAGGTCTTGTTGTTGCCCACCGAGGTGGCCGGGATCAGGCGGCCGTCTTCCAGAATGCCGGCGACCTCGATCACCGCCACGTTGAGCTGGCCCAGAAAGCCGAACCACACGTACTGCGCCACGTGCGAGAGGTGGATGTCGATGTAGGCCATTTCGCCGTCGTTGATGCGCGCGCGGCAGGTCGGGTCGGACTGGTAGGGCAGGCGCATGTCCATGCCGCCGACCTTGGCGAGCGCGCCGTCGAGCTCGGGTGCGGTCGAGGCGCCGGTCCAGACGCCGATGCGAAACGGCTTGCCGGCGTCGTGGTGCGCCTGGATGTGTTGGGCCAACGCCAGCGGAATGGCTTTGGGGTAGCCAGCGCCGGTGAAGCCGCTCATGCCCACGTGGTCGCCGTGTTCAATGAGGGCAGCGGCCGCTTCGGCCGACATGATTTTTTGGCGCAGGCCAGCGTGGGCGATGCGGGACAGGGGGATATCGGGTGGGTTTTTTGTCATGGGGGTTGTGATTAGGGTTAACCCTAGGTTTTGGTTATCGTAACGGACACGCAAGCGCACAGCAGCGAAACCGTCCGAATGCCCCCGCGCGCATAATCCGCGGCCATGGAAACCAAATGGCTTGAAGACTTCGTCAGCCTGGCTGAAACCCGCAGCTTCAGCCGCTCGGCCCAGCTGCGCCACGTCACCCAGCCCGCGTTCTCGCGCCGCATCCAGTCACTGGAAGCCTGGGCCGGCACCGACCTGGTGGACCGGTCTTCGTACCCCACCCGCCTCACGCCGGCCGGGCAGACGCTGTACGACCAGTCGCTGGAAATGCTGCAGGCGCTGCAAAGCACCCGCGCCATGCTGCGCGCCCACACCGCAGCCGCGCAAGACGTGATCGAGTTCGCCGTGCCGCACACCCTGGCGTTCACGTTTTTCCCGTCCTGGCTCTCGGGCTTGCGCG
>NZ_JAUSOO010000169.1 GCF_030656115.1 Hydrogenophaga sp.
GAGCAGCGCGTGAACAGGGTGAGCAGTGAATCACTGGAGGACTTTGACCCGGACTTGCCGTTCTGAGCGCCAACGAATCTCCAACGCCAACGACAAGGGCCCCTGACGGGGCCCTTGTCGTTGGTGCATCCAGCACCGAAAGCCACCGCCGGAATCCGCCACCAGAAATGAACACCGGATTACGTCACCAAATTCCGCCACCACTTACCGCCGCCAGATTTACGCGGAAACTGACAGCCGTCTACAGGTGTCCCATGCGTAATGCCATTGCACCGAAGCCTGCGACCTTTGCTTCGCTGGTTCAGCAGTTCTTCACCGAGTACCTGGTCTCGCAGCGCGCACTCAGCCCCCGCACGGTGGCCTGCTACCGCGATGCACTGATGCTGTTCCTGGACTTTGCAAGCCGACGATTGGGCAGAGCGCCGATAGACATGCGGCTGGCCGACCTCCGACCTGATCTGATTCTTGCCTTCCTCGATCATCTTGAGCACAACCGACACAACGCAATCCGCAGCCGCAATCTGCGTCTCACCGCACTGCGCGCGTTCCTGAAGTTCGCCGGTCGACGCGATGTGACCTCGCTTCACGTCGTCGAGCAGGCGATGGCCGTGCCGATGAAGCACTTCGAGCAGCCGATGTTGGGATATCTGACTCGGCAGGAGATGGAGGCAGTCCTCGGGAAGTCAGGACCTCTTTGGTCTTCACAGCGCGACCATCTCCTGCTGACGATGCTCTACAACACGGGTGCCCGCGTCTCGGAGATCATCGGGGTACGAGTGGTCGATGTCGTCCTGGAGGGCGCGGCCTGCGTGCATCTGCATGGCAAGGGGCGCAAGCTGCGATCAATTCCACTGTGGGACACGACCGTCATGGAAGTGCGCGCCTGGTTGCGGCGCAATCCGACGCTACGAGGTGAGACCGCCTTGCTGCCCAACCGCTATGGGCAGGCCATGTCCAGATCCAACGTAGCTCAGCGTCTTCACCTGGCTATGGTGCGTGCCGCCAAGAACGAGCCTGGTCTCCTCAAGAAGGCGATCTCGCCGCACACGCTACGGCACACAACCGCAATGCATCTGCTGCAGTCAAGCGTGCCGTTCAACGTGATCGCCGTGTGGCTTGGACACGAGAGCATGAACACCACCCATCGCTACATCGAGGCCAATCTGGCCATGAAGGAAAAGGCGCTGGCAAGGCTTGAACCGCCCAATACCAAGATGGGGAAATTCCAGGCCCCTGATGCACTCATGCGGTTCTTGCAGTCGCTGTAACTATGCGCAGGAGGAACCGACATCAATGGGTCACCACCCCCCCATGTCAGACTATTTGTCGCCCCCGAAATTGTGGATAACCCACACCGAAGCGACACCCCATGAAAAGAAACCACCACTCCAAAGAGTTTGAAAACCAGGCCTTGATCAAAGTGCGAGAGCGCGGGGACAAAAGCGTGCGAACCGTTGCCCAAGAGCTGAACATGCCTGAGGGAACACTCAGGAAATGGATCAGCAAATCGAACCAAAAAGACAGC
>NZ_JAUSOO010000171.1 GCF_030656115.1 Hydrogenophaga sp.
GGTGATGATGATGATTCCCGAGCCGTGGGAACAGCACACCACCATGGACGAGCGCCGCAAGGCTTTCTACGAATACCACGCCGCCATGATGGAGCCGTGGGATGGTCCGGCGTCCATTGTGTTCACCGACGGCCGCCAGATTGGCGCCACGCTGGACCGCAACGGCCTGCGACCTTCGCGCTACTGCATCACCGACGATGATTTTGTGATCATGGGATCCGAGTCGGGCGTGCTGCCCGTGCCGGAAAACAAGATCGTGCGCAAATGGCGGCTGCAGCCCGGCAAGATGTTCCTGATCGACCTGGAGCAGGGCCGCATGATCGACGACGAGGAGCTCAAGGCCAACCTCGTCAACAGCAAACCCTACAAGCAGTGGATCGACAACCTGCGCATCCGCCTGGACGACGTGGAAGGCCCGGCCACCGCTGAGCCGCTGCCTTGCGATGTGGCGCTGCTGGACCGGCAGCAAGCCTTTGGCACCACGCAAGAAGACATCAAATTCCTGTTGGCGCCCATGGCCGCTGCTGGCGAAGAGGCCTTGGGCTCCATGGGCAACGACAGCCCGCTGGCCGTCCTGTCCGACAAAAACAAGCCGCTCTACAACTACTTCAAGCAGTTGTTTGCCCAGGTGACGAACCCACCGATCGACCCGATCCGCGAAGCGATCGTGATGTCGCTGGTGTCGTTCATCGGCCCCAAGCCCAACCTGCTCGACATCAACCAGGTGAACCCGCCGATGCGCCTGGAAGTGAGCCAGCCCGTGCTCGACTTCGCCGACATGGCCAAGCTGCGCAACATCGAAGCCGTGACGCAGGGCAAGTTCCGCAGCGCCACGCTGGACATCACCTACCCCGCCGCCTGGGGGCGCGAAGGTGTGGAGGCCAAGCTGGCTTCGCTCTGTGCATCCGCCGTGGACGCGATCAAGGGTGGCAAAAACATCCTGATCATCAGCGACCGTGCGGTCAGCGCCACGCAAATTGCCATTCCGGCGCTGCTGGCCTTGTCGGCCATCCACCAGCACCTGGTGCTGGAAGGTCTGCGCACCAACGCCGGCCTGGTGGTGGAAACCGGAACCGCCCGCGAAGTGCACCACTTTGCGGTGCTGGCCGGCTACGGTGCCGAAGCCGTACACCCCTACCTGGCCATGGAGGCGCTGGCGGTCATGCACAAAGACCTGCCCGGTGACCTGAGTGCCGAGAAGGCGATCTACAACTACGTCAAGGCGATCGGCAAGGGCCTGTCCAAGATCATGTCCAAAATGGGCGTGAGCACCTACATGAGCTACTGTGGCGCCCAGCTGTTTGAAGCCATTGGCCTCAACAGCGACACGGTGAACAAGTACTTCACCGGCACCGCCAGCCGCGTGGGTGGCATTGGCGTGTTTGAAATTGCCGAAGAAGCCATCCGCATGCACAAGGCCGCCTTTGGCGACGACCCGGTGCTGGAAACCATGCTGGACGCCGGCGGTGAATACGCCTGGCGCGCCAGAGGCGAGGAGCACATGTGGACGCCCGACGCCATTGCCAAGCTGCAGCACAGCACGCGTGCCAACAACTGGACCACGTACAAGGAATACGCTCAGATCATCAACGACCAGAGCAAGCGCCACATGACGCTGCGTGGTCTGTTCGAGTTCAAGATCGACCCTTCCAAGGCGATTTCCATCGACGAGGTCGAGCCGGCGAAAGAAATTGTCAAGCGCTTCGCCACCGGCGCCATGTCGCTCGGCTCCATTTCCACCGAGGCGCACGCCACGCTGGCCGTGGCCATGAACCGCATTGGCGGCAAGAGCAACACCGGCGAAGGCG
>NZ_JAUSOO010000178.1 GCF_030656115.1 Hydrogenophaga sp.
GGCACACATGACGTGCGTTGGTATTACATCGCTTGCCGCTGCGTGGAATGCAATCTGGTCGGGGTCTTCGCAGACTGGAAGTGTGAAGCGGGTGATGCGGCGGCCTTCCTCGCCAAGGTATGAACGGCCGAACCCCGCAGAAATCAGGTTCGCAGGCCACCCAGGCGCTGGATGCTGCCCAGGCGCAGCCCAGAGCTGCACAACAAAGTGCTCAAACCCCTGTAAGACCTCAAAGCCCAGCTGGCAGGTCTGAGCAGCATCCCCAAAATTCTTTTCCTGCAGGGCAAGGGGGGGCGAGCTGCTGGACGAGGTGATGGACAAGCTGGCCCAAGTCGAAAAGACAAAGCGCCCGCCCCAACACCACCCACGTCACCCACATCGCCCAAACCACGGCAACCGGCGGGCAACTCTGACGCCGTCGCCCCTCCTGCACTGGTCCAGCCACCCGCACCTGCGGCCAAGCCCATCAAAGTGGTACGCGTGGCCGACATGGGCAGCAAAACCTACCTGGAGAGCGAGGCCAACAGATACCCACACGACACCTGCAAGCTGTGTCAAACTGCATGAAACGTCTGAACACCTCGCTTCCAACTACCCGCCCATGAAACAGCGTACATCGCCCACACCTGACGGCACATCGGCAAGCGCATCGGCCAGCGCCACGGCCAGTTCTTCTGTCAGCCAGTCATGGCGGGCGGGGCGGGTGTTTCGGCGCAAAGACATCAGCAGCCAAAGCCCCAGTGTGGACCGCGAACTCAGCCGCCGCCTGCAAACCGGCCAGGTCTGCAAGGCCGCCCGTGGGCTGTACTACGTGCCCAAGCAAACCCCGTTCGGCCCTGTGCCGCCGGAGCCCAGCCGCTTGGTGGCCAAGTTTTTGGACGACAAGCAATTTCTGGTCTTCAACCCCAGCGCCTACAACACCCTGGGGCTGGGCACCACCCAGCTCTACAACCGCACCACTGTGTACAACCACAAACGCCACGGCACCTTCACCCTGGCGGGGTTTGAATTTGACTTTCGGCAAAAGCGCCATTTTCCCCAGGCCGCAAAAGTGACCCGCGAATTTCTGTTGGTGGACATGCTCAACAACATCGACACCCTGGCCGAAGACTCCGCCACCGTGCTGCAACGCGTGCAAACCAAACTCGCCACCTTTGACGCCGCCCAGCTACAGGCCGCCGCACGCCAATACGGCACCGAGCGCACCCGCCAGCAAGTCACTGCCCTGCTGACCGCGCTGCCAGCACAGGCATGACCAAACCCATGGCCAGCCCCCGTGCCACCCCTGCCAAGCGCAAAGCCCCCGCTGCGCAGGTGTTGCTGCACGACCACCCCAACTTTGCCGACCTCGTTCGCCAGGTCAGCCAAGCCAAAGGCATTGCCCCTTACCTGGTGGAAAAAGACTACTGGCTCATGCACAGCCTGTGGTGCTTGCAGCAGCAAGGCTGGGTGTTTGAACTCAAAGGCGGTACGTCCCTGTCCAAAGGGTTTGGGCTGATTCAGCGGTTCTCTGAAGACATCGACCTGTGCATTCCCCCACCGCCCAGCCTTGAACTCAAAACCGGCAAGAACCACGACAAACCCGCGCACATCGCGGCCCGCTTGGCATTTTTTGACGGTCTGGCCCATCAAATGGCCCAGCGCACCATGCCTGGCATCGCCAGCATCGAGCGCGACACCGCTTTTGACGATGCCAAGAGCAGCAGCGCGGGCATCCGACTCATTTACCCCGTGCGAACCGGCGCACTGGGGGGCATCAAAGACGGCATCCTCCTTGAACTCGGTTTTGATGACACCGCGCCCAACACCCCTTGCGACATCTCAAGCTGGCTGGTCGATGCCGCGCTGAACACCACCGTACCCATCATCGACAACCGGGCCAAAGCCGTGCCGTGCTACAGCCCTGCCTACACCTTTGTTGAAAAGCTGCAAACCGTTGCCACCAAATACCGCAACCAGCAACAGGCCCCGAGCGGCGCATTCCCGAAAAACTTTCTGCGCCACTACCACGACCTGTATGGCCTGCTGGCCAGCCCTGACGTGCAAGCCTTCATTGGCACGCCCGCCTACCACGCTCGCAAGCAAGTGCGCTTTCCCCAGGCCGACAACCTGCACATCGCCAGCAATCCCGCCTTTACCTTGCCCGATGCAAACACCCGCGCCCTGTACGCAGCCAAATACCAGGAAACCAGCAGCCTTTACTACGCAGGCCAAGTGCCGTTTGAGGCCATTCTGGACCGCATCCAGCAGCACATTGACCGCCTCTGACGCATGCACCAGTGCACCAGTAAGAGCCTCTGCCATCTTGCTCAAAAGCCGTGATTGCGCCGGGATTCTGTCCCTCACCCGTCCAGCCAGGCCAATGGACAGACGGAACCCATGGTCAACCTGTCGATTTTTACAACAGAGCCGATTGCAGTCAAAGGAGCTGCTGGTTCTGGGTGGCTCTCAAGTCGTTCGCTCTAAGTGATTGATTTGCATGGATATTTCTGAACGACATTCGGACGATTTGCGGCGCGGGCGGGCCGATTACTTCGCTGACTTAGCCAGCGGTCGGTACACTTCGGGAAATGCCCATATCGGGCGCTCTACTGCGAGAGGAAAATGAAGTGAGTGAAAAACTTCTGGAAATTGATCCAGCGTCATCGATCCTATTTCTAGGTTCAGGATTTTCCGTCGGCGCGGAGAATATTCGGTATGAAGAGATGCCTTCGGGTAAGGGGCTGAAGCAGTTGTTCGCGGACGCGCTAAAGGTGAGACCCGAAGACTACGACCTAATGACGCTCGCCGACGAATTCACGCAGCGCGAAGACCTGAATCTCTACCAGACGGTCTATGAAATATTCACCACGACAAAGGCTAAGGAACACCAAAAGGTGATCTTGGGGGATAAGTGGCGGCGAATTTACTCAACCAATTACGACGACCTAGTGGAGTGGTGTTACTTTGGCGTGGGCAGCGCAATCGATTCCTTTAGCTTTGAAGAATCGAAGCCGTCGCGGTTGAATGCAGGTGCGATTATTCACCTACACGGCTGCATCCGGAATGCGACTGAGAAAAACGTGCTGGATCAACTGGTGTTGAACGAAACTTCGTACGTGCGGCAGCACATCGAAAGATCGGTTTGGTACGACGAGTTTGTTCGGGATCTAAAGTTCTGCACTAACTGTTTTTTCATCGGATACAGCCTTGCGGACATGCACATCGCGGCCTTGCTGATGAAAAACGAGCATCTACGCGAAAAGATCTTCTTCGTCACACGAGACTTAAATGACTCAATCTTCAATAAACGCGTGCAACCGTACGGAACGATCCTGCCGATAGGTGCAGAAGGCTTCGCTAACCTTTGCAAGACCTTACCGCGCCCAGCAAAAAATATGGATCCCACGCGGCTAAAGGCGTTCAAGTATCTCGATCCGCAAAAGGACAAGCGAACGCTGGCCCCGCCAACGCCCATCGAAATCATGAACTTGGTCGCTTTCGGAACGTTCAGCGAACAGCGTTGCCTTAGCACACTGCCAGAGTCGAGGTACGTGATCGCGCGGACCAGCACTGTTGCAGAAGCGCAGCGACTGCTGGGCAGCCACAAGTGTCTTCTCGTGCACTCACGGCTAGGTAACGGAAAGACGATTTTTCTCCACATCCTCGCTCACAAGTTGGCAGAGGACGGCTACAAGTGCTACATGTGCAAGGAGAATACCGAGGTCCCGAATCACGATTTGGATGTGCTGGCACAGGTGAAGAAGGCTGTCATTTTCTTTGATTCATACAATACTGCTATCGACGCAATCCCTCGCTGCTCCCATCTAGGCAATGTCAAATTCGTTGTCGCTGTGCGAACGGGCGTGCAGGAGGTTCGTCTGCATGAGATTCAATCGAAACTACCGGTTTTGCTGGTGCGCCTTAGTATCAACCAGCTTGAGCCTGCCGATCGAGCTGATCTCAAGAAACTACTAGACTTGTCCGGTGCTCGTGTTGATGACCTCGAAAGAGGCATCGATAAGAGCCAGGAGATTCGAGAAGTAGTCGTATCGTTGTATCAGAACCGACTGATTCGAGACAAGATTGCGAACGAGCTTGCGCCACTTATGCGCATGGAGAAGGCCCGGTTAGTCGTGATCTGTGCACATCTCGTGAAGTGGATCGGAGGCGATCTTGAAGCTAGTTTCCTGCGCGCGGTGAGCGGCGAGGATCCGTACGCGCTGCGATTAAACAATGGCGCGGTAGCGGTCGATCTGCTGCGGTTCGATGATGACAACGTAGAGGCGCGGTCCGCTCTATTTTCCGAGTATCTCATCCAGAATCATTTTGAAACAGATTGGATTACCGATGCCGTCTACCGCCTTGTCGTGGAGGCTGTTCGCCGTAAGCGCGACCGCAACTACCAGAAGATTCTTGGCAGTCTAGTGCGATATTCTGCTTTAGACAGGGCACTAGGCCGCGATCCGAATAGGCACGGGGCTTTGAGGGAACTCTATGATCGTCTTCATCGCGATAGTTCCGTGAATGCGGAACCGCTGTTCTGGCTACAGTACGCAATCTTCATGATGGACATCGATGATCTGGATGCCGCCGATGGCTTCCTACTTACGGCGTATAAGCGAGCAGAAGATAGTCCTGGCTTCAAAACTTACCAGATCGACACCCAAGCCTTACGGTATGTGTTGGTGCGAGAAACGAGGGACACGGCCACTTCTGTCACGCGATACGATACTCTCATTGAGCGTCTCCGGCGGGTTGTTCCAATGCTTGTCGATGCGAGCCACCGCTCGCATGCTGTTCACGTCATGAAAGACATTGAGCCGTTCGTCAAGGCTAGGGGGCGCGCATTGTCACTGGTCCAGAAGAACGAATTCGTAGCCGAACTCGACCAAGTTCTCGTAGCACTGGGGCGATTTGACATAGCGGCGCAGGCTGAAACTGCCTCGATTCCCGTTGGGGAGAGCGTCGAACGCGCAAAGGGGGAAATCTGGAAGGGCTGATTGCGCACGCGGCTGGTTTGAATGATCGCCTCGCGTTCAGAAGACTGAACTAGTAAGACTGTACAGCCCGACTTTTGTCTTCAGCGGTGATGCTTAGTCATGGCCGAGCCCGGGGTTTTAGTTGAAGTCGCGACCTCCCTTATGACTGCTGGGGCGATGACGCCAGCGACCGGTAAGTCGGCCGTCAAAAGCTTCCCATGCCATGTGTGGAACCAAACAAGGCCCACTGCAGAGGGGAAAATGCAAAAGGATGGCTTGGGAACTTCTTTTGCTTGACTTACTAGCGCACCGCCCCCACCGCCCTACTTCCCCGCATTCGGGAAAAATAGCAGCTACCCGCCCATCTTGTACCCCGCAATCACTGCCTGCCCCGCCGGGCCGGTCACCCAGTCCACAAACTTCTGGCCTTCGGCGGTTTTGACCTGTGAATGCTTGGCGGCGCTGCCCCGCATGACGCCGTATGGGTTGAACCAGCGTTTGTCGACTTCCACCAGCACGGCCAGGTCGGCGCGGTTCTTGAAGTTGAGCCAGGTGCCGCAGTCAGCCAGCACATAAGCGCCGATGTTGAGCGCCGGGCCCATGCCGCAGCCGCACGCTTTGTAGCCGCTGCCTTTGTGGGCACAAGGGTTGCCAGGACCGCCCTTTCCTGAAAGGTGTGCCCGCAATGCGCAACAATTGACCATCCCCTTGAGGGCTTTTTTGTTCAACAGGTCATGGACTGCGCAATGAAACCCATCTCCCACCACCTTGTGTCCCTGGACTTTGAAGAAATCTGGGACTTGGCTCCCGTGTCCTTGTGGTTGGAAGATTACAGCGGACTCAAGCGGCTGTTTGACCTCTGGCGCGAACAGGGGGTGATCGATCTGGCGGGCTTTTTGGCAGAAGACGCTTCCCGCCAGGACCAATGCATTGAGCAATTCAAGGTGCTGCGGGTCAATCAGTTCACCTTGGACCTGTTTGAGGCCAGCAACCTGGAAGAACTGCAATCTCGCATCAACGACGTGCTGCGCGATGACATCCGAAACTGTGTCACCTACGAACTGTGCGAACTCTGGGCGGGACGGATGGGGTTTGCGACCCAGACCTTCAACTACACGCTCAGCGGCCGCCGTCTGGAGGTGCGCATCCGTGCCCGCATTCTGCAGGGCCATGAGGCGAACTGGGACCGCGTGCTGCTGACCTTGGAAGACGTGACCCAGGAAGAAGAAAGCCGGCAACGGCTCGAAGAGCAGCAGCGGTATGCCCAAAGTCTGTTCGAACTGTCTCCCGTTTCGCTGTGGGTGGAAGACTTCAGCACCATCAAAATGCTGCTGGACGAAGTCCGGGCGTGTGGCATTGATGACTTCGTCACATTCGTGCAAGTGCATCCCGAGTTTGTGGGTCGGTGCATGCAGGAAATTCGTGTGATTGACGTGAACCGCCACACCTTGCAGATCTTCGATGCCACCTCCAAGCCACAGCTGATTGAGCAACTGGACCAGGTGTTTCGCGATGAAATGCATGACACCTTCAAGCTTCAGCTGATCGACCTGTGGTACGGCAAGCTGTTTCAGCAGCGGGAGGTGGTCAACCACACACTCACGGGGCACTTGCTGCACATCCACATGCAGTTTCACATCATGCCGGGTCATGAAGCCGACTGGAGCCGTGTGCTGGTGTCGCTGGTGGACATTTCAGCGCGCAAAAAGGCCGAGGCCTACCTGGAGTACCTGGGCAAGCACGATGTGCTGACCAAATTGCGAAACCGGGCTTATTTCACCGAAGAAGTCAATCGTCTGTCACGCAAAGGCCCCTGGCCTGTCAGCGTGCTGGCCATTGACCTCAACGGACTGAAGCAGATCAACGACGAGGCAGGTCATGCGGCTGGTGACGCCATGTTGCGCCGTGCTGGGGAGGTACTGTCCAAAGCCATGGATGCCCCGGCCTGTGTCTGCCGCATTGGCGGTGATGAGTTTGTGGCGCTGCTGCCAGGCGGCGATACACGGGATGCCCAGGCCGTGCAGGACCGCATTGCCGAGTTGCTGGAGTTGAACAACCAGTTCTACCAAGGCCATGCCTTGAGTCTGGCCGTGGGGGCAGCCACTTGTCAGGCGGGTGAGGTGCTGGACCAGGCCATTCAGTCGGCCGATCAAGCCATGTACCGGGCCAAAACGGCGCATTACCAACAGCAGGCCATGGAGCGTCGCCGCAGTTAACGCCCGATGGACCACGCCAAGGGTTGCACCTTGGACCCATAGGGCCACAGCTGCCTTATCGCGCCGGTCTGGCACCCGTCAGGCTTTCAGGCGTGGTGCAAAAAAACAGCTGTGCGTGGGAGGCCTTCATTTTTCCGCGTTCGGGAAAAACAACTGCTCCCCGCCAATCTTGTAACCCGCAATCACCGCCTGCCCGGCCGGACCGGTGACCCAGTCCACAAACTTCTGGCCTTCAGCGGTTTTCACCTGCGGGTGCTTGGCGGCGCTGACCAGCATGACGCCGTATTGGTTGAACAGGCGTTTGTCGCCTTCCACCAGCACGGTCAGGTCGGCGCGGTTCTTGAAGTTGAGCCAGGTGCCGCGGTCGGCCAGCACGTAGGCGCCGCTGCTGGAGCCGATGTTGAGCGCCGGGCCCATGCCGCAACCGCACGCTTTGTAACCGCTGCCTTTGTTCGCGTCGGTGTCGGTCATTTTCCAGAAGCGCAGCTCAGCGGCGTGGGTGCCGCTCTTGTCGCCGCGCGAGATGAACGGTGCGTTGGCGCTGGCCACTTTTTTCAGGGCGGCCACGATGTCGTTGCCTCGGGTACCTGCGGGGTCGGCCTGGGGGCCGATCAGCACGAAGTCGTTGTACATGACTTCCTGGCGCTTCGCGGCAAAGCCGTCGGCCACGAACTTGTCTTCGGCCACCTTGTCGTGCACGAACAGCACGTCGGCATCGCCCCGGCGCGCCATGTCAATGGCCTGGCCGGTGCCGAGTGCGACCACTTTCACGTCAATGCCGCTGGCTTTTTTGAATTCGGGCAACAGGTAACTGAACAGGCCCGATTGTTCGGTGGACGTGGTGGACGCCACGACGATGCTGCTCTGCGCGAACACAGCCGCGCTGCCCAGCAGGCCTGCGCTGAACAGGCCCGCCGCAGCCAGGAAGCGAATCGTCAGGCGGCGCGTGGGTAGATGGTTTGTGTTCATGCGGTTTCTCCTTTGACGAACAGGTTGGCCTGGGGGCTTTGGGCCTCCAGGCAGTCGGGGTTGAAAAAATCGTTCACCGGCAGGTCGGCCAGCACGCGGCCGCGCTCCAGGTACACCACGCGGCTGGCCAGGCGTTTCACCTGGCCCAGGTTGTGGCTGCTGAACACCAGCGTGGGGGCTCGCCGCCCCGGGGCTGGGGCGGCGGTGGTGAAGTCGGCAATCAGGGCTTCCACCTCGCGCTTGGCGTGCGGGTCCAGGCTGGCGGTGGGTTCGTCGAGCAGCCACACATCGGGCATCAAGGCCCAGGCCCGCGCCAGGGCCAGGCGCTGCTGTTGGCCGCCGGACAAGGCCCGCGCGTTGCGACTGGCCAGGTCTTGCATGCCAACCCGGGCCAGCGCCAGCGGCGCCCGTTCGCGCGCCTGCGCCCACGGCACGCCCTGCAGCCACAGGCCCAGGGCGATGTTGTGCAGCGCGCTCAGGCGCAGCATGTGCGGGCGCTGAAACAGCATGGCCTCGCGCTGGCCGGCGGGTTTGTTCAGCGCACCGGCTTGGGCGCGCTGCAGGCCGTGCAGGGTGCGCAGCAGGGTGCTCTTGCCGCTGCCATTGGCGCCCACCAGCGCCACACGCTCGCCGCTGGATATCCGCAGCGTCACAGCGCTCAGCGCGACCAGGCGGCCAGCCGGGCCCAGGTGCACATCGACCTGGCGCAGGTCAAAGCAGGCGGGGGCTTGCGCGTTCAAAGCCGGCCAGGGAGCCACAGGGGGTAAGCCACTCATGCGGTCATGCCACGGCCAAGGCCATGCCCACACCGTCGGCCCGCTCGCGCCAGCGGCGCAGCAGCGCCACCAGCGCGTTGAGCAACAGCACCACGCCCAGCAACACCAGGCCCAGGCCGAGCGCCAGCGGCAAATCGCCCTTGCTGGTTTCCAGGGCAATGGCGGTGGTCATCACCCGGGTGAAGCCTTCGATGTTGCCGCCCACGATCATCACCGCGCCCACCTCGGACACGGCGCGCCCAAAGGCGGTGATGAGCACGGTGAGCAAGGCATAACGCTCGTCCCAGGCCAGCAGCAGGCTGCGCAGCGCCGTGCCCGCGCCGAGCGACTGCAGTTGTTCGCCGTGGCTGCGCTCAGCGTCTTCCACCACCTGGCGCGTGAGCGCTGTGACCAGCGGCAGCACCAGCACCGCCTGCGCCAGCACCATGGCCTGAAAGCTGAACAACCAGCCCAGAAAACCCAGCGGCCCCGAGCGCGACAGCAGCAGATAAATGACCAGCCCCACCACCACCGAGGGCACGGCCAAAAACGTGTTCAGCAGCGTCAGCAACACGCCGCGCCCGGCAAAGCGCGCTGTGGCCAGCCAGGCGCCCAGCAGCAAACCCATACCACAGGCCAGCAGACACGCCGTGGCGCTGACGGCGAGCGAGCGCAGCACCACCGTCCAGAGGCCGGCGTCGCCCGACACCACCAGTTGCAGCGCGGTGGCGATGCTGTCAGAAAACGTGTTCATGTTGCGCTGCAGCTTAGCGGGCGCGGCGCGTGTTGAGAGTACGTAGTGACGCGGTATGAAGCGCTGAACATAGGCCGCAGGCGGTGCGCGGCAAGCGGTGATGCACACTTGCAGCCATGCGAAAAATTGAGCTGTCTTACCGGATCACAGAAGCGCTGCGCACGGCCGACACAGCCACGGCGCCAGCGCTGCCCAGCCCCACGGCGATGCTGCGCAACCCGATGATGGACGTGTTGCACGCGGTGCGCGAGCGGGGTTCCATTTCGGCGGCGGCGCGGCAGCTGGGGTTTTCTTACCGCCATGTCTGGGGCCAGCTCAAGCAGTGGGAGGCCGAACTGGGCCAGGAACTGATCGTGTGGGAACGCGGCCAGGCCGCACAGCTGAGCCCGTTTGGCGAGCGCCTGCTGATGGCCGAGCGGCTGGCGCAAGCGCGGCTGGGGCCTCAAATGGAGAGCTTGCGCGCCGAACTGGAACGCGCGTTTGCGCTGGCTTTTGAGCCGGATGCGCAAACCTTGGGCGCCGAAGTGCTGACGCTGTACGCCAGCCACGACCACGCCTTGAACGCCTTGCAAGACATGGCGGCCAGCCGGGGCATGGACGGACCGGGTGTGTTCCTGGACATCCGTTTTTGCGGCAGTGTGGACGCGATCCGCGCGCTGAACGAGGGCCGCTGTGTGCTGGCGGGTTTTCACACGCAGCCGTTTGCCGACGCGGCCAGCCTGAGCGCCCGCACCTACCGGCCGTTGCTGAAACCCGGCACCCACAAAATCATTGGCTTTGCGCGCCGCGCGCAGGGCCTGATGGTGGCGCCCGACAACCCGCTGAAGCTGCACGACATGGCCGATGTGGCCCGCCTGCAGGCCCGCTTTGTCAACCGGGCCAAGGGCACCGGCACGCGCCTGCTGCTGGACGAGCTGATGGCCCAAGCCGGTCTGGACCCGATCGACATCACCGGCTTTGACACGGTGGAAAGCTCACACGCCGCGGTGGCCCACGCCGTGGCCAGCGGCCAGGCCGACGTGGGTCTGGGCACCGAATACGCCGCCCGCACCCAGGGCCTGGGCTTTGTGCCGCTGACCGACGAACGCTATTTGCTGGTGTGCCTGAAGGCCGCGCTGGAGACGCCCGGCGTGCAGCGCCTGCTGGCCCTGCTGAGCAGCCCCACATGGCAGTCCACGCTCAACGCCCTGCCCGGCTACACCAGCGACCACAGCGGCGAAGTGGCCGCCATGAAGCGGTTGCTGCCGTGGTGGAAAGCATGAAGCCAGGACTTACGCAAAACCGCCATGGCGTTGTTGCTTCGCCTTGCCGTACGTCCGTACTGTCTGCGGCTTCGCGCCTAGCCCTGACGGCTTTGCGTAAGTCCTGGAAGCGCTGAAGTTTGCAGCCGTCTGGCTTGGCGCGCCGAGAACGCAAACCGCGCAGGCGCCTAGCCCAGCGGCACCCCCAGAAACTCAGCCATCGCCTCCAGCTCGGCGGCCAGCGCCACCCGGAAGGTGGCTTCTTTCGGAGGCTGGCCATTCACATAGCCCATGTCGGCGCACAGGCGTCCATCGGTGTTGGACACATTGCCCCAGCCCACCACCTGATCGCGCCAGAGCAAGGGCATGGCGTAGTAGCCGCGCACGCGCTGGGCCGGCGGCGTGTACGCCTCAAAACGGTAGGCCCACCCCCAGAGTCGCTCAAACCGGTCGCGGTCCCACACCACCGGGTCGAAGGGCGCCAGCAGGCGCGCACGTTCCGGCACGCTCCAGCGCCTTGAACAAGGATCTTCGCCTGCGGGCCAGTACCACGAAACGCCCTCCACCGGGGCCTGGGGCAGGCGTTGCAAGGCGCGCTGCAGCGCAGCGCGCAACGGGTTCTGCCACTGTGGCACCGCGTGCTTGAGCATGGCCACCAGTTGCCGAAGGCCGGGGTATGGCAGCGGCGCGTATTTGTCCACCAGCACGTCCACCAAAGCGTCCAACGCGCTTGGAACGTCGTCAGGAGCGGCCAGGGGCGTCTGCGCGGCGTACAGGCGGATGCCTTTTTCGCGCCGAGACACACGCAACAAGCCACGGTAGTGCATGGCGTCCAGCAACTGGGTGCTGGCCTTTGATTGCCCGCCAAAGCCGTTGGTGGTGTGGCCATGGGCAAAGTGCGCGTCCACCTCCCGCGGGTGCGCTTCGCCTCGCGCCTGTACGAATTGCTGCACCGCATGGGCCTGCGCCCAGCGCTCGGCAGACCACTCATGGTGTGCCGTGCGCGGGTGCATGCGTTGGTGCAACTCGCGTGTGACAAAGCCGTAGTTGACGAAAAAGTCTTCTTCCACCGCCAACCGGGGGTAAGCGCGCTCCAGGTCGCCGGCCCGGTAGCCCTTGACGCGGTGGCGCAGCGTGAGGTCTTGCGCGCGGGCAGGTGAGCGGATCGGGTCGGCCTGGACGAAGCCCAGCCGCTCAAGAGCCCGGGGCAGGCTGACGGGGGCGAACAGGCTGCGGGCAACGGCGTAGCGGCGAAGGTCGGAAAGCGTCGGGGTGGGCATCGCGGCATCATGCCGCAGCGACCCGCCCGCTGGAGGTCTTAAAAAGCTTCTTTTTCCGCTTCCAGATACGCCAGGCTGGTGTATTTGCCAATGTTGCTGTCAAAGCCGTCCATGGTTTTGGCGCGGCTGGCCACGCGCGGGTCTTGCAGCACGCGGGCCTTGGCGCCATCGAGCGCAACGCCTTCTTTCACGGCCTTTTCACACGGCTCGTAAATGCCCCGCATGAAGGTGCCGTAGGTGTCGAGCAAGGTTTTGCTGCCGCGCCCGTGGCCGGGCACCCACAGCTGGTCACCGGCGGCTTTCTGGATCGCGTCGTAGTACTTGAAGGTGCCGAGGTAAGAACCGTCGTCCATGTTGGCGATGCGGTTGTCCATGGCGATGTCGCCGATGTAGGTGAGCTTGTCCTGCACGATTTCCAGGCACAGATCGGACGGCGTGTGCGCGCGGCCGTAGTGGTGCAGCTTGATCTGCACGTCGCCGTAGTCGAACACCTGCCCGTGTTGCACGGTGTTGTTGGGCGCAAACACCCGGGTGCCCAGCGTGGCCTGGTTGGTCCAGCGCTCCATCAGGCTGCGCCACAGGTTGCCCTCGTGCCCGGCAATTTGTTCGCGGGTGTGGGCCAGCGCGTGGATGGGCAGGTCTTTGCCGTAGGCCTCCACAAAGGCGTGGTTGCCCAGCCAGTGGTCGCCGTGGTAGTGGCTGTTGAACACCGCAACCACCGGCTTGCTGGTCACTTTTTTGATCATGCGAATGGCCATTTGACCAATTTGCAACGAAGCCCCGGTGTCGAGCACCACCACGCCTTTTTGCGTGATGACAAACAACACGCTGGCCATCAGCCCCTGGTTTTCGGCGGTGGGAAAACCGTCTTTGGCGTACACCATCCACACGTGCGGGGAGAGCTGCTCGGGCGCCACGTCGGGCACGGGCGGGCCTTCAATGAATTCTTGCACCTGCTGGGCAAACAAACGCACGTCGGGCACCATGGCCAACCCAGCCACGCTCAGCCCGGTGCCGCCCACCATGCGCAGCCATTGGCGTCGGCTGCGCAGCGGGACGGCCGTCGGGGCATTCAAACTGGGGGGGGATGAAAAAGGTGTGTCGGGTTTCATGCGGGTCTCCTGCGGAATGTCGTTATCAAATAAGCAATTGCTTATTGAGCAATGATAGAACCCTGGGTGCCGCTCGGCAAGCGAGGGTCGCGTCCCGCGCGCGCATGGCGTTGGTGCAAACTGCTGGCTCCGAGTGAGCCATGCATCTGAAAAGGTGGGAACCATGACATATTGCGCACGCTGGCCACGCACCACCGTCTTGGCGCTGCTGGCCTGCGGGATGATGGGGGCCTGTGCTGGTTTGGGGGGCGCCAACCGGTTGACCGGAGCAGCCGTACCGCTGGCACAGCCCGAATCTGCATCCGGCACCACCCCCAAGCCGGGTTGGATAACGCGCCGCTTTGCCGTGGCGGCGGCCAACCCGCTGGCCACCGAAGCCGGTGCGCAAGTGCTGCGCGAAGGCGGCAGCGCGGTGGACGCGGCCATTGCCGTGCAAATGGTGCTGGCCTTGGTGGAGCCGCAGTCCAGTGGCATCGGCGGTGGGGCCTTTTTGCTGCACCACGACGGGCAGCGCCTGCAAGCGTTTGATGGCCGCGAAACCGCACCCGCCGCAGCCACCCCCCAGCTGTTTCTGAACCCACAAGGCCAGCCCCTGCCTTTCATCGACGCGGTGGTGGGCGGGCGTTCGGTGGGCACGCCGGGTGTGCTGGCCATGCTGGCGCTGGCGCACCGCCAACACGGCAAATTGCCTTGGGCGCGGCTGTTTGAACCGGCGGTGGCGCTGGCCGAAGGTGGCTTTGCCATCAGCCCCCGGCTGCACACCTTGCTGAAGGCCGAAACCGCGCTGCAACAAGACCCGGTGGCTGCGGCCTATTTTTTTGCGGCCAACGGCCAGCCACACCCGGCGGGCCATGTGTTGAAGAACCCGGAACTGGCCGCCGTGTTGCGCGACATCGCCACGCTGGGGCCGCTGGCTTTTTACGACGGCCCGGTGGCCCGCGCCATGGTGAACACGGTGCAACAACACCCCAAACCCGGCGGTTTGAGCGCGCAAGACCTGAAAAACTACCAGCCCAAAGAGCGCGAAGCCCTGTGTTTTGACCACACGGCGCAGCAGCGCGCGCTGCGCATCTGCGGCTTTGGGCCGCCCAGTTCGGGGGCACTGGCCATCGGCCAAATATTGGGTTTGCTGGCCCGCACGCCGAATGCCATGGCCGCGCCCGAGGCCCAGACACCACCCAGCCCCGATTGGCTGCACACCTACACCGAAGCCTCTCGGCTGGCGTTTGCCGACCGGGCACAGTTTGTGGCCGACCCCGACTTTGTGGCCGCACCCGGCGGCCACTGGCACAGCCTGCTGGATGCGCGCTATCTGGACGAGCGCGCCCGGCTGATGGGCGGTGCCCGCATGCCCACGGCACCCGCTGGCCAGCCCGGTGGGGTGCGCAGCAGTTGGGCGCCCATGCCCGATCAAACCGAGTACGGCACCAGCCACATCAGCATCGTGGACGCCTGGGGCAATGCGCTGGCCATGACCACCACGATTGAGGCCGGTTTCGGCGCGCGCCTGATGGTCAACACCGGCCAGGGCCGCTCGGGCGGTTTCCTGCTGAACAACCAGTTGACCGACTTCAGCCTGGTGCCCACCGACGCCGCAGGCCAGCCGGTGGCCAACCGGGTGGAGCCGGGCAAACGCCCCCGCTCGTCCATGTCGCCCACCCTGGTTTTCGACGCACAGACGGGCGAATTGCTCATGAGCACCGGCAGCCCGGGCGGCGCGTTCATCATCCACTTCACCGCCAAAACGCTGTTGGGCACCTTGCACTGGGGCCTGAGCCCGCAGGCCGCCATCGACCTGCCGAACTTCGGCACGCTGGGCGGCCCGCTGCTGCTGGAAGCGGGCCGCTTCCCGGCCGCCACCGTGCAGGCGCTGCAGCAGCGCGGCCACACGGTGCATGAAACCACTTTGCCCAGCGGGCTGCAGGCCCTTCAGCGTGGTGTGCAAAACGGCCAGGCGGTGTGGCTGGGCGGTGCCGACCCCCGGCGCGAGGGCATCGTGGCGGGAGACTGAGCCGCGTCAGCCCCGGCCCCGCTGGCCTTTACACATCAATGGCTTGGGCAGAGCCTGCGCGCTTGCGCAGTTCAAACTTTTGAATCTTGCCGGTGCTGGTTTTCGGCAGCTCACCAAACACCACACAACGCGGCACCTTGAAGCCCGCCAGGTGTTGTTTGCAATGCGCCACGATGTCCTGCTCCGTGGTGTGGGCGCCGAACTTCAGCTCCACAAACGCGCACGGCGTTTCGCCCCATTTGGCGTCGGGCCGGGCCACCACGGCGGCGGCCAGCACGTCGGGGTGGCGGTACAACACGTCTTCCACCTCGATGGACGAGATGTTTTCACCGCCCGAGATGATGATGTCTTTGCTGCGGTCCTTGATCTTGAAATAGCCGTCGGGGTACTGCACCGCCAGGTCGCCGCTGTGAAACCAGCCGCCCGCAAACGCCTCTGCAGTGGCTTGCGGGTTTTTCAGGTAACCCTTCATGGCGATGTTGCCCTTGAACATGATCTCGCCCATGGTTTCGCCGTCTTGCGGCACGGGCAACATCGTCTCGGGGTTGAGCACGCGCACGTCGCGCTGCAGGTGGTAGCGCACGCCCTGGCGCGCGTTCAGCCGGGCGCGCTCGCCAATGTCCAGCGCGTCCCAGTCCTCGTGCTTGGCGCACACCGTGGCCGGGCCGTAGACCTCGGTCAGTCCGTACACATGGGTCAAATCAAAGCCCATCTGCTCCATGCCCTCGATCATGGACGCCGGTGGCGCCGCGCCCGCCACCATGGCCTTGATCCCCGTCGGCACACCCACCTTCATGGCGGCCGGCGCATTGACCAGCAGGCCATGCACGATGGGCGCGCCGCAGTAGTGCGTCACACCGTGCACGCGCATGGCGTCAAAAATGGCTTGTGGATCGACCCGGCGCAGGCACACGTTCACGCCCGCCCGCGCCGCCAGCGTCCACGGAAAACACCAGCCGTTGCAGTGGAACATGGGCAGCGTCCACAAATACACCGCGTGTTTGGGCAGGTCCCATTCCAGGATGTTGGAAATGGCGTTGGTGGCCGCGCCCCGGTGGTGGTAGACCACGCCCTTGGGGTTGCCGGTGGTGCCGCTGGTGTAGTTCAGGGCAATCGCGTCCCATTCGTCGGCGGGCCATTGCCAGGCAAAGGCCGGGTCACCACCGGCCAGAAACGCTTCGTACGTGGTGCAACCCACCGGCTGGGCTTCGCCGGTGAACAGCGCATCTTCCACATCGATCAGCAGCAGCGGCGTGCTGGCCTGGCGCAGCGTGAGTGCCCGGGCCAGGGTGGGGGCAAACTCCGGGTCCACAATCACCGCCTTGGCCTCGCCGTGGTCGAGCATGAAGGCAATGGCCTCGGGGTCCAGCCGGGTGTTCAGCGCGTTGAGCACGGCGCCCGCCATGGGCACGCCAAAATGAGCCTCCACCATGGGTGGCGTGTTGGGCAGCATCACCGCCACCGTGTCGTTTTTGCCAATGCCCGCGCGCTGCAAGGCGCTGGCCAGTTGGCGGGCGCGCTGGTAGGTCTGGCCCCAGGTCTGTCGCAACGCGCCGTGCACGATGGCCAGACGGTCCGGATACACCTCGGCGGTGCGTTCGATGAACGGCAGTGGGGAAATGGGCGTGAAGTTGGCCTCGTTGCGGGGCAGATCCTGGTCGTAGATGCGGGTCATGCAGGTCTCCGGGGTCGTGAAAATCGTGTGGGGGAGAATAGCCGGGTGACCATACCGCAAACCTTTATTCAGGAACTGCTCAACCGCGTCGACGTGGTCGACGTGGTGGGCCGCTACGTCCAGCTGAAAAAGGGCGGTGCCAACCTGATGGGGTTGTGCCCGTTCCACGGCGAAAAGTCACCGTCGTTCAGCGTCAGCCCCACCAAGCAGTTCTACCACTGCTTCGGCTGCGGCGCCAACGGGAATGCCATTGGCTTTCTGATGGAACACGCCGGCATGAGCTTCATTGAAGCGGTGAAAGACCTGGCGCAGCAGACCGGCCTGCAAATTCCAGAAGACGACGCCTCGCCCCAAGACCGCGAGCGTGCCGCGCAGCAACGCCAAAAACAGGTCACGCTGAACGATGTGCTGGACAAGGCCGCGCATGCGTACATGAAGCAGCTCAAAGCCTCGCCGCGTGCGGTGGCGTACCTCAAGGGCCGGGGTTTGTCGGGCGACATCGCCAAAACCTTCGGGCTGGGCTATGCCCCGGAAGGCTGGCGCAGCCTGGCCAGCGTGTTCCCGAACTACGCCGACCCGCTGCTGGTGGAATCGGGCATGGTGATCGAGCATGCCGACGAGTTGGGCGCCGATGGGCAGATCAAGCGTTACGACCGGTTCCGCGACCGCATCATGTTCCCGATCCGCAACGTCAAGGGCGAGTTCATCGGCTTTGGCGGGCGCGTGCTCGACAACGGCGAGCCCAAATACCTGAACTCGCCCGAAACCCCGGTGTTCAGCAAAGGCCGCGAGCTGTACGGCCTGTTTGAGGGCCGCACCGCCATTCGCGTGGCCGGCTACGCGCTCGTCACCGAAGGCTACATGGACGTGGTGGCCCTGGCCCAGCTGGGTTTTGCCAACGCCGTGGCCACACTCGGCACCGCCTGCACGCCCGAGCATGTGCAAAAGCTGTTCCGGTTCACCGACAGCGTGGTCTTCAGCTTCGACGGCGACAACGCCGGGCGCCGGGCCGCGCGCAAAGCGCTGGACGCCGCCCTGCCCCTGGCCAGCGACACGCGCAGCGTGAAGTTTTTGTTTTTGCCCGCCGAACACGATCCCGACAGTTTCATCCGCGCCAACGGTGAAGCGGCGTTTGCCCAGTGTGTGAAAGAAGCGGTGCCGCTGTCGCGCTTTTTGATCGAAGCGGCGGGGGCCGACTGCGACCTGGGTTCGGCAGAAGGCCGCGCCCGCATGGCCTCACAGGCGCGACCGCTGTGGAGCGCCTTGCCCGACGGCGCGCTCAAGCGCCAGTTGATTGGGGATATTGCCGAGGGCACCGGCCTGAGCAGCCAAGACCTGTTGCAGCTGTGGCAACAAGCGGGCACGGGTCCACGCCCGGCGCGCAGCGCCAACGCCGAGCCACACAACCGCACGCACGAACACAGTCCGCCAGAGAGCGAATACACAGCGGGCCATGCCAGCAGCCAACAGCCCTGGGAAACAGCGGGCGGCTACGGCAGTGGTTATGGCAGCGGTTCTGGTGGCGGGTACAGCAAGGGTGGCGGCTCCAGCGGCAAACGTTACGGCAAATACCGCCGGGGCGAAGCACCGCCGCCGCGCATGCTGGGGCAGCGCCTGGCCGCCACCAGCCGGGCCGACCGGGCCGTTGGCCTGTTGCTGTCCAATGCGCAAGCCTGGGACCATTTGTCTGCAGACGACCACGCCCTGCTCGCCCACCTGCCCTCACCCCAAGGCCCCGTGATGGCTTGGCTGGAGGCACAAATGCACGAACACGGACCGCAGCCCTGGGCCGCCTTGAGAGAAGCGCTGCGCGGGCATGCATCGGAAGCCTACGCCTGCGCACAAGTCGAACAGGTCACCTTGGTCAACGACCCCGCCTCCGAGCTGTCTGAGCTCGACGGGATCATGAATTTACTGCGGGCCGATGCCCTCAAAGCCTTGGCAGACAGGCTGGCGATGCAGGCACAGCAAGGCGATGCGTCGGCCTACGAGGAATTCAAACGCGTGTCCGATCGCATCAAGGCCTTGAAAAACAGCCAACCGGTATAATGTTCGGTTTCGCACCGCAAGCGCGACAGCAGCACCTCCGGCCCGGCCCGGCCCCCAGTAACGGGGCTACATGGATCTCATTTCTGGCCACCTCAGCGACCCCACCGGTCCTGACGGAACCCCGCAAGGGCTGCACACCAAATGTTCGCCCCACCAGCTTGCAGGTCCACCTTTTCCGGCGAAAAGTGGGCGTTGTGCTCTACAAAAATCACCGGGGTTGCCCATTTGTTGGGTGGCTTGGCGGCTTTTGACTGATCTGCCGGTTCCTGTTTGACGTTTTTTTGAGGTCCTCATGCCCGCGAAGAAGTCCAGTGCGTCCGTCGTGTCCAGCAAACCAAAAGCCACCCAGGCCAGCCCGAGCCCGGCAACACCGGTAGTCCCTCCGAAGAAAGCCCCTGCTGTGACCGACAAGACCCCCACCAAAGCCGCTGCCAAAAAGGCGCCCGCCAAAACCGCACCCGAAGCCCTCGACACCGAACTGGCGGTCGATGCGGGCACGGCCAAAAAGAAAGCTGGCCGGCCAACCAAAGCCGCATCCACCGACAAACCAGCGGCCAAGCGCGGCCGCAAGCCCAAAGCGGGCGCTGCATCGGACGGCGACATGGACGATGCCGACCTGAGCGACATCGAAGACGACCTGACCGGTGAAGTGGAAGCCGAAACCGAAGCGGTTGACGCGTCCGCCCAGCCGGTCGAAAAGGTCAAGCCGCTGCGCATGAAGATCAGCAAGGCCAAGGAGCGCGCGCTGATGAAGGAATTCGGCCTGGACGAAACCGTCCTGTCCGAAGAAGAAGCCAAAAACCGCCGCGAGCGCCTGAAAACGCTGATCAAGCTGGGCAAGACCCGTGGATACCTGACCCACGGCGAGATCAACGACCACCTGCCCGACAAGCTGGTGGAAGCCGAGACCCTGGAAGTGGTGGTCTCGCTGCTCAACGACATGGGTGTGGCGGTCTACGAACAGACGCCCGACGCCGAAACCCTGTTGCTGAACAACACCGGCCCCACCGCCGCCACCGAAGAGGAAGCGGAAGAGGAAGCCGAGGCCGCCCTGTCCACCGTGGACAGCGAATTCGGCCGCACCACCGACCCGGTGCGCATGTACATGCGCGAAATGGGTACGGTGGAACTGCTGACGCGCGAAGGCGAGATCGAGATCGCCAAGCGCATCGAGGGCGGCCTGAACGACATGATCGCGGCCATCTCGGAAAGCCCCGCCACCATCGCCGAAATTTTGGCCATGGCCGAGGACATCCGCGAAGGCAAGGTGGTGATTTCCACCGTGGTGGACGGCTTCGCCGACGCGAATGCCGCCGACGATTACGTGGCCGAAGAAGATTTTGACGACTACGACGAGGCCGACGACGACGATGGCAAAGGCGGCTCCAAAGCCCTGACGCGCAAGTTGGAAGAACTCAAACGCGAAGCACTGACCCGCTTCGATACCATGCGCGGGCTGTACGAGAAGCTGAACAAGACCTACGCCAAAGAGGGTTACGGTACGCCCACCTACCTGAAAACGCAGGCGGCCATCACCGAAACGCTGATGTCCATCCGTTTCACGGCCAAGGCCATTGAAAAACTGTGCAACACCATGCGCAACCAGGTCGATGAGGTGCGCAAGAAAGAACGCGAACTGCGCCGCATCATCGTGGACAAGTGCGGCATGCCCCAGGAAAAATTCATTGCCGACTTTCCCGCCAACCTGCTCAATCTGAAATGGGTGGAAAAGCAAGCGGCTGCCAGCAAGCCCTGGAGCGTGATCATGCAGCGCAACATCCCGCCGGTGCAAGAACTGCAAACCGGCCTGATGGCCATCCAAACCAACGTGGTCGTGCCGCTGGCTCACCTGAAAGACATCCACAAGCGGATGAACCAGGGCGAGTCCACCTCGCGCGATGCGAAGAAGGAAATGATCGAGGCCAACCTGCGCCTGGTGATCTCGATCGCGAAGAAGTACACCAACCGCGGCCTGCAGTTCCTGGATCTGATCCAGGAAGGCAACATTGGCCTGATGAAGGCCGTGGACAAGTTCGAATACCGCCGCGGCTACAAGTTCTCGACCTACGCCACCTGGTGGATCCGCCAGGCCATCACCCGCTCGATCGCCGACCAGGCGCGCACCATCCGCATCCCGGTGCACATGATCGAGACCATCAACAAGATGAACCGCATCAGCCGCCAGCATTTGCAAGAGCATGGTTTTGAGCCTGATGCATCCATCCTGGCCGAGAAGAT
>NZ_JAUSOO010000005.1 GCF_030656115.1 Hydrogenophaga sp.
ATTTCCTGAGTGTTCCCTCAGGCATGTTCAGCTCTTGGGCAACGGTTCGCACGCTTTTGTCCCCGCGCTCTCGCACTTTGATCAAGGCCTGGTTTTCAAACTCTTTGGAGTGATGGTTTCTTTTCATGGGGTGTCGCTTCGATGTGGGTTGTCCACAATTTCGGGGGCGACAAATAGTCTGACATGGGGGGAGACTGACGAGGAAGCGATATTGACCGGACTTGGGAAGACGTACTTGTTTGACTTCTGCCGATAAATTACGGAAAAATTTCTTGGAGACCGTTTATGAACAGTATTGGAGCCTATGCCGATACTGGTTGTTCGAACCATCCCGTATACACAAGTCAGATCCCACCGCTCTGGCGCGCATACCGTAGACCTTCGACAAAGACGGCCACGTCCTGCATGCCCGGCCAGATCGACTTGACCCCCGGCTCGCCATCGCCTTTGCGCGCCAGAAATCCTCCGAGCTGCGCGATCAGCGGCAGCACCGTGTTGCGTTCGGACACCGCCTTGAGCACGGGCTTCTTGTTCAGGATGAACGCCGCCTTCCACTCGTCGGCCTCGAACATCAGGTCCGCCGGCAGCTCCGCCAGCGCACGCCCCAGCCGCATCAACCGGTTGATGCGCCAGGCAATGACCAGGTACAGGGCCAGCGCCGTCTGCAACCGCTCGCTGTCACCGAGTTGCAGCCGCTCGACGCGGCAGCACTCCTTGAGCATCAGGAAGAACAGCTCGATTTCCCAGCGCGCCCGGTACCAGTCGATGAGCTCGCAGGCCTGCTCTAGCGTGTTCGCTTCCCGATTCGTCAGCAAGCGCCAGACCACCGGCTTGACGCCCGCGCAGGCGCATCAATTTCGGCCGCCATCACGCAGGTCACCTCCAGTTCAACCTTGGCGCTGTCCTTCAACATCACCCGCTCGATGCGCACCTGCTGTTGGACCGAGCGGGCCTTGCGTCCACGGCCAGCGGGCAGCTCAAAGCGCACACAGCCCAGCACCGGCGCCTGGCCCACCTTCTCCCACAGCTTGCCGTCCTCGGGCAAGGCCCGGTTATGCTGGCTACGCACCAGGTAGTCGGCCGCGTGGTTAAGCTCACGCGCGCGAACCAGCAGCGCCATGATGTCGCTTTCTCGGTCGCACACGCAGACATGCCGCGTCTGCCCCAGCCTCAGCGCCTGCTCAGCCACACGCTCATAGCTCTCGATCCAACGCATGCTCTCCAGCGCTCCAGGGCGCGTGCCGTCTGCCGCCTTGAACTCGCGCGCCCAGGTCCACGCATTGGTCACACCCAGCAACTCGCGATCGGGCGTCACCACATAGGTTGGGTGCAGGTACAGATCGCGTTGGGCCTCGTAGCACAGCGGCCCCAGGACCGTTGAAGTCGAGCTCGGTAGTGTCCTGCAGGCACAGCACCACCGGGTGCTGGCCGATGCGCTGCTCGCTGGCTTGTCAATGCGCATGCATCACGTCGTCCCAGTTGACGTCCTCGTTCGACAGGAAGCGGTACGCTGCCACCGTCTCGCTCCAGTTCTGACACGCATTCAGAAAACTTGCCTCGGGCTTCTGGGCCAGCCGCTCGGCCAGCAGCACTGCCCTGCGGTTGAGCCGCGCATCGCCCAGATCCAGGGTCCCGAATTCTTTCGCCGCCCAGCTCACACCCGTACTCCGGTCATCACAAAGCCGTCATCCTACGAGATGTGTATAACGGGATGCGTTCGAGCCAGCCTTCGCCACGAATCGGTGTGAATTCATGTGCGCAACGATAGCTATTGTCTGCATGTGGTTGAAATCCCTAGCACCAGCACTTCTGGTCCCTGTTACAGTGGAGACAAAATTTAACAATGTAGGTGTTTGAGGTGCGCAGGTTAACCGTCATGAAGAACCGAACAGGCTGGGTATGTGGTCTTTTGCTGTCCAGCGCACTGGCGTTGCAAGGATGCGCGGCGGACGGAGTTCCTAAAGTCCAGCCGATTGAAGAAGTCCATGGCAGCACATCAACCAAGCCAGTGAATGACGACATTTTCATCCCCAGTGGGGTGTTCCCCAGTACAGGCGAAAAAGCGCAACCGCCAGTTGCGTACGACAACCAGCTGAGCGATGCAGCCAAAGCCAGCACCGTGGGCAGTGCCGGACCATTGATGCCCAGCGTATGGCTTTATGTCTCACTCAGTTCCCAGGCTTTTTTAAATGGGACCGAGTTGGATTCGGGGGTAAATACCCGGGTATGGGAAACCTTTTTACGAAAATACGGATTTCCATTCAAAACGATCATCGGCCCTGAAAAGTTAGAAAACAGTGCTCCTGGAGTGTTGGTGTTGCCCTCTTTGGTGGCGTTGTCGGAGCGTGAAAAGCAGGCAATTATGAAGTTTCGCGCGCAAGGTGGAAGCGTGCTTAGCACTTGGCTTACAGGCGTGCGTGATGAGCACGGAGTTTGGCAAGGGTTCGCATTCATGAAGGCAGGGTTGAATGTAGATGTTGTTGGGGATACGCAAGCTGAAGAAGAAGAGCATTTTATGATGGCGTACGGCGACAGCCCGGTGCTTCATAGCTTGTTGGCTGGGCAGCGAATTTGGCTTGAACGCCTTAAAGGTGTGTATCCCTTGCGACTTCAGGGGCAACAAGCCGCCGCACAGATCATGGACTGGCCTCGTCTGTCTATTGGCAAGAAAGTGAACGCTACACTTGTTTTTGGTGAACATCGGCAGCCCACAGGTATGCTGTCTCGCTCGGTGGTTATGGGCTATCCAGAACGCTTATGGTTATCGGCCGACCCCAAAGCCATGGAAGCTATTGCGCACAATTCTCTGACATGGTTATTTCGCCAGCCAGATGCGCGCTTGGCGGCATGGCCCCACGCATACAGCAATGCGTTATCAATAGCTGTCGTAGCACCTGAAGTCATTGATGACTTTGATCTGGCTTTCGCAGAGCGAATCGAAGAAATAGGGGTTAAAGCTACCTACTATTCCTTGTCGGTAAAAGCTGCCAAGTCCCCATCAATACTTAAAAAGTTACAGGAACAGGGCCACGAACTGGGCTACATGGCTGATTATTTCGAAGGTTTTCAGGGGCAGCCTGCTGACAAGCAAGCCAATCGCTTAAAACTTATGAAACAAGAGTTTGCCCAAGCTGGATTGGTGATCGGTGACACAATTGGTTTCTATGCGCCCATGGAAGCTCAGGACAAAATTACCGAAGGTTTATTAAACCAACAGGGGTTTACATACTTTGTGACATTCATGGACAAGACAGATGGACGCTTGCCAGTGCTATTACCCCGCGCACCAGGTGTTGACAGCACATCACAACCTTTGGTGATGTTACCTCGAACGCAGAGCGGCCCTGAAGATCTCATGATCGAAGGCGATCCTGATGAGGGGCTCAAAAAATACTTGGCAGAGTTTGAGTCTGCATTAGCCATGGGGGGATTGCTGTTTGTACGGTTTCCTAATCAGACGCTGCTTGATGATGAGCAACTCGATGCCATTTTGGGTCAAATGAAAACCCATGCAAAGCGTCTGTGGATGGCACCCAATGGTGCTGTAGCTCGTTGGTGGCTTGAGCGAAATCGCGTCAGTGTTCAGATGGATATGGCCAACGGCGCACTCCGTTTATCGGTTACTGTGGCGGGAAATACGCCCTTGTCGTTGCCTCCCTCGGTAACAGTCAACTTGCCTTATGCGAATGATTCTCTCAAGCTGGTACCGATTGGCCCGCAGGAGGCAACTCTTATTAATATGGTTGCTTTGGATCCTTGGCGTGTGGCTGTATCCCTGGGCCAACTTGCACCAGGAACACATCGTTGGAAAATGCAGTTTGAGAGAGCGGTTCTCATTAATAAAAGATGATTGATATAGGATACACATGACATTGCATTTCAAATGGTCGCTATTTGCTTGTACACGGCGTATGGCTGTGGTTTGGTTGGGTTGTTTGCTTCTTGTGTCAGCACAGGCTCAACCCACTGGTCTGCTCTACGATCCGGAGCCTCCAGTTGACTCAGGATATGTGCGCGTGATGATGGCTGCTGACATACCAAAGGTCTCGGTGGTGGTGGATGGGAAAATTAGGGTTCCATCTTTGGATAAAAATCAAATTAGTGACTATATGGTGATGGGTGTCGGAAAACACAGAATAGAGATGTTATCTGTCGGAAGAACTGCTGCATCCATAGAACTTGATGTAGTTCGTGCATCTGTAATGACGTTGGTCTTTACTTCGGCTGGCGCAGCCCCGCAAGTGTTTGTTGACAAAATCAGTACCAATAAACTCAAAGCTATGCTCAGCGTTTATCAGTTGGCAAGTAAGGATGAACCATTGGATATTTTGACCAGTGATGGAGCTACAAAAGTATTTTCCAGTTTGGCATATGGTAAGTTAGGGGCCATGCAGGTCAACCCCATATCAGTTACGCTGATCGCTACAAATCCCGGTGATAAAACGTCATTGGCAAATGCTTCTTTGGTCATGACGCAAGGGGGAGCCTACAGCGTGTTTTTGTTGCCCACCAAGATTGACAAAATTGTTGCGGTTGTTGTACAAAATAAAATTGAACGATATACGGGTAAATAAGTTTTTCTATACTTGATGGAAATATTGCTATGAAACTTAAATCAACTTTTACATACTGCGCTCTGGTCGCTGCTGCTACTCTATCTCTCTCTGCTCAAGCTCAAGACGGTTCGACAGTGGTAGTGGGTAAAAATAATTGGTTGTTTACCAAATATGAATTTGCCCATCCTTCTGATGCGGCTGATACCCAAGCGACTATTCAGATGCTAGAAAAGATTAACAAGATGTTTGAGCGAAAGGGTATTGCTCTTGCATTGGCAATAGTGCCATCCAAGATAAGAGTGAATGCTGATCAGTTGCCCGATGGTGTTAAGTTAGATGAGTACACGGCGCAAAAATATGAGAATGCTGTCAAGTCTTTGAAGGCTTCTGGCGTCAATGTTGTTAATCTGAATCAATCCTTCTTGAATAGCCCTGACCGTGAAGGTGAGAAGTCGCTTTTTATGCGGCTTGATACCCATTGGTCGAATTCGGGTGCTATGTTGGCCGCCGAAACTATTAAGGCAGAAATAGATGTAAATCCAATCCTTAAAGCTGCATGGGGTGCTACGCCAGAAGAAAAATACACACTGACCTGGAATGCAAGAAGTACTCCAGTGCGTACACGCGACTTGGTAAGGCTGCTTCCGAGTGGCTCAGCGAATTACCCCCCTGAGTTGGTATTACAGTTTAAAGTCAAAAGAGATAATGAATCGAGTGCTGGATTGCTTGCTGGCGGTGATGCTACGTTGATAACGGCAATTGGGAGTAGTTATTCCAATAAAAATACTGGTTATCCTGATGCTCTCCGATATGTGTTGCAGAGAAATATTTTGGATATATCCATTCCCGTCGATCAAGGTCCTTGGGTAGGAATGGAATCCTATTTGAAAGATGAAGCTTTCAAAACTACTAAGCCAAAAATGATTATTTGGGAGATTCCTGAGCGTGAACTTCGTTCGCCTCCAAACTACAAGCATCGTGATGCTCGGTATGTAATTGATAATAATGATTGGTTGTCTCGGGTTGATGCGCTTTTGAAATGAGATTTGTGTATTGTTTCGTTCTTTATCCTTCGTAACTTGTGCCAAGCTATTAGGCAGTGCTATTCGTCTAGATTTTCTGCGTCATGGTGTTTCTTGTTGAATGTCAGCGGCTTGCAGGAATTTTATATGAGGTGATTTGTCTACTGGCTTGGTGTTTTTTAAGCTATCGTGTGCTGTTTGATTTAAAAGTTGATCGGCAAGGAGAGCAGTAGCGATATGACTGTTTGTTGTGGTTGGGTGAATTGTGAGTTTCTTGCAAAGTGGAGATTTATTTTTTGGCAATGTGGTGGGTAACGATAGTTTCAATTTTGCCGTTTTTTACCCTGATCATTAAGCGCTTGGATTGATTTTTTAATTAAGTCACCCTGCAGAAGATTTTCATCGTATTCAGGCTCGCTGTGTGGATTCTGTAAGGTGAGAGTGGTACTCAGATGAAGTGGAAAACTTCATGAAGATGACTTAATGTAGGAGCGGTTCGGAGTAATTGATTGCAAACTCTAAGTAATTATGACTCCAATATTTATTTGCAGGGTGTGTTGAGTGAAATTTATTATCATTCGCAATAGGTGACTTGGGTTGACGAAAGAGGCGAATTTGATGTGGCCAAAGATAGACGTGTTTTAAGACTTGATGCTTTGTCCAATAATCGCGTAAATAATAGGTTGTTTTACTTCGTATGAGTTGTTTTTTATCATTAGAAGCTACCACTCTTTTTGTTGGCGTTACCTCTCTACTTACGGAGAGCTTTGCGATGAAAATTATGTGAAAAACTTCTATTGATTGAATTGTGTCAGTAGAAATTTATAAGCTGTGGCGCTCGCTTACTTACAGGGATTTCATTTAGGGCCCAGCGTTGACACGATCACCATGAATCGTGAGTGGTATAGAACCTCCGTGCAGATGGCCGAGATTATTTGGTGAATCTGTAGATGCAGGTGCCGCATTGTGCGCACGATAGAAGTCTTGCCTGCGGAGTTTTTGTCCCACCGTAGGCCCTGAGTGCGCCGGCCTCATTCGCAAGGAGCAGGCCACAACCCCCAATCGCACTTGGCTTGTGAAAGGAGTGTCGGCAGTATTTTTGTGCACCTCTGGGAGACTGACACAGGTAGCTCTTTTTCTCGCACAGTGCAATTGGTGCAGAAAGCTAAAGCTAAAAACTTGTTGAGTTTGATCCTGTGCTTGCATTCAACGTGTTGGACAATGTTTGCACACGAGAGCGGCTTTGCGACGAAGTTGCTCAGTGTTGAGTTTGGGTTGGGTGTCCAGATTTCTTTGTGGCGATTAGACGGTTCCGCCCATGATTGACGAAGATGCTGTGACCACCTTCATCAATACTGAGTGCTGTGTGGCTTTTAAAGCATATCGATTTCTGTTTTTGCCATGCAGTGATGGTACATCTTCCCCACGTATATTTGATATTCTTGTCTTTGATTGTTGCGGTTGGTGAAAATAGCTGGGATATCATTTTCTGATAATTTCGAAATTGCAATTTGAAACATTTGATATATAAATCTAAATTGTTTCAAATCCTGATGTGTTTCTTGAATGTGCATGCAAATTATGCAGACACTGCTTGAGTTATGAAATGAAATTCCTGTTTGGATACAATTTTTGTTGATTGTGTTTAATGATTCTGGAAAATCAAGATATGTTCAAGTGTCACGGATTGATTTTTTCAAGAAGTTTTTTTTGGCTTTCACTTGTCATATCGATGACGGGGTGCAGTTCACTTTCCATCGACAAATCATCTCAATTTATGGGTGAATTTGTAACCTCTATACAGGCAATAAGTGCCCCTCAAGAATTGGGTGGAGAACAAGCGAATCAAGGTCCATTGCACAAACCTAGGCAGTGGCAGAGGAAGCGAAAAAGCTTTGTTCCGAGTGATCCAAGTCAGGTTCGCGTATGGTTATTTTCTTCGCTGGCATCACAAGCTCAATTGATGAGGCTTGGGGCTGATCCAACCACTGGAATTCGAATGTGGGAGAACTACTTAAATTTTAACAGAATTCCTTTTGTTCGTATTACATCGGCTGATGATATTGATACAGCAAAAATATCGGGGGTACTGATATTGCCCTCGGTGGTGGTAATGAGTGAGTCTGAAAAAGAAGCGGTTAAGCGGTGGCGAGAAAGAGGTGGTTCAGTTCTTTCAACTTGGTTGAGTGCTGCATATTCAGCAACAGGCGAGTCAATAGGTTATTCGTTCATGCGTGATGTTTTGGATGTGGTTGTTTCCGGGAATACGCAGGATGAAATTGACGATACCTATATGGTCATGAAAGGTGATAACCCTGTTTCAAATTCGCCGGCAGGGTTGCGTGTATGGTTGGAACGCGTTCCAAATCAACTGCCTTTAAGATTGATTGGAAAAAATGAGGCTGCTTATATCATGAGCTGGTCTCGTACTTTAGGCGCAAAAAAACCAGCTGGACTGATTGCTTTTGATGAGCGACGTATTTCAAAAGATATTACGTCACGCACAGTTACGCTCGGGTTTCCTGAACAAAATTGGTTGCGCTCTGATACGAGACAATTGTCAGCGATTACACGTGGTGCATTATCTTGGTTATTTAGAGAGCCTCATGCTTATGTTGGTGCATGGCCTTCTCCTTATCAGAATGCTATCCTATTTGCGATACAAGCTGCAGAACCAGTTAGGCAAGCTGAGGTTGATATTGGAAATGCTTATCGTAAATTGGGAGGGGTGGCGACTTACTACGTTTTAGGCAGTAATATCGACAAAGCGGTACCTTTTGTTGAAAAAATTGCAGCGCAAGGTCATGAAATTGGTTTTTATGGTGACATATTCGAATCGTTCGACAAACAGCCTGAAAGTCAGCAGCTTGAACGTTTGGAGACAATGAAGAAGCAAGTTTTAAAATCGGGTCTCAAAATTCAAGAGCCGTTTAGTTTTTCGACGCCAATGAATGGTTATGATAGTACTACTCGTCGTTTATTGGAGGAGAAAGGTTTCGGAAATTATTTATCCTTCATGGAGTTAACTGAAAGTGCATTGCCTTTCGTTGCCAGTAGAAATTCCGATGGATCGCCAAGAACTACCGTTTTACCGCGCACATTGACTTCACCGGAAGAGGTTATCATGGAGTTTGGGGCAGAAGATGGTATGACAAGTTATTTAGATTCGTTGGATATGTCTACGAAAATGGGTGGAATTTCTGTGGTTTCTATTCCATCTGAGAACCTGATTCCGCCTGAAGAGCTGCGACGCTTATTCGATAAGTTTTCCAAGTTAAATGATCAATCATGGTTCTCTTCTGCACGTCAAATTTCACATTGGTGGAGTCAACGTGAAGGCATCTCTGTTTTACTAGAGCCACACCCACAAGGCTATTCACTTTCCACAACGGTCACTAAAGCGATATCTTCATCTAATTCGATTGGTATTTGGATTAATCTTCCTCGGTTAGATAGCAGGATTCAATTTCTTGGATTGACAGATACGGACAAATCTCCAGCTGTACTCGTTAAGGATGGTTTTCGGGTGGTCATGAATTTGAGTGTTCCTGCTGTTGGGCAAAAAAAATGGTTGATTAAGTTTGATTGATTTTGATAAATTGTTGTAGGTTGCTTGTTGAGTTCGGATGGGTGGTGTTTTTAGTTATTTTCGCAGGTCTGGTTATTGTTTTTTGCTTAATGAATTTTTTGAATATTTTCATGTTGATGGAATTTTTTTACTTACATGTTTAAATTTTTCTGTGTTTTGGTTTGCTTGCTGTTCGCTGCCTCTGCCGCGTTGGCTAAAACTTCTGCAGAGAGTAAATTATTTCTTTACATTAGTCCGACAACTCATGATTATTTTTTGTCTCAAAATGAAACGTATGAATTATCTGTGAAACGTTGGCGCACACACTTGAGGAAATTTGGGAAACAAGCACACACGATTGGTCGCGAGCAACTTGTGGGTGGAGTTCTATTGGGCACTTTAATTCTTCCAAATAGTGTTGCTTTGGCTGCTGATGAACGAGAGGCTATAAAACTTTTTGTTTCGCGGGGTGGTAATTTGTTAGGGAGCGGGTTGGTCGGTTCTCGTGATTCTTCTGGGAACTACGTCGGATTGGATTTTTTGCAATCTATATTTCATGTTGAGACTAACGGTTTTTTTCAAGAAACGTCTGACTCATTTTTTATGCCATATGGTGACGGCCCTGTAACCTGGCCAGTTCCTGCTGGCAGAAGAATGCCGTTATTGTCTGCTAAAGATTCTGTTCTTCGACTCAAATCTGATAATTTGGCATCCGTAGTTATGGACTGGTCTCGCACCATGGATTTACAGCCCAATGGTGTCATGGCATTCAATGAAATAGGTCTTAGTCGGTTGGTTTATTTTTCATTTCCAGATACAGCTTGGCCGTACAACAGGGATGTTCAGTTGGTGATGGATGCGAGCCTTGCGTGGTTAAGACGTGAGCCAATAGCGTATAAAGCTGCTTGGCCAGACGGTTATGTGGCTTCCCATTTGATTGAAATGGATACTGAAGATAAATTCGCAACTGCAGTTCGCTTGGCAGAGCTTCTTGAGGGGGAAGGATTTAGAGGAACGTTTTATTGCCTGACCTCCGAAGCAGTTCGAGAGCCTAAAACAGTTCATAATCTTTTGGCTCGGGGTCATGAGATTGCTTATCATGCCGATGTCCATTTCGGTTTCAATGGTGATCCCGGTGGAGAGCAAGAGCTTCGTATTGCTTTTATGATTCAACAAATGCAAAGCATTATTGGTGAGCGCTCGAAAGAGGCGACTGGCTTTCGTGCGCCGACAGAATCATACGACGCAACTACCGAATCATTACTGCACAAGTACGGCATAAAACATCACGCTGCTGATTTGAGCTCAAGCGCTGATCGGCTGCCTTTTTTTTCGGACCCGGGAGGGGGGCGCTTAAATTTCAGTCAATCTTTGGTTGTGTTGCCACGCACTCAGCGAGATGATATAGAATTTCAAAAATTGCAGTTTAATGCCGATGCAATATTGGCTAATTTATTGTATGATCTAAATCACACTGTAAATAGTGGTGCATTTGGTCTTTTGTCGGTTCATTCGCAATATTTTGTTGATGGGGGGTTTATGCTAAGCCCTATGAGAAGTTACGTGAAAAGAGTCTCGGATTTCAGGGATAGACTTTGGGTGGCGCGCGGTGATGAGATAGCCAATTGGTGGCGTAGGCGAGAGGTTGTAACCATCAAGCAAAAAAAACGAGAGTCAACGTTGACTATTCTAGTTGATAGCCCGATTTCTGTGCCTGGCTTAAGTGTTTTTGTTACAGTGCCTCGAAAGAATGCAGTCATGAGGATTGTAGATATCTCAAATACATCTTCGGTTCGCGTAAAGAAGATTGACTCGTTTCGTTCGGCTCTTATTTTTGATAAACATAAAGAAGGTAAGACCGTCTTAAGTCTGGTGTTTGATGATGGTCGATGATTGTACCGGATTGGATTGTCCAGAAGGCATGGGGTGAATATTTTTGCTATGGAGTTAGGTGATTTTACTTATATGAGTTTTCGTGGACACATTATTTTTGTGAAAATCAGCCACTTATGAAATTCTTCACATGAAGAGATATCGGCTAATGTCTTGGTATGATCAAATGAATCATGAATATCTTGATCATCGGCAAATCATTCCACCTTGTATATGCTCTTGGTTCGAGATTAGAGTATCTAAAATGGCTTGCGACAGTTCTAGATCATAACCGTGAATGTTTCCTTGACCGCCATATCCAGGTTCTGAGTTGTATCCGGGAAAAAGCTGTCCTGCCTGTATTTGAAGAGGATTCGCTTGTAAGCCGAAAATTGCCTTGTATCGGCTGATGACTTGGTAATCTAGTCGTTGAGCATGGTCGTAGATGAGCCTGTTGCGTTCACTCCATTGTTGTGCTTGGGTGGACATGGTGGCGCCGATATCCACCCAAAAATAGGCAGCGTTGGGTGCCAAAGATTTGAGCTTGTGCATCAGTTGCTCCTGACTTTCTGCAAAATCAGCCTCCAGCAAGTTGGTACCCAAAATGATGATGATGACTTTGGCATTCGAAATAAGCGCAGCATCAGCGTCAACGCTCTCAAGTGCTGATTTCTGGATGTGTGTGCCCGGCGTGGTGATGGAGCGTCCGCCGTCAAAACTGATTTTTTGTGGACCACGTAGCAACGCACGGAGAGTCACTTCTAGGCCGGCGTGTTTGAGCCCCATACCCAGCGAGTCGGCCAGGACGTAAGCAGAAGCTGGGCTGATCTCGCATGCTCTCGCAGGGGGGGGGGCCTTGATCCCTTGTTTGACTGGGTCGGCACTGGCCGAGATCGGTGTACTGCTGAAAAAGCAAGCGAAACCCAACGCACGAATACAATATGTAACCTTTGACATGTCGCAGCACCGATGTAGTGTGTAGAACTGGGCAGTTTAAGAGGTCGGGAAGTTGCCGGATGCAACAAGGGGAGGACGTCTGGCAAGAATTTCTCTGGTGGCTTGAGGGCATGTACCGTTTCATAACATTATTCACTGCTGGCTATGGTTTTCACCTCCCATGTGTTCCTGTTTTTGTTCCTGCCGCTGTTTTTGGCGGTTTACTACGTATCGCCATTTCGGCTTCGCTCGGGAATCATCCTGGTTTTTAGTTATTTTTTTTACGGTTGGTGGCGACCTGATTTTGCGTTGTTGCTGGCAGGGGTGACGCTGGGAACCTACTGGCTGACCTTGCTGATGGAGTCAGAGAGCTGGAGAGACAGGCGCAAGCTGGTGCTTACCTTTGGCGTTGTGGGCAATCTTTTGGCGTTGGGTTACTTTAAGTATTTCAATTTTGGCATGGACAGTATGAACCTGCTATTGGCAGGTTTGGGCGTAGGGCCTATGGAGTACAGTCGCGTGCTGTTACCGATCGGGTTGTCATTTTTTATTTTTCAGGCCATCAGCTACATGGTGGATGTGTACCGAGGGGATGCACCCGTTACGCAAAACGTATTTGATTTTGCTGCTTTTATTTCATTTTTTCCTCAATTGGTGGCCGGCCCTGTGTTGCGTTACCAGCCGCTGGCGGACCAGTTTCGTGAGCGGGTGCATTCATGGTCGCATTTTTCACATGGTTGTCTGCTGTTTATGGCGGGGTTTTCTGGCAAGGTGCTGATTGCAGATCCCATGAATCCGTTGGTGGAGTCGGCATTCAGCGTTGCTGCGCCAACCATGGCCGATGCTTGGTTGGGAGCATTGGCTTACACCATTCAACTCTTTTTTGATTTCAGCGGCTACAGCACCATGGCGATTGGCTTGGGATTGATGGTCGGCTTTCACTTTCCCAAGAATTTCAATGACCCTTACGTTTCTGCCTCTATCACCGAATTCTGGCGTCGTTGGCACATTTCTCTTTCCACGTGGCTGCGGATGTATTTGTATGTCCCACTGGGGGGCAATCGCAAAGGATCGGTGAGAACCTATGTCAACTTGATGGCCACCATGGTGTTAGGGGGGTTGTGGCATGGCGCCAACTGGACGTTTATTGTCTGGGGCTTTTGGCATGGGGGGCTCTTGGCGCTTGAGCGTTACTGGCGCAGCAAGTTCCCGAGACCGATGTTGCCCAGGTGGGTGGCGGTGCTGTTTACCCTGGTGCTTGTGATGATCGGTTGGGTGTTTTTCAGAGCTGTCAACGTTACTGCGGCGTTGACCATGCTCACAGCTATGTTTGGTCTATCGGGTGGATGGTCTTTGACTTTCAGTCCGTCCATGGCTTGGCAAGTCGTGCCTGAGAGGCTGTGGGTCATGGCGGTAGGGGGGTTGCTGGTCTTTGCGCTGCCTTGGGTCAAGCGATCTGTTGTGGGGCGTGCTCGATTGTTGATTTTGCCGATTTTTGTTTGGGCGGTAGCAACGCTTTCTTCGCAGGCGTTCACGCCGTTCCTCTATTTCCAATTCTGAGGCCGCACCATGGATGAAGATCGTATGCAAATTCCGTTACGGGCCCCACTGGAGGTCTGGCTGGCGGGTGCTTTGATGATTCTGTTGATGCTTTTCGGTCTGTGGCAGGCATCGTATGCCTTGCGCGATCCGGCCCTTGCAGATGTGCCAACGACAATGGAGGACATGCGCTCGGGTGTTGCGTCTGAAAAGTTCAGTAAGCATGTGGACATGCATTTGCCTGCCCGTCATGCTCTTATTGCCACAGCGAACGCAGGACGCTACACCATTTTTCAGGGGACGGGGGACGACGTACGGTTGGGGCGGAACGAGTGGCTATTCTCCGTTGAAGAAATCAAATACGAGGCACAAGCTGACGTTTGGATGGGGCAACGGTTGGATACCGTGGCTCGTGTATCTAAGTGGCTGAATCAAAGAGGGATTCTTCTGGTGGTAGCCTTGCTTCCAGATAAGGCCCGCGTTCATGAGGCTCAGTTGGCCAGTGGTACTTACCCCGTCTGGTATGCACACCGCTATGGTTCAGCGCTGCAAAGTCTGCGTACTGCAGGTGTCCAGACGGTTGATGTGCGTGATGTGTTGGAGCCTGAGGGTAAGCGCAGGCCCATGTTTTACAGCACCGATACCCACTGGAACCAAGAGGGGGCGGATCTCGTTGCGCAGGCTGTGGCACGACGCGTGCGCGAACTTGCTCCCTATTTGCCTGAAGTTCGGTTCAAGACAGAGTTGTCGGCGGAGAGCAAAACCCGCGTGGGTGATTTGCTGAGGTTGATTGGCCTGAGTGATGCGCCCGATTGGTTGCGGCCCAATCCTGACATCGAAAGCGTACAAACCACGGTGCTGGTCAGTGAAAAGGCGCAAGGAGGCTTGATGGATGATGTCAGTGTACCGGTCGTGCTGGTGGGCACATCGTACTCACGTCGAGCCAATTTTCATGGGGCTTTGCAGCAACACCTCTCTGCTGAGGTATTGAACATGTCCAAAGACGGCGGTGGTTTTTCTGCTGCCATGAACGGGTATTTGAAGGGTGAGGAATTCATGAATTCACCGCCTCAGGTGCTGATCTGGGAAATTCCCGAGCGTGTGCTTTCGCAACCGTTGTCTTTGGTTGACACGCAGGGCTGGCCATTTTGAACGGTGGCTTGGTCTGGGCGACTTCCGTGACGGCAAAGGCAGGGCTTGCCATCCATGCAGGCTTCTCTCTGGTGCGAGCCAGTCTGCGAAAGGTCACACTCATTTCAAAAGGGCTCAGCACATCAAGGTCGCCTCTTCCGTCAGCCCAGCAACGGGCCGAACAGGCGTGTAGTTTATGTGTTGTTCGTTGAGCTGCGAAAATCGTGCTCTTTGGTTTGAAGAAAGATTGCTATGTTGCTTGATGCTACAGATTCCCAGCTGGTGCTGGTTGATTACCAGTCCCGCCTGATGCCTGTCATTTTTGAGGGCCCTCAGGTACTGGCCAATGCGGTGCGTCTTGCACGCATGGCGCAGTTGCTGGAGGTTCCTGTGTGGGGCACCGAGCAAAATCCCCAGAAGCTTGGCACCAACCCACCCGAATTGCGCGATCTGTGCCAAAAAACCTTGTCAAAAATGCATTTTGGTGCGGCGTCTGATGGTTTGGTGGATTGGCTTCGTCCACCACCGCGCCCAGCGGGGGGCAACGCTCGTAGCCTGCCCAAGCATTTGCAGAAGTCCACAGCATCTGCGCCCGAAAGGGCCACCATCGTGCTGGCTGGTTGCGAGGCACATGTGTGCTTGTTGCAGACAGCGCTTGAATTGATTGAACAGGAGCTGGACGTGTGGGTGGTGACCGATGCCTGCAGTTCGCGCACCGAGCGCAACCGTGATGCCGCGTTTGACCGTTTGGCCGGAGCTGGTGCCGAACTGGTTACAACCGAAATGGTCGCCTTTGAATGGCTTCGTACAGCCAACCATCCCTTGTTTCGCGATGTGCAGGCGCTGATTAAGTAAGACCGCTGCCAGATCAGGCTCAATTTTGCAGTGGTTTTTGGCGCTTCTATCGTTCATAGAAGGCATCGGTTCTGAGTCTCGCCCATGACCGTAGCATATTTTGCGGGGCGGCATTCGTGGGATGTCAGACTCTCGCAAGTCTGAGCTTCATAATTATGAATTCAGTTTGAGCCGCCGGGTATGGTCCGGGTGGCTTATGTCCGTTGTCGCAAAAAATCACCACGCTGGAGACTCTTATGAGCAATCCCCAAGGCTACGCCGAATTTCACCGCCGTTCGATCGAGGACCGCGACGCTTTCTGGGCTGAGCAGGCCCGACTGGTGGACTGGCACAAACCGTTTGACCGGGTTTGCAATTACGACAACCCACCCTTCGCGCGCTGGTTTGAGGGTGGCTTGACCAACCTGTGCCACAACGCGGTGGACCGCCACCTGAAAGACCGGGCCGACCAGAACGCGCTGATCTTCGTGTCCACCGAAACCGACGTGGAGAAGATCTACAGCTTCCGTGAACTGCACACCGAGGTACAGCGCATGGCCGCCATCCTCATGGACCAAGGTGTGAAGAAGGGCGACCGCGTTCTGATATACATGCCCATGATTCCCGAAGCCGCTTTTGCCATGCTGGCCTGCGTGCGCATCGGCGCCATTCACTCTGTGGTGTTTGGTGGTTTCGCCAGCCATTCGCTGGCCAGCCGCATCGAAGACGCCTCACCCGTGGCCATCGTCAGTGCCGACGCTGGCTCGCGCGGCGGCAAGGTGGTGGAATACAAGCCGCTGTTGGACGAAGCGATCAAGCTCTCCAACCACAAACCGTCCAAAGTGGTGATGGTCAACCGGGGCTTGGCCGCGTTCAACGCAGTGGAAGGTAGGGATGTGGATTACAGCGCCTCACGCGCCCAGCACATGGACACCGTGGTGCCCTGCGAGTGGGTGGACGCTACCCACCCGAGCTACACGCTCTACACCAGCGGTACCACCGGCAAGCCCAAGGGCGTGCAGCGCGACACCGGTGGCTACACCGTGGCGCTGGCCGCCTCCATGAAGCACATTTACATGGGCGAGCCCGGCGAAACCTACTTTTCCACCAGCGACATTGGCTGGGTGGTGGGCCACAGCTACATCATTTACGGCCCACTGATCGGTGGCATGGCCACCATCATGTATGAAGGTCTGCCCATTCGACCAGACGCCGGCATCTGGTGGCAACTGGTCGAAAAGTACAAGGTCACCGTCATGTTCAGCGCTCCCACAGCGGTGCGTGTGCTCAAAAAATACGACTCTTCGTTTATCAAGAAATATGATCTGTCCAGCCTCAAGGCCCTGTTCCTGGCGGGCGAGCCGCTGGATGAAACCACCGCCAAGTGGATCTCTGACGAGTTGGGCAAACCCATCGTAGATAATTACTGGCAGACCGAAACCGGCTGGCCCATTCTGGCGATCTGCAACGGCGTGGAAAAGGCTGACAGCAAATTTGGTTCGCCGGGCAAAGCGGTATACGGATATGACGTGAAGCTGCTGGACGACCAGACCGGCGAAGAACTCGAGGGTGGCAACCAGAAGGGGGTGGTTGCCGTTGAAGGTCCGTTGCCTCCGGGGTGCATGCAGACTATCTGGGGTGACGATGCGCGCTTTGTTAAAACCTACTGGTCCAGCGTGCCGGGCAAGGTGGTTTACAGCACCTTCGATTGGGGTATCCGCGACGCAGACGGTTATTACTTCATCTTAGGCCGCACCGACGACGTGATCAACGTCGCCGGTCACCGTTTGGGTACCCGCGAGATCGAGGAAAGTATCTCCAGTCATCCGCGTATTGCAGAAGTGGCCGTGGTCGGCGTGGCTGACCAACTCAAGGGCCAGGTCGCTATGGCGTTTGCCGTGGTGAAAGATGCCTCTTTGCTTGCTGACGACGCCTCTCGTCTGAAGTTGGAAGGCGAAGTGATGAAGTTGGTGGACGAGCAACTCGGTGCGGTGGCGCGTCCGGCACGTGTGCGTTTCGTAAATGTGTTGCCCAAGACCCGGAGCGGCAAATTGCTGCGTCGCGCCATCCAGGCTGTTTGCGAAGGCCGCGATGCCGGTGACCTGACCACGATGGACGACCCTGCGGCGCTGCAACAGATCAAAGATTTGATGGGCTGAGCTCGAACGCTGTTCGTCGGTGGTGCTTCCCAGTCATGGGACGCACCACTCCTCGCAAGAAACACCCGTTAACTGATTGATTTTCATGGTGTTTTCAAACGGTGTTTTTGGAAGGGATGAGCTGCATGCCCATCGCCTTGGCCTTCTGGGCGAGGTTGTGCAAGACCCTCTGGCGGTAGCGTTCTTCAAAGTATTCCTGCCCCCGGTCGGTGTATTCCTGGCCGTGTCGGAGCATGGCGCAGGGGGTGTATGAACTCCCTCCACCTGTGGGGGGCTGGGGTGAGGGGCTCTGCGCACCTTTCATCATGAGAGGGCTGTTGCCTTGGTGTACAACTGTACGCGTCGTATTCCTGGCCCAAGCGGGCCTGTTCGCGTCTACTGCCCACGCCTTGCCGTGGGGCGTACAACCACAGGGTGAACAGGATGCGCGGGTCAATCGCCGCACGGCCGGTCGTGCGGCCACGCGCCTTGATGGCTTGGAGCCGTTTGCTCAGGTCCTGGCGTTCGACGGGCTGCACGCTCATTTTTGCTTGGTCGCTTCTCGCTTTTTGTTGGCTTTGCGTCTTTGCGGCGTGCGCATCAGGTAAACCACCAGTATGACTGGCATCAAACCGTAAAGAAAAAAGGTCACAATGGCTCCCAGCACGGTGCCTGTGCTGTTGAAAGCTTCGGCCACCGACATCATAAGTACCACGTAAATCCAACCGATCACCACCAGATACACAGTGTTCCTTGAAGTCCAGGACAGGTTGTCAGCTTGCTGGAAGCCGTGAAACCGACACTAGGGAAAACCCGGAATCTCTCCCTAGAGGGATAGATAATAAGCCTCAGGCAAAACCATTGGAGACAAGCATGACATCTGGTAAACCACCCGCAAAGCCTTGGCAAGATGCAGCACAGGAATTTCAGAAAAATCTCATTGCGCAGTGGACGCAGGCGGCGCAGGCCTTCCCTGGTGCTGCTCAGGCGGGTTCGCAGGGCATTACCGATCCCTTCGCTGCCTTCAAGGCCTTTATGCCGCAAACCGGTTCGGCTAACCCGTTTGGCATGGCTATGCCAGATTTGGGTGCAGGCATGCCCAACTTGGCAAGCATGGGCGATTTGTTCGCCAAAGCTGCAGGCCAGAAGGTGAGCTTTGATCCTTCCAAAATGATTGAAATTCAAAACACCTACCTTAAAGAGGTGACAGATCTGTGGAATCAGGGGCTGGACGCAAAACCTGTCAACGACCGCCGTTTCTCTGCTGAGGCGTGGGCAAACAACCCGGTGGCGGCTTTTTCTGCTGCGGCCTATTTGCTCAATGCACGCACGCTCATGGCCATGGCCGACGCGGTGGACGGTGACACCAAAACCAAAAGCCGAGTGCGTTTTGCGGTGCAGCAATGGATCGATGCCAGTGCACCCAGCAACTTCCTGGCTTTCAATGCCGACGCGCAAAAGAAAGCCATCGAAACCAAGGGTGAGAGCATCGCCAAGGGCGTGGCCAATCTGCTGCACGACATGAAGCAGGGTCATGTGTCCATGACGGACGAGAGCGTCTTTGAGGTAGGCAAAAACGTGGCCACCACCGAAGGCGGCGTGGTGTTCGAGAACGAGTTGTTCCAGCTGATCGAATACAAACCGCTCACCGCCAAGGTGTACGAGCGTCCGTTCCTGCTGGTGCCGCCGTGCATCAACAAGTTCTATATCCTCGACTTGCAACCGGCCAATTCGCTGATCCGCTATTGCGTGGAGCAGGGCCACCGCACCTTTGTGGTGAGTTGGCGCAACCCCGATGAGTCTCTGGCGCACAAAACCTGGGACAACTACATTGAAGATGCGGTAATCAAGGCCATTGGCGTCACGCAAGACATCACTGGCGCTGAGACCCTCAACGCGCTAGGTTTTTGTGTGGGCGGCACCATGCTGAGCAACGCGCTTGCTGTGTTGGCTGCGCGGGGCGAGGAGCCTGTGAATTGCGCCACCTTCCTCACCACCCTGATCGACTTCACCGACACCGGTATTCTTGATGTCTTCATCGACGAAAATTTCGTGAAGATGCGCGAGATGCAGTTTGCTCAGGGCGGCCTGATGCCCGGCCGAGATCTGGCCACCACCTTCAGCTTCCTGCGTCCCAATGACTTGGTGTGGAACTACGTGGTGGGCAACTACCTCAAGGGCGAGTCGCCACCGCCGTTTGACCTGCTGTACTGGAACTCGGACGCAACCAACCTGCCTGGCCCGTACTACGCTTGGTACCTGCGTCAGACCTACCTGGAAAACAACCTTGTCAAGCCCGGCAAAACCGAAGTTTGTGGTGAAAAAATCGATTTTCGCCAAGTCAAGTTGCCGGTTTACATCTACGGTTCGCGCGAAGACCACATCGTGCCAATTGGCGGCGCTTATGCCAGTACCCAGGTGTTCCCGGGCAAGAAGCGCTTTGTCATGGGCGCGTCGGGGCACATTGCTGGTGTCATCAACCCGCCCGCTGCTGGCAAGCGCAGCCACTGGATCGGCCCTGCTGGCCAGTTCCCAGCCGATGTGAACGAGTGGATTGAAAGTGCTACCGAGCACAAAGGCAGTTGGTGGACCGACTGGGCTGCTTGGCTTAAGCCGCAGGCTGGCAAGCAAATTGCTGCGCCCAAGACCTATGGCAAAGGCAAGCAATACGCCGTTATTGAGCCTGCACCTGGCCGCTACGTGAAAGCCAAGGGCTGATACTTTTTAAGGGAGATCTGGCCATCCTGGTGGCTGGACTGCGTTTGCAGATCACTTCCTGAATTCCCCGTTTATTTACCTGAGGAGACCTCAAATGGAAGATATCGTCATCGTTTCAGCAGCCCGCACCGCCGTGGGTAAATTTGGCGGCTCGCTCGCCAAGGTGCCCGCTACCGAGTTGGGTTCCATCGTCATCAAAGCCTTGTTGGAGCGCAGTGGCCTGCCAGTGGACGCTGTGGGTGAGGTCATCATGGGCCAGGTCTTGGCTGCAGGCTGTGGCCAAAACCCGGCCCGCCAGGCCATGATGAAAGCCGGTGTGGCCAAGGAAACCCCAGCGCTGACCATCAACGCCGTGTGCGGCTCGGGCCTGAAGGCCGTGATGCTCGCCGCCCAGGCCGTGGCCTGGGGTGACAGCGAAATTGTGATCGCTGGTGGCCAGGAAAACATGAGCGCCAGCCCGCATGTGCTCAACGGCAGCCGCGATGGCCAGCGCATGGGCGACTGGAAAATGACCGACACCATGATCGTCGACGGCCTGTGGGACGTGTACAACCAGTACCACATGGGTATCACCGCCGAGAACGTGGCCAAGGCCCACGGCATCACCCGCGAGATGCAGGATGCGCTGGCCGCAGGCAGCCAACGCAAAGCCGCTGCCGCGCAGGCCGCTGGCAAGTTCCAGGACGAGATCGTCGGCGTGAGCATTCCGCAGCGCAAAGGCGATCCGGTCCTGTTCAACAGCGACGAATTCATCAACGCCAAGACCACCGCCGAGGTGTTGGCTGGTCTGCGCCCTGCGTTCGACAAGGCCGGTTCGGTAACCGCCGGCAATGCCTCGGGCATCAACGACGGCGCCGCTGCTGTGATGGTGATGACGGCCAAAAAGGCCGCAGCCCTGGGCCTCACGCCGCTGGCGCGTATTGCCGCTTTCGGCACCAGCGGCCTCGACCCCGCCACCATGGGTATGGGTCCTGTGCCGGCCTCGCAAAAAGCGCTGGCCCGTGCGGGATGGAAGGCGTCCGATGTGGATCTTTTTGAACTCAACGAAGCTTTTGCCGCACAAGCTTGCGCCGTGAACCAGGCGCTGGACATCGACCCTGCCAAGGTGAACGTCAACGGTGGTGCCATCGCCATCGGGCATCCCATCGGGGCATCCGGTTGCCGCATTCTGGTGACGCTGTTGCATGAAATGCAGCGCACCAATGCCAAGAAGGGCTTGGCGGCGCTGTGCATTGGTGGCGGCATGGGCGTATCGCTGGCCGTTGAGCGTTGATTCCGCTCAGCCGTGCGAGGGGCGCTGCCAGATACGGCGCTCTTCGCACTGTCCGTAGCTGTGCAGGCAGCTTCGGTGTCCCGGCGCTCAGCCATTCAAGAGACGGTGCAAGTGGATCAGTGGATTCGATTCCATCGCGCTCTTGAGAAACACATTTATTCCGATCCATTTTTTCCGCCATTTCGGCACCACCAAGAGGAGCAAACAACATGAATCAAAAAGTAGCGTACGTCACCGGCGGCATGGGCGGCATTGGTACCGCCATTTGCCAGCGTCTTCACACCGAAGGCTTCAAGGTGATTGCTGGTTGCGGTCCCACGCGCGATTTCACCAAATGGCTCGACGAACAAAAAGCCCTGGGCTACACCTTCTACGCATCGGTTGGCAACGTGGGTGACTGGGATTCCACCGTTGAAGCTTTCACCAAGACCAAGGCCGAGCACGGCAGCATCGACGTGTTGGTGAACAACGCCGGTATCACCAAAGACCGCATGTTCCTGAAGATGTCGCGCGACGACTGGGACGCTGTCATGAACACCAACCTGGACTCCATGTTCAACGTGACCAAACAGGTCGTGGCCGACATGGTGGAAAAGGGCTGGGGTCGCATCATCAACATCTCGTCGGTGAACGGCGAAAAAGGCCAGGCGGGTCAGACCAATTACTCGGCTGCCAAGGCCGGCATGCACGGTTTCTCGATGGCTCTGGCACAAGAGCTGGCCACCAAGGGCGTGACCGTCAACACCGTGAGCCCGGGTTACATCGGCACCGACATGGTCAACGCCATCCGTCCCGATGTGCTGGAAAAAATTGTGGCCACTGTGCCGGTGAAGCGTTTGGGCAAGCCGAGCGAAATCGCCTCCATCATCGCCTGGCTGGCGTCGGACGAAGGTGGCTACGCTACCGGCGCTGATTTTTCGGTCAACGGCGGTCTGCACATGGGGTGATGGTCCCTCCGAGCCATCCCCCAGGGTGGCGACATCAGCGGGCTGGCAAAGCCGGCTCAGCGATGTCCTGGGCTCAAGGCACTTCGTGCATCCACCCCGCTTCGGCGGGGTTTTTTGTGGCTGCAGGGATAATCGCCCGATGTCTTCAACCGTTTCTCCCTGGCGTCTGTCCGTTGCCCCCATGATGGGTTGGACCGACCGCCACTGTCGCTACTTTCACCGCTTGCTCACGCGTCACACCCTCCTTTACACCGAGATGGTGACCACCGGTGCGCTGATCCACGGCAATGCCGCACAGCACCTGAACTTCAACACCGAAGAGCATCCCGTGGCGCTCCAACTCGGTGGCAGCGATGCGGCCGACCTGGCTGCTTGCGCCAAACTGGGCCAGGACCGTGGCTACGATGAGATCAACCTCAATTGCGGCTGCCCGAGCGAGCGCGTGTTGCGCGGTGCCTTCGGCGCCTGCCTCATGGGCGAGGCCGCGCTGGTGCGCGACTGTGTCAAGGCCATGGTGGACGTGGTGGACATCCCGGTCACGGTCAAGCACCGCATTGGTATTGACAAGGTGGAGAGCTACGACTTTGTGCGCGACTTTGTGGGCACCGTGGCCGAAGGGGGCTGCCAGGTATTTCTGGTGCACGCGCGCAACGCCTGGCTGCAAGGCCTGTCGCCGAAAGAAAACCGCGAGATTCCACCGCTGCGCTACGAACTGGCCCACCGCCTCAAGCAGGACTTTCCGAACCTGACCATTGCCGTCAATGGCGGCATCACCACCCATGAGCAAATCGAGGCGCAACTGGCCCATCTGGACGGTGTGATGGTGGGGCGCGAGGCTTACCACAACCCCTGGCTCATGGTGGACTGGGACCTCCGTTTTTATGCCGACGGTACACGCCCGACGCCCACCCGCGAAGCGGTCGAGCTGGCCATGGTGGACTACATGGAGCGCGCCCACGCCGAAGACGGCGTGAACTGGTATTCCATCGCCAGCCACATGCTGGGCTTGCGCCACGGCCTGCACGGTGCGCGCAAGTGGCGCCAGGTGTGGAGTGATCACCACCTCAAACCCTTGCCCGCGCGCGAAGTCTGGGCCATGGCCCAGGCCCATGTCAGACCCGCTGGCGAAGAGCCACGACCCGAACCCCTTGTTTCACTCTTTTGAAAGTCCGTGCCATGAACCGTTTGCTGCTCTGCTCCACCACACTGGCGCTTAGCGTGTTGGCTTTGCCCGCCGTGGCCCAAAATGCCGTGCTTGATGCCGCAGCCCAGGAAGCGGGCGCGGTGGTCACGAAGTCGGGCTTGGTGTACCGCGCACTCAAGGAGGGCAGTGGTGCTTCACCCAGTGCGGCTGATACGGTGAAGGTGCACTACAAAGGTGCTTTTCCAGATGGCAAAGAGTTCGACAGTTCCTATTCGCGCGGAACACCGATTGAGTTCCCGCTTGGCCGCGTGATTCCGTGCTGGACCGAAGGCGTGCAGCGCATCAAAGTGGGCGGCCGAGCCAAGCTGACCTGCCCAAGCCAGATTGCCTACGGCGAACGCGGTGCGGGCCGCGTGATTCCACCCAACGCCACGCTGGTGTTTGAAGTGGAATTGTTGGGCATCAACGGCAAGTGATGCCGTTGCGCTGAGGCTTAAAAACCCACAGCGCGCAGGTCGATGCACCCGTTGGCCACGGGCGGGCACCAGAAGTAGGCGCCAGTTTGGGGTTCGGTGAAGGTGAAGAGGGCGTCTGTCATGCCGTCTTCGGCTCCCGACATGCGGCCCAGCAGTGCTTCGAACGCGTCGAACGAATGCCCGAAAGCGGTGAAGACCAGGCCGCCGACATTGCCTTCGGCCCAGGGCATGGAGCGGCGGAGCACAAACGCTTGCGGGTCAAAGCTTTCTTGGGCAGTGCGTTTCACGTGGGCTGAGTTGGGAGCGTCGTCCAGTTCTTCGTTGCTGTCTTTGTCGCGGCCAATGGTGTGGTCTTGCTGCAGGCGTGGCATGGCTTCAAAGCGGCTCATGTGGTGGTGCCAGCGCTGCACCGCTACAAAGCTGCTGCCGGCCAGCGGGCCCGCCGACTCGGGCACCAGCGCTGCGGCGTGGGCTTCGCCGCCTTGCGGGTTTTCGGTACCGTCTTCGTAGCCCGTCAGGTCTTTGCCGTTGTCGTGGTTGAACGCGTCCGTGATGTGCTGCACATCGAACGCAGGTGCCAGCAGAGTTTCCAGGTGGCGGCTGCGGATCAGCAGTTCACCCCGGTCGGCGCCGCGCAGCCAGATCCAGAGATCGGCCGGTGTGGCGGGCAGTTTGATCCGCGCACCATCAATGCCCTGAAAGCTCTTGAGACCAGGGATGCTGGCGCCGAGTTCGCGCACCAGCGACGCGCCCAAACCGATCACGGTGTGTTCACCATCGGCCTGGCTGGCCAGATGGCGCAGCACGGTTTGAGGTTCGGCCCCCACGCGCAACTGGCAGGTGAGATAGCGGGCCTGTGCGGGAATGTTGGCAAGAATGCCGGGTTGGGCTCGAGTGGACAAAGACATGGTCGGGCTGCTGAGTTGGGTTGGAGGCTGCAAGGCGCTGGGTTGATGCTGGCAAGTTCGGTTCCTGAATTTACCAGCCACGGGCCGTGCCAGCGCAAGCCCAGCCGTTCACACGCTCAGGCTGCGGCTTCCAGCCCGTTGCGGAAATGCTCGTGCATGCGCTGCTGCGTCAGGGTTGCATCTCGCGCCAGCAAAGCCGCCATGACCGCCCGGTGTTCGGCCAGCGATTCTTTGATTCGTCCACTCTTGAGCAGCGAGTTGTGGCGGTTGAGCTTCATGACCTTGCGCAGGTCGGCCACCATTTGTTCGCGCCAGCGGTTGTTGGCGATCTCCAGCAGGCGCATGTGGAAACGCTCGTTGATGGCGAAAAAACGGTCTCGGTCGGCGGTGGCGGCTTCCAGCTCGGCGTGCAGGGTTTGCAGCTCGGCGTGCTCCTCGTCGGTGCCACGCTGGGCCACCACGCCGGCCGCGTCCGACTCCAGCAGCGCCAGCAGGTGATAGACATCGGCCAGGTCTTTGTCGGACACCTCAGTCACATAGGCCCCACGGCGCACCTTCATGGTCACGAGCCCTTCGGCGGCCAGTACCTTGAGGGCTTCACGCAGGGGTGTGCGGCTGATGCCGTATTCCTCGGCTATCTTGAGCTCGTCGATCCAGCTGCCGGGCTCCAGCTCGCGGCTGAAGATGCGCTGGCGCAGCAACTCAGCAACTTCTTCGTACAGGGCGCGGGGTGCGAGGGACAGGGCAGACATGGGTGGTGTGACAGGGCTTTGTATAAGTCACCGATTGTAGTTCAGTAGGAATATTTTGCATCAATAATTATGAATGATATAAAATGCCGCCTGCTCCCGTTGCCACCGTTGACTTTTCCGTACCGACCAAACCACCGCCCGCCATGAGCCAGAACAAGCCTGAATTCACCCCCGCCACCCTGGAAGCCTGGACCAAGGCAGCCCAGAAGTCCGCTCCCGGCGGCGACGTGAGCGCCCTGAACTGGCTCACGCCCGACGGCATCAGCGTCAAGCCGCTGTACACCGCCGAAGACACGGCCAACCTGCCTTACACCAACACGCTGCCAGGCTTCGAGCCTTTCATCCGCGGCCCGCAGGCCACCATGTACGCGGTGCGCCCCTGGACCATTCGCCAATACGCCGGTTTCTCCACGGCCGAAGAGTCGAATGCCTTCTACCGCAAGGCCCTGGCCGCGGGCGGGCAGGGCGTGTCGGTCGCGTTCGATCTGGCCACGCACCGGGGCTACGACAGCGACCACCCTCGCGTGACCGGCGACGTGGGCAAAGCCGGGGTGGCGATTGACTCGGTGGAGGACATGAAGGTCCTGTTCGACCAGATCCCACTGGACAAGGTCAGCGTCTCCATGACCATGAACGGCGCCGTGCTGCCGGTGCTGGCCGGCTACGTGGTGGCCGCTGAAGAGCAGGGCGTGAGCCAGGACAAACTGTCCGGAACGATTCAGAACGACATTCTGAAAGAGTTCATGGTGCGCAACACCTACATCTACCCGCCCGAGCCGTCGATGAAGATCATCGGCGACATCATCGAGTACACGGCCCAGCACATGCCGAAGTTCAACTCGATCTCGATCTCGGGTTACCACATGCAGGAAGCCGGCGCCAACCAGGCGCTGGAGTTGGCCTTCACCCTGGCCGACGGCAAGGAATACGTGAAGACCGCCATTGCCAAGGGCATGGACGTGGATGGGTTCGCCGGGCGCCTGAGCTTCTTCTGGGCCATCGGCATGAACTTCTACCTGGAGATCGCCAAGATGCGCGCGGCCCGTCTGCTGTGGACGCGCATCATGAAGGGCTTCGACGCCAAGAACCCGAAGAGCCTGATGCTGCGCACACACTGCCAGACCTCCGGCTGGTCGCTCACCGAGCAGGACCCGTACAACAACGTGGTGCGCACCGCCATCGAAGCCATGGCCGCGGTGTTCGGCGGCACGCAGTCGTTGCACACCAACAGCTTTGACGAAGCCATCGCGCTGCCCACCGAGTTCAGCGCCCGCATCGCGCGCAACACCCAGCTCATCATCCAGGAAGAGACCCACATCACCAACGTGGTCGACCCCTGGGCCGGCAGCTACATGATGGAGTCGCTCACGCAGGAGATGGCCGACAAGGCCTGGGCCATCATCGAAGAGGTCGAAGCCATGGGTGGCATGACCAAGGCCGTGGACAGTGGCTGGGCCAAGCTGAAGATCGAAGCGGCCGCGGCGGAGAAGCAGGCGCGCATCGACAGTGGCAAAGACGTGATCGTCGGCGTCAACAAGTACAAGCTCAAGACCGAAGACGCCATCGAAGCGCGCGACATCGACAACGTAGCGGTGCGCGACGGGCAGATCGCTCGGCTGAAGCAGATCAAGGCCAGCCGCGACACGGCCAAGGTCGAGGCTGCGCTGGATGCGCTGACCGCCGCCGCCGAGTCCGGCCAGGGCAACCTGCTGGATCTGTGCATCCAGGCCATGCGCTTGCGCGCCACCGTGGGCGAGGTGAGCGATGCGCTGGAAAAGGTTTTTGGGCGCCACCGCGCCGATACCCAAAAGGTGACCGGTGTGTACGCTGCTGCCTACGATTCCGCCGAGGGCTGGGATGCCCTCAAGACCGAAATCAACACATTTGCCGAAGCGCAAGGCCGCCGCCCGCGCGTGATGATCAGCAAGCTCGGCCAGGACGGCCACGACCGCGGCGCCAAGGTGGTGGCCACGGCCTTTGCCGACCTGGGCTTCGACGTGGACATGGGCCCGCTGTTCCAGACGCCCGAAGAATGCGCCCGCCAGGCGATTGAAAACGACGTGCACGCGGTCGGTGTGAGCACGCTGGCGGCAGGTCACAAGACCCTGGTGCCTGCCATCATTGCCGAGTTGAAGAAGCAGGGCGCCGACGACATCATCGTGTTCGTCGGCGGTGTGATCCCGCGCCAAGACTACGAGATGCTGTACGAGGCCGGCGTGAAGGGCATTTACGGCCCGGGCACGCCGATTCCGGCCAGCGCCAAGGACGTGCTGGAGCAGATCAAGAAGGCCTTGGGGCAGGCTTGAAGCTCCATGACCGCTGATCGCTCTGAGCCCGTTGAAGGGTTCGCTCAACCCCGGCAAGTGGTTGAGGCACCGCTGCTGGAGCGGGTGTTGCACGGCACCCCCACCGTGCAGCGCCGCGCCATGGCCAAGGCCATCACCTTGCTCGAATCCACCCGCGTCGACCACCGTGCGCAGGGTGACGAGCTGCTCACTGCCTTGTTGCCGCACACGGGCCAGTCGTTCCGGCTGGGTATCAGCGGTGTGCCGGGCGTGGGCAAAAGCACATTCATTGAAGCCCTGGGCCTGTACCTCATTGGTCTGGGCCACCGCGTGGCGGTGCTCACCATCGACCCGTCTTCCACCGTTTCGGGTGGTTCCATTCTGGGCGACAAAACCCGCATGGAACACCTGAGCGTGCACGAAAAAGCCTATATCCGTCCCAGCCCGAGCAGCGGCACACTGGGCGGTGTGGCGGAAAAAACGCGCGAGGCCATGCTGGTGTGCGAGGCGGCTGGTTACGACATCGTGATGGTGGAAACCGTGGGCGTGGGCCAGAGCGAGACGGCGGTGGCCAACATGACCGACATGTTTGTGCTGCTGCAACTGCCCAACGCGGGCGACGACCTGCAGGCCATCAAGAAGGGTGTGATGGAGCTGGCCGACCTGGTGGTCATCAACAAGGCCGACATCGACCCCGACGCCGCCACCCGGGCGCGTGCGCAAATCACGTCCAGCCTGCGCTTGCTGGGGCTGCATGGTCGCTCAGAGCATGCCCACCACGACGAAGGCATTTGGCACCCGCAGGTGATTGAAATCAGTGCCCTGCACAACCGGGGTGTGGACAGTTTCTGGCGCGAGGTGACTCACTACCAGACGCTGCAAACCGCCAATGGCCGCCTGGCGGTGCGCCGCCAGCAACAGGCGTCTGCGTGGATGTGGGAGCGCATTGACGCGGGCCTGAAACAACGCTTTCGCGAGCATCCGCAGATCCGCGCGCGGCTCAATGACACCACCCGACGCGTGTTGGCGGGCGAATTGCCTGCATCCACCGCAGCGCGCCAGCTGCTCGAATGGTTTGACTGAGCTGTTTGATTCAACTGTTTGACCGAACCCGAACCGATTTTTCTGGAGACCCCATGCAAGAGATCCTTCAACAACTTGAGAAAAAGCGCGCCGCTGCCCGCCTGGGCGGCGGACAAAAGCGCATTGACGCGCAACATGCCAAAGGCAAACTCACGGCGCGTGAGCGCTTGGAGGTTTTGCTGGACGAAGGCAGCTTTGAAGAGTGGGACATGTTCGTTGAACACCGTTGCACCGACTTCGGCATGCAAGACAACAAGATCCCCAGCGACGGCGTGGTCACCGGCTACGGCATGATCAACGGCCGCCTGGTGTTTGTGTTCAGCCAGGACTTCACGGTGTTTGGCGGCGCACTCTCAGAAGCCCACGCCGAGAAAATCTGCAAGATCATGGACCAGGCCATGAAGGTCGGCGCGCCGGTGATCGGCCTGAACGACTCGGGCGGTGCCCGCATCCAGGAAGGTGTGGCTTCGCTCGGCGGTTATGCCGAGGTGTTCCAGCGCAACGTGATGGCCAGTGGCGTGGTGCCCCAGATCAGCATGATCATGGGGCCGTCGGCCGGTGGCGCGGTGTACTCGCCGGCCATGACCGACTTCATCTTCATGGTGAAAGATTCGAGCTACATGTTCGTCACCGGCCCCGAGGTGGTGAAGACGGTGACGCACGAAGAAGTGACCGCCGAAGAACTGGGCGGTGCCGTCACGCACACCACCAAGAGTGGCGTGGCCGATCTGGCGTTTGAGAACGATGTGGAAGCGCTGCTGATGCTGCGCCGCCTCTACAACTACCTGCCGCTGTCCAACCGCGAAAAAGCCCCGGTACGCCCCAGCGGTGACCCGATCGACCGCCTGGAAATGAGCCTGGACACCCTGGTGCCCGAGAACCCGAACAAGCCCTACGACATGAAGGAGCTGATCGTCAAAACGGTGGACGATGGCGACTTCTTTGAGTTGCAACCTGAATATGCCAAAAACATCCTGATCGGCTTTGCCCGCATGGACGGCCAGACCGTCGGCATTGTGGCCAACCAGCCGCTGGTGCTGGCCGGTTGCCTGGACATCAAGTCCAGCATCAAGGCCGCGCGCTTCGTGCGTTTCTGTGATGCCTTCAACATTCCGGTCATCACGTTCGTGGACGTGCCCGGCTTCATGCCTGGTACCTCGCAAGAGTACGGCGGCATCATCAAACATGGCGCCAAGCTGCTCTACGCCTACGCCGAATGCACCGTGCCAAAAATCACCGTGATCACCCGCAAGGCCTACGGCGGTGCTTACGACGTGATGGCTTCCAAGCACCTGCGGGGTGACGTGAACTTTGCCTGGCCCAATGCCGAAATTGCCGTGATGGGCGCCAAGGGCGCGGTGGAAATCATCTTCCGCGAAGACAAGGGCGATCCGGAAAAACTGGCCGCCAAAGAAGCCGAATACAAGGCGCGCTTTGCCAACCCCTTCGTGGCCGCCAACCGCGGTTACATCGACGACGTGATCATGCCGCACAACACCCGCAAGCGCATTTGTCGCAGCCTGGTGATGTTGAAGGACAAGAAGATTGAGAACCCGTGGCGCAAGCACGGGAACATTCCACTCTGATCACGAAAGAGAAGCAGAAAAATGTTTACCAAAATCCTGATCGCCAACCGTGGCGAAATCGCCTGCCGCGTGATCGCCACCGCCAAAAAAATGGGCATCGCCACCGTGGCGGTGTATTCCGAGGCCGACAAGGAAGCGCGCCATGTTCAGCTCGCCGACGAGGCTGTGCTGATCGGTCCGGCCGCGTCGCGCGAGTCCTACCTCGTCGCCGACAAGATCATTGCTGCCGCCAAAGCCACCGGTGCACAGGCCATTCACCCCGGCTATGGTTTTCTGAGCGAAAACGAGGCCTTTGCCAAGCGCTGCGAAGACGAAGGCATTGCCTTCATCGGCCCGCGCCACTTCTCCATCGCGGCCATGGGCGACAAGATCGCCTCGAAGAAGCTGGCGCTGGAAGCCAAGGTCAACACCATCCCGGGCTGGAACGACGCCATTGAAACCGCCGAGCGCGCGGTCGAGATCGCCAAGGACATCGGTTACCCCGTCATGATCAAGGCGTCGGCCGGCGGCGGCGGCAAGGGCCTTCGCGTGGCCTTCAACGACAAGGAAGCGTTTGAGGGCTTCACCAGCTGCCGCAACGAAGCACGCAACAGCTTTGGCGACGACCGCGTGTTCATCGAGAAATACGTGCTGGAACCGCGCCATATCGAGATCCAGGTGCTGGGTGATTCGCACGGCAACGTGATTTACCTGAACGAGCGCGAGTGTTCCATTCAGCGCCGCCACCAGAAGGTGATCGAAGAGGCGCCGTCGCCTTTTATTTCCGACGCCACGCGCAAGGCCATGGGAGAGCAGGCTGTCGCGCTGGCCAAAGCCGTGAAGTACCAGAGCGCCGGCACAGTCGAATTTGTGGTCGGCAAGGACCAGGACTTCTACTTTCTGGAAATGAACACCCGCCTGCAGGTGGAGCACCCGGTCACGGAGTGCATCACCGGGCTGGATTTGGTGGAGCTGATGATCCGCGTGGCCGCTGGCGAGCAGTTGCCCATTACCCAAGACCAGGTGCAGCGCAACGGCTGGGCCATCGAGTGCCGCATCAACGCCGAAGACCCGTTCCGCAACTTCCTGCCCAGCACCGGGCGCCTGGTGCGTTTTGCGCCACCGGCCCAGACCATGCACCAGTCCAACACCGAGGCGCTCTACGGCGTGCGGGTGGACACGGGCGTGGTCGATGGCGGCGAAATTCCGATGTACTACGACTCGATGATCGCCAAGCTCATCGTGCACGGCAAAGACCGCAACGAGGCCATTGCCAAGATGCGCGAAGCGCTGAACGGTTTCGTCATTCGCGGCATCAGCAGCAACATCCCCTTCCAGGCCGCGCTGCTGGCGCATCCCAAGTTTGTGTCGGGTGACTTCAACACCGGCTTCATTGCCGAGCAGTACAGCCAGGGCTTCCGGGCCGAAGACGTGCCGCACGACGACGCCGATTTTCTGGTGGCGCTGGCAGCCTTTGTGCGCCGCAAGTCGCGCGAACGTGCGGCCGGCCTGACCGGTCAGTTGCCCGGCTACGGCGTCAAGGTGGGCCACGATTTCAGTGCGATCACGTTGGGCACTGGCGGCAAGAACCGCTACACGCAGGTGCATGTGGACGAGGTGCTGGGCCAGATCGGCTCTGCTGTGGTCACCGTTGAAGGCCAGCGTTTTGAGATCAGCAGCCCCTCGCGACTGAACGACATCTGCATCACCGGTGTGTGCAACGGCCAGCCGTTCACCGCACAGGTGGAACGCGGTACGCTGCGCAACCCGCTGGCGCTGGTGGTGCAGCACAACGGCACCCGCATTGAGACCATGGTGGTGTCGCGCCGCATGGCCGAGTTGCATCAACTCATGCCTTTCAAGGCACCACCCGACATGAGCAAATACGTGCTCTCGCCCATGCCCGGCCTGCTGGTCGATGTGGCGGTGCAGGTGGGCCAGAAGGTGCAGGCTGGTGAGCGCGTGGCCGTGATTGAGGCCATGAAGATGGAAAACGTGCTGTTTGCCAGTGCCGACGGCGTGGTCGCCAAGGTGTTGGCAGCCAAGGGCGAGTCACTCACGGTGGATCAGCCGATTGTGGAGTTCGAGAAATGAAAGGCACCCCAAGACCGTTCAAGGTGCTGGGCGTGCAGCAAATCGCCATTGGCGGGCCCGACAAGCTGCGTCTGCAAACGCTTTGGGTGGACATGCTGGGTTTGGAAAAAACCGGTACCTTCCAAAGCGAGCGCGAAAACGTGGACGAGGACATCTGCGCCATCGGCAGCGGCCCATTCAAGGTCGAGGTGGACCTGATGCAGCCCATGGACCCGGACAAAAAACCGGCGGTGCATGCCACGCCGCTGAACCACATCGGCTTGTGGATCGACGACTTGCCTGTTGCTGTTGAATGGCTCATGGCGCAAGGCGTGCGCTTTGCTCCAGGCGGCATTCGCAAAGGCGCTGCGGGTTTTGACATCACGTTTATGCACCCCAAAGCGAATGAGGAATTTCCGATCGCCGGCGAGGGCGTGTTGATCGAACTGGTGCAGGCACCGCCCGAGGTGGTGGATGCTTTTGCCAGCCTGGTTGGGTAGCCTGTCTGAGCGACTTCACCTTCATCTCCACTAAAAAACCCTGCCGGTGCTTATGCCGCAGGGTTTTTTTGCGTACCTTCGCAGCTGCGCTCCGGTTACGTGGGTTGTTCCGGGTTTGCCGCCGCTTCGCGTCGGGCTCGGGCACGCGCCAGGGCCGCTTCGATCACCGAGCGTTTTTTGTTCAGTGTGGTGGGGTCGGTGTGCAGCGAATGTGCGGCCAGATCGGCCAGTTTCATTTTGGCCTTGGCCTCCAGCCGCTGTTCGTGCTCCACGCTCTCTCGGGCGGTGCGCTGTTGCCGTTGCCGGTAGCGTTCGCGGGCTTGTTGGGCTTGTGTGTCTGTCCAGGCTTGCCAGCCGGTGCGTTCGCCGCTGACCACCTCCAACGCAATGCAGTCCACCGGGCAAACCGGCAAACACAGTTCACAACCGGTGCAATGCGGTTCGATGACGGTGTGCATGCGTTTGTTGCTGCCCACAATGGCATCGGTGGGGCAGGCTTTGATGCACAGCGTGCAGCCAATGCACCAGTTTTCGTCGATCACGGCCACGGTCAGCGGCCCTTCAATACCGTGTGAGGTGTTGAGCGGGGTGATGGGCTGGCCTGTGATGGCCGCCAGGCGCGCAATCCCTTCAGCACCGCCCGGCGGGCATTGGTTGATGTCGGCTTGTTGGCTGGCAATGGCCTGGGCGTAGCGGGCGCAATCGGGATAGCCGCAACGTGTGCACTGTGTTTGCGGCAAGACGGCGTCAATGCGCCGGGCAAGGTCGTTCATGCCGGGGAATATACCCGGGGTCGGGTTCATCCCCGGCAACCCGGGTGGATCAGACGATCGGTGCCTGATCGGACTTGGCTGCTGCTGCAGAGGGCGCCACCGGTTCGGCAGCCACCACCGCCGGGCTGTTGCTTGCCACGGGGGCCGTGGCCGGGGCTTCTGTTTTGGCCACGGTGGTGGCTGCCACCGGTGCAGCCGAAGACTGGGCAGCAACTGCAACCGTTGTCACCGCCTTGGCGACCGGTGCTTTTGCAGTGGTCTTTTTGGCTGCGGCGGTTTTGACAGGCGTGGTTACCTGGGCAGGTTTGGTTTTGGCTGGCGCGGCTTTCACCGGTGCCACCGTGGCAGATACCTCGACTGCCGCCGCAGGAATGGCTTTGGGCTTGGCGGCTCCTTGGGCCGTTGGGTTTGCACCCGGCTGGTGAGCCAAAATGAAGGCCTTGACCAGCGGGTGCACCATTTCGCGCCAGCGACGACCACTGAAAATGCCATAGTGGCCCGCGCCAGCCGCTTCGTAGTGCATCTTCTGCTTCGGGGTGATGCCGGTGCACAGGTCGTGCGCAGCCGCTGTCTGACCCGAGCCAGAAATATCGTCCAATTCGCCTTCAATCGTCAGCAAGGCGGTGTGGGTGATGTCTTGCGGCTTGACCCGCTCCACCTTGCCTTTGGGATTTTTCACATCCCAGGTGCCGTTGACCAGTTTGAAGTCCTGGAACACGGTGTCGATCGTTTCCAGGTAGTAATCAGCATCCATGTCGAGTACAGCGTTGTACTCGTCATAAAACTTGCGGTGGCTCTCGGCGCTGGAGTCGTCGCCCTTGATCAGATCTTTAAAGTAATCGTAGTGGCTGTCGGCGTGGCGGTTCGGGTTCATGGCAATGAACCCGGTGTGCTGCAGGAAGCCGGGGTACACACGGCGCCCAGCGCCCGGGAAACTCTCCGGTACACGGTAAATCACGTTGTTTTCGAACCAGCTGTGGCTGCGCTGCACGGCCAAGTGGTTGACGGCGGTGGGCGACTTGCGCGCGTCAATGGGGCCACCCATCATGGTCATGGTCAGCGGTGTGGTTTCGCCACGGCTCGCCATCAGCGACACGGCAGCCAACACCGGCACGGTGGGCTGGCACACGCTCATGACATGGCAATTGCCGTACTTGGATTGCAGGTGGCGAATAAATTCCTGAACATAGTTGACGTAGTCGTCGAGGTGGAACTCACCTTCTGACAACGGCACCAAACGGGCATTTTTCCAATCTGTGATGTAGACCTTGTGGTCTTTGAGCATGGTGCGCACGGTGTCGCGCAGCAGCGTGGCGTAGTGGCCCGAGAGCGGCGCCACGATCAACACCGCTGGTTGGCCCTTGAGTTTGCTCAACGTGTCAGCGTCGTCGGAGAATCGTTTGAAGCGGCGCAGTTCGCAGAATGGCTTGTCCATTTCGATGCGTTCGTGGATCGCGACGTCCACACCGTCCACATCCACCGTGGGGATGCCAAACACGGGTTTTTCGTAGTCTTTGCCCAGCCTGTGCATCAGGTCGTAGGCGGCCGATACGCGTTGGGCCAAGGGGAACTGACCCAGAGGCAGTCCTGGGTTGCTGAACATTTTGGCTGCAACCTCGGCCAGGTCAGAGAACGGCTCCATGATGGAGCGCTGGGTTTCGTAAATCTGGTAGAGCATGGGTGTGGAAAAACAGTTATGTTGCAGTGCAATATAACAGCATGGCGTGCTTTTTGTGACGGTGAAAACACCTAAATTCCCGGCCTGGTTGTCACCTTTGTGAAAGAATTCAACCGGAGTTTTTCTAGAAAAACGGTGTTCTCATGGGCTGGTATTGCGACCCACAACCCCTCACGCCGCGCCGGTACCCGCAGCAGCAGCTGCGCGCAACTTGTCTTTTTTGCTGGGCCGTTTGCCCTTGATGCCGCCGTTGTCTGGCCCCACCGGGTTGCGCGGTACGGCCACTTCGACGGGTTCAAACCCCGCAATCTGTTCGCGCGGCAGGCTCAGGCCTTGGCGTTTTTCGATCAGGTTCCAGTGCGCTTCGGTGTCGGCGCTCACGAAACTCACGGCCAGGCCGCTTTCGCCCGCGCGACCGGTGCGGCCGATGCGGTGCACATAGTCCACCGCTGAGCGGGGCAGGTCAAAGTTCACCACCACTGGCAGCTGCGCAATGTCGATGCCGCGCGCGGTCAGGTCGGTGGTCACCACCACGTCCCAGCGTTTTTGCTTGAACTCGTCCAGCGCCTGCTTGCGCGCGCCTTGGCTCAAGCCACCGTGAAACGAGGTGGCGTACAGATCGCCGTGGTGCAGTTTGGTGGCCAGCCGGTCGGCCGCATATTGCGTGGCCACAAACACCAGCACCCGCTCCCAGCCGTTGTCTTTGATGAGCTTGCGCAGCAGCTGGGTGCGCCGGCCGGCGTCTACCTGGATCACCCGCTGCAGCACCACGGCGTCGGCCACCGGAGCAGAGGGAATGTCGATGTGCTCGGGCGTTTGTAGCAAGCCACCAGCCAGCGCCTGTACGTTGGGCGGGAACGTGGCTGAGAAAAACAGCGTGTGCCGTTGCGCCGGCAGCAGTGCGAGTACGCGGGTGAGTTCTTCGGCAAAGCCCAGGTCGAGCAACCGGTCGGCCTCATCCAGCACCAACATGTCCACCGCAGACAGCCGCAGGGCGTTGTGATCCACAAGGTCGAGCAGGCGCCCTGGCGTGGCCACCACCACGTCGGCCCCGCCGCGCAGTGCCATCATTTGCGGGTTGATGGACACACCACCAAACAGCACCGCCACCTTGGGCCGCTCGGTCAGGTGCTGGGCCAGGCTGCGCAGCACTTCGCCCACCTGGGCGGCCAGCTCGCGCGTGGGCACCAGCACCAGCGCACGCACGCGCCGGGGCGTGTGCAGCGGCGCGCCTTGCAGGCGCTGCAGCAGCGGCAGCACATAGGCAGCGGTTTTGCCCGATCCGGTCTGGGCCGTGGCCAGCACGTCTTTGCCTTGCAGCACGGCCGGAATGGCAGCCTGCTGGATGGGTGTGGGGGCTGTGAAACCGAGTTCGGCAGCGGCTTGGGCGAGGGCGGGAACGAGCCCGAGAGCAGTAAATGGCATGGTGCGGTGTTTCTTTGCAGTTTAACGGGGCGGGCTGCGGTGGCGCTGCGGCACAAGGCGCTACGATCGGCGCCCATGAAAAACAAGCTTTCCAGTGGTGGACTGGTGTATTCCACGGAAGCCGGACGCATGTGCCCGGCCTGCCGCCAGCCGGTGGCCCAGTGTGTGTGCGGCCAGCGCAGTGCTGTGCCGGCTGGCGACGGCGTGGTGCGCGTGTCGCGCGAAACCAAGGGACGCGGCGGCAAAGCGGTCACGCTGGTGAAAGGGCTGGCGCTGGACGCCGCCGGGCTCACCGCCCTGGGCAAGCAGCTCAAGGCGGCCTGCGGCACCGGCGGCACAGTGAAAGACGGCGTGATCGAAATACAAGGCGATCACATCGACCGGATCATGGCGGCGCTGAAAGCCCAGGGCCATATGGTGAAACGCGCTGGCGGCTGAGCGCCTGTCAAAACCAGTCCGCCCACCACAGCCGCAGCCGCATGCCCAGCTCGGTGGTGTAACCCACGGTGGCGCCGCGCAGCTGGCCTTGGCCGTCCACTACCACAAACGCGGGCACCGCCTTGAAGCCCAGCGCGCGGGCCATCTCGCCGCGCGGGTCCACGGCGGTGGGCCAAGGCAGCTGGCGCTGTGCCAGCACACGGGCCACGGCATCGGCCTGACCCGACTGCATGGCCACGGTCAGCACCCGCCCGCCTGGCACCAGGCGGCTGATGCTGTGCTCTTCGGTGCGGCAAATGGGGCACCAGTCGGCCCACACGTGCAGCGCCACGGGCTGGCCCGGGTGCTGCGCGCGCCAGGCGCTCAGCGTGGTGGGGGTGCGGCTGCCGTCGGGCGCGATCAGGGTGAATGCCAGCTCGGGCACCGGGCCCGCGGGCACGCCGCGTGTTTGCCACGCTTGCACGCCCAGAAACACCGCCAGCACCAAGGCCAGGGTGCCCAGGTGGCTGCGCCATTCGCGGCGCAGGTGGCTGGCGATGCGGCCCATCAACGCAGCACTTCCAGCAGGCGGTCCAGACCGCCTTCGTTGATGGCGACCATGGCCTGGGCGCGCACCGCCGGCTTGGCGTGGTACGCCACCGAAAGCCCGGCCTCGCCCATCATGGGCAGGTCGTTGGCGCCGTCGCCCATGGCAATGGCCTGCTGGGGGCTGATGCCCAGCAACGCGCAGGTTTCCAGCAGCATCTTGCGTTTTTCCTTGCCGTCGCAAATGTCGCCCCAGGGCTGGTCCACCATGCGTCCGGTGAGCTGGCCGCAGTTGGGGCCGCTCTCAATTTCCAGCACGTTGGAGCGCGTGTGGTCGATGCCCAGGCGGTCGCGCACGTGGTCGGTGAAGTAGGTGAACCCGCCCGACACCAACAATACCTTGAGGCCCGCCGCCTTGCAGGCTTTCACCAGCGCTTCGGCGCCGGGGTTGAGCTGCAGGCGCTGCGTCAATACCTGTTCCATGTCGGCCACGGTCACGCCGCGCAGCAGCGCCACACGCCGGCGCAGGCTGTCTTTGTAGTCGGTGATTTCGCCGCGCATGGCGGCTTCCGTGATGGCTGCGACCTCGGGCTTGCGGCCTGCGGCATCCGCAATTTCGTCCACACACTCGATGTTGATGAGCGTGGAGTCCATGTCAAACGCGATGAGCTTGAAGTCGCTCAGGTTCAGCGGCGGCGTGAAGCCTTGCAGGGTCAGGCCGGGGGCGAATTCGGTGGGTGTGCTCATAGGTGGGGTGGCGCTCAGGCCATTTCAGGTTTTTTGATGGGTTGGCCCAGGCTGCGCAGCACATCGCGCACCAGTTGCACGCGGTCTTTCACCTCGGGCAGGGCGCGCTCGATACGCAGCTTTTCGTTGCCGGCCAGCTTGATGTGGCGGTTTTTCTGGATCAGCTCGATGATGCGCATCGGCTCCACCGGCGGGTTGGCTTTGAAGGTGATGTTCGTCACGCCGGGCGCTGCGTCCACCTTGACCACGCCGTAGGGCGCGCTCAGCACGCGCAGGCGGTGCACGTCGATCAGCGTTTGCGCCTGCTGGGGCAGTTTGCCGAAACGGTCCACAATTTCCTCCAGCAGCGCATCCACCTGGTCGGCGGTTTTGGCGGTGGCCAGCTTTTTGTAAAAGCTCAGGCGCAGATGCACATCGCCGCAGTAGTCGCTGGGCAGCAGGGCAGGGGCGTGCAGGTTGATGTCGGTGGTGACGGAGAGCGGGCTCAGCAGGTCGGGCTCGCGTCCGGCTTTGAGCGACGCCACGGCTTCGTTGAGCATTTCGTTGTAGAGCTGAAAACCCACCTCCAACATGTTGCCGCTCTGGTTTTCGCCCAGCACCTCGCCGGCACCCCGAATCTCCAGGTCGTGCATGGCCAAATAGAAGCCGCTGCCCAGTTCTTCCATTTGTTGAATGGCATCGAGCCGTTGGGCGGCCTGCTTGGTGAGGCCTTCAATGTCCGGCACCATGAGGTAGGCGTAGGCTTGGTGGTGGCTGCGGCCCACGCGCCCGCGCAATTGGTGCAACTGCGCCAGACCAAACTTGTCGGCCCTGCTCATCACGATGGTGTTGGCGGTGGGCACGTCGATGCCGGTTTCAATGATGGTGGAGCACAGCAACACATTGAAGCGCTGGGCCACAAAGTCGCGCATCACATGCTCCAGGTCCCGCTCGGGCATCTGGCCGTGCGCGATGGCGATGCGCGCTTCCGGCAAAATTTCTTCCAGCTTCTGCTTGCGGTTCTCGATCGTGTCCACCTCGTTGTGCAGGAAGTACACCTGCCCGCCGCGCTTGAGTTCGCGCAGCACCGCTTCGCGGATGACGCCGTTGTTCTCGCTGCGCACAAAGGTCTTGATGGCCAGGCGGCGCTGCGGCGCGGTGGCAATCACCGACAGGTCGCGCAGGCCTTCGAGTGCCATGCCCAGGGTGCGCGGAATGGGTGTGGCGGTCAGCGTGAGCACGTCCACCTCGGCGCGCAGGGCTTTCATCTGCTCTTTGTGGCGCACGCCAAAGCGGTGCTCTTCGTCGATGATGAGCAGGCCCAGGTTGTGGAACTTGGTGGATTCGCTCAGCAGTTTGTGTGTGCCCACGACAATGTCCACCGTGCCGTCGGCAATGCCCTTGATGGCGGCGGTGATCTCCTTACCCGAACGAAAGCGCGACACCTCGGCGATCTTGACGGGCCACTTGGCAAAGCGGTCCACCAGCGTCTGGTAGTGCTGCTCTGCCAGCAGCGTGGTGGGGGCCAAAAAGGCCACCTGGCGCCCGCCGGTCACCGCCACAAACGCAGCACGCAGCGCCACCTCGGTCTTGCCGAAACCGACGTCGCCACACACCAGCCGATCCATGGGGCGCGGGCTGATCATGTCCTGGATGACGGCGTGGATGGCGCCGCGCTGGTCAGCGGTTTCTTCAAAGCCGAAGTCGTTGGCAAAAATTTCGTAGTCTTGTGCCGAGAAACGGAATGCATGGCCCTGGCGGGCAGCGCGGCGGGCGTAGATGTTGAGCAGTTCGGCGGCGGCGTCGCGCACCTGTTCAGCCGCTTTGCGCTTGGCCTTGTCCCACTGGCCGCTGCCCAGGCGGTGCAGCGGCGCTTCGTCGGCGCTCACGCCGGTGTAGCGGCCGATCAGCTGCAGCTGGCTCACCGGCACGTACAGCACCGCCTTGTCGGCGTATTCCAGGTGCAAAAACTCCATCAGCGCGGGCGAGCCGTCCGGGTTTTTCTCGCCCATGTCCATCTCGACCAGGCCCCGGTAGCGGCCAATGCCGTGCGCGTTGTGCACCACCGGGTCGCCCACGTTGAGCTCGCTCAGGTCTTTGATCAGCGCGTCCACATCGCTGACCTGCTCCTGCTTCTTGCGCCGGCGCGTGGTCGGGCCAGCGGCAAACAGCTCGGTTTCGGTGACGAAGTCGATGCCGTCTTCGATGGACGAGAAGCCCACTGTCAGCGCGGCGGTGGCGATGCCCAACTTTTCGTCACTGGCCCTGAATTCGGCCAGCGAATCAAAAGCGGGTGGACTGACGCCACTGGCGCGCAAAAAGTCCAGCAGGCTCTCGCGCCGGCCATCGCTCTCGGCCAACAGCAGCACGCGGTGCGCGGTGTTGCGGATGTGGGTTTGCAGCCGCGAGAGCGGGTCTTCGGCACCGCGCAGCACCGAGAGGTCGCCCAGCGTTTGCGCAAAGGCGTTGTCGGCCACGTCGGCCAGCGCCTTACCAGCGCCGGGCCGCCCCAAGCTGGTGGGCGCCCCCTCGGGGGGCTGCGAACCTCGCGCAGCGGGGAGCGTGGGGGCATGGCTCCTGATGGCAAGTTGCGCGTGTGCGTTGGCTTGGGTGTAGAAGCCTTCGGCTGTGAGAAACAAACTCTCGGGCGGCAAGGCGGGCCGTTCGGGATCGGTTTTGACGAGGCGGTAGCGCTCTTGTGTGTCTTGCCAGAATCGCTGGAAGGCCGGCTCCAGGTCGCCGTGCAGCACCACGGTGGCTGCTTCACCCAAGTAGTCGAACACCGTGGCCGTGTCTTCAAAAAACAGCGGCAGGTAGTACTCGATGCCGGCGGTGGCCACGCAGTTGCCCATGTCTTTGTAGATGCGGCTTTTGGTCGGGTCGCCGTCCAGCAGTTCGCGCCAGCGGCTGCGAAATTTGGCGCGCGCCGCGTCGTCCATCGGGAATTCGCGTCCGGGCAGCAGCCGCACCTCGGGCACCGGGTACAGGCTGCGCTGGCTGTCGGGGTCACAGGTGCGGATGCTGTCGATCTCGTCGTCAAACAGGTCCACCCGGTAGGGCACCAGCGAGCCCATCGGGAACAGATCGATCAGCCCGCCGCGCACGGCGTATTCGCCCGGGCTCACCACCTGCGTCACATGCTGGTAGCCCGCCAGCGTGAGCTGGCCTTTGAGTTTGGCCTCGTCCAGCTTTTGCTTGACCTTGAAGTGAAACGTGTAGCCCGCCAGAAAAGACGGTGGCGCCAGCCGGTACAGCGCGGTGGTGGCGGGCACCAGCACCACGTCGGCACCGGTGTCCTTGTCGTGCTGCTGGATGCGCCACAGCGTGGCCAGGCGCTCGGAAATCAGGTCCTGGTGTGGCGAGAAGCTGTCGTAGGGCAGGGTTTCCCAGTCGGGGAACAGGGCGCAGCGCAAACCGGGCGCAAAAAAAGCCATTTCTTCCATCAGGCGCTGCGCATCGGTGGCGTCGGCGGTGACGATGGCGGTGAGTCGCCCGGCCGCTTTGTCGCGCATGGCGATTTGTGCCAGCAACAAGGCGTCGGCCGAGCCGCTGGGGCGTGGCAGGGTGAAGCGCTTGCCGGGGTTGAGTTTGGGCAGGTCCATAAGGGGCTCGGTGGCGGGGCCAGACATGACAAACACCCCCAGCCAGCCAAGGCAGGGGGTGAAGAGACCTTGATTTTAGAATGCACGCACTGCCATGACCGATACCAGCACCCAATCCCCTCCAACACCCGTGCCCCGCTGCTTTGCCTTGCTGCCCTGTGCAGGCACCGGTTCGCGTGCTGGCACCGCCTCGCCCAAGCAATACCAACCGCTGGCGGGCCTGCCGCTGGTGCGCCACACGCTGGCTGCCTTGCAGGCGGTGGACCGCATTGAGCGCTGTCTGGTCGTGGTGGCGGCAGGGGACCTGTTTTTGAGCTTGGACCATGACCGCATTGAGCTGGCCGATTGCGGTGGAGCCACCCGGGCAGAGAGCGTGTTCAATGGCTTGCAGGCCCTGCTGGCGCAGGGCGCGGCGCCCCACGACTGGGTGTTGGTGCACGACGCTGCGCGCTGCCTGGTGACGCCGCAACAGGTCAACGCCTTGCTTGACGCCTGCTGGCACGACCCGGTGGGTGGCCTGCTGGCGCTCAAGCTGCCCGACACGCTGAAGGTGGAGGCGGATGGCCGCGTGGCTGCCACGGTGGACCGGTCCGACAAGTGGCTGGCCCAGACGCCGCAAATGTTCCGCTTGGGCGCCCTGCATGCAGCGCTGGCCGCCACGCAAGCCCAAGGCTTTGCAGGGGTGACCGACGAGGCCAGCGCCATGGAAATGGCCGGTCAACACCCCCGGCTGGTGCCCGGCAGCGCCCAAAATTTCAAAGTTACCTACCCGGAAGACTTTGCCCTGGCCGAGGCCATTTTGAAAAGCCGCCCATGAACGCTTCTGTATTTCCTTTTCGCATCGGTGAGGGCTGGGACGTGCACGCCCTGGTGCCTGGGCGCCCGCTCATCATCGGCGGCGTGCGCGTGCCGCACAGCATGGGTTTGCTCGGCCATTCCGATGCCGACGTGCTGCTGCACGCCGTCACCGATGCGCTGCTGGGTGCCGCTGCGCTGGGCGACATTGGCCGCCACTTCCCCGATACCGACGAACGCTTCAAGGGGGCAGATTCGTCGGTGCTGCTCGCTGAGGCTGGCCGCCGCGTGCGCGAAGCAGGGTTTGACATTGGCAACGTGGACAGCACCGTGATCGCGCAAGCCCCCAAGCTGGCGCCACACATCGGTGCCATGTGCGACAACATGGCGCGCACGCTGGGCGTGGCGCGGGGACAGGTGAATGTGAAGGCGAAAACCGCTGAAAAATTGGGGCCAGTGGGGCAGGGTCTGTCGATCGAAGCCCGCGCAGTGGTGCTGTTGGTGGCCAGGCAACGCTGATCGACTCGCTGATTCAGCCGGGCGCTTTGACCAGTTTGATGTGGGCGGCCAGTCCACCCGTGCTGCTGTTGGCCAGTGCGAACCGCCCGCCCATGCGGGCGATGGCTCGGTCCACAATAGCCAGTCCTAGGCCAGTGCCAGTGGCCGAACTGCGTGACACGTCGCCCCGGAAAAAGGGCTGCGTCAATTTTTCCAGTACCTCGGGCGCAACGCCCTGACCATGGTCGCGCAGCTTGACGAGCACGCAATCGTCTTTTGCCTTGGCGGCAATTTCTATTTTGGTTATGCCAGTTTCTGGATTTTTGCCGTAGCGCTGCGCGTTTTCCAATAGGTTGGAAAACACGCGCTGCAACTCAACGGCATCGCCCAGAACGATGGTGTTGGACGGTATGTTGACGTTGATCCGTGTATTGGGATCCGACCCCATGGCAAACACCGCTGCGTTCACCACTTGGCTAAGGCTGACCTCTTGAGGTTGCTGGTGACCGGGCCGCGCATAGTCCAGAAATTTGTCAATGATGGCGTTGACCTGTTCGATGTCGGCCGCCATGTGTTCGCGTGCTTGCGGATCGGCAACACTCAACTCTGTTTCCAACCGCAGGCGTGCCAGCGGTGTGCGCAGATCGTGTGAAATACCCGCCAGCATCATGGCGCGGTCCTGCTCGATTTTGTTCAGCCGCTGGGCCATGCGGTTGAAGCCGATGTTCACCTCACGTATTTCGCTGGTGGCCACCGCCTCGTTGAGCTGGCTGGCGCTGAAGTCGCCTTCGCGAACGCGGCTGGCTGCAAATGACAGCTTTTTCAGCGGGTGGTTGAGCAGCCGAGCGATCAGGGCTGCCCCTGCGAGCGACAGAAGCGCAGCCGTTCCAAGCCAGATCAGCCAAGTGGTGCCTGCCACCGGGCCAATGCGCGAGGGATCGGTCAGCAGCCAATACGGGTCGCCGTCGATTGTGAAGCCGATCCACAGGCCCGTGACACCATTCACTTGACGCGCCACCACCGTGTCGCTGCCCAGCCGCATTTGCAGCCGCGCGCTCACGTTGCGGCTGAGTGAGTCTAGGTTGTACAGGTGGTAGGTGTCGTTGGGTTCACGCGGTGCGATCCGCAAGTCTTCCACGTCGGCCAGGGTTTTGATAAGCGAGACGCGGGCAATCGCGTCGGAGTGGACCAGTGCGGCGCGGCTTAGGTTGACCAATGAAGCCAATTGCTGGGCGCTTTGCAGCGCACGCGGCTCGTATTCCAGTGCACGAAACGTCTGAAGCCAGGCAACGGTACAGCCCACCAGCAACAAAGCCAGAAAGAAAAAAGTGCGCCAAAAAAGGCTCAGTCCCCGCTGCGGTCGAATCTCCAGAGGCGCGGGAGCCGTTTCCAGCGCCATCGGCTGGGTTTCAAATGGAACGCGTGACTCTTCGGACATTGGCAGCTTTTCACGTGTTTCCGTCCGGCACGAACACGTAGCCCACGCCCCACACCGTCTGCAGGTAGCGCGGTGTGGCTGCATCTTCTTCGATGAGCTTTCGCAGGCGCGACACCTGTACATCCAGACTTCGGTCAAACGGTTCGAATTCCCGCCCGCGCGCCAATTGAGCCAACTTTTCGCGAGAAAGCGGTTGGCGCGGGTGGCGCACCAAGGCTTTGAGCATGGCGAATTCCCCTGTGGTCAGCGAAAGATCTGTGCTGTCCTTGCGCAAGGTGCGCAGGCTCATGTCAAATTCGAATGGGCCAAACTTCACCACTTCCTGGTCTTTCGATGGTGCTCCAGGCACTTCGGTTGGCGGGCGGCGGCGCAGCACCGCGTGGATGCGGGCCAGCAACTCACGCGGGTTGAAGGGTTTGCCCAAGTAATCGTCTGCGCCCACTTCCAAGCCCACGATGCGGTCCACATCCTCGCTTTTAGCGGTCAACATGATGATGGGTGTGCGGTCGCCGTTGGCGCGCAAACGCCGACAAATAGACAGACCGTCTTCACCGGGCATCATCAAGTCCAGTACGATCAGGTCCACAGTATCGCGCTGCAGCACTCGGTTCAGAGCTTTGCCGTCTTCTGCCAGCATCACCTCGAAATCTTCTTGCATCAGGTAGCGGCGCAGCAGGTCGCGGATACGCACATCGTCATCGACGACCAAAATCTTGTTGGGGCGGACATGGTTTTGTGACATGGCAACAACTCCAAAAATGTAACAAACACGATTGTGGCAGCGCCAAGTGCTTGTCAACAAACGTTTTTTATTTTTCTGACATGTTGTTACAGAAGTTGCTGCCAGGGGCTTGCAACTTCACCGTGCGCACACAACACAATGGTTCAATACATTTACTTGAGCAGACCATGAAGTTGAACCCGTTGGTCGCCATTTTTGCTCTGATACTGAGTCCGGCTGCTGCTGGGGCCGCAGACGTCCAAAAATTGTCCGATCCCATAGACCCGTTGGCTTTTGGGAAGAGCCTTTCCATTGACGACGGTGGACATCCTAGCCTTCTGCCGTTGCGCGAGGTGCTGAGCCAGCCTGTTGAGCGCTTGAACGGGTTTTTGAAGCCATACCGACTCTCCGCCGAGGAGCGCGAACACATGCGTGAGCAGGTTCGAAGCCAGTCTTCTCAAGCACTAAACCACAAATAAACCCCACCTATGAGACGTTACCCCAAGCCTTTGTTTTTTTCCCGACGCCCGCTGCTTGCCTTGGCGTTGTTGTGCGCATCTGCTGCGGCCCATGCGCAAATCACGCCACCGCCCGCCAACGTGGTGCAGCTGTCGGCCAGTGGGTTCAAGGAGGTTCAGCAGGACTGGCTGTCGATGAGTTTGAATACCACCAAAGAAGGTCCCGATGCAGGTACCGTTCAAAATCAGCTGAAAGTGGCTCTGGATGCGGCGCTGGCGGTGGCCAAGGCTGCAGCGCAGCCACAGCAACTTGAAGTCCGTACCGGTCAGTTCACACTGTATCCCCGCTACAGCAGCAGCGGCAAGATCAATGGTTGGCAAGGCAGCACCGAAATGGTGCTGGAGGGGCGCGACTTTGCCCGTATCAGCGCAACCGCAGGCAAGATACAAACGTTGACTATGGGCCACGTCGGTTTCAGCCTGTCCCGTGAAGCGCAGCAGGCACTGGAGTCCGATGTGCAGGCCATGGCCCTGGAGCGCTTTAAGTTGCGAGCCAATGAAATTGCAAAGGGGTTTGGATTCGGTTCTTATTCTCTGCGCGAAATTGCTGTCAGCTCAGCGGATCAAGGTGGTGGCTACGTGCGCCCTCGGGTTATGGCTATGGAAGCCAAGGCGGCCATGTCGGACGCACCGATCGCGGTGGAAGCCGGGAAAAGCATGGTGAATGTGACCGTTTCTGGAACTGTTCAGTTGCGCTGAACCTTTCTGGGTGGAACTGTCGCAATGGAAAGTCAGGGGCCTTTTTATTGATGCGCCCAGCACGGGCGCACACCTGTGGGTGCAAGCCCCGCTGCGAGCGGGTCACCGTGAGCAAAGTGGAATGCAACTGGGTGAGGGTGACTGGAGCGTGGGAAGGACGTGTGAAGCGTAAACACGTGAGCCGATGAACAAGAGCCGCATGGAAGGCGTTGCCATGCAGGGTGAGTGGGCCAGAATCCGCGAAGCTCTTGTGACCAAGGCGAAGTGGCGGCGGTTGTGCGGTGACGGTGCGTTCAAGGCCCAATAAAGTTTGAACTCTGCCTGATGTTCATCATTAAAGAGTCATGGAAGAAGAAAGCGCAAAAAGTCAAACGCAGGAGCAACTTCACAAACGCAGCAAGCAAGTCGTGAGGCTGTACAGGCAAGGCACGAAGATCATGCAATCGTCATGATGACCGGGCTGAGTTACCCACGGTAGTGTCAAACTATTTGTCCCCGGGCAAGCCAAGTCGCTGTGGTGTGGGACCGCTTCGAGATCGTCTACACACCCAAGCATGGTCGCCAGCTCAACATGGCTGCGATTGAGGTCAACTTCACGGCGAGCCCTTGCCTGGGGTGGCGCATGGACAACATCGAGACCATACGAAACGAGGTCGCAGCTTGGCAGGCACGCCGTGACAACCTACATGCCAGAGTCAACTGGCAGTTCACGACCAAGGACGCCTGCGGAAAGCCCAATCGCCTCTACCCGACAACTTTCCCGTGACGGGACAGTAGAGCCGCTGGTAGAGAAATTCAGGTCCAGCCTGTTGTGCTGGGATGCTTATTTTGGGTTGGCGCAAACGACCAAGGTCTGGCGCGAGCTTGAAGAGTGGTTGCGTCACCGGCTCAGAGCGATCCCGAACTGCTCAACAGCGAGCAGACCATTGCGGATTTTGGTGGATTGGGGTTGCCAAGGCTGCCGTAACCTCAAGCTCACGAACCACCCGGTGCGGATGGACACGCGTGCCGGGCAGGGTGGCAGGCGGCTGCGATGGTCGGCGCTCTCCTATGCCGATCCAGCGCGCTTACTGAGAAACCCAGCCGCCGTCCATGTTCCAGGCCACGCCGCGCACATTGGAGGCCGCTGGTGAGCAAAAAAATACGGCCAGTTCTCCCAGCTCCTCTGGGGTGGTGAACTGCATGGACGGCTCTTTTTCGCCCAGCAGCACCTTTTGGGCTTCGTCGTTCGACACGCCCAGCGCCACCGCTTTGGCGTCTACCTGCTTTTGCACCAACGGTGTCAGCACCCAGCCAGGACAAATGGCATTGCAAGTGACGCCAGAGGTGGCGTTTTCCAGCGCAGTGACCTTGGTCAGACCCACCACGCCGTGCTTGGCGGCCACGTAAGCCGATTTCTCAGCCGAACCCACCAGCCCGTGTACTGAGGCCACGTTGATGATTCGCCCCCAGTTGGCCTTCTGCATGGCGGGTAGTGCCAGGCGCGTGGCATGAAAGGCACTGGTGAGGTTGATGGCGATGATGGCGTCCCACCGGGCCACGGGGAAGTCTTCAATCCGGGCCACGTGTTGAATACCGGCGTTGTTCACCAGAATGTCCACTTGGCCAAACTCGGCAGCGGCGTAGGCCATCATGGCCTCAATCTCATCAGGCTTGCTCATGTCAGCACCGTGGTAGGCCACCTTGGCCCCGAGGGCCGCGATCTCGGCCTTGGGGCCTTCCACATCACCAAAACCGTTCAGAACAATGTTGGCGCCCTGGCGCGCAAGCGCCTTGGCAATGCCCAGTCCAATTCCGCTGGTTGATCCGGTGACAAGGGCCGTTTTGTTCGCAAGCATGGCGTGAACTCCAGTTCAATTACGATAGGTTGAAAAACACTTCAAGCATTATCACGGAGCCTAGGGAAGGAACGATCCATGCAGCAGCCTACACGCCACTTTCTGCCCGTCAGCGGCCCCGTCGCGCGTGACGGTGGTTCCCGTCGCATGGCCTATTGGGATTGGCCGGCGCAGCCTGCAGCGGACAGCCGCCGCGTGGTCATCTGTGTGCATGGGCTCTCGCGCCAGGGACGTGACTTCGACGCACTGGCGCAGGCCCTGCAGCCCTATACACGGGTGCTGGCCGTGGATGTGGCTGGTCGGGGCGAAAGCGACTGGCTGGCCGATCCCATGGCCTACCAAGTGGGCACCTACGCGGCTGATCTGGCTGCGCTGGTGCTCAAACTCCGTGCCGAGCATCCCGAGGTGTTGATGGACTTTGTGGGCACCAGCATGGGTGGGCTGATTGGCATGGCGCTCGCAGCACAGCCTGGGCTGGGCCTGCGCCGGCTGGTGCTGAACGACGTGGGCCCGGTGATCCAGTGGGAGGCCTTGCAGCGCATTGGTTCCTACTTGGGTCTAGACCCCTCGTTTGCCAGCGAACAGGAAGCGGTTGACTACCTCGCATCCATTTCCCCCGGTTTTGGGCCTCACACGCCAGCGCAGTGGCTTGCGCTCTCGCGCCCCATGCTGCGCGAGCGCAACAGCCGCTGGTGGCTGCATTACGACCCGGCCATTGCCGAGCCATTCAAGGCGCTGGTGGGCATGGCCAATGAAGCGGCTGCTCGGCAAACCGTGCGCGACGGTGAAACTGCGCTTTGGGAGCTTTACGACGCTATTGCGGCACGCACACTGTTGCTGCGAGGTGCCGATTCGGATCTGCTTACCCACGACACCGCAGCCAAGATGGCCAGCCGGGGGCCGTGCGCGCGCTGCATCGAATTTGCCCACGTGGGCCATGCCCCCACACTCATGGTCCTTGACCAGATTGCCGCCGTTCAAGAATTTTTGGGGGCGCCCTGACCGGCTGCCTTGTGACTGTCCATGAAGCGTTCTTCTGCCTCTGCACTGCCTGACGCGGTGCCTCAGCCCTCAGCGCCCCCGAGCCGCGCTGCGATGCCATCGGCCATCGTGACGGCCACGTCGGACAGCCTGCCGCACCACGCGCAAGCTTTGTTCCGTGCGCGAGCCTTTGCCGAGCCCCTGCTGGCTTCCGAGCAACTCGATACCGGTGAAAATATTTTGGCGCACGCCGATGCCGTGGCCGCCATCCTGAACGACATTGGTGGCTCCGAAGCCATGCAGGCGGCTTCCTATTTGGTCTACGCCTGCCAGCACCTGAACCGTCCACAAGAGGTGATTGCCAAGGCTTTTGGCGACAACTTCGCTGCACTGGCGGTTGAAACCACCAAGCTTGTGCAGTTGCAGCGCCAGGCCAGGGTGAAAACGGCCCAGGTGCAAGCCAAGAAAGAAGAAGAGCGCCAGGCGGCACAAGACCAAGCCTTGCCGCTGATTTCACCGGGCAAGACCCCGGTGTCCGAATTGGCTGCCAGCCAGACGGAAAACGTGCGCAAAATGCTGCTCGCCTTCTCGCGCGACCTGCGCGTGGTCATGCTGCGTCTGGCCTCCCGCTTGCAGACGTTGCGCTACTTTGCCGCCAGCAAGGGCAACCCGGGCGAGGCCATGGCCAGTGAGTCATTGCATGTGTTTGCGCCGCTGGCGAATCGGCTCGGTATCTGGCAGATCAAGTGGGAAATGGAGGACTTGGCCTTCCGTTTTCTGGAGCCCTACACCTACAAGCAGGTGGCCCGCCTGCTGGACGAAAAGCGTGCCGAGCGTGAGACGCATGTCGAACAGGTGCGATTGCAGCTGGAGCAAGACCTGCTGCGCCAGGGCGTGACAGCGTCCGTACAAGGGCGTCCCAAGCACATCTACAGCATCGTCAAAAAGATGCGCGGTAAATCGCTGGATTTTGACCAAGTGTTTGACATCCGCGCCCTGCGTGTGGTGGTGCCGCAGGTGGACGATTGCTACGCGGTGCTGGCGCTGGTCCATGCCCAGTTCACGCCGGTCACAGAAGAGTTTGACGACTACATTGCCAAACCCAAGCCAAACGGCTATCAGTCGCTGCACACCGTGGTGCGCGACAGCCAGGGCAGAGCGTTTGAGATCCAGATCCGTACCCAGGCCATGCACGACCATGCCGAACACGGCGTGGCCGCCCACTGGGCCTACAAAGAGGCCGGCGCCAAGGGCTATGCCGGTGTGTCGGCCAGCTCCGAATACGACGCGAAAATTGCCGTGCTGCGCCAGTTGCTGGCTTGGGAGCGCGACCTGAGTGGCACTGGGCAGGGGCTGTTTGACGACCGCATCTACGTGCTCACCCCCGATGCCGCCATCGTGGAGTTGCCTCAGGGCGCCACTGCGGTGGACTTTGCCTATACCGTGCACACCAGCCTGGGCCACCGGTGCCGTGGCGCGCGGGTCGATGGCGCCATGGTCACCCTGAACACACCGTTGCAAAACGGACAAACTGTGGAGATCACCGCAGCGAAAGAAGGCGGTCCTTCGCGCGACTGGCTCAATGCCGATCTGGGTTATCTGGTCAGTCACCGGGCCAAAAGCAAGGTGCGGGCGTGGTTCAACGCGCAGGCCATGGAAGAAACCGTGGCCCGTGGGCGCGAAGCGGTAGAAAAGCTGCTGCAGCGAGAAGGCAAGACAGCGCTGAAGCTGGACGATCTCGCCGTTTCCATGGGCCTTTCATCGGCCCAGGAGTTGTTTGAGCAAGTGGGCAAAGACGAGCTGTCCGTGCGGGCCATCGAGACCCATCTGCGTCCGGCCGAACCAGTCGCGGCAGCGGAAGACATTCCGCCCTGGTTGAAGAAACCCCGCAAACAGCCCGGCCGCTCACCGGGTGGTGTGCTGGTGGTGGGTGTGGACTCGCTCATGACGCAACTGGCCAAATGCTGCAAGCCTGCACCACCGGACGACATTGGCGGTTTCGTGACGCGCGGTAAAGGTGTCAGCATCCACCGTGCCGATTGCACCGATTTCGCGCACCTGCAACGCAAATCGCCTGACCGCGTGATCGATGTGCAATGGGGTGGGTCAAGCAACTCCAGCCGAGGCGAGGGGGCTTACTATCCCGTCGATGTCGCGGTGGAGGCGCTGGACCGCCAAGGCTTGCTGCGCGATATTTCAGATGTATTCGCTCGCGAAAAAATGAATGTGATCGGTGTGCAGACCCAATCGGTCAAGGGGATCGCCTGGATGACCTTTACCATTGAAGTGGCAGACGCGCGCCAGGTGGCGCGGGCCATGTCGGTGGTCGGCGATGTGGCTGGCGTGCGGGTGGTCAGGCGCAAATGAGTTCGTCATCTTGAAAAGACGATCAAAATACTGCTATAATTTGAGACTTCGAACGGTTTGTAGGCGCGTAGCTCAGCTGGTTAGAGCACCACCTTGACATGGTGGGGGTCGTTGGTTCGAGTCCAATCGCGCCTACCAAAATGCCCTTGTAATTCATTGAGTTACAAGGGCATTTTGCTTTCTGGGTCGCCGCTTCATGGTGGTTGCTGTTTCTCCATCGCTCCCCATGATTGAAACGCAATGCAAGCGCCCATGTGCTTGTGGGCTACCGTCGGGAAAACCCACGGAGACGTTTGTCAGCTTGGGTTTTTAGAATGTGCCGTATCCTTTGCCCCACAGACGGGCTCTGAACCGTCACATACTGAAAGACTTTTCGTGCAAAAAAACAAGGCCGAGGCCGGCTCTTCTCCTGCAGGCGTTGTGCGGGTGATCAAAAAGTATCCGAACCGTCGTCTGTACGACACCGACACCTCGTCCTACATCACCTTGGCCGAGGTCAAGTCGTTGGTCATGGACAACGAGCTCTTCGTGGTCCGCGACGCCAAGACCAACGATGACCTGACGCGCAGCATCTTGCTGCAGATCATTCTGGAAGAGGAAACCGCAGGCGTGCCCATCTTTACCGAGCAGGTGCTGGCCAACATCATCCGTTTCTATGGCCACGCCATGCAGGATTTCATGGGTACGTACCTGGAAAAAAACGTCCAGATCTTTATGGACTTGCAGAATAAGATGACCGAGCAGACCAAGGGCCTTAACCCCGAAGTATGGAAGCAGTTCACGAATGTACAGTCTCCTTTGATGCAAGGCATGATGGGTACCTACATGGAGCAGTCGCGCAGCGCGTTCACGCAAATGCAAGAGCAAATGCAAAAAAACAGCGAACAGATGATGGCGGCTCTGGGGCTGAAGCGGTAGTTTCCCGCAGCGCCCTGGCGGCGTATGCGGTTGCGGTCAGTCTGAGACAATCGGCACATGATTGAAACTGTTGCCACACCGGGCGCTGCGGCGCCGAAAGTCGGTTTTGTCAGTTTGGGCTGTCCCAAAGCGCTGACCGACTCCGAACTCATCCTGACTCAGTTGAGTGCTGAGGGTTACCAGACTTCCAAAACATTTGCGGGTGCCGATCTGGTGATCGTCAACACCTGTGGCTTCATTGACGATGCCGTCCGCGAAAGCCTGGACACCATCGGCGAGGCTCTGGCTGAGAACGGCAAAGTGATTGTGACGGGCTGCCTGGGTGCTCGTACCGGCGACGACGGTGACAACCTGGTACGCAAAATGCACCCAAGTGTGTTGGCGGTCACGGGTCCACACGCCACGCATGAGGTGATGACGGCGGTGCATCTGCATTTGCCCAAGCCGCACGATCCTTTTGTGGATCTGGTGCCGGCCCAGGGCATCAAGCTGACGCCGCGCCACTACGCCTATTTGAAAATCAGCGAAGGCTGTAACCACCGCTGCACCTTTTGCATTATCCCGTCCATGCGGGGTGACTTGGTCAGTCGTCCGATTGGCGATGTGCTGACCGAGGCGCGCAAGCTGTTTGAAGCGGGTGTCAAAGAATTGCTGGTGGTCAGCCAGGATACGTCTGCCTATGGGGTGGACATGCAATACCGCACGGGTTTCTGGGATGGCAAACCGGTCAAGACGCGCATGCTGGACTTGGTGCGTTCGCTCGGCGAACTGGCCAAAGGCTATGGTGCCTGGGTGCGCTTGCATTATGTGTATCCCTACCCGCATGTGGACGAGATCATTCCGCTCATGGCCGAAGGCCTGTGCCTGCCTTACCTGGATGTGCCCTTGCAGCACAGCCACCCCGATGTGCTCAAACGCATGAAGCGTCCAGCCAGTGGAGAAAAGAACCTGGAGCGCATTGCGCGTTGGCGCGAACTGTGCCCTGAGATTGTGGTCCGAAGCACCTTCATTGCGGGCTTTCCCGGCGAAACCGAGGCCGAGTTTCAGCACCTGCTCGATTTTGTGCAAGAGGCGCAGATCGATCGGGCCGGCTGTTTTGCTTTCTCACCCGTCCAGGGCGCGGCTGCAAATGCGTTGGACAACCCGGTTCCCACCGAAGTCCGTGAAGAGCGCCGTGCACGTTTCATGGCGGTGGCGGAAGCTGTGTCGGCTGAAAAATTGCGCCAGCGCGTGGGTGCAACCATGCAGGTGTTGGTAGATTCGGCACCAGGCTTGGGTAAAAAAGGTGGTGTGGGCCGCAGTTATGCCGATGCGCCTGAGATTGATGGTGTGGTGCGCTTGTTGCCTCCCGAGAAAATCAGCAAGACCCTGAAAGTGGGTGAGTTCACCAAGGCGCGGATTGTGGCGGCCGAGGGGCATGATCTGCTGGCGGTGCCGTTCTGAGTGGCTGGCTGGTGTGCGTCCACCGGTGTTCTGGCGGCTGGCCATCAGAACACCCGCCCATTGAGTGGGCGCGCTGAGCCGAAAGGGGGCGGTGTGGATGGGGTCTGGACGCCGACCTGCTGGCATCGCTCACACCACGATGAGTTCCCATGCGAGGCACTGACGGCGTTTACCAAGCGATTGGGCAAAGAAAAAGGACTTGCCAACACATGTCAGCAAGTCCTTGAATCTTTGGTGCCCAAGAGAGGACTCGAACCTCCACGCCTCTCAGCGCTAGTACCTGAAACTAGTGCGTCTACCAATTCCGCCACCTGGGCATCTCAGGAAAGATCGAATTATACGGTGTTTTTTGCCTGTTTTCGAAAGAGCGTTGCAGATATCGGTGCTCGCACCCGCAGCCGTATTCTTGCCGGGTATCTCAGCCGTTTTGCGAGTGCAAAAGAAAAGGGCTTGCCAACTTTTACGTCGGCAAGCCCTTATGATCGTGGTGCCCAAGAGAGGACTCGAACCTCCACGCCTCTCGGCGCTAGTACCTGAAACTAGTGCGTCTACCAATTCCGCCACCTGGGCATCTCAGGAAACCGCTAGTATAGCATTTAAAAAATTTCCAAAATAATAGTGAACGAAAAGAACAGCCTGTTGGCCGAATTTGAAGGTGTGGTTTCTGGGCATCGCGATGGACACGGTTTCGTTGTGCGCGATGATGGACAGGCCGACATCTACCTTCCCTCCAACGAAATGCGTGCCGTCCTGCACAAGGACCGTGTCAAGGCGCGCATCGTGCGCCTTGACCGCAAGGGCCGCCCCGAGGGCCGAGTGACCGAGATCGTTGAACGCTCGAACTCCCCCATCATTGGCCGCCTGCTGCAGGAAAGCGGCGTCTGGCTGGTGGCGCCCGAAGACAAACGCTACGGCCAGGACGTCTTGATACCGAAAGGCGCGATTGGCTCTGCCAAGGCAGGGCAGGTGGTCGTGGTCGAGTTGACCGAACCACCCGCGCTCTATGGGCAGCCGGTGGGGCGCGTGAAAGAAGTGCTTGGTGACATCGACGATCCGGGCATGGAAATCGAAATTGCGGTGCGCAAATACGATGTGCCGCACGAATTTTCTGATGCGGCGCTGGCCCAGGCGCGCAGTTTGCCCGATCACGTGCGCGCATCAGACCACTTGCACCGTGTTGACTTGCGCGATGTGCCCCTGGTGACCATTGACGGTGAAGACGCGCGCGACTTTGACGATGCGGTGTACTGTGAACCGGCCAAAGTGGGGCGGGGCAAGGGCTGGCGTTTGCTGGTGGCGATTGCGGACGTGAGTCACTACGTTGAAACTGGTTCGGCCATCGACGTCGATGCCTACGACCGCGCTACCTCGGTCTATTTCCCGCGCCGCGTGATCCCCATGCTGCCCGAGAAGCTGTCCAACGGTCTGTGTTCATTGAACCCTGGCGTCGAGCGGCTCTGCATGGTGTGTGACATGCTGGTGAACGCCAAAGGCGAGATCCACGCGTACCAGTTTTATCCGGCTGTCATGTTCAGCCACGCCCGTTTCACCTACACCGAGGTGGCTGCTATCTTGCAAAACACCCGGGGCCCCGAAGCGGCTCAGCGCAAGGCGCTGGTGCCTTACCTGGTGAATTTGCACGACGTGTACCGGGCTTTGCTGGTGGCGCGCCAGGTGCGCGGTGCGGTGGATTTCGAAACGGTGGAAACCCAGATCGTTTGTGACGAGTCGGGGCGGATTGAAAAGATCATTCCACGCACCCGCAACGACGCTCACAAACTGATTGAAGAAGCCATGCTGGCCGCCAACGTGTGTTCGGCGGATTTCATTGGCGAAGGCAAACACACCGGGCTGTTTCGAGTGCACGAAGGCCCCACGCCAGAGAAGCAGGACATTCTGCGCAACTACCTCAAGGCGATGGGCGTGACGCAGACCATCAGCGACAACCCGCACCCGTCGGAGTTCCAGAAGATCGCGAGCGCCACCAAGGACCGTCCCGAGTCGCAGCAAATTCACACCATGCTGCTGCGTTCGATGCAGCAGGCCATCTACACGCCGCTCAACCAAGGCCATTTTGGCCTGGCGTTTGACGCCTACACCCATTTCACCAGCCCGATTCGCCGTTACCCCGACTTGTTGGTGCACCGGGTCATCAAGGCCATCTTGGCGGGCAAGCGCTACCAGTTGCCGGTGTTGCCGACACCGGGTGAAGCGCATGCCAAATTGAGCAAGCGGCTGGCCAGCCGCGTCAAGCCGCCGGTGGCGGGTGAGCCGGTGAAAAAGCCTTCGGTCGACACGTTGGCCTGGCAGGCGGCCGGGCTGCATTGCAGCGCGAACGAGCGCCGTGCAGACGAAGCCAGCCGCGATGTGGAAGCCTGGCTCAAGTGCAAATACATGCGAGAGCACCTGGGCGAAGAGTTCAGCGGCGTGGTGACTTCGGTGACGAGTTTCGGCTTGTTTGTCACCTTGGACGCGATGTATGTTGAGGGTCTGGTGCACATCACCGAGCTCGGCGGTGAGTACTTTCGGTTTGACGAAGCGCGCCAGGAGCTGCGCGGGGAGCGCACTGGTATTCGCTACGCACTGGGTTCGCGGGTGCAGGTACAGGTTAGCCGGGTAGACCTGGACGGGCGCCGCATTGATTTCAGATTGGTCAACGACAACGATGGCATGGCGCTGCGCGCCATGCGCGACAAGACTGGGCAAGCCGACACGGACGAGGTGGTTTTGGGTCGTGCGGGTAAGCCGCGCCGTGATCGCAAAAATGAAGATGCTACATCCAGCACTTCAGGGGTTGCGCCGTTGCTGCCTGTGCTGGAGGTGAAGCCCTCGGCACACAAGGCAGCGAGCAAAAAGTCGGAGCGCAGTAATGCCAGGGCTGCATCCGGAAAGCCTCGCAAGAGCCGTCGATAGGTCATAGATGATCAGCCTGGACAGGGTGTTCACCCGCCCCGCAAGCCTCGGGCGTCGAAGGAGGGTGGTGCAGCCGAGAGGGCTGCAATATACCCGTTGTGCTTGAACCCAAATGACGACAATTCTGAGCCACAAGTCTGAGTGGCTGCTGAACCACCTCTTCGGATTGGGGGCAGCATTCTTGTTTTTTTCCGGGCTGCGGCGATGGCCCTCGAACCCTGTGCGCCCAGGGCGTCCTTGTCGTTGGTGGATTGCCGATGGCTCGTTCGCTGTTCTGAAACACGCGCCTTAAACTCGGTCCATTTTTGGGTGGAGCGATCACGCGCCAGCCTTTATTTTTTTGATTGCCCACAGGAGCCTGTATGCGCGTTGGTTTTTTCCTGCTCGACACTTTCTTTTTTTTCTTGGCGGGAGCGGCTCTCTTACGCGCCTGGATGAACCACCAGCGAATCCACATGTCGGCCCAGCCAGGGCGCTTGGTGATTGCCGTAACCGATTGGCTCGTTGTGCCTGTGCGCCGCATTCTGCCCCGCAGTTTGGTACAAAGCCGCATGGACTGGGGCAGTCTGATGGCGGCACTGCTGTTTGCCCTAGCTTATGGTGGTTTGTGGTTGATGCTGGCCTCTACCCTAACGCAGGTGGATGCTTCGCCGACTGCGGTGTTGCTGGCGATTTCTACCCTGGCCATCAAACTTTTGCTGCGCACTTTGTTGCAGGGTTTGATGATGATGTTGCTTGTCTACGCTGTGTTGTCGTGGATGCAGCCTCAGTCCCCCGTGCTTGGTATGTTGGACCGTCTTTGCTCCCCTGTGCTGCAGCCTGTGCGCCGTATCGTACCGACGGTGGGCGGTGTTGATTTGTCGGTATTGGTCTTGATTATCTTGTTGCAAGTCGGTCTGATGTTGCTGGGTTGAGTTCGCTGCGCACATGCATAGCTGACCTTGCACAGGATTTGGCAGAAGTCAGCGAAGTAGTCGGTCCGACCGTGCCGAAAATCGTCCGAATGTCGTTCAAAAACTCCCATAAGAATCAATTATTCAGGATGAACGACTTGAGATCCGCAGGGGTGCTCAGTAGAGGGCGGAAAGCGTTGACCGGGTAGACGCTGCAATTGAAGCGGAACGTGAATTCGTTGAGGTTGGCTTCCAAGTGTTGCGGGATGACGCCGTGGTGAATGCCCGGTAAGGAGTCACGCAGCGGTCCTTGACATGTTCAGTTTCATCGAGGTAAGCGGTAAAAAAAGTCCTCCTACCCAGCTTTACCATTCGTTTGCTCCTGTCAAATGCTGCACACAGCTGCGGCCTGAGCAACAATTCAGACCCCCATGCGACCAATTTACCCAACCCAACGCGAGTCATTGTTCAATGTCGCGACCACGCGATTCATGGAGCAATGGGCTGCGGCCAACCAGCCTCCCCACCGCTTGATGACCCTCGCAGGCGTGGCTGTAGCGCGGTTGGCGCGCGCGCTGGTACCGCATGCAGGCTGTATCTGGATCGCTTGCGGGCCTGGCAACAACGGTGGTGATGGTTTGGTGGCTGCAACCCACTTGCATCGTTGGGCGCAAGCACGCGGCGGCTCACCACAGGTGGTAGTCACACACTGGACAGGGCCACACACACAGACCCTCCCGTTTGACGCAAACAATGCGCTGCGCGAAGCGAAAGCCGTTGGTGTCCAATTTGCAGCCGAACCGCCTGAGGCTTTTGACTTGGCGATTGACGCCATGTTCGGTATTGGATTGGCACGAACACCAGAAGGTCTTGCAGCGCAATGGATTGCCCGTTTGCGCACAGCTCCTCAAACCGTACTGTGTGTGGACGTGCCTAGCGGACTTGATGCAGACACAGGCACCTGGCTTCCTTTGCCGGCTGCAACCTTGGGAGCTGCAGGCGTGCGCCACACACTGTCTCTGCTGACCATCAAGCCTGGCTTGTTTACGGCCTCTGGCCGGGATGCAGCAGGTCAGGTCTGGTTTGACGACCTGAACGTTTCGCCATCAACAGATACCCTGCCCACAGCCTACCTTAACGGGTGGATAAACGTGGCGGCGGTTCGAACACATCAACCCCATGTAAACCATAAGGGAAGTTTTGGAGATGTGGTGGTGATAGGTGGACAGAACATAGCGGTTAACGGATCGGGCATGACCGGGGCGGCTGTGCTCGCAGCCCGTGCCGCTCTTCACGCGGGTGCTGGCCGAGTGTATGTCGGTCTTCTTGAGGCCCGAGCTCCTGCGGCCCGTGCTGCGAGCTGGGACCCCGTTAGCCCCGAGCTAATGTTTCGTGACACAAAAGCCCTGCTGAAAAGTCCCTTGCTGACCACTGCTGCGGTGGTATGCGGGTGCGGTGGGGGCACTGAGGTCGCCAAGGTTCTGCCACAAATTCTGTCCGATGCTCGCTTACTTGTATTGGACGCCGACGCCCTCAATGCCATCACCAATGACAGCGCCCTTCAGGCACATCTCAGTCAACGCAGTTCAAAAGGTGGGTTCACCGTGCTCACTCCCCACCCCCTGGAAGCGGCAAGACTGCTGGGCTGCAGCACAGATGAGATCATGGCCAATCGCCTTCGAGCCGCGCAAGCCATCAGCGACCGATTCGAATCGGTGTGCGTGCTGAAGGGCTCGGGCACTGTGATAAGCGCCCCGGATCAAACACCGCTGATCAATCCCACCGGCAATGCAGCCTTAGGAACAGCCGGTACCGGTGACGTACTCGCCGGCATGCTGGGGAGCTCCCTGGCGCCACCAGAATCTACACCAGAACAACGTCGAGACAGGCTGGCTCGGGCCGTGTTTCAGCACGGCTGGCTGGCCGACCACTGGAGCCGACCAGGGGAAGCACGAAGCGCAGTGAAGGAAGACGGACCAGCGTTCAGCGCAAGTCGGCTGGTAAACCAAGTTCGCCCAGTTCAATAGCCCTAAAACGGCAGTTAAGGGTACTCTGAAAACCCACGGCTGGTGGCCAAGGGCAAAGAAGTCAAATGTGCTGTGTCTCAGAAGGCGCAGGACAACTTCAAAGCACGGATACGGCAACTTATGCGCCGCAGTGGCGGGCGTAGTTTGGAGCCGGTGGTGGAGAAGCTAAGGTCCTACGGGCTGGATTGGCCGGCGTACTTCGGGCTGGCGCCAACCGCCCAAAGTCTGGCGAGATCTGGACGAGTGGCTGCGCTATAGACTGCGGGCTATTCCAGCCAAGCACTGGATAAGGCTCGGGACGATCTGCCGTGCGCTCAGAACGCTGGGGGCCAGCGAGGAGTGACCAAATAGGTGGAGAAACAGCGCCAAGCTGCTCAACAGCGTGCTGACCATTGCGTACTTGGATTGGCTGGGGCTACCAAGAATGTCCCGACCTCAAACTCTCGAACCGCGCGCTGCGGACCCGCATGCCGGGTGGTGTGGCAGGGGTGCCTCCTATGATGGCGGCCCCTATGTCGATCGTGAAAAGGATGACGCCCGTTCTATTCGTTACAGACCGAATCGGGCAGGGCTGTAGCCTGTCAGATCGATATCGGGTGCGCTGGCGCGCAGGTGGTCTGCCAGTGCGCGCGCGCTACCGCAGGCCATCGACCAACCGCTGTCTCCATGTCCCATGTTCACCCACAGGCCGGGCAACCTGGTCGGCCCCAATACAGGCAGGCCATCGGGCAGACAGCCTTGCGTCCCTTGCCACTCTTGTACGGTGCCGTGCATGCCCCCCATGCTGGCAGCACCTGGAAACCAGTCAGACAATACTTGGTAAAGGCGTTTCAATTCGCTGGCCGAATTGACGCCTGTCGTTCCCCCTATTTGGTGTCCGCCAGAGATGCGTACCCGTTGCCCTAACCTTGCTATCGATACCTGCTGGTGTGCGTCAAGCACTGCTGACAGAGGTGCGTCCAGTGGCTCGCGTACAGCGGCGCTGATGGAGTGACCCCAAACGGGCAACAAAGGCAACCGAAGACCAAGCGGACGCAGAAGCGCCGCACCTGTTGACCCTGCACAGATCACGGCACCGTCAAAGCGCACAGTCATACTGGTACCAAGTATGGTGTTGTTGGATGTGTGGGTCAATGTCACGGTCGGTCCAGCATCCAATGACAGGCGGTTGACAGTGGCGCCAAATTCGAACCGGCAGCCTAGTTTCTGTGCCTCGGATTTCAGCTGCAACGCAAATTGGCGAGCATTGGCCGAAGCCTCGCCGGTGATTTCTAGAGCAGCATGCAGTGCTGTCTCGGCGTTGAGTGCCGGCTCTCGCATGCGGGCCTGCCTGGCCGATAAAACCTGGTGATTCCAGCCGATGCTCGCCATGATTTGCAGCGCAGCCTGGGCTCTGACTTGGTCTTGTTCGGTCCGCCAGAGCACCAACATGCTCTCTGTGCGGTCGTAATTCAGTTGCAGTGTTTTTGTTAAAGACCGCATTCGTTCATGGCTGTAACCCGTCAATTGGTGGGTGTTCCGTTGCTGGCTGGCATATCGGTCTGACTTGCCTGCGCGCAGCCAGTTCCAGATCCACCCCCACTCTGAGTCACGCGGCAAGCGGGTCAACGGCAGTGCTCCACCGCCACTGGCCCATGGCATTAAGGCTCGGACACGGTGGTCGTTCATCCCTGTAAACGCGTTCCAACCGGGTGCAATCAGGCTGCCGTTTGCGAAACTGCTTTCCTCTGCTGCGGTGTTGCGACGCTCAAATACAGTCACTTCATGCCCGTCCAGAGTCAATTCGTAGGCGGTGGTGATGCCTATAACGCCTGATCCAATAACAGCGAGCTTCAAAACAGCCTCCTGTTGGTGTAAGAGCAACGGGTCAAGCTTGCTGAAAGGTGGCTACGGACGCACTGAAGGCGATTGCGAGGCATGAAAAAAAGCTAAAACTTCCACAGACACTGGCAGAGGCCGGCGCCAGGGATGGGGGTTGAGGGGCGTTTCCCGTGCGGCTGCTATAATCGAACGGCTTTGCTGCTAGCGTGTTCGCCACAGCCGTGGGTAAGCGCGACGAGTGCAGAAAGGTCAATCGCAAACCAGTCCAACCAGGTGTTTCTTGGGAGTGAAAGTGCAAAAGCGTTGCATACCCAAGTGATCGGGGCTGGATTTTAGTCTTAACCTCTGGAAAGAAATTTTATGTCTATCTCCATGCGCGAAATGCTGGAAGCTGGTGTCCACTTCGGTCACCAAACCCGCTTCTGGAACCCTAAGATGGCTCCGTACATCTTTGGTCACCGCAACAAAATCCACATCGTCAACCTCGAAAAGACGTTGCCGCTGTTTGAAGATGCCGCCAAGTTTGTGCGCCAGTTGACCGCTAACCGCGGCACCATCCTGATGGTAGGCACCAAGCGCCAGTCGCGCGAAATCGTGGCTCAAGAAGCTCGTCGCGCTGGGGTGCCGTTTGTTGATCAGCGTTGGCTCGGTGGTATGTTGACCAACTTCAAGACGGTCAAGACCTCGATCAAGCGACTGAAAGAGATGCAGGCTCAAAAAGAAGCCGGTCTGGACAGTATGTCCAAAAAAGAGCAGCTGACCTTTTCCCGTGAAATGGAAAAGCTGGAAAAAGACATCGGTGGCATTCAGGATATGGCTGCTCTGCCTGATGCCATCTTCGTGATCGATGTTGGTTTTCACAAGATTGCCGTGCTCGAGGCTCAGAAGCTGGGCATCCCGCTGGTTGGTGTGGTGGATACCAACCACTCGCCGGTGGGTATTGACTACGTCATCCCTGGGAACGACGACTCGGCCCGTGCCGTGGCGCTGTATGCCCGTGGCATTGCTGACGCCATCCTCGAAGGCCGCAACAGCGCCGTCAATGACCTCGTCAAAACAGTCGTCGCCGAAGGCAATGACGAGTTCGTGGAAGTCAAGGAAGACGCAGCCGCCTGATTGCTGCTCTTTCAAGAAAGAGGGGCTCATGGGCCCCTTTTTCACAAGTCAACTGGATCAATTGAACGATGCGTGCTGCCGGCTGAGGCGGCGCGGTCAACGGAGAACTTAAAAATGGCAATTACTGCAAGCATGGTCGCTGAACTGCGCGCGAAGACCGACGCACCGATGATGGAGTGCAAAAAAGCGCTGACCGAAGCCGAAGGCGACATGGCCAAGGCCGAAGAACTGTTGCGCGTGAAGCTCGGCACCAAAGCCGGCAAGGCCGCCAGTCGCGTGACGGCTGAAGGCGTAGTCACCAGCTTCATCGAAGGCACCACGGGCGCCATGGTTGAAGTCAATTGTGAAACCGACTTTGTGACCAAGAATGACAGTTTTCTGGCGCTGGCCAACGCCGCTGCGAAACTGGTGGCTGAGCACAATCCAGCCGATCTGGCCGCCTTGGGCGGACTGCCTTACAGTCAGGACGGTTTCGGCCCAACCCTGGAAGAGGTGCGCAAGGGTCTGATTGGCAAGATCGGCGAAAATATGAGCTTTCGCCGTTTTAAGCGCTACAGCGGTGCTGGCAAAGTGGCTGGCTATCTGCACGGCACGCGCATTGGTGTGCTGGTCGAGTTTGATGGCGAAGAAGTGTCTGCCAAGGACACAGCGATGCATATTGCAGCCATGAAGCCCGTGGCGCTGACCAGTGCTGACGTGCCTGCCGAGTTCATTGAGCGCGAGCGCTCTGTGGCCACAGCCAAGGCTGATGAAGCGAACAAAGAGCTGGTGGCTGCAGGCAAGCCGGCTCAGAGCGACGAGATTGTGGCCAAGCGCATTGATGGTGCTGTGCAGAAGTACCTCAAAGAAGTGTCCTTGTTCAATCAGCCTTTCGTAAAGAATGACAAGCAGACCGTTGAGCAGATGCTTAAAGCTGCGGGTACCACCGTCAAGGGTTTCACCCTGTATGTGGTGGGCGAGGGTATTGAGAAGAAGGTGGACGATTTCGCTGCTGAAGTTGCAGCCCAGGTGGCAGCCGCCAAAGGCGCCTGATACCCGGCGGGGCTGGCCCGTGCCCCTGCTGACAAGATACAACGGGCCGCAAGGCCCGTTCTCTTGTGGGGTATCAGGTTTTAACAAGGGTGATAGGGGGTTGGCGTACTGAGCGATGCCCGTCTCGCTACACTTGATGGTTGAGAGTTTTGTTTTGCATTCGAGAAAGTTGTTCCATGCCAGCCTATAAACGGATTCTGCTGAAGTTGTCGGGCGAAGCCCTAATGGGTGATGATGCCTTCGGTATCAACCGGGCCACCATCGTGCGCATGGTGGAAGAAATCGCAGATGTCACTCGCCTGGGTGTTCAGGTCGCCATTGTGATCGGTGGCGGAAACATTTTTCGTGGCGTAGCAGGTGGATCGGTCGGCATGGACCGTGCCACAGCCGACTACATGGGCATGTTGGCCACCGTGATGAATTCGTTGGCTCTGGCTGACACCATGGACAAAGCCGGTCTGGTGGCCCGTGTGATGTCCGCGATTTCGATTGAGCAGGTGGTTGAGCCTTACGTGCGCCCTAAGGCCCTTCAGTACCTTGAAGAGGGGAAGGTCGTGGTGTTCGCTGCCGGTACCGGCAATCCGTTTTTCACCACCGACACTGCTGCAGCACTGCGTGGCGCTGAAATCGGTGCTGAAATTGTGCTGAAGGCCACCAAGGTGGACGGTGTGTACAGCGCCGACCCGAACAAAGACCCGCTGGCTACGCGCTACGCCAGCCTTTCCTTTGACGAAGCCATGGCAAAAAACCTGCAGGTGATGGACGCCACGGCGTTCGCACTTTGCCGCGATCAGAAGCTGCCCGTCAAGGTGTTCTCGATCTTCAAGCCCGGCGCGCTGCGCAATGTGGTGCTGGGCGGGGACGAAGGCACGCTGGTTCATGTTTGATGCCCTGCAGGCATCGCCAACCCAAGACGCAGTGAGGAGTATTCATGAGTACCACTGAAATTCGCCAGACCGCTGAACACAAGATGCAGCAGTCCCTGGAAGCCCTGAAAAACAGCCTGTCCAGAGTCCGCACCGGACGACCCAACCCGCAGTTGCTGGATACCGTGCACGTTGATTACTACGGATCCATGCTGCCCCTATCTCAGGTGGCGAACCTTTCCCTGCTGGACGCGCGCACCATTGGTGTGGCTCCATGGGAAAAAAGCATGAGTGCCAAGATTGAGAAAGCCATTCGGGAATCGGATCTGGGTCTCAACCCATCAAGTCAGGGTGACATGATTCGTGTTCCCATGCCTCCTATGACCGAAGAGCGCCGCAAGGAATTGACCAAGGTGGTGCGCAACGACGGTGAAGCGGCCAAGATCGCTATTCGTAATTTGCGCCGCGACGCCAACGATGCGGTGAAAAAATTGGTGAAGGAAAAGCTGGCTTCGGAAGACGATGAGCGCCGTTCGCAGGATGACGTGCAAAAACTCACCGATCGAATGATCAATGAAGTCGATCGGTTGGTCGCGGCCAAAGAGCAGGACATCATGGAGGTCTGACACGTAGGTGTTTTTCTCAGATTCCCGCACCACGATCACCCTCCATTCTTTCCATGGCCTCACCCTTTTTGCCCTCTAGTCAACCGCCCAAGGGTGTCCCGAGCCATGTGGCGATCGTTATGGATGGCAATGGTCGATGGGCACAGAAGCGCTGGCTACCGCGTGTTGCAGGTCACAAGCGGGGTGTGGATGCTTTGCAGAAAACGGTTCAGTGCTGCTTGGATCGGCGTGTGTCTGCATTGACTGTGTTTGCTTTCTCTTCTGAAAACTGGAATCGGCCAACCGAAGAAGTTACCGGACTGATGGAGTTGTTGGTGATGGCACTTTCTCGAGAAGTGCCTAACTTGAAAAAGCATGGTGTTCGCCTGTATTTCCCGGGTAACCGCAGCCAACTGTCGGCAAGGGTGGTTCAGGGTCTGGAAGCCGCCGAAGCCGATACGGCCGGTAACAACCGTTTGGCGCTCAACGTGTGCTTCAATTATGGTGGTCGATGGGATGTCGTGCAGGCTGCCCGCCGACTGGCACAGATCGGGAGAGAAATCACTGAACAGAGCTTGTCCGAGGCTACGGCGCTGTCCCATGTGGGCGATCCAGACCTGTTGATCCGCACTGGAGGTGAATTGCGAATCAGCAACTTTCTCCTTTGGCAGTCTGCCTATACCGAACTGTATTTCACCGATTGCCTCTGGCCCGATTTTGATGCGGCAGAGTTGGACAAGGCATTGACCGATTTTTCGGGTCGCCAGCGCCGCTTTGGGCAAACGGCTGAACAAAGCGCTGCTGGCGAGCCCCTCGATGCAGCGGAGCAACGGCATGCTTAAGCAGCGCATCATCACCGCGCTGCTGCTGCTGGCTGTTTTGTTGCCCGCATTGTTCTATCACGCCATTGAGCCTTTTGCCCTGTTGGCCTTGCTGATGATCATGGCGGCAGGCTGGGAATGGGCTCGTCTCAATGGGAGCAGTTCCAACCAGTCCTTGGCGCTGGGGGGCGGGTTGGGGCTCGCGCTGGCGGTTTTTTGGGCTGCAGGCGGACTGGCTGTGTCGTGGCGTCCCTTGTGGCTGGTGGTGGGGGGGCTTTGGGTGGTGCTGGCGGTGGTCATGCTGCGGCGTGGCGTGTCTGGCTGGGCTGGTTGGCCTGCTGCGTTGCGGCTCTGGCTGGGCCTTTTTCTGATTGCCTGCGCATGGCTTGCGCTGGTGCAGGCACGTTTGGTAGGGCTGGGTTTTTTGCTGTCCGTGCTGGTGTTGGTCTGGATGGCGGACATCGCAGCTTACTTTGGCGGTAAGGCGCTGGGACGCCGCAAGCTCGCGCCCACCATCAGTCCTGGCAAAAGCTGGGAGGGTGCCGTGAGCGGCTTGCTGGGCGTTTTTGTGTTGGCGGGCGGCTGGCTGTTCGCCGATGTACAAGGCCTTGGTGACCACAGCAGCCTGTACGCGCTGCTGTGGGAAAAGGGCCCTGCGCTGGCGGTGCTTGCCTTGTTGTTTCTGGTCGCAATGAGCGTGGTGGGTGATCTGGTGGAGTCCTTGGTCAAGCGCAGCGCGGGTGTCAAAGACTCCAGTCAGCTGCTGCCGGGCCATGGGGGGGTGCTGGACCGCGTGGATGCTTTGTTGCCGGTACTGCCACTGGCCATGATGCTGGTCACGCTCTGACACCATAATCACCATGCAATCTGTCACCATTCTGGGCTCAACCGGTTCCATTGGCACCAGCACGCTGGACGTGCTGGCCCGCCATCCGGAACGCTACAAGGTGTTTGCGCTCACCGCAGCCACCCAGGTCGAACTGTTGCTGGCGCAATGCCAGCAGTTTTTGCCCCGTTTCGCCGTAATGGCCAGTGCCGACCATGCCCAGCAACTTCAGCGCCGGGTGCGTGAACTTGGCCTGAGCGTTGAGGTGCTGGCTGGGCCGCAAGCGCTGTGCGATGTCAGCACCGACACCGCAGTGAATGCGGTGATGGGCGCCATTGTGGGTGCAGCTGGCCTCGCGCCTTGCCTCGCGGCGGCCCGTGCGGGCAAAAAGCTGATGCTGGCCAACAAAGAGGCGCTGGTGGTGGGCGGTGATCTGTTCATGGAGGCCGTTCGCGCGGGCGGCGCTACCCTGTTGCCGATTGACAGCGAGCATTCGGCCATTTTTCAGTCGCTGCCCGAAGACCCCATGACTTGGGCGCGCCGTGTGCAGAAAATTGTGTTGACCGCCTCGGGCGGGCCGTTTCGCACACGCGATCCGGCCACGTTTGCAGCGGTGACGCCCGCAGAAGCCTGCGCCCACCCGAACTGGGTCATGGGACGAAAGATCTCGGTCGATTCCGCGACCATGATGAACAAGGCGCTGGAGGTGATTGAAGCGCGCTACCTGTTCGGACTGGCGCCCTCACAGATCGAGGTGGTGATCCATCCACAAAGCGTGATTCATTCGATGGTGCAGTACACCGACGCTTCCGTGGTGGCGCAGTTGGGTACGCCCGACATGCGGGTACCCATCGCTTACGGTCTGTCCTGGCCTGAGCGCATGGCATCGGGTGCGGCGGCCCTGGACTTTTCCAATTTGGCAGCGTTGACTTTCGAGAAACCCGACAACGAGCGCTTTCCATGCCTTCAACTGGCTTGGGAAGCCTTGGCAGGTCCCATCGGCACCACCGCTGTGCTGAACGCAGCGAATGAAGTGGCGGTGGCGGCTTTTCTGGATGGTCGTTTGCGTTTTGACCAGATCCATGCGGTCAACTATGCAACTTTGCAGGCCATGGTGCCCTCCAAACCACAGTCGCTGGACGATTTGTTGGCCATTGATGCGGAGGCTCGATCAAGAGCGGGCTCAATGGTGCAGCGGTTTTTCGCCTGATTCAGCGCCTCACGCAGCTCCACGGCTGCGCCCGGTCTGTTCCCCGTTCATCTGGTCACTGAGGTCACATGCTCACTCTGGTTGCTTTTGTTATTGCCTTGGGTTTGCTGATAGCCGTGCATGAGTACGGCCATTACCGCGTGGCGGTGGCCTGTGGTGTGAAGGTGCTGCGCTTTTCCATCGGATTTGGCAAGCCCTTGCTGAGCTGGCGGCGCAAAGGCAGCCCAACCGAGTTTGTGTTGTGTGCGCTGCCCTTGGGCGGTTATGTGCGCATGCTGGACGAGCGGGAGGCCCCAGTGGACCCGGCTGAAAAGCATTTGGCGTTCAACACCCAGCCGTTGCGCTCCAGGGCGGCGATTGTGGCTGCCGGCCCCGCGGCCAACCTGTTGCTGGCGGTTGCCCTTTATGCCTTGGTGAACTGGACAGGGGTTGAAGAGCCCAAACCGGTATTGGCCAGTCCCGGTGCGTCTTCGCTGGCCGAGCGCGCCGGCTTGGTGGGCGGTGAGTGGGTGTCGGAAGCCGCCGCGGCTGATGCCGAGCCCACTCCGGTCTCTTCTTTTGAAGACTTGCGCTGGCGCCTGACCCAGGCCGCACTGTCGGGTGAAAACATGACCTTGTGGGTGGCCGGCGAAGAGGTAGGTAGCGTGCGACCGGTGACCCTGGCGCTGAGCGCACTCGATGTGCGCGAAGCCGATGCCGGCCTTTTCCAGCGCATTGGCATCCTGGGGCCCTGGACCGCCCCGGTGGTGGGTGACGTGATGGACGGTGGCGCGGCGGCGGCGGCCGGGCTGCGTTCGGGCGATGTCGTTCAAAGCGTTGATGGTCAGCCAGTAAGCGATGGGCAGCGTTTGCGCAGCCTTATCCGCTTGGCGGTGGACCCTGCAGGACAGGGCATTGAGCAGCGCTGGCTGGTGGAGCGCAACGGCCAGCGCCTGGAGTTATTGGTGAAGCCTATTCCAGAGGAACAGGCGGGTGCCTGGGTAGGGCGAGTGGGTGCCTACATTGGTGCTGCACCCGCCATGATGACCGTGCGCTTTGGTGTGCTGGACGGTTTTACCCGGGGGGTAGTACGAACTGCCGAAGTGTCATGGCTGACGCTCAAAATGATGGGGCGAATGGTGATTGGTGAGGCGTCTATCAAAAACCTCAGTGGCCCGCTGACAATTGCCGACTACGCTGGCAAGTCCGCCAGCCTCGGTATCACCTCTTACCTGCTGTTTCTCGCTCTGATCAGTGTTAGCTTGGGCGTGCTCAACCTGTTGCCGCTGCCCGTCTTGGACGGAGGGCACCTGATGTATTATCTTTGGGAGGGTGTCACCGGTCGCAGCGTGTCCGATGTCTGGATGGAGCGACTGCAGCGCGGGGGTGTCGCGATTCTGATGGCGATGATGGCCATTGCCTTGTTCAATGATGTGGCCCGTTTGACTGGCTGAATTCTTCTTTGCATGAAAAAAAACATTTTTGGTCTGCGTGGCCTGACTCTCTCAGCGCTCGCAGCTTCGCTGTTGGCTGCTTTACCTGCTTGGGCTGTTGACCCTTTCACGCTGCGCGACATTCGCGTGGAAGGCTTGCAGCGCGTGGAGCCAGGTACTGTGTTTGCTTCGCTGCCATTCCGCATTGGTGAGCAGTACAACGACGACAAAGGCTCCACTGCGATTCGATCGTTGTTTGGTCTGGGGTTGTTCAGCGACGTGCGTTTGCAGGTCAATGGTGATGTGCTGGTGGTGATCGTCGAAGAACGTCCCACCGTGGCGGATGTCAGTTTCACAGGTATCAAAGAGTTTGATGCCGACGTGCTGAAAAAAGCCTTGCGCGATGTCGGTCTGACCGAAGGGCGTCCATTCGACAAGGCCCTGGCCGACCGAGCCGAGCAAGAACTGAAGCGCCAGTACATCAACCGCAGCATGTACGCAGCACAGGTGGTGACCACCGTCACGCCGGGTGAACGTAACCGTATCAACCTCAATTTCAATGTGATCGAAGGCGATGTGGCCAAGATCAAAGATATTCGCATTGTGGGCAGTCAGGCGTTTCCAGAGTCCACGTTGCGAGGCTTGTTCGACCTGGACACTGGTGGCTGGTTGAGCTGGTACACCAAGTCCGACCGCTACTCTCGTGCCAAGCTCAACGCCGACTTGGAAAATCTGCGCTCTTACTACCTGACACGCGGTTTTCTAGAGTTCCGCATCGACTCAACCCAGGTGGCCATCGCACCTGGCAAGGACGATATGGCGATCACCATCAACATCACAGAAGGCAACCGCTATGTGGTGTCCTCGGTGGAGTTGGAAGGCGAATACCTGGGCAAGGAAGCCGAGTTCCAAACGCTGGTGAGTCTGCGCGCGGGTGAGCCTTACAACGTGGAAGATGTGTCTCGCACGGTGAAGGCGTTCACCGATTATTTCGGTGCTTTTGGCTATGCGTTTGCACAGGTGGAGGCTACGCCCGAGATTGACCGGGTCAATAATCGCGTGGCGTTTGTCTTGCGCGCGCAGCCTTCGAGGCGTGTGTATGTGCGACGCATCAACGTGGAAGGCAATAACCGCACCCGCGACGAAGTGATTCGCCGTGAGTTTCGCCAGCTGGAATCGGCTTGGTACGACAGCGATCGCATCCGCCTGTCTCGTGACCGGGTGGACCGCTTGGGCTACTTCACCGAAGTCGGCATCGATACCCAGCAGGTGCCGGGCGTACCCGATCAAGTGGACCTGACCATCTCGGTGGTAGAAAAGCCCACAGGCAACTTGACGCTGGGGGCAGGCTACTCACAGGCAGACAAGCTTTCTTTGGTAGCAGGTATCAAGCAAGAGAACGTGTTCGGCACCGGTAACTACCTGGGACTTGATCTGAACACCAGTGAGTTCAACCGCCAGTTCGTGTTGAGTACCACCAACCCTTATTTCACGCCCGACGGTATTTCACGCACGTTTGATCTGTACTACAAGACCACGACGCCTTACACCGAGCAGGGTGGTGATTACCGCCTCATCACACCCGGTGTGAGCGTGCGTTTTGGTGTGCCCTTTACCGAGTTGGATACGGTTTTCTTTGGAGTGGGTGCCGAGCAGACCCGCATTGAATCGGGTACCGGGCTGCCGCAGGCTTACCAAGACTATGCTGATGTTTTTGGCTCCAGCAGCGCCTCGGTGCCGCTGACTATCGGTTGGGCTCGTGATGGTAGAGACAGCGCACTGGTGCCGACAGAAGGCCGTTTGCAGCGCCTCAACACCGAGTTGGGTGTGGCCGGTGACACGCGTTACATCAAGGCCAGTTACCAATTCCAACAATATATTCCGCTGAGCAAGCAGTACACCCTGGCGTTCAATACCGAGCTCGGGTATGGCAAAGGACTCGGTGGCCGTACTTACCCTGTTTTCAAGAACTTTTTTGGCGGTGGCCTGGGTTCGGTGCGGGGCTTTGAACAAGGTACTCTGGGCCCAACATCGCCGATTATCGGTTCAACGACGAATGAAGAGGTCAATATCGGCGGTAACCGCAACGTGGTCCTCAACGCTGAGTTCATCACGCCGTTTCCCGGTGCTGGCAACGATCGCACCTTGCGTATGTTCGGGTTTTTGGACGTTGGCAACATTTACGGGCCAGGTGAAAAACTGTCTGCGTCTGAGTTGCGTGCATCTGTCGGTGTGGGCCTTAGTTGGATATCGCCCATCGGGCCGTTGCGCTTCGCTTACGCGAACCCCATTCGCAAGAAAGCAGACGATAAAATCCAAAAATTCCAGTTTCAAATCGGAACCTCCTTTTAATGAAGATATTCACTCGCATGTGCAATCGCCACGTCTTTCTCGCTGCAGCCCTCGGGCTTGCGACCATGGCAGCTGTGGCTCAGGATTTCCGGGTTGGTTTTGTGAACACCGACCGCATCTTTCGGGAAGCCAATTTGGCCAAATCGGCGCAAGCCAAGCTTGAGCAGGAGTTTTCTCGCCGGGAAAAAGAAATCCAAACCCTGGCTTCCCAGCTCAAGAGTGCGTCTGAAAAATTCGAGAGAGAAGCGCCTACGCTGGCAGAATCCCAGCGGGTGGCTCGCCAGCGCCAGTTGGTGGAGCAGGATCGCGATTTTCAACGCAAGCAGCGTGAATTTCAGGAAGACCTGAACCTGCGTAAGAACGAAGAGCTCCAAGGTGTGCTGGAGCGTGCCAACCGCGTGATCAAACAAGTAGCAGAGGCCGAAAAATACGACCTGGTGATACAGGAAGCGGTTTATATCAATCCCAAGCACGACATCACCGATAAAGTGCTCAGCGGCTTGAACGGCTCCAAGTAAGCGCGAGACTTGGCTGTGTCGAGACCGTTGGGCGCCATTGTTGATGCTCTGGGCGGCACATTGAACGGGTCATGTGACACTGTGGTGGACCGGCTTGCGCCGCTGGCCACCGCAGGGCCCACAGAGCTGGCTTTTATTGCCCAAGCCCGTTACGCAAGCCAGTTGCAAACCACCCAGGCCGGGGTTCTGATTGTTCCTGTCGACATGCAAGAAGCCGCCTCACAGCGTGGCGCTTGCATCGTCACCGAAAACCCATACCTGTATTTCGCCCGCCTCACGCAATGGTGGCGCAGCGAACACGAGGCGCTTGCAGCGCCATCCATCGATCCTTCGGCCAGTGTTCACCCCAGCGCTCAAATCGACGAAAGTGTGGACATTGGCCCTTTCGCTGTGATCGCAGCGGGTGTTTGCATTGCCCGAGGTACGCGCATAGGTGCCCATGCCGTGATTGCTGCAGATGCCACCATTGGTGTGGACACGCGCCTGTATCCTCGGGTCAGTGTGGGCGAGCGATGCGTGGTCGGCGCACGCTGTGTGTTGCATCCCGGCGTGGTGATCGGCGCGGATGGTTTTGGTTTTGCACAGCACCAGGGCCAATGGATCAAGATTGAGCAACTGGGCGCAGTACGCATTGGTGACGATGTTGAAATCGGAGCCAACACCTGCATTGACCGCGGCGCCCTGGACGATACCGTGATTGAAGACGGTGTGAAGCTGGACAACCTGATTCAGATCGGCCACAACGTGCGCATTGGTGCTCACACCGCCATGGCTGGCAACGCGGGTGTGGCCGGCAGTGCCACCATCGGGGCGCATTGCACCGTCGGTGGGGGGGCGATTGTGTTGGGGCACTTGACCTTGGCCGACGGTGTGCATGTGTCTGCCGCTTCGGTGGTGACCCGTTCGCTGAACAAGCCTGGTCACTACACTGGCATGTTTCCCATCGACGACAATGCGGCCTGGGAAAAAAACGCAGCCTCACTCAAACAACTCAACCGCCTGCGCGAACGCCTCAAAGCCGTCGAGCAGGCACTTGCCCAAGCACTGAAAGACATACCCGCGCCATGATGGACATTCACCAGATTCTCAAGCAGTTACCCCACCGTTATCCGTTCATTTTGGTGGACCGTGTGCTTGAACTCGACAAGGGGAAAAGCATCAAGGCGTTGAAGAACGTGACCATCAACGAACCCTTTTTTGGGGGCCATTTCCCGCACCGTCCCGTCATGCCGGGGGTGCTGATGCTGGAAGCGATGGCGCAGGCAGCTGCGCTGCTGGCCTTTGATACCGTGGGCACCAGTCCTGACGACAAGACCGTTTATTACTTTGCGGGTATCGACGGCGCACGCTTCAAACGCCCTGTCGAGCCAGGCGATCAACTCGTGATGGATGTCACCCTGGACCGGATGAAGGCGGGTATTTTCAAGTTCAAAGGCATCACGCGTGTGGGCGCTGACGTGGTTTGTGAAGCCGAACTGATGTGCACCATGCGCACCATCGCCTGAGTCGCGGGACACGTTGATGGGAATGATCCATGCCACCGCCTTGGTGGACCCCGCCGCCGAACTGGATACGTCGGTGTCGGTAGGGCCTTACACGGTGATCGGCCCGCACGTGAAGATCGGCGCTGGAACCACTGTCGGTGCGCACTGCGTGATCGAGGGCCACACCACCATTGGGCGCGACAACCGAATCTTTCAGTTCAACTCGCTGGGTGCTATTCCGCAAGACAAAAAGTACGCGGGCGAGCCTTGTGAGTTGGTGATGGGTGACCGAAACACCATCAGAGAGTTCTGCACGTTCAACATCGGCTCGCCGAGTGATCGGGCACGCACCGAGGTTGGAAGTGACAACTGGATCATGGCGTACGTGCATTTGGCGCACGATTGCGTGGTGGGTAACCACACCATTTTCGCCAACAACACGCAACTGGCGGGCCATGTGGTTGTGGACGATTGGGTGATTTTGGGTGGTTTCACCGTGGTGCACCAGTTTGTGCGCATCGGCGCTCATGCCATGACCGCCATGTGTTCGCTGCTGTTTGCCGACCTGCCACCCTTTGTGATGTGCCAGGGGCAGCCGGCTCAGGCGCGCTCCATGAACTTCGAAGGCTTGCGCCGCCGTGGTTTTTCTCCCGAACGGGTTGCAGCTGTGAAGGCCATGCACAAGGCGCTGTATCGAGATGATCTGACGCTGGCGCAGGCTTCTGAACGCATTCAGGCCTTGACCGAAAAAACGCCTGATGCTGTCCAAGACGTTTCCCTGATGCTCGATTTCCTGTCCCAAGTCTCGCCCCAGCGCGGCATCGTCCGCTGAACCTATGAACCAACCCAGGCGTTTTGCGCTGGTTGCTGGCGAAACGTCTGGCGACCTGCTGGCAGGTTTGTTGCTGAAGGGCACGCGTCAGCGTTGGCCTGATCTGCAGGCAGCGGGCATTGGCGGGCCACGCATGATTGAGCAGGGTTTTGATGCCTGGTGGCCCAGCGAGAAGCTCGCGGTGCGCGGTTACGTCGAGGTGTTGCGTCACTACCGAGAGATCGTCGGTATCCGCGAGCAAGCCAAGCAGCGCCTGTTGGGCGCCGATCGGCCCGATGTGTTCATTGGGGTGGACGCGCCCGATTTCAATCTGGACCTGGAAGCTGCGCTGAAGGCCAGCGGGATTCGGACGGTGCATTTCGTGTGCCCATCGATCTGGGCGTGGCGCCCTGAGCGGATTGAGAAGATCCGCCGAAGCGCTGACCATGTGCTGTGCATTTTCCCGTTTGAACCCGAGTTGTTGGCACGCCACGGTATCGCTTCCACGTATGTGGGGCATCCGCTGGCCGACGTGATTCCTCTGGTGCCCGACCGGGCGTCCGCGCGGACCAGCTTGGGTCTGGCCGATGGCGATGCGGTGATCGCCATCCTGCCTGGTAGCCGCGCTTCAGAAGTGCAGTACCTGGCCCACGTGTTTTTTGCTGCAGCCGCCGAGATGCTGCGTCAGCGCCCGGCGTTGCGTTTGGTGGTGCCCGCAGTGCCTGCCTTGCGTGAAAAAATTGAGGTGGCAGCGCGCGGGGCTGGGCTCGGTGCGCAACTGACCGTGGTGCCTGGCCAGTCGCACACGGTGCTTGCAGCCTGTGATGTGACGCTGATCGCCAGCGGTACCGCCACGCTGGAGGCGGCCCTGTTCAAGCGTCCCATGGTGATTGCCTACAACATGAACTGGTTGAGCTGGCAAATCATGCGGCGCAAGCAGTTGCAGCCTTGGGTCGGTTTGCCCAACATTTTGTGCAACGACTTTGTGGTGCCCGAATACCTGCAAGATGCCGCCACGCCCCAAGCGCTGGCACAGGCGGTGCTGGATTGGTTGGATGCACCTGAGAAAATAGGGGACTTGCAGCAGCGCTTTACAGCGTTGCACCACAGCTTGCGCCAAAACACCTCTCAACGGGCCACCGATGCGATCGAAAAAATTCTTGCAGCCTAAGCAAAAACCGCTGGTCTGGGATTTCCCGGGTTTGTTGGCTGGCGTCGATGAAGCCGGACGGGGACCGCTGGCTGGCCCGGTGGTGGCTGCGGCGGTGATTTTGGACGACTTGGCTCCCATCAAAGGCTTGGCCGATTCCAAACAGCTCACGCCAGCGCGCCGCGAGCGGTTGTACGACGAAATTCGAGCCAAAGCGCTGTGTTGCAGCATTGCCCAGGCCTCGGTCGAAGAGATCGATCGTCTCAACATTTTGCAGGCCACCATGTTGGCCATGCAGCGTGCCGTGCAGGGTTTGCGCCTCAAACCCCACAAGGTGCTGGTGGACGGTAACCGCTTGCCCGCGCTGGATGTATTGGCCGAGGCCATTGTGTCGGGCGACGCGCGGGTGCCCGCCATTTCCGCCGCGTCCATCGTGGCCAAGGTCACCCGCGACCGCCTGCTGCTGGAGCTGCACCAACGTTACCCCGACTACGGCTTTGACCGCCACAAAGGCTATGGCACGGCGCTGCACATGCAAGCCTTGCAGACGCACGGCCCATTGATTGAGCACCGTCGCTCGTTTGCACCCGTGGCACGCGCCCTGACCCTGAAAGCAGACCGCCTTGCTGCGCCTGCTGTCGAATCAGATTCACCTGCTGCGGCCCAGACAATCATGAGCCCATGAGCACACCCAGTCCCATTACCTCTCGAGACAACCCGCTGCTCAAGCGATTGCGTTTGCTGGCGCACGGCAGCACGGCCTACCGCAAGCAAGGCCAGGTATGGCTCGAAGGCGACCACCTGTGCCGCTCTTTGCTGGCGCGTGGACGGCGCCCCGAGATGGCCGTGTTTACCGATGCATTCTGGGCGCAAGTGCCGCACGATTTGCGGGATGCGGCCGATAAGATCGTCACCATCCCGGATGCCCTGATGGCTGGCATCAGTACTCTGGAGTCGCCTGCCGGCGTGGGCTTCGTCTGGAATCTGCCAACCAGTGCGGGCCTGCTGCCCGGCGAACCTGCGGTGGTGCTGGACCGTTTACAGGATGCGGGCAACGTGGGCTCCATCCTGCGCAGTGCCGCCGCGTTTGGCTTTCGGCAAGTACTGGCGCTGAAGGGGACCGCCGCACTCTGGTCGCCCAAAGTCTTGCGCGCGGGCATGGGTGCGCACTTTGCCCTGCATCTGGTGGAGGGTCTGTCGGTGGCTGACCTTGGCGGTCTGGAGGTGCCATTGGTGGGAACCAGTTCGCACCAGGGCGACTGGTTGCACCAGGCCCAGTTGCCCTGGCCCTGTGCTTGGGTGCTGGGGCACGAAGGGCAGGGGGTGAGCGCGGAACTCTCTGCGTTGGCGGGCCAGTCGGTGCGCATTGCGCAGCCAGGCGGTGAAGAGTCGCTCAATGTGGCCGCTGCCGCAGCAATTTGTCTGCACGCCAGCGCGGTCTCTTGCTCAATGGCCTTGGGTTGATGCCGTACGCGGTTTTCAGTGGCTTAGGTTGAAGGGCTGAGTGCACCAACTCGGGGCGGATTGGTTGAAGGTGCCGGGCCTGGCTGTTGCACATGGCGAGGCGGTCAAGCCTGTGCGGCTATAATCCCGGGGTTTACCCGCAAACGGCGCACCCCGCGTCCGCCCGGGCTTCCTGCCCAGGTTCACCGTCCAGTTCAAGGCGTTTTGGCTTGCCTGAAACGCAGCGAAATGGTGCGTTCCTCCCCTGGTTACGCGCCTTGAAAGGCGCTGGTGAGCCTCAAAAATCAATTGGAGAAACCCGTGCTTCCCGTCCACCCGAAAGCCCTTCTCGCGCTCGCCGACGGCACGGTCTTTACAGGCATTTCCATTGGCGCAACTGGTCAGACCACCGGCGAAGTGGTGTTCAACACTTCGCTCACCGGCTACCAGGAAATCCTCACCGATCCCAGCTACTGCCAGCAGATCGTCACGCTCACGTACCCACACATCGGCAATACCGGTGTCAATCGTGAAGACGTGGAGGCCCACCGCGTCCATGCCGCTGGCCTGATTGTCAAAGACCTGCCCTTGCTGGCGTCCAACTTCCGCAGCGTTGAGACCCTGTCCCAGTACCTGGCGCGTGAGGGCACCGTGGCCATCGCCGAACTGGACACCCGTGCTCTGACACGCCGCTTGCGCACCCAAGGCGCGCAAAACGGCTGCATCGTCGCCTTGCCCGCTGGCGTGGCCCTGACCGATACGCACCGCGAGCAAGCCACGGCCGCAGCACGGGCGGCCTCCAGCATGGCTGGCAAAGACTTGGCCAAGGTGGTTTCAGCCACCGAGCCTTACGCCTGGACGCAGACCGAATGGCAGCTGGGTTTTGGCTACGGCGAACAGATTGCGCCGAAATTCCACGTTGTCGCTTACGACTTCGGTGTTAAACACAACATCCTGCGCATGTTGGCGCAGCGCGGCTGCAAGATCACCGTGGTGCCGGCCCAGACCCCCGCCGCAGACGTGTTCAAGCTCAAGCCCAGCGGCGTATTTTTGTCCAATGGCCCGGGTGACCCAGAGCCTTGCGACTATGCCATTGCCGCTGCCCGTGAGATCATCGAAAGCGGTGTGCCCACCTTCGGTATTTGCCTGGGTCACCAGATCATGGCGTTGGCCAGCGGCGCCAAGACTTTCAAAATGAAGTTCGGCCACCACGGCGCCAACCACCCGGTGAAAGACCTGGACAGTGGCCGCGTCAGCATCACCAGCCAAAACCACGGCTTTGCGGTGGACGAGAAGAACCTGCCTGCCAATTTGCGCGCCACGCACGTGAGCCTGTTTGACGGCACCTTGCAGGGCCTGACCCGTACCGATAAGCCTGCTTTCTGCTTCCAAGGCCACCCGGAAGCATCGCCCGGCCCGCACGACATTGGTTACCTGTTCGACCGTTTCATCGGCCTGATGCAGGCACCCAACGCCACCTGAATTTCTCCACTTCTTGACAGACCGCTCCATGAAGCTCTTCGGTTTTCCGACCTTCGCCGTTGAAAAAGCGATTGCCAAACGCATGCTGACCCTGGAGGCGCCGCACAAAGAGTGGTTCGCCCAGCGTTGGGCGCAAAAGCCTTACCGAAAAGCTTTTGTCGAAAACAAAGCCATGCCGCTGGTGACCATGCTGGCCAAAGGCAAAAGCTGGGATGACGCCACTTTCAACGAAGAGCTGAGCGCCTGGGATGCGCTGTTTTACCCCGCTGAAATGGAAGTGCTGCGCCCCATGATTGAAGGCGACGGCCTGCTGCAGCTGATGCAGAAAAACGTCCCGGCCGAGCGCATACAGGCGCTGCTGAACCAACTGGAAACCCAGCGGCAGGCCTGACCGGTCTGCGCGCAACGATAGAAGCGAAACATGCCCAAAAGAACAGATATCCAGACCGTCCTCATCATCGGCGCCGGCCCGATCATCATTGGCCAGGCCTGTGAGTTCGATTACTCCGGCGTGCAGGCCTGCAAGGCCTTGCGCGAAGAGGGCTACAAGGTGGTGCTGATCAACAGCAACCCGGCTACCATCATGACCGATCCGGCCACGGCCGATGTGACCTACATTGAGCCCATCACCTGGCAAACCGTAGAGAAAATCATCGCCAAGGAGCGCCCACTCACGCCCGGTGGCTTTGCCATTTTGCCGACGATGGGTGGACAGACAGCGCTGAACTGCGCGCTGGATCTGTGGCACCACGGAGTGCTGAAAAAGTACGACGTCGAGCTGATTGGTGCCACGCCAGAAGCCATCGACAAGGCCGAAGACCGCCTGAAGTTCAAGGATGCGATGACCAAGATCGGTCTGGGTTCTGCGCGCTCGGGGATCGCCCACAGCATGGAAGAAGCCTGGTCGGTGCAAAAGACCGTGGGCTTCCCGGTGGTGATCCGCCCCAGTTTCACGCTCGGCGGTACCGGCGGCGGCATCGCCTACAACCCGGAAGAGTTCGAAACCATCTGCAAGCGCGGTCTGGAGGCCTCGCCGACCAACGAGCTGCTGATCGAAGAGTCGCTGCTCGGCTGGAAAGAGTACGAGATGGAAGTGGTGCGCGACAAGGCGGACAACTGCATCATCGTTTGCTCGATCGAGAACCTGGACCCGATGGGCGTGCACACCGGCGACTCCATCACCGTGGCGCCGGCCCAGACGCTGACCGACAAGGAATACCAGATTCTGCGCAACGCCTCGCTGGCCGTGCTGCGCGAGATTGGTGTGGACACCGGCGGTTCCAACGTGCAGTTCTCCATCAACCCGGCCGATGGCCGCATGGTGGTGATCGAGATGAACCCGCGCGTCTCGCGTTCGTCGGCCCGGGCCTCCAAGGCCACGGGTTTCCCGATTGCCAAGGTAGCGGCCAAGCTGGCCGTGGGCTATACGCTGGACGAGCTGCGCAATGAAATCACCGGTGGCGCCACGCCCGCGTCCTTCGAGCCCTCGATCGACTACGTGGTGACCAAGATCCCGCGTTTTGCGTTTGAAAAATTTCCCACCGCCGATAGTCGCCTGACCACACAAATGAAGAGCGTGGGCGAGGTGATGGCCATGGGACGCACGTTCCAGGAAAGCTTCCAGAAAGCGTTGCGCGGCCTGGAAGTGGGTGTGGACGGCATGAACGAAAAGACGCAGGACCGCGAAACCCTGGAGCGTGAACTCGGCGAGCCCGGCCCCGAGCGCATCTGGTACGTGGGCGACGCTTTTGCTGCCGGCTGGTCGATGGAAGAGGTGCACCAGTTCACCAAAATCGACCCCTGGTTCCTGGTGCAAATTGAACAGATCGTGAAGATCGAGTTGCAGCTGGAGGAAACCAACCTGGAGGCGCTGGACGCCGACACGCTGCGTGGCTTGAAGAAAAAGGGCTTCTCTGACCGCCGCCTGGCCAAGCTGCTCAAGACCACCGAAGCCGCCGTGCGTGCGCGCCGTATCGCGCAAAACGTCCGCCCCGTCTACAAGCGGGTGGACACCTGCGCGGCCGAATTCGCTACCGACACCGCCTACCTGTACTCCACCTACGAAGGCCACGGTGACGGCGAGTGCGAAGCCGAGCCAACCACCAACAAGAAGATCATGGTGCTGGGCGGTGGTCCCAACCGCATTGGCCAAGGCATCGAGTTCGACTACTGCTGCGTGCACGCCGCACTCGCCATGCGCGAGGACGGCTACGAGACCATCATGGTCAACTGCAATCCCGAGACCGTGTCCACCGATTACGACACCAGCGACCGCCTGTATTTCGAACCGCTGACGCTCGAAGACGTGCTGGAAATCGTGGACAAGGAAAAGCCGCTGGGCGTGATTGTGCAGTACGGCGGCCAGACACCTTTGAAACTCGCGCTTGGCCTGGAGGCCGCGGGCGTGCCGATCATCGGCACCAGCCCCGACATGATCGACGCCGCCGAAGACCGGGAGCGCTTCCAGAAACTGCTGCATGAGCTGGGGCTGCGCCAGCCACCCAACGCCACCGCCCGCACCGAGCCCGAAGCACTGGAAAAGGCCGCAGCCCTGGGTTACCCGCTGGTGGTGCGCCCCAGCTATGTGCTGGGTGGCCGGGCCATGGAAATTGTGCACGAGCAGCGTGACCTGGAGCGCTACATGCGCGAAGCCGTCAAGGTCAGTCATGACTCGCCGGTGTTGCTGGACCGCTTTTTGAACGACGCGATTGAGTGCGATGTAGACGCCATTCGCGACCACACTGGCCGCGTGTTCATCGGTGGCGTGATGGAACACATTGAGCAAGCGGGCGTGCACAGCGGCGACTCGGCCTGTTCCCTGCCGCCTTACTACCTGAGCAAAGCCACGGTGGACGAGCTCAAGCGGCAGACAGCGGCCATGGCCGAAGGTCTGAACGTGGTGGGCTTGATGAACGTGCAGTTCGCCATCCAGGAAACGGATGCCAATGGCGAAAAGAAAGACGTGATTTTTGTGCTGGAAGTGAACCCCCGCGCTTCGCGCACGGTGCCGTTTGTCTCCAAGGCCACCGGCATCCAACTGGCCAAGGTGGCCGCGCGCTGCATGGCCGGTCAGTCGCTGGACGACCAGGGCATCGGCGCAGAGGTCACGCCGCCGTACTTCAGCGTGAAGGAGGCCGTGTTTCCCTTCGTCAAATTCCCCGGCGTGGACACGATCCTCGGCCCCGAGATGAAGTCCACCGGCGAGGTGATGGGCGTGGGCAAGACCTTTGGCGAAGCCTTTGTGAAGAGCCAGCTGGGTGCGGGCACCAAGTTGCCCACCAGCGGCAAGGTGTTCCTGACGGTGAAGAACAACGACAAGCCTCGCGCTGTGGAGATTGCGCGCGAACTGGTGGCCATGGGCTTTGACCTGGTGGCCACACGCGGCACGGCGTCTGCCATCAGCGCCGCTGGCGTGCCGGTGCAAACCGTGAACAAGGTGACCGAAGGCCGCCCGCACATTGTGGACATGATCAAGAACGGTGATATTGCGCTGGTGATCAACACGGTGGAAGAGCGCCGCAACGCGATCGCCGATTCGCGCCAGATCCGCACATCGTCCTTGCTGGCCCGCGTCACCACGTTCACCACCATCGCAGGTGCTGAAGCAGCGGTGGAAGGCATGAAGTACATCGACAGCCTGGGTGTCATTTCGGTACAGGACATGCACGCCCAACTGGTGGCCTGATCGCACCCGCGAACTGCCCCGCTTGCAAAACGCAGGCATGAGCGCTGGAGGGCGTTGGTGCTTGTTTTTCGGATTCGATGGCCGCCCGACCTGAATAGGGGTCGTTTCTTTCGCGGCATAATCTCGCCTCATGATCACCGCCGAGCGGCAACGCCCGGCGGTTTGCTTTTGGAGAATCACACACATGTCTACCATTCCTATCACCCAGCGCGGCGCCGAGAAACTGAAAGAAGAACTTCACCGCCTCAAGACCGTGGATCGCCCCTGGGTGATCAACGCCATTGCGGAGGCCCGAGCCCAAGGTGATTTGAGCGAGAACGCCGAATACGATGCTGCCAAAGACCGTCAGGGCTTTATCGAAGGTCGAATTGCGGAGATTGAGGGCAAGCTTTCAGCGGCTCAGATCATTGATCCTTTGACACTGGATGCCGGTGGCCGTGTCGTGTTTGGCGCTACGGTAGAGTTGGAAGATGAGGACAGCGGTGTGGCGGTGACCTACCAGATCGTGGGTGAAGACGAAGCCGACCTCAAGCTGGGTCTCGTCAATATCAGCAGCCCCATTGCGCGCGCACTGATCGGCAAAGAAGAAGGCGATACCGCCGAGGTCCAGGCGCCGGGTGGCACCCGCCGCTACGAAATTGTGGCCATCCGTTACGAATGAGGGCTGTGTGATGCAGCGCTTGGCTGTGCTGATCGCCGCCCTGTGGTGGGGTGGTATCTCTGGTCTGAGCTTTGTGGCCGTGCCCACGCTCTTTGCCAGTCTGGGTAACCCGGCTGTGGCGGGACCGGTGGCGGCCCAGTTGTTTTCGTTGCAGTGCTGGGGTGGCTTGGGTCTGGGACTGGTGTTGTTGCTGATCCTTCGGCGTCAGCGTTCAGCAGGTCATTTTCCGCTGGCAGGCGCAACGGTGGACCCCGCTCGCCTGCAATCCATGCAGCGGGTGTTGGCCACCATGGGTTTTGTGCTGGTGGCCATGCTGCTGGCTTTGCTGCAAGAGTTTGCGGTGGCTCAGAAGATCGTCACCGCGCGTGCAACCGGCGGCAATCTGCGGTTGTGGCATGGTCTGGGTAGCGCCATGGTGCTGGGGCAGTGGCTGTGTTCCGGTGCGGTGCTGTGGCGTTTGGCCTATGTTGGTAGGTCTTCACACTGACAAAACGCCGGTTTGAAGCCGGCGTCTTGTTCAGGTGTTTGGGTGGTTCAGACGCCGCGTTCAGCGGACTCCAGGGTGTTGACCATCAGCATGGTGATGGTCATGGGTCCCACACCACCGGGTACCGGCGTGATGTAGCCCGCCACCTCCTTCACGCCCGCAAAGTCCACGTCACCGCACAGTTTGCCTTCATCGTTGCGGTTCATACCCACATCGATCACCACCGCACCGGGCTTGACCATGTCGGCCGTCAGTACGTTGCGCTTGCCCACGGCGGCCACGATCACGTCAGCTTGCCGAGTCAGCGCTTTCAGATCTTTTGTGCCGCTGTGGCAGACAGTGACGGTGGCATTTTTCTGCAGCAGCATGAGCGCCATGGGTTTTCCGACAATGTTGCTGCGACCGATCACCACAGCGTGTTTGCCTTGGAGGTCATACCCGATGCTTTCCAGCATCTTCATGCATCCGTAAGGGGTGCAGGGCCAGAAGCCAGGCAGGCCGGTCATCAGCGCGCCAGCGCTGGCGATGTGGAAGCCGTCGACATCTTTTGTCGGGTCAATGGCTTCAATGACTTTCTGTGCATCCATGTGGGCCGGTAGCGGTAGCTGCACCAGAATGCCGTGGATGGTGGCATCCCGGTTCAGTGCGTCCACGCGGGCGAGCAGCTCGGCTTCGCTCATGCTAGCGGGCCAGGTTTCCAGCACCGAATGCATGCCGGTGTCCTCACAGGCCTTGACCTTGTTGCGAACGTACACCTGGGAGGCTTGGTTGTCTCCGACCAGGATCACAGCCAAGCCAGGTGTGATGCCCCGGGTCTTGAGCGCGGCGACACGTGCGCCGACATCGGCGCGGAGTTGGCGGGAAAGGGCGTTGCCGTCGATCAGTTGGGCGGTCATGGCAGGATACGGTGTGGTGGTTGAAATGGAAACGCCCGCCGGGACAGGGCGGGCGTTGGTGCCGCGGTGTGGTGGGCTAGACCTTGGCGGGTGTTTGTCCCAGTGCAATTTTGAGCAGGTCGGCCACGGTGTTGGCACCAAGCTTTTCCATGATGTTGGCGCGGTGCGCCTCAACCGTCTTGATGCTGATGCCCAAGTCGTCGGCGATCTGCTTGTTCAGCCGGCCGGCCACGATGCGCTCGAGAACCTGGGCCTCCCGGCTGGTCAGTTTGGACAGCAGAGCGTCGCGACTGGCGGCTTGCTGGTGGGTGGAAAAGGCGTCTTTGGCGTGTTCCAGCATGCGCTCAACCAAGGCCACCAGTTGCTCTTCCTTAAAGGGTTTCTGAATGAAATCCAGAGCACCTTTCTTCATCGATTCCACAGCCATCGGCACGTCGCCGTGGCCCGTGATAAACACAATGGGCAGTGGCGACTGGCGTTCGATCAGTCGATCTTGCAGTTCCATGCCCGTCATGCCACCCATGCGAATGTCGGCAATCAGGCACGCCACTTCGCGTGCGTCGTATCGGCTAAGGAAGGCTTCTGCAGACTCATAGCAGCGCACGCGGTAGTCTTTGCCTTCGAGTAGCCACTGCAATGAATCTCGCACGGCTTCGTCGTCATCGACCACATAGACAGTGCCTTTTTTGGGGATCAAACTCATCTCGCTCTTTCTATGTCCGTCAACGACTGTGCGGTGGTGCTGTCTGTTGTTCCTTCGGGGCGCAGTCGTGAAACGACAGGGATCCAGAAGCTGAAGCAGCAGCCCACCACTTCGACGCCATTGTAGATGTTCTGAACTTGCATCCTTCCGTGGTGCGATTCCACGATGCTTCGGCACAATTTGAGCCCAATGCCCATGCCCTCGCTCTTGGTGCTGTAGAACGCTTCGTAGATGCGTTCGATCATTTCGTCGGGGACGCCACTGCCCGAGTCGCGCACCGCGAACTCCACCACGTCCTGGTTGTCCTGTCGCTTAGGCCCCACCCGCAATTCCACATGGCGCTCCCCAGGCTGGCGGCCTGCCTGCGCAATGGCTTCACCCGCGTTCTTCAGCAGGTTGATGAGCACCTGTTCGATCAGGATCGGGTCTACCAGCAGGCTGGGCAGTCGGGCGGCTACATAAGGTGTCAGGCGCACCTGCTGTCGGCGCAATTCGATGTCGGCCAGTTCAATCGCGTTGCTTACCATCAGCGATACGTCGGACAGTGTGGGGTTGGGCTCGCTGCGCTTCACGAAGGCTCGGATGCGTTGAATGATCTGGCCCGCGCGCTGAGCCTGGCGCGCTGTTTTCTCTAGTGCACCGAGCAGTTCGTCTTGGGTGATTCGATCCTCCTGCACCCGCGAAATCATGCCATTGCAGTAGTTGCTGATGGCGGTGAGCGGCTGGTTGAGTTCGTGTGCCACGCTGGACGCCATTTCACCCATGGTAATGAGGCGGCTGGCGGTTTGCGCCCGCTCCGCCTGGCGCGAAGCCTGTTCTTCGGCGTTGCGTCGGGGCGTGATGTCGCTGGCAATCACCATCTGGGCCAGCCGGCCGTCCACCCAGGTGAGGTAACGGGTGCGTACCTCCAGCCAGCGGTCGAGTTCTTCCACGAAAACCTCGGCGTTTTCCGCACCCGCTTCGGTCAGGGTGTCGGTGGGCATGCCAGCGAACGCATCGACCGCATCGCCGTTGTCCGGGCTGGGCGTGGGCTGGTTGCCGGCCAGGTCCACCAGGTGCCGGTGGCCCTGACCCCGGGTGCCGAACCACAGGCGGTACATTTTGTTGGCAAACAGCATTTCGTCGCTGCCCAAGGGTGCCACCGACACGGCCGAGTCCAGGCTTTCCAGCACCGTGGTGAAGCGTTCATAGGATGCCGACAGCTCTTCGCGAATGCGCTTGGGTTCGGTGATATCGGTCATGGAGGTCATCCAGCCGGTCTGGTGCCCTTTGGGATCGATCAGCGGTGACACGTACATGCGGGCGTCAAAAATGCTTCCGTCACGGCGTTGCACCCGAACCTCAAAACCCCCAGGTGTTGATCGCCCGCTGAGCTCGTCTTCAAGTCGCGCGGTGAGTTGGTCGTGGTCGTCGTCGGGCCAATAGGGAAAGGGCGCTGTGCGGCCTACCAGCTCGCTCTCGGTCCAGCCGGTCATGGAGCAAAACGCCGGGTTCACGTAGGTGATGCGACCCTGGATATCCAGCGCGCGCATACCGGTGAGCATGGAGTTTTCCATGGCACGGCGAAAGTTGGTTTCAGCCACAAGGGCTTGCTGTGCTTGGACGCGCCGGCGCGTGTGGCGCCAGGTGCCCAGCAGCATCCAGACGGTGAGGGCGCTCAGCGCACCTATGACCCAAAAGAATCCGCTGCCCACAATGTCTTGCGAGGTGCGGTAACCCTGAGCCTTCAAGATCAGACCGTTGCCCACAGGAGACACAGCCACCTCATGTTCCAGTGGCTGATCAGACCACGGTAGCAAGCGCAGCACAGCATTGGGTGACTGCAGGCTGCCCGCTAGAACCCGGCCGCGGTCATCGAGCAATGCCACAGCGTAGCGAGCCATGACCTCAGGGGGAATGCCAAAGCGCATAAGCCCATCAATGGAGTATTCGCCCATCACCGTCCCGGCAAAACGACCTTGTTCGGACAGTGGCACCTGCAACATCAGTGTGGCGTTGAGGGGCTCTTCGCCCAGCGGGCGCGAATAAATGGGCTGGCGCAAGTCGCGTGCCAAGTCGAACGAGCCATCGGTTTCGTTGGGTGCCAGGGTGCTGCCAGGCAGTCGGATAAGGCTGGGAGGGGCGCTGGGCGAGGCGTAGCTGGCCAGTACATTGCGTCGGCCGTCCACCCAGCTGATGGCCAAGAGTTCAGGAAACTGACTGATGAGAGATTCAACCTGAAATTCAAATTCTTCATTTGAAATTTCTTTGTTGTCTACCTCCCGGGCCAAACGCATCAGTTGTTCCTGACGTTCAAGCAGGCGCAGCCGCAAGCGCTGTTGGGCATATTCCACGTCGCGTGTTACCGCCTCCTGTTCGCGTTCAAGTTCTTCAAAACGCAGGTAGGTGATGGCCACCACGATGGCCGATAGAAACAACAATACCGACAGCAGCGGAGCCAGTGTGGCAAAGCGGTCTTGCCGCGAGGGCGGCAGCTTGCGCCACCAGTGTTTCCACCAACGGGTGGATGCTGGCGCAGTGGTTGGATGGGGCTGGGGACTGGGCAGAGGAATCATCTCACTGGAAGTCTACGTGAGAGCTTGCCGTGCCACGACCTTGGATGGACAAATTGACCCGATTCATGCGTTGTTTTGTACTCACCATAATTTCATATTGTAGAAATTGAAAGCACATATTGAAATTTTAAAAGAGCTGTGGGAAAATTCGTGACACAGCGGAAGGCCCGCCGTAAGCTTTGTTCAAACCAACAGGAGACAGACATATGTCAGCGACCGACTCGCTCAATGGCCGTGGTACCGGGGATGTAGATGCCCAGGAAACCCGCGAATGGATGGAGGCGCTGGCCGCCGTGATTCAGCGGGAGGGTCCGGAACGCGCGCACTTCCTGCTGGAGCAACTGCTCGAAGAAGCCCGCCAGAACAGCATCGACCTGCCGTTCTCGGCCAACACCGGCTACGTGAACACGATCGAGACCAACGAAGAAGCCCGATGCCCAGGCAACATTGAGATCGAAGAGCGCCTGCGTGCCTACATGCGTTGGAACGCGATGGCGATGGTGGTCAAGGCCAATCGCCACAACCCGGAAGATGGTGGTGATCTGGGTGGCCACATCGGTTCGTTTGCCTCGCTGGCCCATATGTTCGGTGCCGGCTTCAACCACTTCTGGCACGCTGAAAACGAGAGTCACGGTGGCGACTGCCTCTACATCCAGGGTCACGTGTCGCCCGGCGTCTATGCCCGCGCCTACCTGGAGGGCCGCCTGACCGAAGAGCAGTTGCTCAACTTCCGCCAGGAAGTGGACGGCAAGGGTCTTTCCAGTTACCCGCACCCCAAGCTGATGCCCGAATTCTGGCAGTTCCCCACGGTGTCCATGGGCCTGGGCCCGCTGATGGCCATCTACCAGGCGCGTTTCCTGAAGTACCTGCACGCCCGTGGCATTGCCAACACCGAGAACCGCAAGGTCTGGGTGTTTTGTGGCGACGGTGAAATGGACGAGGTCGAATCGCTGGGCGCCATCAGCTTGGCCGCGCGCGAAAACCTGGACAACCTGATCTTCGTGGTGAACTGCAACTTGCAGCGCCTGGACGGCCCGGTGCGTGGCAACGGCAAGATCATTCAGGAGCTCGAAGGCGAGTTCCGCGGCTCCGGCTGGAACGTGATCAAGTTGCTGTGGGGTTCCAACTGGGACCCGCTGCTGGCACGCGACAAGGACGGCGCCCTGCGCAAGATCATGATGGACACGCTGGACGGCGACTACCAGGCCTTCAAGGCCAACGACGGGGCTTACGTGCGCAAGCATTTCTTCGGCCGCGATCCCAAGGCGCTGGAAATGGTCGCGCACATGAGCGACGACGACATCTGGAACCTGCGCCGTGGTGGTCACGACCCGCAGAAAGTCTATGCTGCGTACCACAAGGCCGTGAACCACAAGGGCCAGCCTACCGTGCTGCTGATCAAGACCGTGAAGGGCTTTGGCATGGGCAAGTCGGGTGAGGGCAAGAACAACGTGCACCAAACCAAGAAGCTGACCGACGAAGACATCAAAATCTTCCGTGACCGCTTCAACCTGCCGATTCCCGACAGCGAGTTGCCCAAGCTGCCGTTCTACAAACCGGCCGACGACACCCCCGAGATGCAGTACCTCCACGCCCGTCGCAAGGCGCTGGGTGGCTATCTGCCACACCGCCGCACCAAGGCCGACGAGAGTTTCACCGTCCCCTCGATTGAAACCTTCAAGAGTGTGATGGAGCCGACCGCCGAGGGCCGCGAAATCAGCACCACGCAGGCCTACGTGCGCTTCCTCACCCAACTGCTGCGTGACCAGGCGCTGGGCCCTCGCATCGTACCGATTTTGGTGGACGAGGCCCGCACCTTTGGTATGGAAGGCCTGTTTCGCCAGATTGGCATTTACAACCCGGCGGGTCAGAACTACACCCCGGTCGATAAAGACCAGGTGATGTACTACAAGGAAGACAAGGCCGGCCAGATCCTGCAGGAGGGCATCAACGAAGCCGGCGGCATGAGCAGCTGGATCGCGGCGGCCACCAGCTACAGCACCAGCAACCGCATCATGGTGCCGTTCTACGTGTACTACTCGATGTTCGGTTTCCAGCGCATCGGCGACCTGGCCTGGGCCGCTGGCGACATGCAGGCGCGTGGCTTCCTGCTGGGCGGTACCTCCGGGCGCACCACGCTCAACGGCGAAGGCCTGCAGCACGAAGATGGCCACAGCCACATCCTGGCTGGCACGATCCCGAACTGCATTTCCTACGACCCGACCTTTGCGCACGAAGTGGGCGTCATCTTGCACCACGGCCTCAAGCGCATGGTGGAAAAGCAGGACAACGTGTTTTATTACCTGACGCTGCTGAACGAAAACTATGCGATGCCTGGACTCACACCTGGTACCGAAGAGCAAATCATCAAGGGTATGTACCTGTGCAAGCCGGGTGCACAAGGTGGAACGCGCGTTCAGCTTTTGGGCAGCGGCACCATCTTGCGCGAGTCTATTGCTGCGCAGGCCTTGCTGGCGCAAGACTGGGGCGTGCAGGCCGACGTGTGGAGTTGCCCGAGCTTCAACGAGTTGACCCGCGACGGTCAGGATGCCGAACGCTTCAACCTGCTGCACCCCACCGAAGCACAGCGCGTGCCTTTCGTGACGCAACAACTGCAGCCGCATGCGGGTCCGGTGGTTGCCTCCACCGATTACATGAAAAATTACGCCGAGCAGATCCGTTCGTTCATTCCCAAGGGCCGTATCTACAAAGTGCTGGGCACCGACGGTTTTGGTCGCAGCGACTTCCGCAGCAAGCTGCGTGAGCACTTCGAGATCAACCGCCATTACATCGTGGTAGCTGCGCTCAAGGCGCTGAGCGAAGAGGGCACCGTGCCTGTGGCCAAGGTGGCCGAAGCGATTGCCCGCTACGGCATCAAAACCGACAAGGTCAATCCACTGTACGCATGAAGCTGGCTCCCTCTGAAGCGCTTTTAGCGCAACCCCTCAAGGGGATGAAACCAGCCTCCGGCAATGCCAGCGTGGCGGTTTCCAGGTGTGTGGCATCCGCTCTTGGGGCATTGAAAATCTGATTGGAGACGAATATGGCATTGGTTGAAGTACAAGTCCCGGACATCGGCGACTTTGATGAGGTGGCGGTGATCGAACTGCTGGTCAAGGTGGGTGACTCGGTGAAGGCCGAGCAGTCGCTGATCACGGTAGAGTCCGACAAGGCCTCCATGGAGATTCCCTGCGCAACGGCGGGCGTGGTCAAGGAACTGCGCGTGGCCATTGGTGACAAGGTCAAGCAAGGTTCGGTGGTGCTGGTGGTGGAGGCCGCCGGTGATGCGGTAGCCCCAGCCCCCGTGGCGGCACCTGCTGTTGCGCCAGTAACCGCTGTTGCCCCGGTGGCCGCCGCAGTGCCTGCGGCCGCAGCGGCGCCCGTCGCGTCGGGTCCCATTCACGTGATGGTGCCCGATATTGGCGACTTCAAGGACGTTGCCGTCATTGAGGTGATGGTCAAGCCGGGCGATAGCATCAAGCTGGAGCAAAGCCTGATCACGGTTGAGTCCGACAAAGCTTCCATGGAGATCCCGTCCTCGCACGCCGGCGTGCTCAAGGAACTCAAGGTCAAGGTCGGCGACACGGTCAACATTGGTGACTTGCTGGCGATTCTGGAAGGTGCAGCGGGCGCTGCTGTGCCGGCACCCGTAGCAGCAGCGCCCGCTGTCGTGGCCGCGCCTGCCGCAGTTGCTACTGTGGCCGTTGCCGCAGTGTCGACCCCGGTCGCCGCACCCGCCCACAACCCTACCGCCACGCCTGCATTGGGCCTGCCACACGCATCGCCTTCGGTGCGCAAGTTCGCCCGTGAACTCGGCGTGCCGCTGGCGGAAGTGCAAGGCAAAGGACCCAAAGGCCGCATCACGCTGGATGACGTACAAGGCTTTACCAAATCTGTCATGGCTGGCGTGGTGCAGACCTCTGCCCAAAAGGCCAAGGCGCCGGCACCCGCCAGTGCTGGCGGTGGTGGTTCGGAACTGGGTCTCATCCCCTGGCCCAAGGTCGATTTCGCCAAGTTTGGCCCCATCGAACGCAAGGAAATGGGCCGTATCAAGAAGATCAGCGGTGCCAACCTGTTGCGCAACGCCGTGATGATCCCGGCCGTCACCAACCACGACGATGCCGACATCACCGACCTGGAAGCCTTTCGTGTGTCCACGAACAAGGAGAACGAGAAGAGCGGCGTCAAGGTCACGATGCTGGCTTTCCTGATCAAGGCATCCGTTGCTGCGCTGAAGAAATTCCCTGAGTTCAACAGCTCGATCGACGGCGATTCGCTGGTCTACAAGCAGTACTGGCACATCGGCTTTGCGGCCGACACGCCCAATGGTCTGATGGTCCCCGTGATCAAGGACGCTGACAAAAAAGGCGTGCTGCAGATCAGCCAGGAAATGGGCGAACTCGCCAAGAAGGCGCGTGACGGCAAGTTGAGCCCGGCTGAAATGAGCGGTGCCACCTTCACCATCTCCAGCCTGGGCGGCATTGGTGGGCGTTACTTCACGCCCATCATCAACGCGCCCGAAGTCGCCATTCTGGGCGTTTGTAAGAGCAACATGGAACCGGTGTGGGACGGCAAGGCTTTCCAGCCGCGCCTGATGCTGCCGCTCAGCCTGACCTGGGACCACCGCGTGATCGACGGCGCCGCTGCCGCCCGCTTCAACGCCTACCTCGGCCAGATCCTCGGCGACTTTCGTCGCGTTCTGCTTTAAGTCGAAGGAACGGATATGGCACTGATTGATATTCAAGTTCCCGACATTGGTGACTTCGACGAAGTGGCCGTGATTGAGTTGCTGGTCAAACCCGGCGACACCATCAAGGCCGAACAAAGCCTGATCACCGTGGAGTCCGACAAGGCCTCCATGGAAATTCCTTCGTCGCACGCCGGTGTGGTGAAGGAACTCAAGGTGGCCCTGGGCGACAAGGTCAAGCAAGGCTCGGTGGTGCTGGTGCTGGAAGGCGAGGGCGCTGCCAGCGCACCCGCCACGCCAGCTGCAGCCCCTGCAGTTGCTTCGCCCGCACCCGCTGCTGCTGCTCCGGCCGCCGCTCCAGCCGTGGGCCCCACAGCCGCCAGCTTTGGCGGCAGTGCCGACATCGAGTGTGACTTGCTCGTGCTCGGCGCAGGCCCCGGCGGCTACTCCGCTGCCTTCCGAGCCGCCGACCTCGGCCTCAAAGTCGTGCTGGTCGAGCGCTACGCCCCATTGGGCGGCGTCTGCCTGAACGTGGGCTGCATCCCGTCCAAGGCGCTGCTGCACGTGGCGGCCGTCATGGACGAAGTCAGCCACATGGCCGACCTGGGCGTGGACTTTGGCGCGCCCACAGTCAACATTGACAAGCTGCGCGGCCACAAAGAAAAGGTGATCACCAAGCTCACCGGCGGACTGGCTGCCATGGCCAAGATGCGCAAGGTCACCACCGTGCGCGGCTACGGCGCCTTTGTCGGCCCCAACCACGTGGAAGTGGAAGAGACCAGTGGCACTGGCCAGGACAAGACCGGGACCAAGAAGGTCGTGGCCTTCCAGAAGTGCATCATCGCCGCCGGTTCACAGGCCGTGCGCCTGCCTTTCATGCCCGACGATCCGCGCGTGGTGGACAGCACCGGCGCGCTGGCGCTCAAGGAAGTGCCCAAGCGCATGCTGATCCTGGGCGGCGGCATCATCGGCCTGGAAATGGGCACGGTCTACAGCACGCTGGGTGCCCGCCTGGACGTGGTGGAGATGATGGACGGCCTGATGCAGGGCGCCGACCGCGACCTGGTCAAGATCTGGCAGAAGATGAACGCCAAGCGCTTCGACAACATCATGCTCAAGACCAAGACGGTGGGGGCCAAGGCCACGCCCGAAGGCATCGAGGTGACGTTCGCCGCCGCGGAAGAGGGCGGCACCGCGCCCGCGCCGCAGGTCTACGACCTGGTGCTGCAGGCGGTGGGCCGCACGCCCAACGGCAAGAAGATCGCCGCCGACAAGGCCGGCGTGGCCGTGACCGACCGGGGCTTCATCAACGTCGACATCCAGATGCGCACCAACGTGCCGCACATCTTTGCCATCGGCGACATCGTGGGCCAACCCATGCTGGCACACAAGGCGGTGCATGAAGCGCATGTGGCGGCAGAAGTCATTGCCGGTGAACTGCAGGGCAACAAGGAGCTGGCCGCGGCCGCCTTCAACGCCCGCGTGATCCCCAGCGTGGCCTACACCGACCCCGAGGTGGCCTGGGTGGGCCTCACCGAAGACCAGGCCAAGGCGCAAGGCATCAAGGTCAAGAAAGGCCTGTTCCCCTGGACGGCTTCGGGCCGCGCCATTGCCAACGGGCGAGACGAAGGTGTCACCAAGCTGCTGTTCGACGACAGTCCGGAAGCCCATGGCCACGGCAAGATCCTGGGCGGCGGCATGGTGGGCACGCACGCGGGCGACATGATCGGCGAGATCGCGCTGGCCATCGAGATGGGCGCCGACGCGGTGGACATCGGCAAGACCATCCACCCGCACCCCACGCTGGGCGAGAGCATCGGCATGGCGGCGGAGGTGGCGCACGGGTCGTGTACCGATTTGCCACCTGCGAAGAAGTAAGCGGCCCCAGTGGGCACAAGTAGAAGCCCGGACGGGGAGTCGTTCGGGTTTTCCTGGTGCGCCCAGCATGGGCGCACACCTGCGGGTGCAAGTCCCGCTGCGAGCTGGTCACAGTGAGCAAAGCGAGGCGCAACTGCACAAGGGTGGACCGGGTGTGAGAAGGAGACGTGGAGCGAGATGGACAAGAACCACAAGGAAGGCGCCGCCGATCAGGGCGAGCAGGTCGGAAGCTGCGAATTTCTTTGGGTCAAAGATCCGGTGGCACAGGCCAACGCCGGGCTGCTGCGAACCATCCGGGCGGCCCACCGTCAGGGTCGCCACCTACGGCATGCCCCGCATCCGTGCGGAGTTGGCCGAGCAGAGCATGATGCTTGGCGACCGAGCGCCATCCAAGCATTGCCTTTGGCAACCGGTGCAAAGAAATGGGCGTACACCCCTCAATGGGATCGGTCGGGGATGCCTGGGACAACGCCATGGCGGAGCGCTTATCTGCCACGCCGGTGTGCGAGCTCATTGCCCGGCGCAAATGGGACGCCAAGGCACAGGCCAAGTAGGCCATCTTCACCTGGATAGAAATCTGGACAGTCCGTGCAGTCGCCACTCAGAACTGAGCCAGATGCCGCCCAACAAAGTGGAACAATGCCATCTCAAGACCCAGCCGGAAGGTTCAAAACATCAGAGTTTTGACGCCGCTTGCGGTGCCAAGCAGGCACACATGGGCGCGTTGGTGGGCAAAAACACCCACCGTCACCACACCGGGCCATTGGTTGACCATGCTCTCAAAATCCAGTGGATCGGTGATGTGCAGACCCGTCACATCCAGTATGTGCTGGCCGTTGTCGGTGACCAAGGGTGCGCCGTCCTTGAGCCGAACCTGCGCTTTACCACCCCATGCTTCAAACTGCCGTACCAGCCGCGTGGAGGCCATTGGAATGACTTCCACCGGCAAGGGAAACGCGCCCAGGGTCTTGACCATTTTGGTCTCGTCGGCAATGCAGACAAAGCGACGCGATTGGGCGGCCACAATTTTCTCGCGCGTGAGCGCTGCACCACCGCCCTTGACCATATAGCCTTGGGCATCAATTTCGTCTGCGCCATCAATGTAGACCGACAACTCACCCACGGCATTGGCCTCAAACACCTGAATTCCCAGCGCTTGAAGGCGGGCCGTTGACGCCACAGAACTGGACACGGCGCCAGGGATCTGGTCTTTCATGGAAGCCAGCGCATCAATAAACTTGTTGACCGTGGAGCCTGTGCCCACGCCCACAATTTCGCCGGGGGTCACGTACTGCAGGGCGGCCTGGCCGACCAGGGT
>NZ_JAUSOO010000007.1 GCF_030656115.1 Hydrogenophaga sp.
CAGGCCCTGGCCATGGTGGTGCCCAGCATCATGAACAACTTCATCTCGATCTTCAAAGACACCTCGCTGGTCACCATCGTGTCCATGTACGAACTCACCGGCGCACTGTCGCTGGCCCTGAACTCCGACGTGGAATGGCGCCCTTTCAAGATCGAAGCCTACCTGTTCATCACCCTGGTCTATTTCGCCTTCTGCTTTGCCATGTCGCGCTACAGCCTGTGGGTTGAAAAGCAGCTCAGCAGCAGCAAGGCCCGCTGAACGCGCACAAGAAGGAACAACCTCATGACCGCATCCTCTACCGCCGAACCCATCATCCGTTTCGACAAAGTCAACAAGTGGTACGGCAACGCCTTCCATGTTCTGCGCGACATCGATCTGTCGGTGGCCAAAGGCGAGCGCATCGTGGTGTGCGGGCCCTCGGGCTCGGGCAAGTCCACGCTGATCCGCTGCATCAACCGCCTGGAAGAGCACCAGCAGGGCCCCCTGACGGTGGACGGCATCGAGCTCACCGACGACATCAAGGCCATTGACCAGGTGCGCAAAGAGGTGGGCATGGTGTTCCAGCAGTTCAACCTGTTCCCGCACCTGACCGTGCTGGAAAACCTCACGCTCTCGCCCATGTGGGTCGGCAAGGTCCCGAAGAAGGAAGCCGAAGAACGCGCCATGCAGCAGTTGCAGCGCGTGCGCATTGCCGAACAGGCCGGCAAATACCCGCTGCAGCTCTCCGGCGGCCAGCAGCAGCGCGTGGCCATTGCGCGGGCGCTGTGCCTCACGCCCAAGATCATGCTGTTTGACGAGCCCACGTCCGCGCTGGACCCAGAGATGATCAAAGAGGTGCTGGACGTGATGATCGAACTGGCCAACATGGGCATCACCATGATTTGCGTGACCCACGAAATGGGCTTTGCCAAGGCGGTGGCCGACCGCGTGATCTTCATGGACCAGGGCCAGATCGTCGAACAAAACACGCCGCACGAATTCTTCAACAACCCACAAAACGAGCGCAGCCGGGACTTTCTCTCAAAAATTCTGGGGCACTGAGCGAAACCAGCACCGTCTAGACATGGCGGTGCCCGGCGGGCGCAGCCACCGCCGGCACCGCTTCGTCGGCGCGCTGGTGCAGCGCTTCAATGATGTGGCAATGCCCGTCCAAGCCGTCGCAGCGCTTGCGCAGGGCCAGCAGGTCTTTTTCAAGGGCGCGCAGTTCGGCCAGACGCTGGCGCACATGGCCCAGGTGCGCTTCCAGCGCCGTGCTCGCGGTGGCGCAATCGGCCTTGTTGTTCAGGTCCAGCGCCAGCAGGGTGCGCACTTCATCCAGCGACATGTCCAGTGCACGGCACTGCCGAATGAAGCGCAGACGGTGCATGTCGGCATCGCTGTACAAGCGGTAGTCGTTGTCGGCCCGGGCCTGGGGCTGCAACAACCCTTCGCGCTCGTAGTAGCGGATGTTGGCGGCGCTCACACCCGAACGCCGGGCGGCTTCGCCAATACGGTGTTGCGGCACCGGGGATACAGACGCTGCGGTCATGCTTGACATTCAAGTGGCTTCAAGGTTTCAAATCATGACATACCCCATCCGGGGCTGCCACCCGACCCACTGAAAGACACCCACCATGGCCTGCGCCTGCCACTCCAGCTGCTCCACCGAAACACCGGCCAACGCCGCCCCACCCACGATCGACCCGCGCTGGCGCCGGGCGCTCTGGATCGCGTTGGTGGTCAATGCGGCCATGTTCGGCGTGGAACTGGTGGCGGGCCTGCAAGCCAACTCGGTGTCGCTCCTGGCCGACGCGGTGGACTTTGCCGGGGATGCCGCCAACTACGCGCTGTCCCTGGCTGTGCTCAGCATGGCCCTGGTCTGGCGCAGCCGGGCGGCGCTGGTGAAGGGTGCCACCATGTTTGCTTATGGCCTGTTTGTGCTGGCGCGTGCCGGCTGGTTGCTGCACAGCGGCAGCGTGCCTGAACCACTCACCATGGGCCTGGTGGGCTTTGTGGCCCTGCTGGCCAACGCGGGCGTGGCGGTGCTGCTGTATGCGTTTCGCACCGGCGACGCCAACATGCGCAGCGTGTGGCTGTGCTCGCGCAACGACGCGCTGTCCAACCTCGCGGTCATGGCGGCCGCACTCGGCGTGTTCGGCACCGGTGCCGCCTGGCCTGATCTGGCGGTGGCCGCCGTCATGGCCGTGCTGGCGCTCACAGCCGGGCTCTCCGTCATGCGCCAGGCGCGGGCCGAGCTGGCACAGGCCTCACCGAAGCGACACGCCGAGGCGCCGCAGACCGTGGGAATACCCCACACCCACTGAACTTTCCGCTGGCGCCTTTATCATCCACAGCCATGCGCCACCTGTTGCTCGCCCTCCTGATTGCCCTGCTGCCCTTGCGCGCCTGGGTGGGTGATGCCATGGCGGTGTCCATGCTCGGGCACCCTGCAGCTGGCGCGGTGGCCACAGCGGAACACCCACCGGCGAGCACCCATGCGCACCCGGATTGCCCGGACCACGCTGGCGGTGTCCCGTTGCCCGTGACCGCGGTATCCGATCTGCATGACAGCGCCCACGGCATGGGCACACACCCTGTCGATGCCCCGCAACCCGACCACCACCAGCACAGCGCCTGCGACGTGTGCAACGGCCCAGCCCTGGTGGTATCGCTGCCCCTGGCCACCAACGCGTCGCAGGCCCACACCCTGCTGACCCTGCCTGCCGAACGCTTTGCCAGCGTTGCGCTGCAGCAAGGCATCAAGCCACCCATTTCCTGAGCCTTCAAGCCCGAAGTGCGTCTGCCGCAGCCCCATGGGGTCTGTGCGGCGGGCGCTGGTTTGTTTTGCCAGGAGATTCCCATGCCTGTATTTAGGCGCCCTTTACCGCCCCGCACGCCAGCGGGCAGCCCCCATCGACCGTCCGTTCGGGTGCCGTTCGCACCCCTCTGGTGGGCCGCCCTGCTGTGCGCAGCACCCGCGCTGGCCCAGCCGTCGGCAGCCCTTCGCGCGGCCGACCCGGCCACACCCGTGCCCGCCGTCACCGTGCCAGCGCTGCCGCCGGCCACGCCCGCCCAGCCCCTGGAACTGCCCACCGACATCGAGCGCGCCCGCGCCATCTGGCAGCAGGCCAACGCACAGGTGGCCGAGTTTCCCCGTGGCCACATCGACATCCTTCGCTGGGAGGCCCAAAACCCGGGAACACCGGCCACCAAAACACCCGCGTCAACCGGCTCCGCGCTGGACGCGGCCGAGGCGGTGCGCATATCGCTGCGCCAGCGCCCCGCCCTGTTCGCCCACGCGGGCATGAACGCGCTGGAACGCGCCGAGGTGCAACGCACCTATGTGGCCCATGTGCAGGCGGTACACAGCGCCTGGACGCAAGCCGTCACCGCCCGCCACAGCCTGCGCTTGATGACCGATGCGCTGTCTGCCGCCCGCACCGGTGTGGCCCTGGGCCAGCGCATGGTGCAGGCGGGCAACTGGAGCCAGGCCAAACTGATGCGTGAGCAGGTGCAAGAAGCCGCCGCCCAGCAAGCCGCAGCGCGCGCCCAACAGGCCCAAACCAGCGCCGACGAGCAGCTGGCCCGCCTGCTGGGTTTGTGGGACGGCGCGGCCATGGCCGAGCTGTTGCAGCGCTTGCCGCCCAGCCTGCCGGCGTTGCCAGAACAGGTGACTCCCGGCCCGGGCATCAGCCCGGCAGACGTGGAAGCGGCTGCGCTGCGCAGCCACCCCACGCTGACTTGGCAGCGTACCGAGGCGCGCCGCCAGCTGGCCGCGGTGCCGCCCGAGCGTCTGGTTGCTTGGCACCAAGCGGTCGACGCAGCCCTCAAAACCGACACCGCAGCAGGCCAGGATGCACCCTGGACCACACCGCAAATCAGCAACCTGCCTTTGCTGCGCGACCATGCCCTGGAGCGCGCCGTCAAGGCCGAATCCGCCTTGCTGCAAACCGCCACCGAACGCCGCTCCATGGCCCGCGAAGCCTGGGCGCAACTGCAAGCCCAACACGCCAGCGCACGCCATGCGCAAGACGTGCGGGTGCCGCTGCACACCACGCTGGAGCAAGAAACCCTGCTGCGCTACAACGGCATGCTGCAAAGCACCTGGGACTTGCTGACCCAAGCCCGTGAACGCTTGGCCGCCATCGACGCCGCCCACCAAGCCCGGCGCGACTTCTGGCTGGCCCACGCCGCCTGGCAAGCCCTGCTCGCCGGTGGCGACTACCAGAGCCCTGGCATTTCGTCCGCCCCCGCAGGCGGCGCCAGCACAGCACCCCAAGGACACTGACCATGACGCAACCCCTGAACCGCCGACACTTCTTCGCAGGCGCTGCCGCCACCGCCGCGGCCGCCACCAGCGTCAGCCGCGCCGCCCTGGCCGCCCTGCCCGAAGCGGTGCAACACACCAGTGCCGACACCGCAGCACCCTGGACGCCGCCCGGCGTCACCGGCGCGGGCCGCCCGTACAACCCGGTGGTCACCCTCAACGGCTGGACCCTGCCCTGGCGCATGAACCAGGGCGTGAAAGAATTCCACCTGGTGGCCGAGCCGGTGGTGCGCGAAATGGCCCCCGGCTTTCTGGTCAATATGTGGGGCTACAACGGCCAAAGCCCCGGACCCACCATTGAAGTGGTGGAGGGCGACAAGGTGCGCATTTTTGTGACCAACCGCCTGCCAGAGCCCACCACCATCCACTGGCACGGCCAGCGCCTGCCCAACGGCATGGACGGCGTGAGCGGACTGAACCAGTCTTACATACCCGCCGGCAAAACCTTTGTCTACGAGTTCGAAGCGCGCCGACCCGGCACCTTCATGTACCACCCGCACGCCGACGAAATGACGCAAATGGCCATGGGCATGATGGGTTTTTGGGTCACGCACCCGAAGCAGAAACACCCGCTGATTGACGACGTGCAGCGCGACTATTGCTTCTTGCTCAATGCCTTTGACGTGGAGCCCGGCAGCATGACGCCGCAGGTGAACACCATGCTCGACTTCAACATCTGGGCCTTCAACAGCCGCGTCTACCCCGGCCTGAGCCCCTTGGTGGCGCGCCTGGGCGACCGGGTACGGGTCCGCGTGGGCAACCTCACCATGACCAACCACCCGGTGCATATCCACGGCATTGAATTTGAAGTGACCGGCACCGACGGCGGCCCGGTGCCCAAAACCGCCCGCTGGCCCGAGGTGACCACCGATGTGGCCGTGGGCCAGATGCGGCAGATCGAATTTGTGGCCGACGAACCCGGCGACTGGGCCATGCACTGCCACAAAAGCCACCACACCATGGGCGCCATGGGCCACGGCGTGCCCACCATGATCGGCGCCGACCACCGCGGCCTGGTCAAAGGCCTGCAAAAAGCCGTGCCCGACTACATGGTCATGGGCGAGCGCGGCATGGCCGACATGAAAGAAATGGAGATGGAACTGCCCCACAACACCTTCCCCATGATGAGCGGCACCGGCCCCTACGGCCCGATTGGCATGGGCGGCATGTTCACCACGCTCAAGGTGCGCGCCGACCAGAAGCCGGGCGACTACACCGACCCCGGCTGGTACCAGCAGCCGCCCGGCACCCGGGCGCGTGAAGTGACCACGCCCACTGCCCAAGCCGTGCAAGCGCCCGGCACAGCGTCAACCGAAACCGCAACCACCACACCGAGCGCGACCGCACGCAAGCCGCAAGGCCATGGCGCTCACCACTGAACCCGAACTCACAGGAACACCATCCATGAAAATCAACACCCCTACCCGCCGCCGCTTTCAGCAACTGCTGCTCGGCCTGCCCCTGCTGCCCATGGTGGCCGCACATGCCCACGGCGAGCGCCACGACGGCCACATGAAAACCGGCCCGGTGGTGAAGGAACAAAAGCCCTGGGGCATCGCCGCTGAGCCCAGGGAAGCCCAACGCACGGTCGAGATCCGCATGACCGATGAGATGAAGTTCAGCCCCAGCCACCTCGACGTGCGCGAGGGCGAAACCCTGCGCCTGCGCGCCGTGAACCGGGGCAAGGTGATGCACGAAATCGTCATCGGCACCCGCGAAGAACTGGCCGAGCACGCCGAGATGATGAAAAAGCACCCCAACATGGAACACGACGAGCCCTACATGGCCCATGTGCCTCCAGGCAAACGGGGTGACATCGTCTGGACCTTCAACCGCGCTGGCGACTTTGAATTTGCCTGCCTCATACCCGGCCACTTTGAAGCCGGCATGCGCGGCACCGTGCGCGTGCGCCCGGCCTGAACCGCTCCGCTTTCAACCCATTTTGGAGACCCCTCATGCAACGACGTTCCTTGCTGCTCGCCACCCCCGCACTGGCGGCCATGGCGCTGCTGCCCGCCCTGGGCAGCACCCAAACCACCCCGGCCCTGCCGGTTCTCCAGGTCTGGAAAGACCCCAACTGCGGCTGCTGCAACGACTGGGTGGAATACCTCAAGCGCGACGGCTTTCAGGTGCAAATTTTTGACACCGGCAACACCGCGGTGCGCAAGCGCCTGGGCCTGCCCGACAAGTACGGCTCGTGCCACACGGCGCTCATTGGCGGCTACGTCGTGGAAGGCCATGTGAACGCACGCGAAATCCGCCGCCTGCTGGCCGAAAAGCCCAAGGCCATTGGCCTGGCCGTACCCGGCATGCCCGTGGGCAGCCCGGGCATGGACGGCCCGGAATACGGCACCCGCAAAGACCCTTACGACGTGGTGCTGGTGCTGGCCGACGGCAGCAGCCGCGTCTACCAGTCGTATTTCCGCGGCTGACCCACCCCCCCACAGAACACCAAACCATGAACACACCCCATACCTTGAAAACCGCACAGCACGGCTTGCGCGCCAGCACACTGCTGGCCCTGCTGCTGGCCAGCGGCATGGCCCTGGCCCAAACGCACAACCACGCCCACGGCGCCCCGGCAACCACCGAGACACCCGCAGCCGCCACACCCACTGCGCCCACTGAAACCGCCAGCAACGGCCTGCCCTGGGCCGAAGCGGAGATTCGCCGAATCGACGCCGCTGCGGGCAAGCTCAGCCTGAAGCATGGCGACATCAAAAACCTGGACATGCCCCCCATGACCATGGTGTTTCAACTGCAGGACAAAGCCCTGCTGGGCAAGCTGGAAGTCGGCGACCGGGTGCGCTTCACGGCCGACAAAGTCAACGGCAGCTACACCGTGGTGGACATCCAGCCCCTGCCCTGAGACACCACCGAGCCGATCGCCCACCAGCCCGTACACCACCCGCCAGCGGCCAGGTGCCACCCGCAAAGGGCGTGCTAATGTAGCGGCATGCCCCACAACATACGCTACACCTTGCTGTCGCTGCGCGATCTGGCGGTGTCCATCGGCCCTGTGGCCCTGCTCACGGCCGCCTTGCTGGCGGTCACCTACTGGTGGCTCGACCCCAACCCGCCCCAGCGCGTGGTGCTGGCCACCGGCCCGGCCCAAAGCGCTTACGACGAGTTCGGCAAGCGCTACGCCGAAGCGCTGCAGCGCTACGGCATCACCGTCGAACTGCTGCCCTCCGAAGGCTCGTCAGCCAACCTCGAACTGCTGCGCACCGGCCAGGCCGACCTGGGTTTTGTACAGGGCGGTACGGCCGACATTGGCTATGACGACGAAGAATCCATTGCCTCGCTGGGAAGCCTGTTCGTGGAACCCCTGTGGCTGTTTTACCGCGAAGAGGCTGCGCTGCGGCTCAACCACACAAGCACCGTGGCCAACCTGGCCGAACTCAAGGGCTGGCGTGTCAACGTGGGCACCGCAGGCAGCGGGGTACCCCGGCTGTTCAACACCTTGCTCGACGTCAACCGCATCGACACCCGCCAGATCCAGCTCAGCGAACTGGAACAAACCCCCGCCACGGTGGCGTTTCTGAATGGCGAACTGGACGCGGTGGTGTTCGCCTCGGCACCCGAGTCGCTCATGGTGCAAATGCTGCTGCAAACCCCGGGCATCAAGCTGATGGACTTTGCGCAAAGCGAAGCTTATTCGCGCCGCTTTGGCTACCTCACCCCGGTGGTCATGCCGCAAGGCGTGGTGGACCTGGCCGCCAACATTCCTGCCAGTGACGTGCGCCTGGTGGCGTCCACCACCAGCCTGCTCACCAGCGCCAAGACCCACCCGGCCATCCTGCAACTGTTCGCACAGACCGCCACCGGCCTGCATGGCCGCCCGGGCTGGTTCACCCGTGCCCGCGAATACCCCAGCCTGGAACTCAGCGAGGTGCCTGTTTCAGCCGAGGCGGTGCGAGCCATCCAGAGCGGCCCGCCATTTTTGCAACGCTACCTGCCGTTCTGGATCGCGAACCTCATTGAACGCATGTGGCTGGCCATGGGTCTGATCATTGCGCTGGCGCTGCCACTCTCACGCATCGTGCCCCCGCTCTACACCTTTCGCATCCGCTCGCGCGTGTTCCGCTGGTACGCGGAGTTGCGCGACATCGAACAGCGCCACGAAAGCAACAACCCCCATGGCGCCACGCCGGTGCAAGACCTGTTGGAGCAACTCGATGCCATGGAAGAAAAGGTCGAAAAAATCGTGGTGCCCCTGTCTTACACCGACGAGCTGTACGCCCTGCGCAACAACATCCAGTTGGTGAGAAAAAAGCTGCAACGCAAGGGTTGAATACAGCAGGCGGGCCGTCTCTCAGCGGCTCTGCGCGTAACGCGGCCTGCAAGGCGCGAGCACGCCAAGCAGGGAGATCCGATCCGCGCCAGCCAAAACGCGGAACGCAAAGGGCTATTGCTTAGCGCTGTTGATCCACGCCTGACGCGCCACGGCATCCAGCGCAGTGTCCACCACACCATGGTCGGCAACCACCCGCAAACGGTCTTGCTCCAGCAACCGCTCCAAACCACGCCGGGTCATGGAAAGTGATCGACCGTCCGCACCTGTGAACAAAAACATGGTTCCATGGGGACTCGCCCAAGTGATCTGGCAGCGCAAAGCTTGGCCGTCCTGCCAGACGTCAACCCACGTCCCCACGGGGAGCGCTTGGGCATGCGGGTTCGCCATCTCGGCCTTGATGTCAGCCCAATCCCGCGGCAAAAGTTGCGTATCCGCAAAAGCGGGCTTGGGGTCCATCACCAAATCGTCTATGAAACCCGAATTCCGGGCTTCCATGGGCTGCATCCAAGGCTCAGGTTCGGCGTCAAACTGGCGACTGGGCTGCGCCTCAGGCGGCGTTTCGTTGCGAGGCGTTTTGTAAGCCGCCATGTGCACATCCATCAGTGCCTGAAAAAAGGACTCGGTTTGCTCGCTCGGGTAGTCGATGGATTCAAGACCTTCCCGCAGCGTTCGCAACACATTGGGTATGGCTTTGATCAGCCGCGGTCGGTTGCGACTGGCCAAGGCCAACTGCGACGACCACAACAGGTCGGGCAAGATGTCCATGTAGCGCGAGGCAGACGAATCGGTAGGAGACAGACGGGTCTGGCTCGCCGATGGCGCCGCCGCATTGATGCGTGCCTGGGCCACCACCTGGGACCATGGACCGCTCAGGAAACGCCTCACAAAACTGGGCGCGCGCGCGAAATCGTTGCGCGACGCAATTTCTGCAACCACACGTTCGGCCAGCAAGTTGCGCTGCTCCACACGCACCAGGGTCTGCACCGCCAAGCCACGTGCCTGAACTTGTGCGGGCTCAATCGCCTCACTTTGTGAACGGCTGAGAGCCTCCAGCAGCGCAGGAAAACGGGCTGGGAGATCGGGTCCGGGCGCATGCAACGCACGGACAATGCCCTGCACCTCGCTGGCAAACGCCGCATACCCTGGATTTTGCTCACTGGTGAATGCGAGGCTGCGCTCGGTCACGGTGTCCAGCAACCGGCGGGCGGGGTTGTTCCGGTCGGCAAAAAAACGGGGGTCGCTGCGGGCCAGATGCAGCAAGGCCGGCTCCATGCCAGCCAACATCTTGCGCAAAGGTGCCAGCAAGCGGCTGTCTTCGGCAATACTGCGCATCATCAAGGTCACCACCTCGGCGGCCAGGGTTCGCACCATGCCATTGCTCATGCTGGGTGGAACCGGGTCCGCGGGATCGGCCGGATGGGTGGGATCGTGGCTGCCTGGCTCCTGATGACCCACCAGCAACTGGTGCAAATGGTCCAAGGTCAACAGGGCGTTGTTGCCCAATGTCGGGGCATGGGGCGCGGATTCTGCCCTTCCCGATGCCGCAGAACCCCAACCAGCACCGGAGGGAAAGCGGGTTTGTAGCGACTGGATCACGTTGTAACCGGCAGGCACGATGCCCATGCTGTCCAGCAGCTCGCTCAGTCGGATGTACATGCTGTTCAATTCGTCAGCCAGCGCCACGGCACCCGTTTTTAGCCAGCGAGAGCGCACTGCAGCCTCCACAGGCACACCATTCAGCGCCTGCATCAGTGCCGCCACCACCATCTCGGTGCGCAACGGATTGGCTTCCGAACGGACACGATCCAAACCCTGGGCACGGCTCATGCGGGCGTTGAGTACAACCAATGTTTCATCGGCAGCCATCTTGATGACCTGCTGCACCTGGGCAAACTCCACCGTTTCTTGCACCTGCTCATCGCCCATGAGCTCCAGCTCATCAAACCTCATCGATCGAAATTCTCGAGCAGGTAATCCGACCGTGCGCTGGGCGTCTTGCAGCGACGCAGCAAACGCTTCGATGAATCGAGCCGCCATCAGTTCGCGGTAGCGTTCGAGCTGCAAACGGGCTTTGACGATGGCCTGCTTTTCAGTCAAGAGAACCACCACACCCTCACGCTGGTGCAAGGTCTCGTGCAATGTAGACAACCAGCGCGGTACCCACTCCCGCATTTGCGCGAGGGCTTCGGTCAGACAGGCTTCAAACGCCTGTGAAGAATGGCTGGGTTCCATACTGCTAGGTGTCTTTCCGCCCCATGCTTGAGAGGCACATGTGCCATGCATTATGGGCACAGTTGCGGGACAAAACCACCAAAAACACAGAGGGAAACGGGCCCTTTGAGGCTGTGAAATTCAATTTTTTTGCAGCAAAGCTTGCCAGCCTGCCACACCCAGGTCCCGCAGGGTCTGCAAATTTCGCTCCACAATCTTTTCGGCATCGCCCGCGTCCGAGGCAATGGCCCGCTCCACGCTGTCTTCGCGCAGCAGGTGCAGCGTCGGGTAAGGTGCACGGTTGGTGTAGTTGGTCACGTCGTCCGGCGTGGTGCCGTCAAACTGAAACTGCGGGTGAAAACTGGCCACCTGGATCACGCCGTCCAGCCCATGCTCAGCCACCACATCGTCCACCACGCTGTGGAAATCGTTGAACACCTCGAAGTCGGGAAACAGCGTGGGGTGCACCAACAGCGTGGTGTCCACCTCTTCGGCCGGTGTGCCCTGCAACAGATCCAGCTCGCGGTCCAGCTCGTCCAGAAAAGCATCCAGATGCCGCGCCGAACTCACCACGATGCGCACTTGGTTCTTCACATACACCGCCCGTGCAAACGGGCACAGGTTCAGACCGATCACGGCCTTTTCGATCCAATGGCGCGTGTCGGCCAGCACTTGTTCGTTGGTCATGGGAGAAAACGCTGATCGAAGGAAGGGAAGTTTTCGCAGAATGCCGCGGGTCCGGGTTTCCCGGCCCGCAGGCATTGCCCCCTTGAGGGGGTGACGCGCCGCCAGGCGCGGCGCGGGGGTGGGCTTGTCACCCCAGTGCTTTGTAGCGGAAGCGCTTGGGCTTGGCGCCCTCTTCGCCCAGGCGCTTCTTCTTGTCGGCTTCGTACTCCTGGTAATTGCCGTTGAAAAACACCCACTGGCTGTCGCCTTCGGCGGCCAGGATATGGGTGGCAATGCGGTCCAGGAACCAACGGTCGTGGCTGATCACCAGCGCGCAACCGGCGAATTCGAGCAGCGCGTCTTCCAGCGCGCGCAGGGTCTCCACGTCCAGGTCGTTCGAAGGTTCGTCCAGCAGCAACACGTTGCCGCCTTCAGCCAGCGTCTTGGCCAGATGCAGACGCCCGCGTTCACCACCCGAGAGGCTGCCCACGCGTTTTTGCTGGTCGCCGCCCGAGAAGTTGAAACGGCCGCAGTACGCGCGGCTGGGCATCTGGAACTTGCCCACGGTGATCATGTCCAGACCGCCCGAAATGTCTTGCCACACGGTCTTTTCGTTCGCCAGGTCGTCGCGGCTCTGGTCCACCACGGCCATTTTCACGGTCTGGCCAATCTTCACTTCGCCGCTGTCGGGCTGCTCTTTGCCCGAAATCAGCTTGAACAGCGTGGACTTGCCCGCACCGTTGGGGCCGATGATGCCGACGATGGCACCGGCCGGAATCTGGAAACTCAGGTTGTCGATCAGCAAGCGGTCACCAAAGCTCTTGCTCACGTTTTTGAACTCGAACACCTCGTTGCCCAGGCGCTCGGCCACGGGAATGAAGATCTCGTTGGTTTCGTTGCGCTTCTGGTAGTCGACGTCGCTCAGCTCTTCAAAGCGAGCCAGGCGGGCCTTGCTCTTGGCCTGGCGGCCCTTGGGGTTCTGGCGCACCCACTCCAGCTCCTTCTTCATGGCCTTGGTGCGCGCGTCTTCGGTGCGCTGCTCCTGCTCCAGGCGGGCTTCTTTCTGCTCCAGCCAGGTCGAGTAATTGCCCTTGTAGGGAATGCCGTGCCCACGGTCGAGTTCCAAAATCCACTCGGCCGCGTTGTCCAAAAAGTAGCGATCGTGGGTGATGGCCACCACGGTGCCCGAGAAGCGCTTCAAGAACTGCTCCAGCCACTCCACCGACTCGGCGTCCAGGTGGTTGGTGGGTTCGTCGAGCAGCAGCATGTCGGGCTTGGACAGCAGCATGCAGCACAGCGCCACGCGGCGCTTTTCACCGCCCGAGAGCAGGCCGATCTTGGCGTCCCAAGGCGGCAGTCGCAATGCGTCGGCCGCGATTTCCAACTGGTGCTCGCTGTCGGTGCCGGCGGTGGAAATGATGGCTTCCAGCTGGGCCTGTTCGGCGGCCAGGGCGTCGAAGTCGGCGTCCTCTTCGGCGTAGGCCGCGTACACCTCGTCCAGGCGCTTTTGTGCGGCACGCACACCGCTCATGCTGGATTCGACCGCTTCGCGCACGTTTTGCTCGGGGTCGAGCTTGGGCTCTTGCGGCAGGTAGCCGATGCGGATACCCGGCATGGGAATCGCTTCGCCCTCGATCTCTTTGTCGATGCCGGCCATGATTTTGAGCAGCGTCGACTTGCCCGAGCCGTTGGTGCCGAGCACACCGATCTTGGCGCCGGGGAAGAAGGAGAGCGAGATGTCCTTGAGAATCTGGCGCTTGGGCGGCACGATTTTGCCGACCTTGTTCATGGAAAAGACGTATTGAGCCATTGCTGTGTTTGCCTCAGGAATATGCGGCCCGAATGGGCGTTGAACCCAAGATTATCCCAGCATGCGACAATATGGGCTGTTGAGCACTTCAGTTGGCTCAACACCAGCACTTTGCTGGGGTGTGCGCCAACCACGGGCTGCCACCAAACTCTTGAATCCATCTGCCCCAGACTGGCCAGGCGCTGCTCCTCACACGGAAGCCGCAACTGGAGTGGCCGATGCCCCCAGCGCCCTGGACGGG
>NZ_JAUSOO010000010.1 GCF_030656115.1 Hydrogenophaga sp.
TACGGCATTGAGAAAGACGTGGGCTACATCTCCACCGGCGGCGGCGCGTTTCTGGAGGTGCTGGAAGGCAAGACGCTGCCGGCGTTAGAGCTGCTGGCGCGGCGCGCGGCTTGATGCCTTGGCTGGCGTGCCCCCACCCCAGCCCTCCCCCAGAGGGGGAGGGAGCCCACCGGGGACAAGCGCCCGCCAGCAGATTCCCCGCATTCGCCCCTTCCCCCGCTGGGGGAAGGCTGGGATGGGGGCTCCCCGATCCCATCTTTTCTTTGTTTGAACCACTGTCTGGAGACAACCCATGGCCCTCATTTCCCTTCGCCAACTGCTCGACCACGCGGCAGAACACCACTACGGCCTGCCGGCCTTCAACGTCAACAACATGGAGCAGGTGCAGGCCATCATGCAGGCGGCCGACCAGGTGAACAGCCCGGTCATCCTGCAGGGTTCGGCCGGTGCACGCTCTTACGCGGGCGAGCCCTTCCTGCGCCACCTGATTTCTGCGGCGATCGAGATGTACCCACACATTCCGGTGTGCATGCACCAGGACCACGGCGCCGCGCCCGCCATCTGCTTCCGTTCCATCCAGTCGGGCTTCAGCTCGGTGATGATGGACGGCAGCCTGTTGGCCGACGGCAAGACACCCGCCAGCTACGACTACAACGTGAGCGTAACGCGCCAGGTGGTCGACCTGGCGCACGCCTGCGGCGTGTCGGTGGAAGGTGAGCTGGGTTGTCTGGGTTCGCTGGAAACGGGCAAAGCCGGCGAAGAAGACGGCCACGGCGCCGAAGGCGTGCTGGACCATTCTTCGTTGTTGACCGACCCCGACGAGGCCGCCGACTTCGTGAGCAAAACCCAGGTGGACGCGCTGGCCATCGCCATCGGCACCAGCCACGGTGCCTACAAGTTCAGCAGCAAGCCCAGCGGCAAGGTGCTGCGCATTGACCGCGTGAAAGAGATTCACCAGCGCATTCCCAATGTGCACCTGGTCATGCACGGCTCCAGCAGCGTGCCGGAAGACTGGCTGGCCATCATCAACCAGTACGGTGGCGACATGGGCGTGACCTACGGCGTGCCGGTGGACGAAATCGTCGAAGGCATCAAGAACGGCGTGCGCAAGGTCAACATCGACACCGACCTGCGCATGGCCAGCACCGGTGCCATTCGCAAACACCTGGCCGAAGATCGCAAAAACTTCGACCCGCGCAAGTTCTACAAAGAAGCCACGAAGGCCATGCAAGCCATTTGCGCGGCGCGCTACGAAGCCTTCGGCGCCGCCGGCATGGCGAGCAAGATCACGCAGGTGTACAGCCTGGAGACGATGCAGAAGCGCTACGACAAGGGTGAGCTGGTGGCGAAAGTGGCCTGAGCAGTAACCCGCATGACAAGCGGCACGCAGGCCGCTGCGCTAGAGTGCGCCGATGAACCATACCCTCCGCGCCGATCCGTCGGTGATTGATTCGCGCCAGGCGGCCTGGCGGTTGCTGGTGGCCCTGGGGCTGGTGGTGCTGGGCAACAGCAGCATGTATGTGGTGTCGGTGGTGCTGCCCACGGTGCAGCTGGAATTCGGCATCGACCGCGCCAGTGCCTCGCTGCCGTACACCTTCATGATGGTCTGCCTGGGTGTGGGCGGTATCTGGACCGGGCGCATGGCCGACCGGCACGGGCTGATGAAGGTGCTCTGGCTGGGCGCGCTGGCGGTGGCGGGCGGCTTTGTCTGGGCCGCGCAATCCGGCAGCATCTGGACCTTTGGACTGGCCCACGGGCTGCTCGGTCTCCTGGGCGGCGCCTCGACCTTCGCACCGTTGTTGGCCGATACGTCCCAGTGGTGGAACCGCCGACGCGGCATTGCGGTGGCGATTTGCGCCAGTGGCAACTACATCGCAGGGGCCTTCTGGCCGCCCGTGGTGCAACACGGCATCGAGACCATCGGCTGGCGCCCCACCTACACGATCATGGGCGTGGTCTGCGGCCTGGGCATGCTGGCGCTGTCGGCGTTCATGCGCCAGCGACCGCCGCTGGCGCCGCCAGTGCCGGTGGACCCGACCGGGTCTGCGCCTGTCATGGACCGAAACCGTCCGTTCGGTCTGAGCCCCTCGCGAGCCCAGTGGCTGCTGTGCGTGGCCGGGGTGGGCTGCTGCGTGGCCATGTCGATGCCGCAGGTGCACATCGTGGCCTACTGCACCGACCTGGGTTTTGGCGCGGCGCGCGGCGCCGAGATGCTGTCGCTGATGTTGGCCAGCGGCATCGTCAGCCGCCTGGTGTCAGGCTTTGTCTGTGACCGCATCGGTGGCATCCGCACGCTGCTGCTGGGCTCTGCGCTGCAGGGTGTGGCGCTGCTGCTGTTCCTGCCGTTTGACGGCATGGTGCCGCTGTATGTGATCTCGGCCCTGTTTGGTCTGTTTCAAGGCGGCATCGTGCCGTCGTACGCCATCATCGTGCGCGAACACTTTCCGCTGCAGGAAGTGGGGGCCCGGGTCGGCGCGGTCATCATGGCCACGCTGCTCGGCATGGCGCTGGGCGGATGGCTCTCGGGCTGGATCTTTGACCACACGGGCAGCTACGACGCCGCCTTCATCAACGGCATCGCCTGGAACCTGCTGAACCTGGCCATCGCCGGCTGGTTGTACCGGCGCCTGCGCTCAAGCAAACGCCAACGCTGACGATCCGCTGGACAGCCGGCGCGACGTGTCTTGTTCCAGGATGCGGCGGAACCGGCTCCGCCGGGCCACTCGCATCGCCCCCTGGGGGGTGACGCCGCAGGCGGCGCGGGGGGCTGGATTCAGCGCCGGGCCGCCCCAAGCTGAATTCGCGCCCCCTCGGGGGGCAGCGACCCGCGCAGCGGCGGAGCGTGGGGGCGTGTCACTTGCTGCTCACATACTCCGCCACAGCAGCCATCTCCAACTCCGTCATCTTCTCTGCCACCACGTGCATCACCACGTTGTCGTTGGTGCGGTCGCGTTTGTTGAATGACTTCAGTTGCGTGTGGATGTAGCCCGAGAACTGGGTGGCCAGACGCGGCAGATTGGCTGCACCTTCGGCATTCATGCCGTGGCAGCTCACGCAGGCAGGCACGCCGCTGAACTTGTTGCCGTTGTGGTACACGTACCGGCCCATGGCGGCGAGCTGCGGGTCTTTGGCCTCTTCGCGGGGCAGGCTCATTTTTTCGTAGTATTTGCCCAGCGCCAGCATTTCGTCGGGTGTGAGCTTGGCCACCATTTCGTTCATGGCCGAACTCTTGCGCTTGCCCGTCTTGAAGGCATCGAGCTGCTTGGCCACGTACTCGGCGTTTTGACCCGCCAGACGTGGGAACACCTCGCTGGTGGACTCCCCTTGTGCGCCGTGGCACAGGAAGCAGGAGCCGCCCGCGATCTTCTTCGCGCGGGCTTCGTCAGCCTGCGCCCATGCGCCTGAGCTGCCCAGCAGCACAACAGTGACCAGTGCACGGCTGAGAAATGGAATTCGGGCTGCGTTCATGACATAACCTTTGACTGATATTTGAATGAAAAAAAAGCGCCCCGGTGCGGTGCCGGGACGCTTTAATAAGTTCATCAAGCCAGGGTGTCGGCCCAGATGTTGCGCGCCCAGGCGTGCGCGTAGCGACCTTCCAGTTCGCTGGCTGCGCTCGACACGCCACCCGAACCGGGCACCGTGAGCATCGTCTTCTTTTCGGCGTCGTAACGGTGCACGCTGGCCACGTGCACAACGTCTTCATCGGTCACGAAGCTGTAGCAGGTGTTGGCGTACAGGGGCAGGCTGGGTGGCTCTTTGCCCGCCAGCAGCGAGACCACCGCCGCCGCGCAGGTTTTGCCGTGCTGGTTGGCCATGTGGCCCGACTTGGGCATGCCCGGCGCGATCTGAATGGCATCGCCCAGCACGTGGATGTTTTTGTGCGCCTTGGACTCAAACGTCAGGAAGTCGACTTCGCACCAGCGGGCGTTGGCCGTGGCCAGACCGGTCTTGACCGCAATGTCGCCTGCGCGCATGTTGGGGACCACGTTGGCCACAGCCGCTTTGAAGTCGTCGTTGAACTCGAACTTCAAGGTGTTGGTGGTGGCGTCCACATCGGTCACCTTGTGCTTGGGGCGGTACTCGATCATGCCGTCGTAGTGGTCCTTCCAGGCCTTCATGAACAGGCCCTTCTTGGACTGGATGTCGTCGTTCGCGTCGAAGATCATCACCTTGCTCTTGGGCTTGGCCTTTTTGAAGTAGTTGGCCACCATGCAGGCGCGTTCGTAGGGGCCGGGGGGGCAGCGGTAGGGCGCCAGCGGGATGGAGAGCGCGTAGACGCCGCCGTCGGGCATGGCTTCCAGTTGCTTGCGCAGCGCCACAGTTTGCGCGCCAGCTTTCCAGGCGTGCAGCACCTTGTCCTTGGCGCCGGCCTTGGCCATGCCGGGCAGGCTGTCCCACATGAAGTCGATACCCGGCGACAGGATGAGGCGGTCGTAGGGCAGTTCACCGCCGCTGGCCAATTTGACCATGCGTTTTTCCGGGTCGATGCTGGCCACCATGTCGCGCACCACCTTCACGCCGTGGCGCTTGGTCAGGTTGTCGTAGGGCGTGGTGATGTCGGCCATGGTCTTGCTGCCCTGAATCACCAGGTTGGAGATGGGGCAGGAGATGAAGGCCTCGTTGGGCTCGATCAGGGTGACGTCGATCCCATGGTCAGAAAACATGCGCAGGTATTTGGCTGCGGTGGCACCACCGTAGCCGCCACCCACCACCACCACTTTGGCGCTGCTGCCGCCCATGCCGGCGCAACCGCCCAGCAAACCCAGACCAGCCACAGCCGAGCCAGCGCCCAGCGTTTGTACAAATTGACGACGTTTCATGGTGGGGCTCCTTATTTTTTCTGGGCGGCAAAGTAGGCGGCGATCTGCTGGATCTGCTCGTCAGAGTAGCCCTTGGAGATCTGGTGCATGATCGTTGCAGGCTTGCGACCGGTCTTGAAATCCATCATCTTCTGAATCAGTTCGTCTTTGTCCTTGCCGGCCAAAGCTTCGTTGCCTTGCAACGCCCGGCCATCGGTGCCATGGCAGTTGGCGCAGGCCGCGGCCCAGACGCGCACCTGGTTGACCTGGGCTTGCGCCCCCACGGCGGCGAGGCACAGGGCGCCCGCAGCCAGCCACTTGATCGATTTGACCATCGTCATCTCCAGAGGTTGGTTTGAATTGAATACCGTCTAAAACTGTAGCAGACCCCTGCAACCGCTATAAACATCAGTAATTCCGCATATTTAGATGTTTGATGCTAGCATCGCGCTCCCTGCGGTTCCAGCCCGTGAAAACCCTAGCGGATTTTTCGATTTTCGAGGCGTTCGAGTCAGGGTCAGGTCAGCTTGAAAAAGCACCGAACTGCGCAAAAAAACAGGATGCCCCAAGTGTGCGGTACGAACCGGATTCTGTGCTCAATGGCAAAGCCCATGGCCGCCGTTTGTCAGAATTTTGAGGGCATCCGGGTTTACACTAATCGTTATATCAGCATTCAATCATATAGTTGGTTGATCAAAATCAAACCTGACCGGAGAACCATTGGTGGATGAAATGCACGAGGTGTTTGAGTCTGTGGCGCGCTATTTCAGTGTGCTCGGCGAGCCCACGCGTTTGCGCATTCTGCACGCGCTCTGCCAGGAAGAGCGCTGCGTGAACGACATCCTCAAGGCCACGGGTCTGGCGCAGGCCAACGCATCGCGGCACCTGGGGTTGATGTACCAGGCTGGCATGTTGTCGCGCCGGCGCGAAGGCAACCAGATTTTCTACAAGGTCGCCGATCCGATGTATGTCGAGCTGTGCCGCTCGGTGTCGGTGCAGGTGGCCGGTCGCATTGAAAGTGCGGCCAGCGCCCGCGAGAGTTTCAACCATTTCGTCGATGACATGACACCCCGCCCAAGCCCGTCGGCGCGGGCCCCTCAAACAAACCCCCTCAACCAGAAGGAAAAAGCAAGTGTCTAAAGACCTGAGCGAAGTCATCGGGCGCGTCCTCCCCGCGCCTGAGAATCACCTGAGTGCCGAAAAGCTTGAAGAGGCCCGCAAAGCGCGCCGCAGCTTCATGGGCAAAGCCCTGGCCATGGGCGCTGGCGTGGCCACCACGGCCACCGCCGCCACCCGCGCCATGGCGGCCGAGGGTGAGGACGTCATTTTGAAGCTGCCCGAGCACACCGTGGGCCTGGGTCAGCCCGTGGCCATGGAAGGCTACGGCAAGCCCAGCAAGTGGGAGGCCAACCTGCAGCGCCGCGAAAGCCCGGGCCTGACCCGCGTGTCGCAAGCTTCGGTCAGTTTCACCCCGCTGCAAGGGTTGTTCGGCATCATCACCCCCAGTGGCTTGCACTTTGAGCGTCACCACCAGGGCTGGTGGGACATTGACCCCAGCAAGCACCGCTTGATGATCAATGGTCTGGTGAAGCGCGAGCGCGTGTTCACCATGGACGACCTGATGCGTTTGCCCAGCGTGTCGCGCATCCACTTCATTGAATGCGGTGCCAACTCGGCACCCGAGTGGGGCAACGTGGCCCTGCCGTCGGTGCAGTACACCCACGGCATGGTCAGCTGCTCGGAATTCACCGGCGTGCTGCTGTCGACGCTGCTGGAAATGTGCGGTGTTGACAAGAAGAAGGGCAAGTACGTGTTGGCCGAAGGCGCTGATGGCTCCTCCATGACCCGCACCATCGACATGGAGCGCGCCATGGACGACTGCATCGTGGCCTGGGCCATGAACGGTGAAATGCTGCGTCCCGAGAACGGTTATCCGCTGCGTCTGGTGGTGCCGGGCATTCAAGGTGTGAGCTGGGTCAAGTACCTGCGCCGCATTGAAGTGGGCGATCAGAAGTACGCCACCAAAGACGAAGCGGTTCACTACATCGACCACATGCCCGATGGCACGCACCGCCAATACACCGGCATTCAGGAATGCAAGTCGGTCATCACCACGCCTTCGGGCAGCCAGACGCTGCTCGACAAAGGCTTCTACAACATCACGGGCCTGGCCTGGTCGGGTCGCGGTGCCATCAAGCGGGTGGACGTGAGCGTGGACGGTGGACGCAACTGGCGCACAGCACGCATGGAAGGCCCCGTGCTGCCCAAGGCACTGACCCGCTTCAACATCGACTGGGTGTGGGACGGCAAGCCCGCCATCTTGCAGAGCCGTGCCATCGACAGCACTGGCTATGTGCAACCCAAGATCAACCAGTTGCGTGCCGTTCGCGGCACCAAGTCCGTGTACCACCAAAACGCCATTCAGTCCTGGAAAGTGTCTGAGAACGGCGAAGTCTCCAACGTGCAGGTGTTCTGATGAAATCCCTCTTCAAAATCTCCACCCCCGCAGCCGTCGTGACTCTGGCGCTGGCCCTGTTGGGCTCCAGCGCTGCCGTGGCCCAGACCAAGCCCTGGCACAACATCGGTCGCGACGCCACGCCCGCCGAAGTGAAGGCCTGGGACATTGATGTGCGTCCCGACTTCAAGGGCCTGCCTGCCGGCGCCGGCAGCGTAGCCAAAGGCGAAGAAGTGTGGGAGGCCAAATGCGCCTCTTGTCACGGCAGCTTTGGCGAGTCCAACGAAGTGTTCACCCCCATTGTGGGCGGCACCACCAAGGCCGACATTGAGCGCGGCCGCGTGAAAAACCTGGAAGAGGGCGGCAGCTTTCCCCAGAAGACCACGCTCATGAAAGTGGCCACGCTGTCCACCATCTGGGACTACATCAACCGCGCCATGCCGTGGAACGCGCCCAAGACCCTGACCACCGACGAGGTGTATGGCGTGACCGCCTACATTCTGAGCCTGGCAGAAATTGTGCCCGCAGACTTCACCCTGAGCGATAAAAACATCGCCGAAGTGCAAAAGCGCATGCCCAACCGCAACGGCATGGTGTTCTATGAGCCGCTGTGGAAAGCCAACGGCAAAGGCGACGTGAAAAATGTGGCCTGCATGAAGGACTGTCCGGTGGAGAGCACCATCCGTTCCTTCCTGCCCGACTTTGCCCGCGACGCGCACGGCAACATCGCCGAGCAAAACCGCATCATTGGCCCGGTGCGTGGTGCCGATACCAGCAAGCCAGCGCCCAAAGGTCCTGTAGGCTCTTCGGCATTGCCCGCACCCGTGGTGGTGGCCGTTGCACCGGCTGCCGGTGGCAGCGATCCCAAAGTCTTGCTCAATGCCAACAGCTGTACCGCATGCCATGGCATGAAAAACAAAGTGGTCGGCCCAGGCTTCAATGAGATCGCAGCCAAGCACAAAGGCCGTGCCGACGCCGAGGCGTATTTGGTCGACAAGATCAAAAACGGTGGTTCGGGCGTGTATGGTGCTGTCCCGATGCCGGCCCAGCCCCAGCTGAAAGATGCCGAGGCCAAAGCGATCGCACAGTGGATCGCTGCCGGCGCCAAATAAACCGGGGCCAAGCCCAGCTGGTCTGGAACTCCCGATCTGCTGGTGCTTCAAAATATCAGCATTTACTCGTAAACCCCAACCCGCTTCCAACCTAGGAGACCTTAAGCTATGAAATTGATGACGAAACAACTGGTTCTCGCTGCCGCCACGCTGCTGACCGTGACGGGTGCAAGTGCAATGGACGCTGCTGCGGCCAAAGCGCTGGCATCCAAGAGCGCTTGCCTGGCGTGCCATGCGGTGGACAAGAAGCTGGTCGGTCCGTCTTACAAAGACGTGGCCGCCAAGCACAAGGGTCAAGCCGATGCCGAAGCCAAAGTGGCTGCACGCATCAAGTCGGGTGGTTCTGGCATGTATGGTCCTATCCCCATGCCTGCACAGCCCAATCTGAAAGACGACGAGCTGAAATTGCTCGCCGCCTGGATTCTTGCCGGTGCCCCCGACAAGTAAATATTCAACGCCTTTTCTTTTTTTCCAGGAGCTCAACATGAACAACTCACGCCGTGTCGCCCTCAAGACCACCGGGGCGTTCGCCACGCTGGTGTCGCTGGGCATCATCACCCAGAGTCAGGCCCAGGCCGCTGTGGATCGCACCAGCTTCCAGGTCAAGACGTTGGAAGACGCACTCAAAGCCATCGGTGGCACCGCCGCCACCAGCGACCAGGTTTCCGTGGTGTCCCCCGACATTGCTGAAAACGGCGCCGTGGTGCCCGTGGGCGCCACCAGCAAGCTGCCCAACACCACCGAGATGTACCTGATCGTCGAGAAGAACCCAACGCCGCTGTCGGCTGGTTTCATGATTCCCGCCGGTACCGTGGCTGACGTGCAAACCCGTTTGAAGATGGGCCAGAGCACCAACGTGATTGCCGTGGTCAAGGCCGACGGCAAGCTGTTCTCGGCCACCAAAGAAACCAAAGTGACCCTGGGTGGCTGCGGCGGCTGATAGCCCCCGTCTACCGGCTCACCACACAACCCATTCATTGAAAATTTAGGAGTCCATCATGGCAGATCCGATGCGCATCCGTGCCGCCCTCGCTGGCGATGAAACCACCGTTCGCGTGCTCATGTCCCACCCCATGGAAGCAGGCACCCGCAAAGACGCGGCCGGCGCCACCATCCCTGCTCACTACATCCAGGATGTGGAAGCCACCAGCAACGGCAAGACCGTGCTCAAGGCCATGTTCAGCGGCGCCGTGTCGCAAAACCCTTTCTTGTCCTTCAAGTTCAAGGGCGCGGCCAAGGGCGACAAAGTCGTGGTGAAGTGGGTCGATAACAAGGGCGACACCCGCACCGACGAAGCCGCCATCGCCTGATTGGCGCATGGTGCAAACGGCCAGCCTGCAAAGTCTGGCCGTTTTTGATTTTTCACTGCAAAAGAAGGAGACTCCAGATGAAGAAATCCGTGGCCAAACGCCTGCTTGTGCTGTCTGCCGTGATGTCCGTTGGGCTGACCGCCGCACACGCACAGGGCACTGCCGCTGAGGGCATCGCCAAATACCGCGAGATGCTCGCTGATGGCAATCCCGCCGAGTTGTTTGAAATGAAGGGCGAAGAGCTCTGGAAGCAAAAGCGTGGCCCGAAGAATGTCTCGCTGGAGCAATGCGATCTGGGCAAAGGCCCTGGTGTGATTGCGGGGGCCTTCGTGGAATTGCCTCGCTATTTCAACGACACCGGCCGTGTCCAGGACCTCGAAACCCGCTTGATCACCTGCATGGAAACCTTGCAGGGTTTCAACGCAGCCGAGATTGCCAAGACACCTTTTGGCCGAGGCGAAATGGCCAATGTGACGGCGCTGGCCACCTATGTGGCCACCGCATCCAAAGGCATGCGCTTCAACCTGCCTCAGGCACACGAGCAAGAGAAAACCATGTTTGAGGTGGGCAAGCGCCTGTTCTTCGCGCGCGGTGGTCCGCACGACTTTGCCTGCTCGTCCTGCCACGGCGTGGATGGCGGGCGCATCCGCCTGCAAGATCTGCCCAACCTGACCAAAAACCCGGGTGATGGCGTGGGGTTTGCAGCCTGGCCTGCTTACCGTGTGTCCAACTCCCAGATGTGGGGCATGCAGTTGCGTTTGAACGACTGCTACCGCCAGCAGCGCTTTCCCGAACCCAAGTTCGGCAGCGACGCCACCATCGCTTTGGGTGTGTACATGGGCGTCAACGCCAAGACCGCCGAATCCATCGTGCCGGCCATCAAGCGCTGATCAGGAGACACCGACATGAAAACCACCATGAAATTCGCACTTCTCCCCCTGGCTGCTCTGGTGCTGGCCGGTTGCACCTCTTCACCCTCGGGTGCCGACTACGACAAGATCACCGCCGATGTGGTGAAAGCTTCGTTTCAGGACCGCGGCATTGCCAAGCTCGACCGCCTGCAGCAAGACGATGCCAACCGCGAGTGCAGCGCTGCCGACGTAGCGGGCAAGCCTCTGGATGAAAAGGTGGCCAAGGCCATCGAAGAAGCCAACCTCAAGACCGTGAAGTGGCCCAGCGACGGCAAGTTTCTGGGCGACTGGAAAGAAGGCGAGAAAATTGCCCAAAGCGGTCGCGGCCTGACCTGGAGCGACAAGGCAGACGCAGCCAACGGCGGCAATTGCTACAACTGCCACATGATCAGCCAAGCCGAAATTTCCTTCGGCAATCTCGGCCCCAGCTTGTACAACTACGGCAAGCTGCGTGGCGTGACCGACCCGAACGCTGCCGCCTCCAAAGCCATCGTCGAATACACCTGGGGCAAGTTGTGGAACGCACGCGCGTACAACGCATGCTCGCAAATGCCACGCGCAGGCCACATGGGCATCTTGAGCGAAAAGCAGATTCAGCACGTGATGGCGCTGCTGCTCGACCCCGCTTCGCCGGTCAACAAGTGACAGGACGGTGCGCGCAGGGCGCCTGACCTGCGCGCATGGCCCAACCCGCCTGGGCGGGTTGGGCCGATCGGCAAAAAAATTTGACGCAAATATCAGTAATCAATTGTTAAGGAATGTTTATGAGCTTCAGTCGTCGTGAATTCATGCAGGTGCTTGCCGTGGCCAGCGCGACCGGCCTGGCCATCAGCCACAAAGAGGTTCTGGCTGCCGCTCCCGGCGCGGGTGAGCGTTTGTACGACGTGCCCAAGTTCGGCAACGTGAGCTTTTTGCACTTCACCGACTGCCACGCTCAGTTGCAGCCCATTTATTTCCGGGAGCCCAACGTGAACCTGGGTGTGGCCGAGGCGCTGGGTCGCCCGCCGCACATCGTGGGCGAGGGCTTGCTCAAGCATTATGGTTTCAAGCCCAATTCGGCGTCGGCGCACGCATTCACCTACCTGAACTTCTCGCAAGCCGCCAAGACCTACGGCAAGGTCGGTGGCTTTGCCCACCTGGCCACACTGGTCAAGCAGCTCAAGGCCAGCCGCCCCCATGCGCTGCTGCTCGACGGTGGCGACACCTGGCAGGGCAGTGCCACCTCGCTGTGGACCAACGGCCAGGACATGGTGGACGCCTGCAAGCTGCTGGGCGTGAACATGATGACGCCGCACTGGGAGTTCACCTTCGGCGCCAAGCGGGTGCAAGAGATCGTCGAGAAAGATTTCAAAGGCCATATCGACTTCCTGGCCCAGAACGTTCAGACGTCCGACTTCGGCGACCAGGTGTTTGCGCCGTATTCCATGCGCGAAATGAACGGCGTGAAGCTGGCCGTGATTGGCCAGGCGTTCCCGTACACCCCCATTGCCAACCCGCGCCACATGGTGCCCGACTGGTCGTTCGGCATCCAGGACGAGCACATGCAGAAGATGGTGGACGAAGCCCGCAGCAAGGGTGCGCAGGTGGTGGTGGTGCTGTCGCACAACGGCATGGACGTGGACATCAAGATGGCCTCGCGCGTGCGCGGCATCGACGCCGTGCTGGGTGGCCACACCCACGACGGCATGCCCGCCCCCGTGGTGGTGAAAAACAGCGGTGGCCAGACGCTGGTGACCAACGCCGGCTCCAACAGCAAGTTCCTCGGCGTGCTCGACTTTGACGTGCGCGGCGGCAAGGTGCAGGACTTCCGCTACAAGCTGCTGCCCGTGTTCTCCAACCTGCTGCCGGCCGACAAAGAGATGCAGGCGCTCATCGACAAAGTGCGTGCGCCTTACAAAGACAAGCTGGAAGAAAAACTGGCTGTGACCGAAGACCTGCTGTACCGCCGTGGCAACTTCAACGGTTCGTGGGACCAGGTCATTTGCGATGCGCTGATGGATGTGAAGGGTGCCGACATGTCGTTCTCGCCCGGTGTGCGCTGGGGCACTTCGCTGCTGCCCGGCGACGTGATCACCTACGAGCGCATGATGGACCAGATGGCGCTGACCTACCCGGCCACCACGCTCAACGAGTTCACCGGCACACAGATCAAGGAAATTCTGGAAGACGTGGCCGACAACCTGTTCAACCCCGACCCGTATTACCAGCAGGGTGGCGACATGGTGCGCATCGGCGGCATGCAGTACAGCTGCACCCCCGGTGCTGCCGCGGGCAAGCGCATCAACAACATGATGCTCAAGGGCAAGCCGATTGATGCCGACAAAAAGTACAAAGTGGCCGGTTGGGCTTCGGTGCAAGAAGGCGTGCAGGGCGAGCCTATCTGGGACTTGGTGTCGGGCTACCTGCGCGACAAAAAAGTCATCAAAGGCGTCAAAATCAACACCCCCACCATCATCGGCATGGAAGGCAACCCCGGGATAGCCGCCTGATCTGGCAAAAGGGGTTCCATGCGGCGTCTGGACTGCAAAGTTCAGGCGCCTTTTTACGAGCCCACCCGGTACCCAACCCCATGAGCAAGGCCTTTACCCGCGAGTCCGACCAAGACGAAGACGGCGATTTGCCGGTGGTCGCACCTGCGCCCACCGGCAAAAACTACATCACGCGCGTGGGCTACGAACGCTTGCGCGCGGAGCTCTTCACCTTGATCGACGAAGAGCGTCCGAAAATGGTGGAGATCGTGCACTGGGCCGCCAGCAACGGCGACCGGTCGGAAAACGGCGATTACTTGTATGGCAAAAAACGGCTGCGCGAGATCGACCGGCGCATTCGATTTTTGACGCAGCGGCTGGAAATCGCCGAGGTGGTGGATGCCTCGGTGCACCACGGTGGCGACCAGGTGTTTTTTGGTGCCACCGTGACCTACGCCGATGGCAGTGGGCAGGACACCACCGTCACCATTTTGGGCATTGACGAAGTGGAGAGTGCGCGCGGTGAAATCAGTTGGGTGTCGCCCGTGGCGCGAGCGCTCACCAAGGCCCGTGTCGGCGATGTGGTGCGGCTGGCGGTGCCCGGCGGTGTGCAAGAGCTGGAGGTTTTGGCGGTTCAATACCCGGATCCGACACCTTGATACCGTGGGTGTACCCACGGTATACCCACGGTGCAGCCGGTGGGGCCGCTTCAGCCCTGTTCGGCGTGAAGGGCTTGTGGGCGGCAGGCGGCGCAACTGATGGTACCCAGCCGCTGGTGGTACAGCACGGTGACACCCGCTTCGATTTCCGCTCCGCAGTGGTCGCACATGGACCCCACCGCCAGGACCTCTTCGGCAAAACCTTCCTGTCGCATCTCGACCCGCCCTTGATTTTGGCGGTGACCTGCCTGTTCCTTCACGATGTCCGGGCGGTAAGGCTCCTCAAACGCCGTCCAGCGGCGGATCTGGTCGTCGCTCAGACCGTGTTGTTCGAGCGTTTCGATCATCAGGTGCTGGCGGTGGTCGAACAATGCATCGGAAATCACCATCCAGTGGTGGGCGTTGAGGGGGTTGTCCCCAAAATACACATCGTCCCCGGTCATGGACTCGTACAAAAACGCGTACTGTTTGCCCGCCACATGGTCGGGCGTGGTGTTGTGGAAATAAGGCGCCAGCCGTTCGTCGGCAAACACCTTGGCATAAAAAGCATCCAGCACTTGCCGAACCTGCTTGCCATGGCCCAACTCGGCCCACAGGCTTGGGTCTTGAGGTGGGCTTGGAACTTCGGATCGGCGGTGACCGGTGGCCTGCGTGTCAAGTTGCTTCAGCGACGGACCGGCGGCCAACGTGGCCGAAGCCTGGGTGGCAGACCCTTTGGGCGCCACGCGCATGTCAGCCTCGGGGTAACACACGCAAGGCAAGAACAGGCCCAGGTCTTTTTGCACCTGGGTCAACCCCCGTTGTGCCCGCGCCGGCACGGGACTGCCCGTGCTTTGCATCATGCAGGTGTGGCAACTGCCGCCCCGGCACGAGAACGGAACGTTCAAGCCCAAACGCAGGCTGGCTTCAAGCACGGTTTCCAGTGGACGAACTCGGATGGTGCCCAGTTGGGTGTGATGAACTTGGTAGATATCGGGCATAAATCGTAAAAATCGACGAGAAAAAACCGAAAAAATGTAAGCAGAATTCTTGTGCTGCCAAGATAGATTACAGTGCTTTGAACCGATTCGATGAGGCGAGCGACCCGAGCGCCTGTCTAAATTTTTATTACTTAAATATTCATAAAGCATTTCAACATGAGCACACTCAACCAGCAACTCAACACCGCTGCCGCCTCCATTCCGGAGTGTTTGGCCGCCGGATATGTGGACATCGCTTCCGGCATGCTGCTGGGCGTCAAGACGGTGGACTCTCACCCCTCTGAGGTTCTGGATTTGGTGGCCGCGGCCACCGCCGACATGTTTGCCGGCCCCAACGTGTCGATGATTGAAAAACTGTTCAAAAAGTCGCGCGGTGTGGCCAACGACAACCACCACTACTTTCAGGAAATCATCGTCAACAGCGACAACTTGCTGCATGTGTTCATGCGGGGCAAGCGCTACCCCGATTACGTGGCGGTGTTTGTCTGCCGCAAGTCGGCCAACCTGGGCATGGCCTTGACCAAAGCGCGCATGGCCATGCCCGAGCTGGAAGCCTGTTTCTGATGGGACAGGGTTTTTTTCTTCCAGGCTCCTTTAAAAAAATGTTGCAACAACATGCAGGTTGATTCGCCTCCGTACGCTGGTTTGTCCCTGCACCGTTTTGGTGTGGCTTTTGGACAGCGGGTGGTGCTGGCAGATGTGACGTTGCAACTGTCCCCGTCGGGCATTGATGTGCTGATGGGGCCTGTCAAAACAGGCAAGTCGTCGTTGCTTCGCACGCTCGCGGGCTTGTACGAAGGCCATGCCATGCACCGCACCTGGGGTTCGGCCAGTTTGGGCGGAGAGCCTTTGGGGCCCAACAACCGGCCAGCGTTGGTGCAGCAGCAGGTGCGCTTGCTGGACCAAACCCTGTTGCAGGTCTTGCGCCATGCCTTGCCGGCCGACGGTCAGCGCAGCATGGTCGAGTGGCGTGCATGGGCGGCAGCCTTGCTGGCCGAACACGGCTTGGCCGACTGGGTGGATCAGCTGGATGTCACGCTGATGAACTGCACGCCGCGCATGCAGCGCACCACCTTGGTACTGATGAAGGTGGCGACACGGCCGCGCTTGCTGATGGTGGACGAACCTACCGCTGGTCTGAAGGGGTTTGAGGCCGACGCCATGGTGCAGTGGCTGCGTGAACTGGGCGCTCGCTGCAAGTTGTTGGTCAGTTTGCACAACCAGCGACAGGCGCGTGCACTGGCCACCACAGTGGTTTTGTTGGGGGGCGGGCGGGTGCTGGCGCAGCAGCCCGTGGAAGCATTTTTCACCCAGCCTGCCAACGATCTGGTGCGGCAATTCGTGCAAACCGGCAGTTTGTCGCTCCCGTCGCCCGACGCCCATCCGGGTGACCTGGAGACAGGTACACCTCTGCCGCCGCCCTTGCCGCCAGAAGCCGTGCTGTCCACCGCTGCAGCCGCTCTGCCTACCGCAAGCCCTGCCGCCTTGCCCCAATCCCCGTTCTTTCCACCGCTGATTTTGCCGCGCATGTCCGGGCGGGTGTCGGCACCTCTTCCGGCTTCAGTACCTGCACCGGCCGTTGCTTCCCCGGTTGCCGCGCCTGCACCGGTGTTGTCGGCGTCAACCGCACCCGCCGTGCCCAGGCCCAGTGGCGCACCGCTGGTGGCCGACGCCATTGCCGTGGGTGCGGCAGCGGCTCCGTCTGCACGCGTGCCAACGCCCTTGCCGTTGCCTATGCGCCAGGGGGTTGAATTGGCCAGCACGGTGGGCAAGGTGTTTGTCAGTGAGTCGCGTGGGCCGCAAGGTTTTCGTTGGGCCGTACCGGGCATGTTGGCCGGCACGCCGCAACCGGGTGTGGTCGCGCCTGTGGACCACGATCTGATGCTGTTGCGCCAGGTGGGCATTACCCATCTCATCACGCTCACTGAGGACGACATGGACCAAGACGCGCTGGCCCGCTATGGCCTCAAGAACACCCATTTGTCGATCTTTGACCGCAAGGCGCCTTCGGCCTCGCAAATGCACATGCTGCTGGTGCGCATGCAGCGCCTGATGGAAGCGGGCGAGGTGCTGGCGGTGCACTGCAAAGCCGGGTTGGGCCGCACGGGTCTGGTGCTGGCGACTTGGCTGGTGCGCGATGGGGGCTTGAGTGCCGAAGCCGCCATTGACCGACTGCGCAAGATCAACCCCGGGTATATCCAGAGTGACGAACAGCTGGCTTTTCTGCACCATTACGAAGCCGATATTCTGCGTCGACTGATCTGAAGGCTGAAGGTCGACCGTTTTGTCTTCAAACGGTACGGAGGTTTGCGATGTACACCCGGCGTTGTTGGATGCTTGGATCCGCCTTGTTGGCTCTGCACGGTGTGTCGCCCTTGGCGTGGGCGCAGACCGGCGCCCGGGGGGCCGATCTGCGCTTGTTGATCGGTAAAGCCACCCGGCTGTCGGTGCTGTCAGACCGCGTGACACGTTGCCAGGTGCAGCGTGTCCTGGGCGTGCTTGCGCAGCGTGCCGAACGCCAGCTGGAAGATACCCGGCGCGAAGTGCGTGATTTCATGGCCGAATTGGCTGCGGCCAGCGTGTCGGCCGATGCCAAGAGATTGCTGCATGTGGCGGTGGATGCGTACGGTGCGTTCCTGAAAAAATCCCAAGACCTGGATGTTTCCAAAACCGACGGTTTGGTGGCCTTTGCGCAAGAGGCCGATGGGGTGGGCGACAAAATGGATGCACTGGTCACCGCCTTGGTGGCGGAGTCGGGGCAGTCGATGGGGCAGGTGCTGGCCACCGCCGCCGAACTGCAGCGGCTGACCCAACACACGGCGGTGCACTTTCTGATGGCCAGCGCGGGTATTCAAGTTGCTGAGCAGCTCAAGGAGGTCGAAGTGGCCCGCAAAAGCTTCAGCGACAAATTGCAAGGCTTGCAAACGGCGGAGCTCAAGAACCCGGCCATAGAAACCCAGCTGCAGCTGCTGGGCCCGCAGTGGTTGTTGATGTCCAACGCACTGAGGCACCCCGGGCGCGAGTTGAAAACCATGGAAAACATCAGCACGACCAGCGAACGCTTGTTGGAGGTCACCACCTCGCTGTACCGTTTGTACGATGCGGCTTTGAAGGCTTGATGGTTGTCAGCCTGCCCGGCAGTGGCATGGAGGTGTGTGAGAGACTGCAGCGCCCGCCAACCGGCGGCCTCAACCCGATGAAGCAACCCACCATGTCCGATTGGAAACACCTGCAAATGATCAAGGCCTCGGGCTGGCCGCTGGCGGCCGACGTGTTTGTGTCGGGCACCGACTTCAGCGCGCCGCTGGACGGCGGGCTGGTACCGCTGCACTGGGCCTGCGAGCATGGCAAGGCGGGGCTGCTTCAGTTCATGCTGGAGCACGGTGCCGACGTGGTTTCCACCACCGACAACGGCCAGGGCATGCTGGACTTGGCGATACGCTCCGGGAGCTTTCAGACGGTGATGCTGTTGATTGAGCGGCTCAAGGCCATGGCTGCACCGCCGCCCGACGAGGCGCTTGAAAAACGGCTGCATGCGGCGTTTGGCCGTGGGCACGCGAATGCCAAAAACCGTTTGCTGCAAGCGCTGAAGGACTGGGAACGCAAGCGCAGCGCCCCCGGTGTCAGCCGCAGCCGCCCATCATCTGCTGGGTGATGAAGCGCCAGTGGTCGGCGCTCACCGGGGTGATGGACAAACGGCTGCCGCGCTGCAGCACCACCATCTCGACCAGCTCGGGTGTGGTGCGCAGTTCGGGCAGGCCGATCAGCCGGGTTTTTTTCAGCGCTTGCACGTCCAGCAGCAGCCAGCGCGGCTTGTCGGCGGGTGACTTGGCGTCAAAGTAGGGCGATGCGGGGTCAAACTGCGTCGGGTCGGGCCGGGTGCCCGAGGCCACCTGGGCCAGACCCACAATGCCTGGCTCGGCGCAGCTGGAATGGTAGAAAAGCACGCCGTCGCCCACGCGCATGGCGTCGCGCATGAAGTTGCGTGCCTGGTAGTTGCGCACGCCGGTCCAGGCCACGGTGGCGTGGGGGGCGGCCAGCACGTCGTCTATGGAGCATTCGTCAGGCTCGGATTTCATCAACCAATAGGCGGTCATGGTGTCATGCGGTGTGGGGTGGTTTGGGCTGGCTGTGGGCGTTGGTACCACATGGCTTGCGTTTTCTGAAGGTCTTGGCTGAGTGTGCCACCCGGGCTGGCTGGTCCTGTCATGGGCTCAGCCTCTCAGGCCCAGGTGACACCCCCGGTCAGCGCTTGCTGAGCGAATCGCGGAAAATGAGCGCCAACGCTGTTTTTACCGAGGTTCCGTTTTGCCATTGCCCACACCCCAACCCCGCCAGCCCATGCACACCCGCCGCGTCGAATACCGGGGGTTTCAGCGCGACGATGGCCTGTGGGACATCGAAGGCGAAATGCACGACAGCAAACCCCATGCGTTTGAAATTGAAGGCGAGGGCGAATGGGCGCCGCACGAGGCGATTCACCACATGCACATCCGCGTGACGCTGGACGACGAGATGGTGATCCGCGACATCGCGGTGGCCATGGACGCCCACCCACACGACCCCTGCCCGCAGGCCATGCCGCCCATGCAGGGCTTGGTGGGCGAGACGCTGGGCCGGGGCTGGCGCAAAACCATCGAGCGCCATCTGGGCGGTGTGCAAGGCTGCACCCACCTGCGTGAACTGCTGTTCAACCTGGCCACGGCAGCGTTTCAGACCCGTTCGGCCTCGTTTGCCCCACCCGCCGACGGCCGCCCGCCCATGCACCTGGGCCAATGCCTGGCCTGGGACTTCAAAGGCCCGGTGGTGGAAAAGGTGTACCCCATGTTTTTCCGCTGGCAGCCGCCAGCAAAGTCCACTGCGGGCGAAGCGCAGACCTGACGCCGGCGGCGCTGGGCCGCCGCACAGGCGATCAATCCACCAGCGCCGCGTAAGCCAGCGTGCGAAACAGCAGCCGGTAGTGGTCGCGCTGGTTGGGGGCTTGTGTCATGAGGATGCCGAAGAAATCTTCGGCCGGGTCCACAAAGAAGGTGGTGCCCGCAATGCCGCCCCAGTGGTAGGTGCCCACCGAGCCGGGCATGGTGGCCAGGCCGGTGGCGGTGCGCACCGCAAACCCGAGGCCAAAGCCGTGGCCGGGCGGCAGCAGGGCGTCGTGGCTGGGGATGCTGCCCAGGTGGTCGGCGGTCATGAATTCCACCGTGCGCGGGCCCAGCAGGCGCGCACCGTCGAGCTCGCCACCGTCCAGCAGGCATTGCAGAAAACGCGCGTAGTCGGCGGTGGTGGACATCAGCCCGCCGCCGCCGCTTTCCATGGCAGGTGCCTTGCGTGGGTCCAGCACGCGCAGTGGCACGCCGCCGTCGGGGTCGTGTGCGAAGGGTTCGGCAATGCGGCCGTGATCGGCCTCGGGCACCACAAACGCGGTGTCCAGCATGCCCAGCGGCTCAAAAATGCATTCGCGCAGGTGCTGGCCCAGCGTCTGCCCGGTGACCACTTCCAGCAGCCGACCCAGCACGTCGGTGGCTCGGCTGTAGGCCCATTCGGTGCCCGGTTGCCGGAACAAGGGCAGGGCCGCCAGGGTGCGGCTGAACTCGGCGTTGCTGCGTTCGCGTGAGCCCACCTGGGCCTGCGCGTACAGCTGCTGCACGGGGGCCGTGCCCAGAAATTCGTAGGTGAGCCCGGCGGTGTGGCGCAGCAGGTCTTGCACCGTGGCCGGCTGGGCCACTGTCTGTAGCTGCAGCCCGTCTGGGGTTTCCACCGCCACCTGCTGACCGCTGAACTCGGGCAGGTACTTGTTCACCGGGTCGCTCAGCAGCAGGCGGCCTTGCTCCACCAGCATCATGGCCGCCACCGAGACCACGGGCTTGGTCATGGAATAGATGCGGAACACCGCGTCGCGGGCCATCGTGGCACCGGTGGCCGGGTCGCGCTGGCCCAGGCTCTCGAACAAGGCCACGCGGCCGTGCCGTGCCAGCAGCACCACGGCACCGGGCAGGCGGCCGCGGTCCACCTCGGCCTGCAGCGTCTGCACCAGGCGCTGGGTGCGTTCGGGGCACAAGCCCAGGTCGGCCGGTTCGGCCCGTGGCAATGGTGTGGGCATGGGTCAGTCTCCGTAGCGTTGGCGGGCCAGGGCGGCAAGTTTGGCCAGAGCCACTTCGCGGCTCATGGGGGCCAGGCTGTCGCCGCAGCGGTTGTTGCGAACCCCCATCTTGACCTTGTTCTCAAAGTCGATGCCTTGCACCGGCTCCGGAAAGCCGTGCACGAAATGCTGGTGCCACCGCTCGACCTTGCACTGGGGCCGGCGCTTTTCGGTCTCGGCCAGGCCGGCGGGCTGGGGCCGGCTGCCGGCAGTCGCGGTGTCGAACATGGGGTGTGTCTCCTGTGGCGGTGGGGCGCTTCAGCGGCATCTTAATCAGCACCGTGCCGTTGCGCCTGACGCGTTGGCGTCGGTCGGTTGGTTGTGCGGCCTGTCTTGCCCGCGCCAGGTGGGCACCGCCGCCGGGGCGACAATGCGCACATGGCCATACCGATCAACTCCGACACCGTTCACACGCCGCCTGTGCCTTCTGCCACCGTGATGGTGGTGCGCGATGGCCCTGGCGGGCTGGAGGTGCTGCTGGTGCGCCGCCATGGCAATTCGGGCGTGCTGGGCGGGGTGCATGTGTTTCCCGGCGGCAAGCTCGATGCCGCCGACCAGCAGGTGGACGCCGCCGTGCTTGACCAGCCGGCGCACACGCTGCTGCAGGCCTTGGGCGAGCCCGGCTTGGACCTGCCCACCGCCTTGGGCCTGCACGTGGCCGCGCTGCGCGAAACCTTTGAAGAATGTGGCCTCTTGCTGGGCCAGGGGGGCGCTGCGCCGGGCCTGGTGCAGCTGGTTCGCGCGCACACGCGGGCCGGCGCCGGGTTTGCTGTGGCGCTGCAGCAGCTGGGCCTGCCGCTGGCGGCTTCCAGCCTGGTGCCCTGGTCGCGCTGGATCACGCCACGCGTGCCATCGGTCACCAACAAGCGCTTTGACACCCGGTTTTTTGTGGCCGCCGCACCGCAGGGGCAAGCCGCCGAACACTGCACCTTTGAGGCCACCGAAGCCGTGTGGCTGCCGCCGCGCACCGGGCTGGAACGCTACTGGGCGGGCGAGATCGATCTGGCGCCGCCGCAGATCATGACGCTGAGCCAGTTCAGCCGGCTGGGCAGTGTGGCCCAGGTGCTGGCCGCCGCGCGCAGCCGCCCACCCGCGCTGATCGCGCCCGAGCCGTTTGACGAAGCCGGTTGCCGCGTGATTTGTTACCCCGGTGACCCGCGCCACAGCGTGCCCGAACGGGTGTGGCCAGGCCCCACGCGGCTGATCTACCGCAACCAGCGGTTTGAGGCCGACGGCGGGCTGGCGGCGTTGCTGGCTTGAGCGGGCGGGTTCTGCACAAGAAACAACGCGCCGGGCCGGCGCGTTTTCAGGTTCATTGGCAGACGAAACTGCTGGCTGTTTCCAGGCTGCCACTGCCCTTGTAGCGGGCCACTTTCGGGTAAGTGCAGAGTGGGCGTGTGCGATCGGCGGCCCAGCCGGCGGGCAGATCGGGGTTCACACCACCGGCGTTGCCTGCACCGCGCGCGCTGGCCACGATCTCGGCCGGGGCCACGCCTTTTTCGACCCAGTTCACCAGCGGGGTGAGCATGTCGAACTGGTCGGTGGCCGGGCCGCCCGAGCAGTGGCCCATGCCCGGAACGCGGTAGAAGCTGGCGAAGTTGTCGCCCGTGTTCTGCACCACGCCCTTGTACCAAGCCTCGCTGTCGTTGACCGAGAAGATCGAATCGCTGACGCCGTGGTAGACCATGATCTTGCCGCCGCGGTTGCGCAAGCCCTTCATGTTGGTGGCGTCAGGCGGCGTCATGAACGACATGGCCGACTCGGTGTAGGTCGTCGAGGTGCTTCGCATGGCCGCATAGAGGTCATCGATGTTGGTCGTCAGTGAGAAGGTCACCGGATTGAACGTGGCAGGGTCGGCCGGTGTGGGGTTGAAAATGATGCCGGTTGCGCCGGAGTCCAGATTCGTGGAGGCAAAGAACTCCCAGAATGCAATGCCCGAGCCCACAGGACTCCCGCCGGCCGCCACCGGGTTGGCGCCAGCGCTGAAACCAGGATCGAAGGGAAAGCTGGAATAGATCAAGGTGCCGTTGCTGGTCTTTGGGCCACTGAAGACCGTTTTCAACACGGATTTCTGGTTGGCGCTGAGGCAAGTGCCATCGCGTCCGCCCAGGCAAGTCGGCAGATCGGCATCAGGATCGAACGCTGTCTGACATGCCGCCACGTCTTGCACCATGCCATCGGCTGCGCTGTCCAGCGCATCGCATTTCGCCAGAATCTTGGTGGCGACCAGTTGGCGCTCTGTATTGCTGAACGCGGTGGCCAGGTCAATCTGGCTGGTGACCGGCGAGACGGTTGCCAGCGTTTCATACAGGCGCGCACCCGCCAGGTTGGCGGTGGCGGCCAGAGGCAGGTTGTAGCCCGGCGCACCCGCCAGAATGCCGTCGTAGTCGGCAAAGTAACGCGCAGCGGCCACCATGGCATGGCGCCCGCCGTTGGAGCAGCCGGCGAAGTAGGAGCGATCGGGCCCCTTGCCGTAGGTGAGCTGGATGGCCTGCTTGGCCATGGGCGTGAGCTTGCCGACGGCTTGGTAGCCGTAATCCAGCCGTGCCTGCGGATCGACACCGAAGGCCGGCGTGGCGCCGCTGTGGCCGGCGTCGGAGCTGAGCACCGCAAAGCCCTGCGCCAGTGCATGGGTCAATGGGCCGCCGCCGGTGGAGCCGGTGGCCGTGACCACCGCGCCGTCGATGCCGCCGTTGCCCTGGTGCAGGAAGCGGCCGTTCCAGTTCTTGGGCAGGCGAACCTCGAAGCCAATGGCATAGGTCTGGCCATCCACGGTGCTGGTGCGCTCGTGCATCTTGCCGGTGACGCGACAGTGTTCGGCCACCGCTTGTCCGCCCACCGTCAGGACGCCGGCCGCCACGGTTTCAGCCAATGTGATCTGTGTGTTGGCCAACCCCGCGAACGCGGTCTGCAGGCTGGCGCAGTCGCCTGTGAAGGCGGCGCTGGTGGCTGCCGCCAGTTGGGGGATCGTGGGGGTCACAGGCAGCGTATCGCCACCGCCGCAGGCCACCAGCAGGGTGGTTGCAGCCAGTGCGACGCTGGAGCGCACGGGATGTGCGGAACGTAAGGGCATGGTGTCTCCTCGGAAGGAATGGGTTTCATGGCCGCGAATGCCGCGGTGCTCTGATGGCGAAATTAGTTTATCGAATTAAGTAAAAAAGAGGATGAGGGTAAATCCGAGTCGCGCCCCTACAGCCATCCAGTGCGGGTCTGTGAGCCAGCCATGGGCCGTGGTCCATCCGGTTTCATAATGAACGCATGAAACACCCAGAGTCCAGCACCAGCAAAGCCAGTCAGACACCCAGAGCACGGTTGGAAGAAGGCGCGCTGCGCCAGTTGCTGGGGTACCAGCTGGCGCAGGCCAGCATCGTCACCAATGGCGCCTTCAGCCAGCAGGTGGCCAAGGCATTCGGACTGGGCAAAGTGGAGTTCACATTGCTTTATTTGGTGAAGCAAAATGCCTCGGTCACCGCTTCCCGGCTGGCGCGCGCCCTGAACGTCACCATGCCCGCCATCACGGTGTGGATGGTCAAGCTGGAGCAGCGGGGCCTGGTGTCGCGCGAGCGCAGCGCCACCGACGGCCGTTCGCAGCACTTTGGTGTCACGCCCGAAGGTTCTGTCCTGGTGTCGCGCGGGATGGAGGCCTTGCTGGACGCTGAAAACCAGGCGCTCGGTCACCTCTCGGCGGCGGAGCAAGCGATGCTGCTGGAGTTGCTTCACAAGGTGGCCTTGCACCGCCCCGCCTGAGAGACTGACTTCACCGGCTCTACCCGGGGCGGGGCGGCCCTGCAGGCCGAGGCCCACGCCCGCCTGCGGTTCGCTGAGCGCGCGACGTGTGCCAGCGCGGTGGGGCCCATCGTCCGTGGGTCCGCCAGCGCACAGACGGACCCGGTTTCCCTGGTTAAGGTCCTCCCATGCACCGTGTCGTCGGCGCGCCGCAGCCATTGCGCACGCCAGACGCCCTGGCGCCTGTTCATCTCTTCTTTCTGCCACACCTGGGGCTCCCATGAAAACACGCACACCCTTTCTTTTTCTGACCGTTGGCCTGGCGGCTGCGTTGGCTGTGGGCTGCAACAAAGCCATAGAAGCACCGCCCGCCGTGGTGCCCGACATCACCTTGGGCACCCAGGTGGACGACACCGTGATCACCTCCGGTGTTCGATCGGCGCTGATGTCCGACGACCTGGTCAAAAGCATGGATCTGCAGGTGGAGACCCGCAAGGGTGTGGTGAAACTCAGCGGCTTTGTGGACAGCCAAGGGCAGATCGATCAGGCGGTGGCTGTTGCGCTCAGCGTGGCGGGGGTGACCGAGGTTGAAAACGGCATCAGCCTCAAGGGTGTCCCGACCACCGTGGGTGAAAAAATTGACGACACCGTGGTCACCACCCGCGTGAAAACGGCGTTGCTGGCCGACCCCGATATCAAGAGTTTTGACATCAGTGTGCTCACCTTCAACGGCGAAGTGCAGCTCAGCGGTTTCGTGAACAACCAGGGCCAGATCGACCAGGCTGTGCGCATTGCCAGCGCGACCGAAGGCGCGACGGGTGTCAAAAACGAGCTGACGATCAAGCAATAAAACCCGCGAACGAAACCCGCGCTCTTATCCGCCAAACCGTTGCAAGGAACCCACCCCATGACACAGCACACCCTCACCGACGTGGCCACCCTGCGCGAGCAGGCCCGCAAGCACCTCGGACGCGGCGCCGTCACCGCCGGCTACAGCGCCGACCGCAGCCGCGTGCTCAAGATGCTGAACGAAGCGCTGGCCACCGAAATCGTGTGCGTGTTGCGCTACCGGCGCCACCATTTCATGGCGCGCGGCATCCACGGCCAGAGCGTGGGCGCAGAATTTCTGGTTCATTCGATCGAAGAGCAAGGCCATGCCGACCAGCTCGCCGCACGCATCGTGCAATTGGGTGGCGAGCCCGACTTTTCGCCCGACAGCCTGAGCGCCCGCAGCCATGCCGAATACGTGGCTGGCGAAACGCTGGTGGAAATGATCCAGGAAAACCTGGTGGCCGAACGCATCGCCATTGACAGCTACCGCGACATGATCCAGTACCTGGGCAGCGACGACCCCACCACCAGCGTGCTGCTCAAGCAGATCCTGGCGGTGGAAGAAGAGCATGCCGACGAACTGGCCGACCTGCTCGAAGGCCTGCCGAACACCTGAGCCCAGAGCCCGAAGGGTTGCGCTGCGCAACCCTGGGTTTTGGTCGGAGGTTTCTCGGGAACCTGGCGCACACGGGCGCATCCAGTGATCATCTGTTCACACACACGGAGACGCCCATGCCCAAGCCACCCGCCGCAGCCACCCACCAGCCCCGCAAACCCCTGGCGCGTGCCTTCGCCGCTGCGCTGGTCGGCGCACTGGCCTGGGGCACCGCGCTGGCGCAGGCCAGCCGCGTGACCACCGAGGTGGTGGCCAGCGGCCTGCAAAACCCCTGGGCCGTGGCCTTTCTGGGCGACGGCCGCATGCTGGTGACCGAGCGGCCCGGGCGCCTGCGCGTGGTGGGGCCCAACGGCACGCTGGGTGAGCCCGTGGCCGGTGTGCCCAAGGTGGACGCAGTGGGGCAGGGCGGCTTGCTGGACCTCATCACCGACCGCGACTTTGCGCGCAACCGGGTGCTGTATTTCTGCTTTTCCGAGCCCGCAGCCCAAGGCGCAGGCAACTCCACGGCGCTGGCCTCGGCCCGCCTGTCGGCCGACGCCACCCGGCTTGAAAACGTCCAGGTCATCTTCAGCCAGCAGCCCAAGGTCAGCAGCCGGCTGCACTTTGGCTGCCGCTTGGTGCAAGCGGCCGATGGCAGCCTGTTTTTAACGCTGGGCGACCGCTATCACCGCATGAACGACGCCCAGACGCTGGACAACCACCACGGCAAGGTGGTGCGGGTGCGGCCCGATGGCAGTGCCCACCCCGACAACCCATTTCGCAACCGCCCCGGTGCCCTGCCCGAAATCTGGAGCCTGGGCCACCGCAACCCGCAAGGCGCCACGCTCGGGCCCGACGGCCGTCTGTGGACCAGCGAGCACGGGCCGCAGGGCGGCGACGAAATCAACCGACCCGAGGCCGGTAAAAACTACGGCTGGCCCGTCATCACCTACGGCGAAAACTACGGCGGCGGCGCCATTGGCCAGGGCCTGACGGAAAAGCCCGGCATGGAACAACCGCTGCACCAATGGACACCGTCCATCGCCCCGGCGGGCATGGCCTTTGTCACCAGCGAACGTTACGGCAAAGCCTGGCAAGGCAGCTTGCTGGTGGGCGCGCTCAAGTTTCGCTACCTGGCGCGGCTGGAGCTGGACGGCACCCGCGTGGTGAAAGAAGACAAGCTGCTGCCCGACCTGGGCCAGCGCGTGCGCGACGTGCGCGAGGGCCCCGACGGCTTCATCTATGTGCTGACCGACGACCGCAACGGCCAGTTGCTGCGCCTGCTGCCCCGGTAAAACCCGCAGGGCCAGCCTGAAAGAAAAACGCCGGTGGTGCGACACACAGAGGCGTGCCCGACCACCGGGCGGCTGATGCACCCGACGACAGGCCGCGCTGAACAAATGCCTCGTGGTGCGCGCCTGCGGGGTGGCTGGTTCACCGTGGCCTAAACTACTCCCTGGTGTATCCCTACCGTCCCGTTCACCGCATGCCCTCAAGCCCCCGCACACTGCTGCTCTTCAACTACGACTGGGACGCCGTCGGCCACCGCCGCGCTGGCGCCGCGCAAGGCATGGCCTTTGACGAAGCGGGTTTTGACCTGTTCTCGTTCCCCAGCAACGCCCGCCTGGCCTGGTTTGACATGGAGCGCTTTGTGCAGCGCCTGGCCCGCCAGGCCCCGGCCAGGGGCTGGACGGCGGTCACCTCCAACCACGAACAATTTGGCGCCCTGGCCGCTGCTTTGCTGGCCGAGCGCATGGGCTGGCCCGGCACGCCCGTGGCCGCCATCCTGGCCTGCCAGCACAAACTGCACGCGCGCCAGGTGCTGCAGCGCGTCGCGCCCGAGGCCAATCTTGACTTCGCCTTGCTCGACGCCGAATACGGCGCGCCCATTCCCAGCGGCATTGCCTACCCGCGCTTTGTCAAACCGGTGAAGGCGGCTTTTTCGGTGCTGGCGCGCACCGTAGACAGCCATGCCGAACTGCACCGCCACACCCGTTTTGGCGCCTGGGAGCTGTGGGTCATTCGCCGCCTGGTGGAACCGTTTGAACGCATGGCGCAGCAGCGCCTGGGGCCGGGTCTGCCCAGCGCGCACCGCATGCTGCTGGAAGCGCCGGTGCAGGCCGACCAGTTCAACCTGGACGGCTATGCCTTTGGCGGTGACGTGCACGCCATCGGCGTGGTGGACGCGGTGATGTACCCCGGCACCCAGGCCTTCATGCGCTTTGAACTGCCCAGCAAACTGCCGGCCAACGTGCAGGCCCGCGCGCTCGACGTGGCCCGGCGCTTTCTGCAAGCCGTGGGCTTTACCCACGGCCTGTTCAACATGGAATTTTTTTACGACGCCGCCACCGACCGGCTCACCGTGATCGAGTTCAACCCGCGCATGGCCGCGCAGTTTTCAGACCTGTACCTGCGCGTGCAGGGGCTGGACTTGCACGCCGTCTCGCTGGCGCTGGCCCACGGGCACAACCCGGCCAGCGTGGCGCGCACAGCGCCCACGGCGGGTGCCGCCGCCAGCTTTGTCTACCGCGTGTTCGACGCGCAACAACCCGTGACCATGCCCGACACCGCGCGCCAGCAAGCCCTGGCCCAAGCCTTTCCCGACGCGCTTCTGTTCGCCTACCCCAAGCCACGCGGCTCCATGGCGCGCGACTTCAAATGGCTCGGCAGCTACCGCTACGGCATCTTGCACCTGGGCGGGCGCGACACCGCCGACCTGCACCAGCGCTGCACCACCGCCAGCGCGCTGCTGGGCTGGCCCGCCCCCTGCCCGGAACCTGCGACACCCCGCCTGGCTCTTACCGCCGTTCCCGCCCCGCAACAACCCCCGCAGCACCAGCCGCTTCCCGCGATGCCCACCACCGAGACCTCCCCATGAACACCTTCGCTCTTCACCACCTGCAACGCCCGCTGGTGGCCCTTTCGTTGTCGCTCGGTCTGCTGTCGCTCGCCGGTTGCAGCGCCATGTCGGCCCAAAACCCGTCGTCCGCGCTCAAACCCGTCAACGCGGTCGAGATGCCGCCCGATGCGCGCGTCATGCTCCAAGGCGCCGACGTGGTGGCCTACTTCACCCAAAACACCTACGCGCAAGGCAACCCCGCCTTCAAAAGCAGCTACGAAGGCGTGAGCTTTTACTTTGCCAGTGCCGAACACAAAGCCGCGTTTGACCAGGCGCCTGCGCGCTACCTGCCGCAGTACGGCGGCTACTGCGCCAACGGCGTGGTCTATGGCATTCCGTGGGGTGGCGACGCCGACACCTGGAAACTGATCGACGGCAAGCTCTACATCTTTGGCGGCCAAGGCAGCAAAGACGCCTTTGAGCTGGATGAAAAAGCCAACCTCGCGCTCGCCGAAAAATACTGGAACGAAGAAGTCAAAGGCAGCAACAGCTTTGCGCAACGCGCCAAGCGCCTGGTGCTGCGCGTGCCGCACTACCAAAGCGGCGAAGCCCTGGCCAAAGCCGTGGCCGAAGCCAAAGCGCGCCAACCCTGACACCACCACCACACCCGCCGCCATGCCATTACCGCGCCGCCACTTCTTGCTGGCCGCTGGCGCGGCAGGCTTGGCGGGTTGCAGCTTCAGGCCCGACCAAGATCACAACGGCCCCGACGCACCGCGCGCCCAAGCCCTGCGCCAGCCGGTGCGCACCGCCTGGGTGTTCAGCTCGGGCGGGCCGCGCGGCTTCGTGCATGTGGGCGTGCTCAAAGCCCTGGAAGAACTCGGCCTGGTGCCCGACCTCATCGTCGGTGCCTCGGTCGGCGCGCTGGTGGGCAGCCTGTGCGCTTCAGGCCTGAGCGCCACCGAAATAGAAACCCTCGCGCTTGACGTGCAGCCGCTGGCGCTCGCCCGCATCGCCGTGGGTGCGGCCGAGCGCTTGAGCGGCACCGCCATCGCAGAACTGGTGCGCCAGCACAGCCGCGTGCAGCTGCTGGAGCGCATGCCCGTGCCCATGGCCTGTGTGGCAGCCCGCCGCACCGACGGCGTTGCCGTGGCCTTCACCGCGGGCGACGTGGGCCTGGCGGTGCAAGCGTCCAGCGCCATCGAAGGCCAGTTTGCGCCCGTGCGCATCCGTGGCCAGCAACACATAGACGCCGACTGGACCACGCCCCTGCCCGTGCGCGTGGCCCGGGCGCTGGGCGCGCAGCGCGTGCTGGCGGTAGACGCCACCGCCCACCTTGACCGCACCCCACCCGGCGCCGAACGCTACCGCGCAAGCGACCTGCGCAAACAAGCGTTGGTGCAAGCCGACGCACAACATGCCCACCTGCTGCTCAAGCCCGATTTCGGATACTGGGTCAGCCTGTCCCGCGAATTTCGGCAGCGGGCGATAGCAGCGGGCTACCAGGCGACGATGGCACAGGCGGCGGCGCTGCGGGTGTTGCATGTCGAGGTCGTGTGATTTAGAACAGCCGCGGATTGAATTTGAAGTCCGCATCTTCGACCACCACCCGGATTCCAGCGTAGTCCTGGTGCGCTGGATTGAGAAGAAGGTTCCGCTCTCGCGGCTCGACTGCAGACGGAATCCAAAGTCCCAGCGAGGCCCCGGACTTCAACCAGCGCAAGCCCACTTTCTGTGTGTAGGCCTCATCGTTGCGCCAGCGGGCCTCAAGTCCCAGATCGTTTTCGGCGTCCTGAGTGACCGACGTTGTTGGCAACTCCAATCGAATCAACGCCTGCATGATGGGGGCGACGCCGTTCGCGTGGACACGTTTTTCCAGTTGTGCCAGCGCGCGAGAAGAGCCTGCATAAACAACGGGCAGTCCGGTCGGCGGCGGCAGGTGCCACCGGCCCGGGCCAAGCGTTGAGCCATAGGGCAGCGCGGAGAGACGCAAATCCCCGTTGAAGCCAATTCTCCAAACCGCCAAGGTCAAGCCACACCGCCGTACTTCAGGCCTGCCAACATACCGCGCACCTTTTGCGCCCCGAACTCGTTGTCGGCGAACGCTGCGGGCGTCATGTCGTCCAGCGACGGGTGTGGCTTGTGCAGCCATTTGTGCGCCTGATCCACATCACCGAACACCTCGGTGGCCAACAGCTGCAGCTGCATGGTGCGCAAGATCTGCTCAACCGTGGCCCCGGGCAACTGCTTGTTGCCTCGTGCCCAACGCCACAGACTGACCCCGTTCGTGTTGAGCGCTCCGCTCAAATCCTCTTTCCGAGACAGTCCAAAGAGGCCAACCAACTCGGCAACGTGTCCAGCTCGCACACCGGTACGAATCAAGCGAGATGCCCGCGCACTGTCCAAGAACGGGGTTGTGTCCTGTTCCACGAAGATGTGTCGGCCCATATCGGATGCCTCTGGCGGGGTCGAGTCAGCGAGCCAGGCGCTGAACTTGCGAGCCAAATCAATGGCAGGCGCCGGTGCGTGTGCTGGGGTGGCGAGCATAAAAAATCTTTCAAACGGAATGATCCGGTAGAGCAACTGTAATGAGCACCACCAGGGAGGTCAACTTGGAGGGCGTTCGAAGGCTCGATAGCCATGCGGCGGAAAAAACGAACAGGCACGCAGGATGAAGGGGAGCGGATATCACTGCCGCATGGCCCTGAGAAGCCCGCTCGAGTGGATATAAGCCTGTCGCGTCTATCTGACGGAATTCGGCCATGAAATCCCGTTGAATCAAGCGAAGCGAAGGCCAGCTTCAGGTTGGTTGCTGCCTGTGACTTTGTACGCCTGAATGTCGGCAGCCGAGGTAACCTGCCATTCAAGGATGGAAGGGTCAACCGACCGCAGCATAACCGTCACCGGTCACTCAACAAAGGCCAGCCTGTTCGCGCGTCGAGAAAGCTGTGCACGACCGTTTGTCCTCGTCAAGCGAACCGCCCACGGAGGTGCTTGCCCGTGCCGCCCTTCAACTCGCTACGGTCGATGAGCTTGCTTCGGAACTGGAAGTCCCTATCAATGCGGACGATCAGTAGCTGCTCAAAGTTGTCCTGGCTTTTGACCAATACGATGTCGCTGGCCTTCTCGGGCGAGATGGTCTTCACCTCACCAAGCTTGCCGTCAATCGTTCCGTCTGACCCGGGCGCGTGAGTCACATGGCGGCGAAGCCCAAACTTGATCTCCGCGTAGATTTCTCCCAGTTCGCCCCAGACCTGCAGGTAAGTCAGACCATACAAATAGTCCACCTCAAAAATCCATCTTGAATTTCCCGCCAAAGTTGGCAAAGACATGATCCACAGCCTGCTCAAGCTCCTCCTTGCTGCGCCGCTTGAGCGCCAGCCAGCGATGCTTCATCAGCCG
>NZ_JAUSOO010000016.1 GCF_030656115.1 Hydrogenophaga sp.
GCGCGCATTCCTGCGCCTTTGGGTTGGGCGCGGGCATGTGCAGCGCCGCTCTGGCCTGCGCCAGCTTGGTCCCGGTGGGGTTGGCCAACAGGCCGTAGTGCCGAATACGTTTGAGCCCACTGGGCAAGACGTGCTGCATGAAGCGGCCCATGAAGTCTGGCCCGAGCAGGCGCAGCGTGCGCTTCTTTCCCTGCTCGCCCGCCTGGCCTTCGCTGCGTTTGGCGCGGGCGCTGATGACGACTTCATCGCCCTGCAGACTGAGGATGCGCTCGTTGCCAATGGCCGTGCGGTGGGTGTAGCGGCTCAGGTATTGCAGCACCTGCGCGGCACCACCGAGCGGGGTTTTGGCGTAAACCACCCAGTCTTTCTTCCACAGTGCCTGCACTGCTTTGCCCAACGATGGCACCGCCTGCGAGGCTGTTTCACGCAAGCGCTGCATGAACTTGGCACGCCACACCTTGGACAGCGCCCGCGTGGGGAACAGGTAGTCGGGCTTTCTGACGGGCGTGTGCCATTGGCCCTGGCCCAACACCCCACAGGCCATGATGGCGTGCAGGTGGATGTGCAAACCCAAGTCCTGGCTCCAGGTGTGCAGCACCAAGCTGAAAGCCGGTTTGCCCCCGGCCACACCCATCCACCTGGGGTTGGCGGCCAATTCGGCGAGCGTTTGCGAGACGCTGGCAAACAAGGCGTTGATGAGTGGTTTGGGGTTCTGGTGGTACAGGGCGTTGAACTCGTGCGGCAGTGCAAACACCAGGTGCGTGTAGGGCACATCCAGCACTTGATTCAGGCGTGCTTGCAACCAAGCGTCTTTGGCGCGCGCGCCGCAGGTGGGGCAGTGGCGGTTGCGGCAGGAGTGGTATTGCCAGTGGCTGTGTCCGCACGCGCTGCAGGCCAGTTGCTGCCCGCCCATGGCGGCGGTGCGGCAGGCGCAGATGGCCCGCCAGGCTTTGGCCTGCGGGGTGCTCAAACTGTGGCGGCTCAAATAGTCCTGCCCGTGCAGGCGCAGCACATCGGCCACGGTGGGTTTGCCCACGGCGCTTGACTTGGGCGCTGTTGGTGCTGGCAGCGAGGGTTTAAAACGGCGTGAGTGTTGCCAGCAAGTCCAGCGGGTCGGCGCCTGGGATGGGTTTGAACTGCGGGCTGATCAGGTGCAGGCAAGCGCGTGGTGGTGCTGATGTGGCCGTGGCCGAGCAAGCGGCTGATGGTGTACAGGTCCACGCCGCCTTCGAGCAAGTGGGTGGCAAAGCAGTGGCGCAATGTATGGGTTGATCCCATCTTCATGATGCCGGCTTTGTGGCGGGCGCGTTGGTAAATGCGCTGCATGTGCTCGCCGCTCAAGGGCTGGCCGGTGCTCGGGTGCGCAAACAACCAGCCTGGCGCTTGGCGGTGCGGGCGGTAGCTCACGCAGTGCGCCCGCAGCGCGGCCAGCAGACTGGGGCTGAGCAAGGTGTAGCGGTCTGCACCCCCTTTGCCTGCGCGCACACGCACCATCATGCGGTCGGGGCTTGAATCGATGTCGGCCACTTGCAACTGGCAGGCCTCGCTGATGCGCAATCCGCTGGCGTACAGGGTTTGCAGCAGCATTCTGTGGCCCGGGTGGGGGCAGGCCGCGAACAGGCGGGTGATCTCCTGGCGCGAGAGCAGCTCGGGTTGCTTCTGAGGCACTTTGGCCATGGGTGGGCGCAGGTGGCGCAACTCGGTGGGCCTGCCCAGCACGGTTTCGAACAAGAAGCGGCAGGCGCTGGCGGCGTGGTTGACGCTGCTGTAGGAGAGCTTGCGGTCTTGGACCAAATGCAGCAGGTAGGCCTCGATCTGCTCCGGGGTCAAGCGTGCGGGACTGATGCCGCCATGGTGGCGCGAGAGGCGGCTGATGGATTCGGTGTAGCACTCGATGGTGCGCACCGACAGGCCGCGCACGGTCATGGCGTCGACCATGCTTTGACGCAATGGGCTCATGGCAATTCTCCTGAAGTTCCGGGGAACATTCCCCAGCCCTCAGGCTGCGCCAAACCCTACATTTGGCAAGCCCTGCACCATGCAAAACGCGGTGGCCGTGCTTGCGCACCAGCCACCGCGTTAGCGGTTTAGTTCAACTGCACTATAGCTTGCAGACCGAGAAGGCCTACCTCTACTGGATCAAGTTTTTCATCCGCTGGCACGGTCGCGATGGCCCGATGCGACACCCGAGGGAAATGGGTGCGGCAGAGGTTGAAGCGTTTCTCACCATGCTGGCGACCGAGCACCGGGTTTCGACTTCTACGCACAACCAGGCTCTGAGTGCTTTGTTGTTCTTGTACCGGGAGGTGCTGAACATCGACCTGCCCTGGCTCAATGGCGTCAATAGGCCAACACAAAAGCGCCGCATTCCGAGTGTATTGACGCGGGATGAGGTGTCTGCGTTATTCCGCTTTCTGGATGGACAGATGCTGCTGTTGGCTCAATTGCTGTATGGAACCGGCATGCGCTTGATGGAAGGCTTGCGGTTGCGAATCAAGGATGTGGATTTTCACCGCCGGGTGATCATCGTTCGTGAGGCCAAGGGTGGCAAAGACCGGGTGGTGATGTTGCCTCAGTCATTGGCTCAGGCCTTGCACGGCCAGTTGCTGCAGGCGCGCGCCGTTTGGGACGCGGACCAACGGGCGCAGCGCGGCGGAGTGGAAACGCCGCATGCTCTGGAGCAGAAATACCCCAAAGTGGGGCAAACGTGGGGCTGGTTTTGGCTGTTTCCTTCACCCACTTTGTCGGTGGACCCCCGCTCGGGTGTGGAGCGGCGGCACCACTTGTTTGAGGAGCGCCTGCAACGCGCCATCAAGAAAGCGGTCGCACAGGCGGGCATTTGCAAACCGGTTTCCGTTCACACCCTGCGCCACTCGTTCGCCACCCACTTGCTGCAGGCGGGCACCGACATCCGCACGGTGCAGGAGCTGCTGGGGCATTCTGATGTGTCCACCACCATGATCTACACCCATGTGCTGAAGGTGGCGGCAGGCGGCACGGCCAGCCCGCTGGATGCGTTGCTGGTGCTGTCTTGACCCGACCGCAGCGCGTCACCCCTGCCCCAGCAACCCCATCATCCCCGCCTCATCCAACACCTCCACACCCAGCGCCTGTGCTTTGTCCAGTTTGCTCCCAGCTTCCGCGCCTGCCACCACGTAGTCGGTTTTTTTGCTGACCGAGCCGGCCACTTTGGCGCCTGCGGCTTCCAGCAGGTCTTTGGCCTGGTCGCGGCTCAGGGTGGGGAAGGTGCCGGTGAGCACGAAGGTTTTGCCTGCCAGGGGTTGGGCAGCGCGTTCGGCCGGTTCGCCTTCGGCCCAGTGCAGGCCGCAGGCGCGCAGTTGCTCAACCACCTCGCGGTTGTGGGGCTGGTCGAAGAAGGTGCGGATGCTTTGCGCCACCACAGGGCCCACGTCGCTGACCTCCAGCAGTTGTTCTTCGGTGGCGTCCATGATGCGGTCGAGCTGGCCGAAGTGGCGGGCCAGTTCTTTGGCGGTGGCCTCGCCCACGTGGCGAATACCCAGGCCGAACAAGAAACGCGGCAGCGTGGTGTGTTTGGACTTTTCCAGGGCCGCCAGTATGTTCAGGGCCGATTTGTCGGCCATGCGGTCCAGGCTGGCCAGGGCGGTGAGGCCCAGGCGGTACAGGTCGGGCAGGGTTTTGACGACGCCCGCATCCACCAGCTGTTCCACCAGTTTGTCGCCCAGGCCTTCCACCTCCACCGCTCGGCTGTGGGCGAATTGCAAGCTGGCTTCTTTGCGCTGGGCGCTGCAAAACAGGCCACCGGTGCTGCGGTAGTCGGCCTCGCCTTCTTCGCGCACGGCGGCGCTGCCGCACACCGGGCACTGGTGCGGCATGGTGAACGGGGGCGCGTCGGCCACGCGTTTATCGGGCAACACGGCCACCACCTCGGGAATCACGTCGCCCGCGCGGCGCACGATGACGGTGTCGCCCACTCGCACGTCTTTGCGGCGGGCTTCGTCTTCGTTGTGCAAGGTGGCGTTGGTGACGGTGACGTTGCCCACACATACGGGCGCGAGTTTGGCCACGGGGGTGAGCTTGCCGGTGCGGCCCACTTGCACGTCGATGGCGAGCACGGTGGTGAGCTGCTCTTGCGCGGGGTATTTGTGGGCCACAGCCCAGCGCGGTTCGCGGGTGACAAAGCCCAGCTGGCGCTGCAAGGCCAGCGAATTGACTTTGTAGACCACGCCGTCGATGTCGTAGGGCAGTTGGTCGCGGCTGGCGCCGATGCGCTGGTGAAAGGCGACCAGCTCGTCGGCGCCGTGAGCCACGGTGGTTTGCTCGGCCACCGGAAATCCCCAGGCTTTGAGCTGCATGAGCAGTTGAAAGTGGGTGTCAAACGCGGGCCCACCTTGCTCGGGCGAGGTGATGTCGCCCAGGCCGTAGGCGAAGAAGCTCAAGGGACGCTGCGCGGCAATGCCGGAGTCGAGCTGGCGCACCGCGCCAGCGGCGGCATTGCGTGGGTTGACGAAGGTTTTTTCGCCTTTGGCACCGGCGGCGATTTTGGCGCGCTGTTTGTCGTTCAGGGCGTCGAAGTGGTCGCGGCGCATGTACACCTCGCCGCGCACTTCGAGCACGGGCGGGATCGGTTGGGATGCAGTGGGAAGCGTGGGGGCTTGCAGCTTGAGGGGGATTTGCCCAATGGTGCGGATGTTGTGCGTCACGTCTTCGCCCACTTCGCCGTCGCCACGCGTGGCGGCTTGCACCAGCAGGCCGTTTTCGTAGCGCAGGCTCATGGCCAGGCCGTCAAATTTCAGCTCGGCCACGTAATCCAGCGGCGCGTCGGCCTCGGTCAGGCCCAGGGCGCGGCGCACGCGGTGGTCGAAGTTCAGGGCGCCGGTGGGCTCGGTGTCGGTCTCGGTGTTGATCGACAGCATGGGCACCGCATGGCGCACCGGGGTGAAGGCGTCCAGCACGCGGCCACCCACGCGCTGGGTGGGGGAGTCGGGTGCCAGCAGTTCTGGGTGCGCGGCTTCGAGGGTTTGCAGTTCGCGGAACAGGCGGTCGTATTCGGCGTCGGGAAGCTCGGGCGCATCCAACGTGTAGTACAGGTGGGCGTGGTGGTTCAACTGCTCGCGCAGTGCGGTCGCACGTTGAGCGGGCGTGGGCTCAAAGGAGAAAAGATCAGATGTGCTCATGGGGTGAAACCACACAACGGGTGAAAGGCATCAAGGCGCAGCGGCTTGGAGAAACCACCAGCGAGGCCCCTGGAGAGGGCAAAACGGGGCGTGGGTCAACTGAATAGGCGCCGCGCCTGGGGAGAGCCCGCAGCCAGGTCGCGGCTGTCCAGCGCGTCGTACAGACTTTCCAGATCGGCGCCGATGTGGTCCATGGTGTCGCGGCTGAGCAAATGTCCGGCATCGTCGGTGACCACGCCGTCCATGGCCTCGGCCAGGAAGGCTGCAATTTCGCGCATGCGCACAAAGGGCTGTTCGCTGCGGGGTACGTGGGTCACTTCCAGCGCCAGGGCCATGTCGCGCAAGGCGCTTTGTTCCGGGTCGTCGGCCATGGCAGCCTGGGGGTCAAACGTCAGGCTGAGAATGGGCGCCTGTCCCTGGCTGCCGGGCAATACCATGCGCCCGGGCAAGGAACCGGCCACAAAGCCCAGCCGGTAGGCGTGTTGCGCCACATAGCCGGGGCTCCAGGCGGCGCTGCGCGCGCGCAGGGTGAAGCCCAGTTGCGCGTCGTGGGCGCTGGCAAAGGCGTCGAGTTCGCGGGCGCGGGCCACTTCGGCGCGCATGTCGGGAAAGTCGGGTGAGGCGCCCACCGCGTCGGCAAAGGCCTGCACCTTGACCACAAATTCAGAGAACTCAATGTCGTTGAGCGCGCCCGAGCGGTTGGCGAGCTGTACGCCGGCTTGCAAGGTGCGGTAGCGCTGGCCCGGGCGCGGGGTTTCCCATTCGCCGGTGGGTGTCTGGCCCTCGACCGCAAAAGGCTTGCTGCCCACCCGGCGGGTGCCGGGCATAGCGGCCAACAAAGCTTCGCCCAGCACAGCGGCTTCGAGCTGCAGCGGGGTGATGACGTCGATCAGGGCGTCCAGACCGGCCCGCTTGTCCGCTGGGCTGACCATCTGGTTGAGTGTCACCGGGCTGGTCTGCGATGGCAGTGGGTGACCCTCATGGGCCATGCCACCGCCGCCACTCATGCCACCAAAACCGTCACCGAGCACCGGGTCGATGCGGTGGCCATCTTCCTGAAGGCTGCCGTCGGCGGCGGGTTTGGTGTCTTCAAAGCGGCTGTTGGCATGGAAGCGGCTGTCGTGCCCGCGCTCACTGGCCGTGCGCGGTGCGCTCTTGCGTGCAATCCAGGCGTTGTAGGCGACCACGCCCGCCAGCACGAGACCGCCGATGATGGCCAGACTGATTTGCAGTGTGCTCATGGTGCTTGGGACTTGGTTTTAGGTGGACTCGATCATGCTGGCGGCGGACTCCATGTCCACCGCCACGATACGGGAAACGCCCTGCTCTTGCATGGTCACGCCAATCAGTTGCTCGGCCATTTCCATGGCGATCTTGTTGTGGCTGATGAACAGGAACTGGGTGCCTTTTTTGCTCATGCTGGTCACCAGCTTGGCGTAGCGCTCGGTGTTGGCGTCGTCCAGCGGCGCGTCCACCTCGTCCAGCAGGCAAAACGGGGCCGGGTTGAGCTGGAAGATGGCGAACACGAGTGCAATGGCCGTGAGCGCTTTTTCGCCGCCCGAGAGCAGGTGGATGGTCTGGTTTTTCTTGCCGGGGGGTTGCGCCAGCACCTGCACGCCCGCGTCCAGAATTTCTTCACCGGTCATGACCAGGCGGGCGTTGCCGCCGCCGAACAGCTCGGGGAACATGCGTCCGAAGTGCCCGTTGACGGTTTCGAAGGTGCTGCCCAGCAGCTCGCGGGTTTCGGCGTCGATCTTTTTGATGGCGTCTTCCAGCGTGTTCATGGCTTCCACCAGATCGGCCGACTGCGCATCCAGAAAGGTCTTGCGCTCGCGTGCTGCGGTCAACTCGTCCAGCGCGGCCAGGTTGACCGCGCCCAGCGCCTGGATGTCGCGGTGCATGCGGTCAATCTCGCTTTGCAGACCGGTCAGGCGCACGTTGCCCTCGGCCACGCTTTGTGCGACGGCCGCCAGATCGGCTTCGGCCTCGGTCAACAACTGGCTGTATTGCTCTACGCCCAGGCGCGCAGCCTGCTCTTTGAGCTGAAAGTCGGTGATGCGGATGCGCAGCGGCTCCAGCTCGCGCTCCAGTTGCGCGCGGCGTTCGTCGCTGGTGCGCAGTTGGTGGGTGAGGTCGTCGTAGCCGCTGCGCAACGCACTCAGCGCCTGTTCGCGCTCCATCTTGGTGGCCAGCGCGCTTTGCAGCCCGCCCTGGGCCGCCGCATCGTTCAGGCGGGCCAGTTCGTCGCGGGCGCGCTGCGCTTCGTCGGCCAGCGACTTTTCCTGGCTGGCGGCGGTTTCCAGCGAACGCTGCAGTTCGCCCTGGCGAGCTTGCAGGCTGCGCAGGGCAAACGTGGCTTCCTGGGCGGTGCGCTCCAGCGTGCGCTGCTGCTCACGGGCCTGGTTCAGGGCCCGCTCGGCGTCCATCACCTTGTCGTCCAGTTGGGCGTGGCGCTCCTGGCTGTCGGCCAGTTGCATGTCCAGTTCTTCAAACCGGGCTTCGGCGGTCACGCGGCGCTCTTGCAGCCCGTCCAGCTGGGCATCCACCTCGGCCATGTCGCCGGCAATTTGCTGGCTGCGGGCACGGGTCTGCTCAGCCTGCTGGGTCAGGCGCAGGGTTTGCACCTGCAGTTCATGGGCGCGGCTGCGGGCGTCGGCGGCTTCGCGGCGGGCGCTCACCAGGCGCTGCGAGGCGTCGGCGTAGGCCGCCTCGGCACGCACCAGCACGGTGCGGGCCTGTTCGGCCACGATCACCTGGGCGCGCACCTCTTTTTCCAGGTGCTCGATTTCTTGCGCGCGGGCGAGCAGGCCGGCCTGCTCGCTGTCGGGTGCGTAAAAGCTCAGGCTGTGCGCCGTCACGGCGTGCCCGCTGGGCACAAAAATGGTTTCACCCGCCTGCAACTGGCTGCGCTGCGCCAGCGCTTCTTCGAGGCTGGGTGCGCTCAGGCAACCGTGCAGCCACTCGCCCAGCAGGGCCTGCTGTGCCGCGTCTTGCGGGCGCAGCCACGCGATCAAGGGCTTGATGCCCGAAGCGCCAGCGCCGGTGGGCGCTGAAACGGGGTTCGCAAATGGGTTGTAAAAAGCCAGTTTGGCCGGTGGCGCGTCGTTGCCCAGGGCGCGCATCATGTCCAGGCGCGACACCTCCAACGCACCCAGGCGCTCGCGCAGGGCGGCTTCCAGGGCGTTCTCCCAACCGGGCTCCACGTGGAGCCGGCTCCACAACGCCTGCAAACCATCCAGCCCGTGCTTGACCAGCCAGGGCTGCAGCTTGCCATCGGTACGCACCTTGTCTTGCAGCGCCTTGAGCGCTTCCAGGCGGGCCGACAGGGCCGACTGCTGGGCCGACTCGCGGTTCACCGCCTGCTGTGCAACGCGCCGTTCGTCGTCCAGCTGGGGCACGCTGTCTTGCAGCTCCTGCAACACGGCGTCGTTGAGTTCGGTCAGCTCTTGCGCACTGGCCAGTTGGGTTTGCGCCTGCTCCAGGCGCGCTTCGTCGGGCGCCGCCAGGACGTTGCGGTCGGTGTTCAAGCGCTCACGGCGCTGGTTGAGCTGGCGGCTTTGCTCTTCAATGCTGCGCTGCTCGGCGGCCAGCACCTGGATCTGCTGTTGCACCTGCGTCACGCTGGCGCGCTGTTCGTTGGCGCGGCTCTGGGCTTGGCGCAGACTGTCTTCCAGAGCGGGCAAAGCCATGGCCTGCTCTTCGCCCTGGGCGGCCAGCACCATCGACTTGTCTTCGGCCTCCAGCATGGCCTCGGCCAGCTGCTCCAGCTCCACGCCAGCGTCTTCGCTGCGGGTGCTCCAGGCGTTGATTTGCTCTTTGAGCTGCACCAAGCGCTGTTCGACCCGCTGGCGGCCTTCCACCACATAACGGATCTCGGCTTCGAGCTTGCCCACCTCGGCGGTGGCTTCGTACAGCTTGCCCTGCGCCTGGTTCACCTGGTCGCCAGCGGCATAGTGGGCCTGGCGAATGGTTTCCAGTCCGGATTCGACCCGGCGCAGGTCGGCCGTGCGGGACTCCAGGTCGTTCAGCGCCTGTGCCGCGTCGTGCTTCACGCGGGCTTGCTCGGCCTCGGCGTCGGTGCACTTGAGAAACCACAACTGGTGCTGCTTGAGCGTGGCGCTGGCCTGCAGGGTTTGGTAGCGCGCAGCCACCTCGGCTTGCTTCTCCAGCTTCTCCAGGTTGGCGTTGAGTTCGCGCAGGATGTCGTCCACCCGCGTGAGGTTTTCGCGCGTGCTGGCCAGCCGGTTGGCGGTTTCGCGGCGGCGCTCTTTGTATTTGGAGACACCGGCGGCTTCTTCGAGGAACAGGCGAAGCTCTTCGGGTTTGCTCTCGATGATGCGGCTGATGGTGCCTTGGCCAATGATGGCGTAGGCACGCGGCCCCAGGCCGGTGCCCAGGAACACGTCCTGTACGTCGCGGCGGCGCACGGGCTGGTTGTTGATGTAATAGCTGCTGGTGCCGTCGCGGGTGAGCACGCGCTTGACCGCAATTTCGCCAAACTGTCCCCACTGCCCACCGGCGCGGTGGTCGTTGTTGTCAAACACCAGCTCCACGCTGGAGCGGCTGGCCGGTTTGCGGTGGTTGGTGCCGTTGAAGATCACGTCTTGCATCGACTCGCCACGCAGCTCCGAGGCTTTGGACTCGCCCAGCACCCAGCGCACGGCGTCCATGATGTTGGATTTGCCGCAGCCATTGGGCCCCACCACGCCCACCAGCTGACCGGGCAACATGAAATTGGTCGGTTCGGCGAAGGACTTGAAGCCTGATAACTTGATCGAATTGAGACGCACGAAAATTCGGTCGCGGGTGGCTAACTGTTTGATTTATATAGGAAATCCATCCCTCGTAAGGGTCGGACTGCAATGCAGATGATACCGTGTCCACCCACCTCGGACCTCGGTACGCCCCTGCGCCAGCGGCCCTGGGATTCTCCTTGGGATAATGCACGCCATGAACCCCAAGTTGTCCCTCCTGCAGCCCTATCCCTTTGAGCGGCTGCGCAAGCTGTTCGCCGACGTCACCCCCAACCCAAACTACAGCCCCATCAGCCTGGGCATTGGCGAACCCAAACACGCCACGCCCGATTTTTTAAAGCAGGCGCTCGCCGCCGCGCTCGACACCGGTTTGACAACCTACCCCGCCACCGCCGGCGAGCCCGCGTTGCGCCAAGCCTGCGCCGCCTGGCTGCAGCGCCGTTATGGCGTGAACGTGAACCCGGCCACCCAGGTGCTGCCGGTGAACGGCTCGCGCGAAGCGCTTTTTGCCTTTGCCCAAACGGTGATCGACCCGACCCAGCCCGGTGCCACGCTGGTGTTTCCCAACCCGTTCTACCAAATTTACGAAGGTGCGGCGTTGCTGAGCGGTGCCCGGCCCCACTATGTGGCCAGCGACCCGGCGCGCAATTTCGCGGTGGACTGGGACAGCGTGCCCGATGCGGTGTGGGCGCAGACGCAACTGATCTTTGTGTGTTCGCCCGGCAACCCCACCGGCGCCGTGATGCCGCTGGCCGAGTGGGAGAAGCTGTTTGAGCTGAGCGACCGTTTCGGCTTTGTGATTGCGTCCGACGAGTGCTACAGCGAGATCTACTTTCGAGACGAACCCCCGCTGGGCGGGCTGGAAGCCGCGATGAAGTTGGGCCGCAACGACTTTAAAAACCTGCTGATGCTCACCAGTCTGTCCAAGCGCAGCAATGTGCCGGGCATGCGCAGTGGCTTTGTGGCGGGCGACGCCGCGCTCATCAAACCGTTTTTGCTCTACCGCACTTACCACGGCGGGGCCATGAGCCCGGCGGTGCAAGCCGCGAGTGTGGTGGCCTGGAGCGACGAAGCCCACGTGGTGGACAACCGCCGCCAGTACCGCGAGAAATTCGCGCAAGTCACGCCGGTCGTGGCCCAGGTGCTGAACGTGGCCTTACCGGACGCGGCCTTTTACCTGTGGGCCGAGGTGCCGACGGTGTTTGAAGGCCGTATACCCGGGCTCACGGCAGACGAAGCTTTTGCCCGCGAATTGCTGGCTCAATACAATGTGACAGTTTTGCCTGGCAGCTACCTCGCGCGCGAAGTGGCCGGCTTCAACCCGGGCAAGGCCCGCATCCGCATGGCACTGGTCGCGGAGTCCGCCGAATGCCTGGAAGCCGCAGGGCGCATCAACGCGTTTGTGTTCCACAACGACTGAGCCCCTGACTTTTCTCACCACCCCATTTCCTACCGAGTCTGAAACCATGACCCAACAATTGCAAACCCTGATCGACAACGCCTGGGACAACCGCGCTGAACTCTCCCCTGCCTCCGCCCCCAAAGAGGTGCTGGACGCGGTGGAACACGTGATTGCCGAACTCAACGCGGGCAAGCTGCGCGTGGCCACCCGCGAAGCGGTGGGCCAGTGGACGGTGCACCAGTGGATCAAGAAGGCCGTGTTGTTGTCTTTCCGCCTGAAAGACAACCAAATGATGCGCAGCGGTGACCTGGCGTTCTACGACAAGGTGCAGACCAAGTTTGCGCATTTGTCTGAAGCCGACATGAAGGCCACCGGCGTGCGCGTGGTGCCGCCGGCCGTGGCCCGCCGGGGCAGCTTCATCGCCAAGGGCGCCATCCTCATGCCCAGCTACGTGAACATTGGCGCTTACGTGGATGAGAACACCATGGTGGACACCTGGGCCACCGTGGGTTCGTGCGCGCAGATCGGCAAAAACGTGCATCTTTCGGGCGGCGTGGGCATTGGCGGCGTGCTGGAGCCGCTGCAGGCCGGCCCCACCATCATTGAAGACAACTGCTTTATTGGCGCCCGCTCCGAAGTGGTCGAAGGCGTGGTGGTGGAAGAAAATTCTGTCATCTCCATGGGCGTCTACATCGGCCAGAGCACACCGATTTACGACCGCGCCACGGGCGAAGTGAGCTACGGCCGCATCCCGTCAGGCTCGGTGGTGATCAGCGGCAGCCTGCCCAAAGACGGTGGCCAATACAGCCTGTACGCGGCCATCATTGTCAAGCGCGTAGACGCCCAGACGCGCAGCAAAACCAGCCTGAACGACTTGCTGCGCGATTGAGTTTGGCCCACTTCCGTCGCTGCGCTTCGCCCTTCAAGGGGCAACACCTGAGGACTGGCGAAGCCAGATCGGCGGTGTTCTGGGTAACAGGCGTGGTTGCTGGCAAGTTTGACGGGTTCTTGAAAGATCTGGCATGAACAGCGGAACGATGGAGCGCATCCTGCGCCTGATGGCCAAGAAAAAGGCCTCGGATGTGTACCTGTCGGCGCATGCGCCCGCCATGATCAAGATCAACGGGGAAACAATGCCGATCAACAGCCAGATGCTGCCTCCCGACGCGCCCCGCAGCCTGCTGGCGGAAATACTGCCGCCTACGCGCATGGAAGAGCTGGTGGACACGGGTGAGCTCAACATGGCAATCCCTCTGGAAGGGGTTGGCAACTTCCGCGTCAGCGCTTTCCGCCAGCGGGGCAACTACGCTGGCGTGATCCGGTTTGTGCCCGATGTGGTGCCTGCGCTGGCGTCGCTCAATGTGCCACCCATTCTGGGTGACCTGGTGATGGAAAAGCGCGGCCTGGTGCTCATGGTGGGCGCCACCGGAGCGGGAAAAACCACCACGCTGGCGGCCATGATCGACCACCGCAACGAGCGCACCACAGGTCACATACTGACCATCGAAGACCCTATCGAATATGTTTACAGCAACAAAAGGTCGGTGGTCAACCAGCGTGAAATTGGCACCGACACGGCGTCGTTGCAAATTGGACTGAAAAATGCCCTGCGCCAGGCTCCCGATGTGATCTTGATTGGTGAGATTCGGGACCGGGAAACCATGTCGGCAGCCATTGCCTATGCGCAATCGGGTCACTTGTGTCTGGCCACCCTGCATGCCAACAACAGCTACCACGCGCTCAACCGCATTTTGAGTTTCTATCCGGTGGAGGTCCGCCCGACCATGCTGGGTGATCTGGCTTCTGCGCTGCGCGCCATTCTTTCGCAGCGGCTCATGCGCACGGAGTCGGGTGGGCGCGTACCGGCCGTGGAAGTCATGCTCAACACGGTGCTGATTTCTGACCTGATTCAAAAAGCCGATTTTTCCGGGGTGCGCGAAGCCATGGAAAAGTCCATGGCCGAGGGCTCGCAGAGCTTTGAGCAGGATCTGTCGCGCCTCATCATTGAGGGTCTGGTGTCGCGCAAAGAGGGGCTGGCCCAGGCCGATTCTCCGAGCAACCTCATGTGGCGCTTGCAAAACGACTTCAATGCCTCGAAATCGAACCAGACGGCAACACCGTCCGACGACGACCATGGCGACAACGCCACCTTTACCGAGTTCTCGCTCGACGTGAAATTCTGAGCCCATGAACGCCACCCTGCGCCTGACCGAAGAACTGATTGCCCGCCCGTCTGTCACACCGCGCGACGAGGGTTGCCAAATGCTGATCGCAGCGCGCCTGTCCGCGATGGGCTTTGTCTGCGAAACCCTCGAAAGTGGCCCTGCCGACTTCCGGGTCACCAACCTCTGGGCACGTCTGGGCAGCGGCCAGCAACCCACCCTCATCTTTGCGGGCCACACCGATGTGGTACCCACCGGCCCCGCCAGCGCCTGGGCCAGCGACCCGTTTGTGCCCACGCACCGCGACGGCAAACTGTTTGGGCGCGGGGCCAGCGACATGAAAGCCTCACTCGCCGCCATGGTGGTAGCCTGTGAAGAATTCGTGGCAACAAACCCGAGCCCAGCCATCGACATCGCCTTTTTGCTCACCAGCGACGAGGAAGGCCCGGCGCTGGACGGCACCGTGGTGGTGTGCCGCGAGCTGCAACGCCGGGGTGAGCGCATGGACTGGTGCATCGTGGGCGAGCCCACTTCGGTAGAACGCACCGGCGACATGATCAAGAACGGCCGCCGCGGCACCCTGAGCGGCCAGCTCACGGTGAAGGGCATTCAAGGCCACATTGCCTATCCGCACCTGGCGAAAAACCCGATTCACCTGGCGGCCCCGGCCCTGGCCGAGCTGGCGGCCACCGTGTGGGACGCGGGCAACGCCTATTTCCCACCCACCAGCTGGCAAATCAGCAACATCCACGGCGGCACCGGCGCCAGCAACATCATTCCGGGCACCGTGGTGGTGGACTTCAATTTCCGTTTCTCCACCGAATCCACACCCGAGGGTTTGCAGCAGCGCGTGCTCGACATTCTGGCGCGCCACGGCCTGCACCCCGGTGCCGACCACGATCTGGTCTGGACCCTGGGTGGTCGCCCTTTCCTCACCGCGCCGGGCCCCCTGGTGGATGCCGTGCGGGTGGCTATTCACGCTGAGACGGGGTTGAATACCCAGCTCTCCACCACCGGCGGCACCAGCGATGGCCGGTTCATTGCCCAGGTCTGCCCGCAAGTGATTGAGCTCGGCCCGCCCAACGCCACCATCCACAAAATCGACGAATGTGTGGCCGTGGCCGACATCGAACCCCTGAAAAACATTTACCGGCGCACCCTGGACAACCTGGCCCATGCGGCCAGCGCCAGCCGCTGAACATTCCTCTGAACGCTCCCATCGGAACCCCTTTGAAACTGCAACAACTTCTGGCCGAGGCGGTGAACCACCTCGACGCCGCGCAACTGGCCTACGGCCACGGCACCACCAACGCCCAGGACGAAGCCGCCTGGCTGGTGCTGTGGCAGCTGGGTCTGCCGCTGGACAGTGACCTGGACGCACTGGCAGAGCAGCCCGTTTCACCCGAACAGCAAACCGCTGTGCGCGCACTCGTGCAGCGCCGCATCGACACCCGCGAACCTGCGGCCTACCTCACGCAAGAAGCCTGGCTGCAGGGCGTGCCGTTTTATGTGGACCGCCGCACCATCGTGCCGCGCAGTTTCATCGCCGAACTCATCGCCGAAGGCAGCATTGACCACTGGCTGGGCGCGCACACCCACATGGTGCTGGATCTGTGCACCGGCAACGGCAGCCTGGCCGTGCTCGCGGCTCTGGCCTGGCCCGATGTGCAGGTGACCGGTGCCGATATTTCCACCGACGCCCTGGCCGTGGCCCGCATCAACGTGGACCAGCATGGCCTGCAAGAGCGCATCACCCTCACCGAGTCGGACGGCTTGGCGGCCTGCCCTGGCCCCTGGGACCTGGTGCTGTGCAACCCGCCGTATGTGAATGCCGACAGCATGAGCGCTTTGCCCGCCGAATACCGGGCCGAACCCGCGCTGGCCCTGGCCGGTGGTGCCGACGGCATGGATTTCATCCGCTCCCTGCTGCGCGACCTGCCCGCGCGGCTCAGCCCGCAGGGCGTGCTGGTGCTGGAGATTGGCAACGAGCGCGAACATTTCGAAGCGGCCTTCCCGCAACTGGAAACCGTCTGGCTGAGCACCAGCGCAGGCGACGACCAGGTTCTTCTTCTCACCTTTGACTCCCTTTCGGCGCTGGCAGCATCGCCCTCGCCCCACCCATGATCACGCTCAAAAACCTTGTCCTTCGTCGCGGCACGAAGGTCCTGCTCGATGGCGCCTCCTGCACCATCAACCCCGGTGAAAAAGTCGGCCTGGTGGGCCGCAACGGCGCCGGCAAGTCCAGCCTGTTTGGCCTGCTCAACCACACCCTGCACGAAGACAAAGGCGACTTTTACGTGCCCGCCCAATGGCGCATGGCGCAGGTGGCCCAGGACATGCCCGAAACCGACATGCCGGCCACGCAGTTCGTCATTGAAGGCGACGTGACCCTGCTGGCGGCCCAAACCGAAGTGGCCGCTGCCGAAGCCAGCGGCGACGGTGAACACATGGCCAACGCCTACATGGCGCTGCACGACGCCGGCGCGCACGACGCGCCCGCCCGCGCGCAAGCCCTCATTCTGGGCCTGGGCTTTCGCACCGACGAGCTGGACCACCCGGTCAACAGCTTTTCGGGCGGCTGGCGCATGCGCCTGCAACTCGCCCGTGCCCTGATGTGCCCGAGCGACCTGCTGCTGCTGGACGAACCCACCAACCACCTGGATCTGGACGCACTGGTCTGGCTGGAGGCCTGGCTCAAGCGCTACGAAGGCACCATGCTGGTCATCAGCCACGACCGCGAGTTTCTGGACGCGGTGACCGACGTGACCATCCACATTGAGCGCGCCCAACTCACGCGCTACGGCGGCAACTACAGCCGCTTTGAAGACATGCGCGCCGAACAAATGGCGCTGCAGGCCACCGCCTATTCCAAGCAGCAGGACAAAATGGCGCACCTGCAGAAGTTCATTGACCGCTTCAAGGCCAAGGCCAGCAAGGCCAAGCAGGCGCAGAGCCGCGTGAAAGCGCTGGAGCGCATGGAGAAGATCGGCCCGGTGCTGGCCGACGCCGAATTCACCTTCGAGTTCAGCGAGCCGCAAAACCTGCCCAACCCGATGCTGGCCATGCAGGACGTGAGCTTTGGCTACCCGGCGGCGGTGGAAGGTGGCGAGCCCACGCTGATCGTGCGCAACGTCAGCAAATCGGTGCTGGCCGGTCAGCGCATCGGTATTCTGGGTGCCAACGGCCAGGGCAAGTCCACCGTGGTCAAGACCATTGCGCGCGATCTGCAAGCGCTGGCTGGCACCATCACCGAAGGCAAAGGCCTCAACATTGGCTACTTTGCGCAGCAAGAGCTGGACGTGCTGCGCCCGGCCGATACGCCGCTGGAACACATGATCCGCCTGGTGCGCGAGTGCACGGCCGAAGGCCGCCTGAGCGGCCAGGCCACGCGCGAGCAAGACCTGCGCGGTTTCCTGGGCAGCTTCAATTTCACCGGTGACCAGGTGAAGCAGGCCGTGGGCAGCATGAGCGGCGGTGAAAAAGCCCGCCTGGTGCTGTGCATGATCGTCTGGCAGCGCCCCAACCTGCTGCTGCTGGACGAACCCACCAACCACCTGGACCTGGCTACGCGCGAAGCGCTGTCCATGGCGCTCAACGAGTTCGAAGGCACCGTCATGCTGGTCAGCCACGACCGTGCCTTGTTGCGCGCCGTGTGCGACGAGTTCTGGCTGGTCTCGCGCGGCGGCGTTGAGCCGTTTGACGGCGATCTGGACGACTACCAGCGCTACCTGCTCGACATGGCCAAACAGTCGCGCGAAGCACAGCGCCAGGAACAGCGCGACCAGCAACGCAGCAGCGCGCCTGTGGCAGCACCGTCCCCTGCGCCCAGGGCCAACGACAAGGCGGCCGTGGTGGCTGCAGCGCCAGCGCCGGTTTCCCAAGCGGTGGATCTACAGTCGCTCACCAGCCGCAGCCCGGAGCAGCGCCGCCAAGACGCCCTGCGCCGTCAGCAAGTGGCCGAAAAAACCCGGCCCCTGAAGAAAGAGCTGGAACAGACCGAAAAGCGCATGGCGGTACTGGCACTGGAAAAGACCAGGCTGGAAACCGCTTTGAGCCAACCGCTGAACAGCAGCGACATCGCCGATTCCGGGCGCCGCCTCAAAGCGGTGAACGACGAAACCGACACCCTGGAAGCCCGTTGGCTGGAGCTGACCGAGGCCATCGAAGCGGCCAGCGCCTGAACATCGAAGTGAGCAGGATTTGTATGAGAAAGCTGGCTTTTTGGTGTGCACTGACAACGGTTGTCGTCCTGTCGCTGATGCCTGGCCCCATGTTGCCGTCTGCCGTCAACTTCTGGGACAAGGCACAGCATGCCCTGGGTTTTTTTGGCTTGACCTGGCTCGCTTTGTTGGCCTACCCCAGAAAGTCGCTGCCCCAGCTCGGGGTGGTCTTGCTTTTGTTGGGCGGCGCCATCGAACTGGCCCAATGGGCGACAGGCTGGCGCCAAGGCGACTGGCTGGACCTACTGGCTGATGCGGTGGGCATCTCTACCGCGCTCGCTCTGTGGCTGCAATGGCGCAACCAGTCCACTGAAACCTTGAAACCCTAAACCCCAGCCGCACCATGCCCATGCGCCAGCCTACCCCTGCATTGGCCTGGCTGGAGCCGGGCCAAGCGTTTCCACCAGTTGAAACCGCGTGGGGTCCGCAAGACCCGGCACCGGGTTTGCTGGCAGCGGGCGGCGTGCTGGACGTGGCCACCCTGGTGTCGGCCTATTCACAGGGCATTTTTCCTTGGTACAGCGCGGGTCAGCCCATTTTGTGGTGGAGCACCGATCCCCGCATGGTCTTGCGGACCGATGCGTTTCGTTTGCACCGTTCGCTGCGCAAGAGCATCCAGAGCCTGCTGCGCGCCGGCCGTCTGGAAGTGCGGTTTGACCACGATTTCGAACAGGTGATTCACACCTGCTCGCACATGCCTCGTGCCGGTCAGAGCGGCACCTGGATTCTGCCGGCCATGGTCCATGCCTACATTCGATTGCACCAGGCGGGTGTGGCACACAGCGTGGAAACCTGGATCGATGGTGAACTGGTCGGTGGTCTCTACGCCATCAACCTGGGCGCGATGGTGTTCGGTGAATCCATGTTCAGCCGGCAAAGCAACGCCTCGAAAATGGCCCTGGCAGCCCTGGCCGCGTTTTGCCGAGCCCAACAAATACCCCTGATCGACTGCCAACAAGATACACCGCACCTCGCGTCGCTGGGTGGGCAGCTGATGCCACGCCAAACGTTCTTACAACACGTGCAAAAGACGACGCAACTGGCCACACCCAACTGGAAATTTGAACCGATATACTGGCAAAACCTACTTGGCGAACACAGCCCACCCGCGTGACGCACCTCAAAGAACTCCCGCTACAAGCGCTGCAGTTTTATGCCACGGCGCCCTACCCTTGCAGTTATCTGCAGGGGCGCCAAGCCCGCTCGCAAGTGGCCACGCCCAGCCACCTCATCCACAACGATGCGTATTCCGATCTGGTGAGTCGCGGGTTTCGCCGCAGCGGCATGTTCACCTACCGGCCCTATTGCGATGGGTGCAAAGCCTGTGTGCCGTTGAGGGTTCCCGTGGCCAGCTTCACACCCAGCCGCAGCCAGCGCCGCAGCCTCGTTCAGCACGCGGCGCTGCAAACCCGGGTGCTCAAGCTGTGTTTTGTGCCTGAGCATTACCAGCTGTACCTGCGTTACCAGAACAGCCGGCATGCCGGCGGTGGCATGGACCACGACAGCATCGACCAATACACCCAGTTCCTGCTGCAAAGCCGGGTCAACTCCCGCTTGGTCGAGTTCTATGAAACCAGGCCGGATGGCACGCTGGGAGCGCTGAAAATGGTGTCCATCGTCGACGTTTTGAACGATGGACTGTCTGCGGTTTACACTTTTTATGAACCCAACGACAAGGCCAGTTACGGCACCTATGGTGTGCTGTGGCAGATCGAACAGGCCCGTACCTTGAGACTGCCCTATGTGTACCTGGGTTACTGGATCGCCCAAAGCAACAAAATGAATTACAAGGCCGGCTATCGCCCCCACGAGTTGCTGATCGACGGCGAATGGCTTCCTGCCAGCCTGTAAGCATATGCCGATGTAACGTTATCGGAGCGGGGCAAGCTGCTGCGTAACGCCGCTTGAACGGGCCGTCTGACGGTGTGCAATTTCATCTCGTAAAATAAAAACAACCATTCTCGAGCACATGACCAAACGAACCGACAACCTGCCCACCACGCCCACCGTTCAGGTGATTGAACGCATGTTCAACCTGCTGGAGGTGCTGGCCTCCCGAGAAGAACCGGTATCGCTCAAGGAAATCAGCGAAAAAACCGGGCTTCACCCCTCTACCGCGCACCGCATCCTGAACGATCTGACCATTGGACGCTTCGTTGACCGGCCTGAAGCCGGCAGTTACCGTCTGGGTATGCGCTTGCTGGAACTCGGCAACCTGGTCAAAGCCCGGTTGAGTGTGCGCGATGCAGCCTTGGTGCCTATGCGCGAATTGCACAAGTTGATTCAACAACCCGTGAATCTGAGCATGCGCCAAGGAGATGAAATTGTGTATGTCGAGCGCGCCTACAGTGAGCGCTCTGGCATGCAGGTGGTGCGCGCCATTGGTGGGCGGGCGCCTCTGCACCTCACCTCGGTGGGCAAACTGTTCCTGGCCGCTGACGAACCACAACGGGTTCGCGCCTACGCCACACGCACAGGTCTCGTTGGCAACACCCGCAACAGCCTGACACAGCTGGCCACCCTTGAGCGCGAACTCAGCCAGTGCCGCCAAGCCGGCGTCGCCCGCGACAACGAAGAACTGGAATTGGGGGTGCGTTGTATGGCCGCAGGCATTTACGACGATCAGTGCAAATTGGTTGCGGGCCTGTCCATCTCGGCCCCAGCCGACCGGATCGATGAAAACTGGGTGCCCAAACTGCGTGCCACGGCCGCTGACATATCGGCAGCACTGGGTTGCCCCAAGGCCCAACTCACAGCAAATCGCCGCTAAAAGCTGTTCTGCGATAACCCCAAAAATGCTTCTGAAGAACGATTTTTGGGGTTATCACAACGCTTGACACAACGTCAGCCCTGAGGCCTCACAAACACAGGCCGGTGGGGCTGCCCTTCAACCCAACGCCGAACACGTTCGGCATCCTGAACACGGCTGAGTTTGCCAGCAGAATCCAGGAACACCATGATGACCTTGCGACCGGCCACCTTGGCTTGCATCACCAGACAACGACCAGCTTCGGCAATGTAGCCCGTCTTCTGCAAACCAATATCCCACTCCGGATTGCGAATCAGGCGGTTGGAGTTGTTGAACTGCAGGGTGCGGCGGCCCAACTCCAACTGATGGCTTGGCGAGGTAGACAAGTCCCGCAAGATGGGGCGTTCATAGGCAACCGACACGAGTGTCGCCAGATCCCTGGCACTGGACTGGTTTTGGCTCAGCAAGCCGGTAGGTTCAACGTACCGGGTGTCGTTCATGCCCAACTCCCGGGCCTTGCTGTTCATGAGCGAGACAAAATGCTGCAGTCCTCCCGGGAAGGTGCGTCCCAGCGCGTGGGCCGCACGGTTTTCACTCGACATGAGCGCCAAGTGCATCAACTCACCACGGTTGAGGGTGGTGCCCACCGCCAAACGCGAACGGCTGCCCTTGTAGACGTCCACATCGTCTTGTGTAATGGTGATGGCTTCGTCCATTGGCAGATTGGCATCGGCGATCACAAGACCTGTCATCAACTTGGTCAGCGATGCAATGGGCAGCACGGCAGAATCGTTCTTGCTGAAAAGCACTTCGTTGGTGTCTTGGTCTACCACCAACGCCACGCTGGAGCTCAGATCCAAAGCATCTTCGCTTGCCCGCAAGCCCAGTCGCTCTCCTGCAGACAATCTGGAAGACTGATCCATCTGCGATGCGGCAGAAACGTTGCCCACAGCCACCTTGCTGCTTGTAAAGCTGCTCTTTTTGGCGTCCGTTTGCCGCAGAACAGCAAACGTGCCTTGGCTGTTTTTCCCGATCACTGCACGCACACGGTTTGAATCCGCGTTGAGATGCTGGGGTTTTACTTTGGCCTGTGCTGGCTTCTTGGGCGGAGACTTCAGCGCCTGCTTGGTTTTGGCCGGTACCTTGGCTAAAACTTTTTTGCTTGGCTTGGATACAACGGTTTTTTTGTGCCCAGAAGAAGACTTGCTGGCCGTATGCGTCGGATTTTTCGTTGCCGCAGCAAACACCGTCGCAGGAACCGCCAGCGCAACCACCAATGCAACAAGGACGTACGTCAAACAAGTGGCTTTTTGAGAGCGGTTTTCGAGAATGTTCATGGTTCCACTCCAGCCAACGGAATTGTGCTGGAACGGAGTATAGACAAAATAAAAAAACTAGCAATATCAAAAACTTGTGGCGCCTTGTTCAACGAACGCAAGAGAAAGCAGTGCTTTTTGGCAGCTTTTCTGCGATTCTCTGAAAATCACCCCAAGTCTTTGATTTGAAAGGATTTTATCCTTGTGCAGAAACCCTGTCAGATTTGCTGTGCAGCTTGTTCAGGGCGCTCAGATACGCTTTGGCAGATGCCACCACGATGTCTGGATCAGCACCCACGCCATTGACCACCCGGCCGCCGTGCTGCAGACGCACCGTGACCTCGCCTTGGCTTTCTGTTGAACCGCTGGTGATGGCGTTGACCGAGTAGAGAACCATCTCGGCACCGCTGCTCAGCCGGCTTTCGATGGCTTTGAGCGAAGCGTCCACAGGACCGTTGCCGTCAGACTCACAGACCACTTCCTTGCCACCGTTGGTGAAGACGATACGTGCGTGGGGCCGCTCTCCGGTTTCACTGTGCTGCGACAAAGAGACCAGACCGTACTGCTCCTTCTCGGCGGTCACACTTTCGTCGCTGCACAACGCCAAAATGTCTTCGTCGAAAATTTCGCTCTTGCGATCGGCCAACTCCTTGAAGGCGGCAAAAGCGGTGTTGATTTCACTCTCGGACTCCATCTCGATGCCCAAGTCCTGCAGGCGCTGCTTGAAGGCATTGCGCCCACTGAGCTTGCCCAGCACAATTTTGTTGGCAGCCCAACCCACGTCTTCTGCGCGCATGATTTCGTAGGTGTCGCGAGCCTTCAGAACACCATCCTGGTGAATGCCGCTGGCATGGGCAAAGGCATTGGCTCCCACCACCGCCTTGTTGGGCTGAACCACGAAGCCCGTTGTCTGACTGACCATGCGACTGGCTGGAACGATTTGGGTTGTGTCCACGCCCACGTCGAGGTTGAAATAATCGCGCCGGGTGCGCACAGCCATCACCACCTCTTCCAGTGAACAGTTGCCAGCGCGCTCGCCCAAGCCGTTGATGGTGCACTCGACTTGGCGAGCGCCACCAATCTTCACACCAGCCAGCGAGTTCGCGACCGCCATGCCGAGGTCGTTGTGGCAATGAACCGACCAGATGGCTTTGTCCGAATTGGGGATGCGCTCACGCAAGGTACGGATGAAATCACCATAAAGCTCGGGTATCGCATAACCCACCGTGTCAGGGATATTCAGCGTGGTTGCACCTTCTTTGATCACGGCTTCAAGCACACGACAGAGAAAGTCCATATCGCTGCGGTAACCGTCTTCAGGGCTGAACTCAATGTCATCGACGAGGTTGCGGGCAAAGCGCACCGACTGCTTGGCCTGCTCGAACACCTCGTCGGGCGTCATGCGCAGCTTTTTCTCCATATGCAGAGGACTGGTCGCAATGAAGGTATGGATACGGGCGCGCTGTGCACCCTTCAGAGCCTCTGCAGCGCGGGCAATGTCACGGTCGTTGGCCCGGGCAAGCGAACACACCGTAGAGTCCTTGATGGTGTTGGCAATGGCCTGCACGCAGTCAAAGTCACCGTTGGAGCTGGCGGCGAAACCGGCCTCGATCACATCCACTCGAAGGCGTTCCAGTTGGCGCGCAATGCGCAGCTTTTCGTCCTTGGTCATGGAAGCGCCAGGGGACTGCTCGCCGTCGCGCAAGGTGGTGTCAAAAATGATCAGTTTGTCGCTCATATCAAATCTCCGGTACGTGGCACCAACGACCACTCTTGAAAAAAACCCGCAACCCAAAAACAAAACGGCCCGCTGCAGGTGCAAACGGGCCGTTGTTGGAAATCACTCGCGCGTTACCAAGACTGCCCGTGAAGGACACCCAGTAGTAGAGCGAAAGAAATCCGTTTCATGGTTGTCAATGTATCACAAAGAAAGCGGCACCTTCATCAACAGGACTTGCGCAAAACCGTCAGGACTAGGCGCGAAGCCGCAGACAGTACACAGGTACGGCAAGGCGAAGCATCAACGCCGAGGCGGTTTTGCGTCCGTCTTGATTAAGGAAAACCATAGCTGCGATGGTCAAAACCTCACTCATGCAGCCCACGCTCGTCGGGCTCATCGGTTGACGTGCTGATCACACTGGTTTGCCGTCCCTTGGCCTTGCGCCAGAAATACACCGCATACCCTGACAACCCGTAGAGCACAAACAAGCCAAAGAGTACCGATGGCGGGTGGATGTTGATGACCGCGATGCCCAGCGCGACCAGCACAATGGCTGCGAACGGTACGCTCTTTTTCAGGCTCAGATCCTTAAAACTGTAGAAAGGCACGTTGGTCACCATGGTCAGGCCCGCATACAGGGTAATGCCAAACATAGGCCAGACCAATTCAGAGCCCTTGTAACCATATTCAGTGGCCAGCCAGATAAAGCCAGCCACCAGCGCAGCCGCCGCCGGTGAAGGCAGCCCCTGAAAATAACGCTTATCGACCACCCCGGTGTTGACGTTGAAGCGAGCCAGGCGCAGAGCCGCGCAGGCGCAGTACACAAATGCCGCAATCCAGCCCCAGCGGCCCAGCCCACTCAATGCCCAGATGTAAGCGATCAGAGCAGGCGCTGCGCCGAACGAGACCATGTCGGAGAGTGAGTCCATTTGCTCACCAAAAGCGCTCTGGGTGTTGGTCATGCGGGCCACACGGCCATCCAGGCTGTCCAGCACCATGGCGACAAAGATGGCCAGCGTTGCCAGGTCGTAGCGCCCGTTCATCGCCATCACAATCGCGTAAAACCCGCCAAAAAGCGCCGCCAGCGTGATCATGTTGGGCACCATGTAAATGCCCTTGCGCCGTTTGCGTATTTCTTCGTTCTGCAGCATTTGTGGGTCAGATCCGTCGTGCATGAATTTCTTTGATAGGGGCCGGGGCTGGATGCGCCATGTGGCAGCACAACACCCAACAAGTAAAGTACCAGTGTAAGCCAGCAACAAGCTACAGCCACAAATAGCAAAGGCCACCGAAGTGGCCTTTGCTGGCTGCACCATTGGCTCCAAGATGCCACGGGTGCAGTTGTGTGCAAAAAATCAGTTACGTGTCTGGTCAACCAGCTTGTTCTTGGCGATCCAAGGCATCATGGCACGCAGTTGAGCTCCCACCACTTCGATCTGGTGATCGGCGGTGTTACGACGGCGTGCGGTCATGCTTGGGTAGTTGGTGCGACCTTCCAGGATGAACATCTTGGCGTACTCACCGGTCTGGATGCGCTTCAGCGCGTTGCGCATGGCTTCACGGCTCTGGGCGTTGATGACTTCCGGACCCGTCACGTACTCGCCGTATTCGGCGTTGTTCGAAATCGAGTAGTTCATGTTGGCAATGCCGCCTTCGTAAATCAGGTCCACGATCAGCTTGAGTTCGTGCAGGCATTCAAAGTAAGCCATTTCAGGCGCATAGCCGGCCTCAACCAGGGTCTCGTAACCCATCTTGATCAGCTCAACCGCACCACCGCACAGAACCGCCTGCTCACCGAACAGGTCGGTCTCGGTCTCTTCCTTGAAGTTGGTTTCGATGATGCCGGCCTTGCCACCACCGTTCGCCATGGCATAGCTCAGGGCCAGATCACGGGCTTTGCCGGACTTGTCCTGATGCACCGCCACCAGGTGGGGCACGCCGCCGCCCTGGGTGTAGGTGTTGCGCACGGTATGGCCTGGCGCCTTGGGAGCAACCATCCACACGTCCAGATCGGCACGGGGCACAACTTGGTTGTAGTGCACGTTGAAACCGTGGGCAAAGGCCAGCGAAGCGCCCTGCTTGATGTTGGGTGCGACATTGTTGGTGTAGACCTCGGCGATCTGCTCGTCGGGCAACAAAATCATCACCACGTCCGCAGCGGCCACAGCGTCGTTGACTTCCATCACGGTAAGGCCCGCTTTGCCGACTTTGTCCCACGATGCACCACCCTTGCGCAGACCAACCACGACGTTGATGCCGCTGTCGTTCAGGTTTTGTGCGTGTGCGTGGCCCTGGCTACCGTAGCCGATGATGGCAACGGTCTTGCCCTTGATCAGGGACAGGTCACAGTCTTTGTCGTAGAAAACTTTCATCTTTTGCTCCAGTGGATAGTTGGGGGTTGTGCCGTTCATCGCGAGCCTGTCGAAGGGCTCTCGGGACCCGGTGGGTGCCAGCACACACCAAGGCTTCGACAGGCTCAGCCCGAACGGGCAAATGGCTGAGCCCTGAAAAACTCAAACGCGCAGGATTCTCTCACCTCGGCCAATACCGCTGGCACCGGTACGCACCGTCTCCAGAATGGCCGCGCGGTCAATAGCTTCCAGGAACGCATCGTTTTTGCTCAGGTCGCCTGTGAGCTCAATGGTGTAGCTCTTTTCGGTCACATCAATGATGCGACCCCGGAAGATGTCGGCCATGCGCTTCATCTCTTCGCGCTCTTTGCCCACCGCACGCACCTTCACCATCATGAGCTCGCGCTCGGTGTAAGCACCTTCGGTCAGGTCAACGACCTTCACCACCTCGATCAGGCGGTTCAGGTGCTTGGTGATCTGCTCGATCACGTCGTCCGACCCGGTGGTCTGGATCGTCATGCGAGACAAACTGGGATCTTCGGAGGGGGCGACCGTGAGCGATTCAATGTTGTAACCACGGGCGGAAAACAGCCCCACCACGCGGGACAGGGCGCCCGGCTCGTTTTCCAGCAAAACTGCAATGATGTGTTTCATGAGTGGATTCCTCTTTTTGCGGCAGCAATGCCACCAAGCAAGTGGCCGCAGAAACTGCGTTGTCTGAGCCCTCCCCCGCGCACGGTAATGCGCAGGCTTGGCTGCAAATAGATTCGTCAGGGGCTGCTACGGGCCGTTAAAGGCCTGCAGCAGGGTGAGTGGGTCAGAGGTCTTCTGAGCCCAACAGCATTTCTGTGATGCCTTTGCCGGCTTTGACCATCGGGAACACGTTCTCGGTGGGGTCGGTGCGGAAATCCATGAACACCGTACGGTCCTTGAGCTTGCGGGCTTCGCGCAGTGCTGGTTCGACGTCTTGTGGACGCTCAATCAGCATGCCTACGTGCCCATAAGCCTCTGCCAGTTTCACGAAATTGGGCAGCGCGTCCATGTAGCTGTGGCTGTAGCGTCCTTCGTAGTCAATTTCCTGCCACTGCCGAACCATGCCGAGGTAGCGGTTGTTCAACGCCATGATCTTGATAGGCGTGTTGTACTGCAGGCAGGTGGAAAGTTCCTGGATACACATTTGCACCGAACCTTCGCCGGTGACACAGAACACCTCGCTCTCGGGCCTGGCCAGCTTGATGCCCATGGCATAGGGAATGCCCACACCCATAGTGCCCAGGCCACCCGAGTTGATCCAGCGGCGAGGCTCGTCGAAGCGGTAGTACTGTGCGGCCCACATCTGGTGCTGCCCCACATCGGACGTGACGTAAGCGTCGGCATCTTTGGTCATGTTCCACAGGGTCTCAACCACGTACTGCGGTTTGATCACGTCCTGGTTGCCACGGTCGTACTTCAGGCAATCTTTAGAGCGCCATCCTTCGATGGTTTCCCACCAGGAAGCCAGCGCTGCCGGCTCGACACGGGTGGGGGTCTCGCGCACCATGTTGATCAACTCGGTCAATACGTCTTTCACGTCACCCACGATCGGCACGTCAACCTTGACGCGCTTGGAAATGCTCGACGGGTCGATATCGATGTGGATGATCTTGCGGTCCACCGAGGCGAAATGCTTGGGATTGCCGATCACTCGGTCGTCAAAACGGGCGCCCACAGCCAACAACACATCGCAGTTCTGCATGGCGTTGTTGGCTTCAATGGTGCCGTGCATACCCAGCATGCCCAGAAACTTTTTGTCGGACGCAGGATAAGCGCCCAATCCCATCAGCGTGTTGGTGACGGGGTAGCCCAGCAGATCAACCAGGGTTCGCAGCTCTTGCACCGCATTGCCCAGCAGCACGCCACCGCCGGTGTAGATGTAGGGTCGTTTGGCTGAAAGCAGCAACTGCAAGGCCTTGCGAATCTGGCCACCATGGCCTTTGCGCACCGGGTTGTACGAGCGCATCTCGACCGACTCGGGGTAGCCGGCGTAGGCCGTCTTGTTGAAAGACACATCTTTCGGAATGTCCACCACCACAGGGCCGGGACGGCCGGTGCGGGCAATATGAAACGCCTTCTTCATGACCATGGCCATGTCGCGCACATCTTTCACCAGAAAGTTGTGTTTCACGATAGGGCGCGTGATACCGACGGTGTCGCATTCCTGGAAGGCGTCCAGCCCGATCGCAGCGGTCGGTACCTGGCCGCTGATGATGACCATAGGAATGCTGTCCATGTAGGCCGTGGCGATACCGGTAACTGCATTGGTCAGACCGGGACCCGAGGTGACCAGCGACACACCCACCTCACCAGTGGCACGGGCGTAGCCATCGGCGGCGTGTACCGCAGCTTGCTCGTGGCGCACCAGCACATGCTGGATAGTGTCCTGCTTGTAAAAAGCGTCGTAAATGTGCAGCACAGCCCCACCGGGGTAACCCCAGATGTATTTCACGCCTTCGGCCTGCAGGGCCTTGACGAGAATTTCTGCGCCGCGAAGATCTTGGGTGGCTGAGCCAGAAGAGGTGGCGGCAGCGGCTGAGGCCAGTTCGGCCTTGTTGATTTCCATGATGAACCTTTCGAGAATTTCTCTGACGAAAAAACTTGGGTGCATCTGCGCCTACTCTTGTGAAGCGGTGTTGAGACTTGAGGCCAATGGACATGAGCGGACGCATACCCCGCCGGACCTTGACCCGTTTGCCGTGTTTTGAAGTGCAACGCGCATTATCGCACTGCAAACTTATCATTTACGGTGAGGAAACGGCAGGTGGTAGCGAAAAGCGCTGCTTTTACGGCAATGCGACAATTCAGGCTGCTTTTTGCAGGACCTCCCGGCAGAGGCTTCGCTGGGTTCAGGTTCAGCCGGCACCCTTAACGCCTTCTTTTCGCGACCATGACCACATCCCCCACTGCGCACACCACGCCTTCTTTAATACCGGATGATGCGGCCAAAAGCCCTCTGCAGGCACCGCCACTGCTGCGCCGTATGGCCTGCTGGCTGTATGAAGGCATGCTGATGTTTGGTGTTGTGTTCATCGCGGGCTATCTGTTTTCCACCCTCACCCAGACCCGCAATGCGTTGGACAACCGGCACTTGCAACAGGCATTTTTGTTTGTGGTGTTCGGCATCTACTTCACCTGGTTTTGGGCTAAGGGACAAACCCTAGCCATGAAAACCTGGCACATCCGTGTGGTGGATGCTGCCGGGCGTTCACTCACACAAGGTCGCGCGCTGCTGCGCTATGTATTGAGCTGGTTGTGGTTTTTGCCCCCGCTGGCCGCTGCGGGCGTATATTCGTTGGGCAGCGGTGAAACCACGGTTTTGACCATGGGCTGGATTGCCATCTGGGCCATCTTGTCGCGCTTTCACCCACAACAGCAATTCCTTCACGATGCTCTGGCTGGCACCCGGCTGGTGCACCACAAACCGCCCGCAGCATCCAAGCGCCGTCGCTGAACCAGACAGCTGCCCATGCCCCAAAACACCACGCCATTGGACACCGCCCAGCGCGAAGCCGCTAACGCACAAAAGCAACGCAAAGGCCTTTCACGCATGCTGCATGCGCTGGGCTATTCCCTGGCGGGCCTGCGTGCAGGGTGGGGTGAAACGGCTTTTCGCCAAGAAGCGCTCGCAGCGCTGGTGATGGTTCCCGCGTCATTCTGGCTGGGCCGACATTGGGTCGAAACAGCCTTGCTGGCTGCCGTGGTGGTGCTGGTGATGGTGGTTGAACTGCTCAACACGGGCGTTGAGGCCGCCATCGACCGCATTGGGCCAGAGTGGCACGATCTGTCAAAGCGTGCCAAAGACATGGGCAGCGCGGCCGTTCTGCTGAGCTTGGTGCTGTGTGTGGGCGTGTGGACCGCTGCGCTTTGGGCTCGTCTGTTTTGAAATTCCCAATGCAATCCCGTTCAATGAGCACCCCCAACTTTTCCATTTGTGTGTACTGCGGTTCCCGCCCAGGTGCCCACCCAGCGTTCGCAGACACGGCACGGGCCGTCGGCCATTGGATCGGCAGCCACGGCGGTCAGCTGGTGTATGGCGGCGGCAGCAACGGCCTGATGGGCATCACTGCACAGGCCACGCTGGACGCCGGTGGCCGCGTGATCGGCATCATTCCCAAAGCTTTGGTGGAGAAGGAATGGGCCAAAAACAACTGCACCGAACTGCATGTGGTGGACACCATGCACGAGCGCAAACGCATGATGGCCGAGCACGCCGACGCCTTTTTGGCGCTGCCAGGCGGCATCGGCACATTTGAAGAGTTTTTTGAGGTGTGGACGTGGCGCCAGCTGGGTTACCACGACAAACCCATTGGCCTGCTCAACGAGGCGGGTTACTACGACGGGCTGCTGGCTTTCTTGAAGACCGGCGTCGAGCAAGCGTTCATGAGCCCTTGGCAGATAGGCCTGATTCGCGTGAGTGACAACGCAGTGCGGTTGCTGCCCGAACTGGTGCAGTCGGCAGGTCTGTCGCCCGCGGCGCGGCTGGAAGCGATCTGAAATCGGGGGTGGGATCAGACCGCCGCTTCGTCTTCTTCCCCGGTGCGAATACGCACCACGCGCTCCACAGAAGTGACGAAGATCTTGCCGTCGCCAATCTTTCCAGTGTGAGCGGCTCGGATGATGGCGTCAACACAGCGGTCCACATCGTCCGACTTGACCACCACCTCCAGCTTCACTTTTGGCAAAAAGTCAACCACGTATTCGGCACCGCGGTACAGCTCGGTGTGACCCTTCTGGCGGCCAAATCCTTTCACTTCGGTCACGGTCAGACCGGTCACGCCCTGCTCTGCCAAGGCCTCGCGCACCTCTTCCAACTTGAATGGCTTGATGATGGCGGTGATTTGCTTCATGCGGACGGCTCCAGGGTGCGGGATGACAAGGAAGCCAAAAATGTATCACGCGCACCGCACCGGTGCACGCGCTTCGGGCAGAGGCAAGTCCACCTTGCTCAACATTTTGGGCGACCTGGACACGCCCACCGAGGGCCTGGTGCTTTGTCAGGGACACGATCTCACCGGTGCCGACGAAGATGCCCTGGCGCTGGTGGGGCTGGCCGACCGCAGAAACCATTTCCCGGCCTCGCTGTTACACGCTGTTGTTCCTGGTGGTGCTGGCCATGATGCCCTTGTGGCCCGACAGCCAGAAGGTGGACACCGCCACCGTGCAGCGCGGCACCGTGAGCCAGAGGCCGAGGGCCGCACCCGGCTGCGCGACCCGGACACCATCAGCGCACCGGTGGCGGCCATGGTCCGCCGCATCTGCCTGGCGCCCGGCCGAGGGCGCCCGCGTACGCCGGTCCTGATGGCCTGCATCAGACTGGCGCGTTCATGCCCGGTATTTGCTGGTGATGGGGTAACGCCAGTCTTTGCCAAAGCTGCGGTGCGTCACCCGCACGCCCACCGGGGCCTGGCGGCGCTTGTATTCGTTGATGCGGATCAACCGCACCACTTTGTCCACGTCGGCAGCGTTGTAACCCTCGGCCACGATCTGAGCCGGGCTCTGGTCGTTTTCCATGTAGCGCTCAATGATCGCGTCGAGCACGTCGTATTCGGGCAGGCTGTCCTGGTCTTTCTGGTCGGCCCGCAGCTCGGCGCTGGGCGGCCGGGTGATGATGCGCTCGGGAATCGGGTTGGCGCCGGTGCCATAGGGATCGTGCGCGTTGCGCCAGCGCGCCAGGCGAAACACCACCGTCTTGGCCACGTCCTTGATCACGGCAAAACCGCCCGCCATGTCGCCGTAGAGGGTGCAGTAACCGGTGGCCATTTCGCTCTTGTTGCCCGTGGTCAGCACGATGCCGCCAAATTTGTTGGACAGCGCCATCAGCAGGGTGCCGCGAATGCGGGCCTGCAGGTTCTCTTCGGTGGTGTCTTCGGGCAGGCCGGTAAACTCGCCCGCCAGGCTGGCCTTGAAGGCCTCGAACTGCGGCGCAATGTCAATTTCGTCGTAGCGCACACCCAGTCGTTCGGCCATGTCGCGCGCATCGATCCATGAAATGTCGGCCGTGTACGGCGACGGCATCATCACTGTGCGCACCCGGTCCTTGCCCAGCGCATCCACCGCAATCGCCAGCACCAGCGCCGAGTCGATACCGCCCGACAAACCCAGCAGGGCCGATGGGAATCCATTTTTGCCGATGTAATCGCGCACGCCCAGCACCAGGGCGTGCCACAGGTCGGCATCGGCACTGTGGTCACGGTCGGTGCTGGCTTCAATGGTCCAGCCGGCGCCCTGGCGCTGAAACGTGCAGTCAAACAAGGTTTCTTCAAAACTCACGGCACGGCCTGCCAGCGCGCCGTCGGCAGCCAGCACGAAACTGCGGCCTTCAAACACGATCTCGTCTTGCCCGCCCACCAGGTGCGCGTACACCAGCGGCAAGCCGGTGGCCAGCGCGCGTGCGCGCATCGTGGCCTCACGTTCACCGCCTTTGCCGGTGTGGAATGGCGAAGCGTTGATGACCACCAGCAACTCTGCACCCGCGGCCTGCGCCTGGGCCGCCGGTTCGTCAAACCAGGCGTCTTCACAGATCAACAGCCCCAGCCGCACCGGCGAGCCATCAGCGGAGTCCACCTCAAACACGCAAGCGTCTTGGCCCGGGACGAAGTAGCGCCGCTCATCAAACACCTGGTAGTTGGGCAGCTCGCGCTTGGCATAGGTGTGGGTCACCTGCCCGTTCAACAGCACGCTGGCGGCATTGTGCAGCTGTGCCACCGACACGCTGCGCTCGCGCCGGGCACCTGTGCCCGGCTCCACCACGCGCACCGGATGGCCCACCACGATGTGCAGGCCTTGGAGTCCCGCGGTCTGAAGGGCAATGGATTTCAGGGCATCATCACAGGCGTCGATGAATGCGGGCCGCAGGTACAGGTCTTCAGCCGCGTAACCGCTGAGCGCCAGTTCCGGCGTGAGCAACACCCGCACGCCGCGGGCATGGGCCTGGCGTGCAGCGTCGATGATTTTTTGGGCATTGCCCGCCATGTCGCCCACCACAAAGTTGAGCTGGGCCACGCAAATTGGAAGTGTCATGCGGTCTGGAAGAAGAACGAAATCGATCAAGGGAAGGGGCATCAACACCGGTGCGTCACCAGACCCCCAACGGCCCGAACGGGCAGGCATTTGAGGACCGAAAATGAGCGCAACCAATTATGTCACCCGGGTCTTTTCCTCACCGCTGGACATACCCGCCAATGCCTGGAACCATCTGCTGGGCAGAGAAGCCGACCCCAGCCCCTTCATGAACCATGCGTACCTGGCGGCGCTGCACACCAGCGGGTGCGCGCAGCAAAGCGCTGGCTGGCAAGCCCAGTTTGTCACCCTGTGGCAAGGCGCCGAGTTGCAAGCGGCCTGCCCCATGTACCTGAAGAACCATTCCTACGGCGAATACGTGTTCGACTGGGCCTGGGCCAATGCCTACGCCCAACATGGACTGGACTACTACCCCAAGGCCCTGGTGGCGGTGCCGTTCACGCCTGTACCCGGTGCAAGGTTGTTGGCCGCCAATCCGGCGGCCCGAACCGCTCTGGCGCAAGCGCTTATTGCACATGCGCGCGCAGAAAACCTGTCGTCGCTGCACCTGCTGTTTGCGCAGCCCCAAGACGTGGCGGCATGCGAAGCTGCTGGGATGATGCTGCGGCACACGGTGCAGTTTCACTGGAAGAACGTGGCCCCCACGCTCCCCACTGCCCCAGCAACGGCCTGGGCCGTTGATGCTTGTGGTTCGCTGCCCCCCGAGGAGGTTGGCCTTGCTGGCGCCGAGCTGCGGCCATTTCAGGATTTCGACCACTTTCTGGCCAGTTTGCAGCAGGAAAAGCGCAAAAAAATCCGGCAAGAACGGCGCAAGGTGGCCGAGGCGGGGGTGGTGTTCCGGTGGTCGATGGGCACGGCCATATCGGCCGCGGACTGGGACTTTTTCTACCGCTGTTACGAGCGCACCTACCGGGAGCACGGCAACGCGCCTTACCTGAACCGCGATTTTTTTCACCGCATGGCGCAGTCCATACCCGAGCACTGGCTGCTGTTCATTGCCGAGCGCGACGGCCAGGCCATGGCCAGCAGCCTGATCGGCATCGACGCGCAAGCGGGCGTGGCCTATGGGCGCTACTGGGGCGCGCTGGAGCGCGTGGACTGCTTGCACTTTGAAGCCTGCTATTACCAGCCCCTGGCCTGGTGCATCGCCCATGGTTACAACCGTTTCGAAGGCGGCGCACAGGGCGAGCACAAGATGGCGCGCGCGCTGCTCCCCGTCAAGACCACAAGCGCTCACTGGCTCGCCCACCCGTCGTTCGCCAACGCGGTGGAGCGCTTTCTGGAACGGGAAGACCAAGGCATACAGCAATACCTGGAGCACCTGGCGCAACGCAACCCCATGAAAGGCATGCCTGCGCTGCAGACAGCACCCGTGTCAAGCACCGAAGCTTGACGGGCTGCTCCATTTCATGCGCAAGTCTGCGCCCAGGCCTTCGGAGGCGGTAGCTGCTCGCTAAACTACAGCAACCATGAACGACACCAACGCCTTCTTCACCCAGACCATCGTGGGCGCACCTTTTTCGGTGTTGCTGGGGCGCCAGCTTGATCCAGGCCGTAGCCCGACCACCGGGATTGAGGTCAACATGCTCGGTGCCGACACCCGTTTGAGCCAGGGCTGGAAAGACTGGATCGTATTGAGCCATGCCTGTGACCGCATCGGCCAACCACACCATCGCCCGGGCCGGGTGCGGCGCTGGCTGGAGCGCCACGCGCTGTGGATGGCCGCGCTCGGGGTGTCCAGCCTGCTCACCTCAGCGGTTATCTGGGGACTCCTGCAATGGACCTGAAACCCCCGCAAGATACGCTCACCATCGACCCCATTGCCATGAACGTGGTGAACCGGGTCGCATCGGGTTGTCAACTGAATGGCGATTTGAACTTTGAAGGCGGTTTGTTGGTGCAAGGCGAGCTTGCGGGCAACATCCGCATCAACGGTTGTTTGATCGTCTGGACCGGCGGTACCGTGCGCGGCCGCGTGCATGTGTCGGGTGACCTCTACCTTTTTGGCCGACTGGGCGATACGCACGCCAGCGCCCACGAAACCAGCCTGGAATGCCAGGGCATGGTTTGTGTGTCAAGCACCGGCACTTCCACGGGCACGCTCATGGCCAGACGCCTGCAACTCTACGAAGGTGCCGACTTGCAAGGCCCATTCAAGACGCTGAAACCAGGTGACAACCTGCCGGTGCTGCAAGACACCGTGTCGAACGCGCCTTGACCCCTGTACCGACCCAGCACCACCACCACCCCGACCCACCACCCGGAACTGGACATGGAAAACAACCCAATACAGTCTCATCAAGAGCCGTTTGTGGCTGAGCCGCCAACAATTGAGCGCAACACGAACGAACAGGGCACCCGTGCCACCCCCCATCTGGACGTGGTGGTGGGCAACGCCATGCCCCCCACGCAAACGGTCAACCTGCCCGTTCTGCACCCCCAGGTGCAACCGGCCATACCGGGTGACACCACCGATGGAGGCCCGGCACGCACCATGCTGGCAGAGGGACTGCATTTCGTGGGCCATGCCCAACTGAGCGGCCCCTGCAGCATTGCCGGCACGGTGGAAGGCAACCTGAGCCAGGCGCCTGGGGCACTGGTTTCGGTGGTGGTCACCGCAACGGGGCGGGTGCAAGGGGACATCACAGCCCAGAAGATTTCCATCATGGGCCACACCGACGGCGTTCTCGACTCGGGTCAAGGCGAAGTGTCCTTGCACGACACAGCCAGCGTGCGCGGGTTGGTGCGATATGGCCGCATTCAGGTCAATGGTGCCGACCTGAATGCCACGCTGGAACGCGTCGCCCCCCCCAGCAGCGCCCACTGAAAATCAGAAACAGGCCGTACGCAAAACCGCCATGCAGCGATCGAGCCCAGTTCCACCCAGGATGCCTGCCTCACCGGGCCAGGTACCCCACACACAAGCGTTGCTGCAGGCCGCACTGGCGGCCAGTTGGCAGCGCGACCGTCGTGTCGTGCGCCGCCGCTTGGCATTGCGCTGGCTGGTCTGGGGCTTGTGGCGGTGTGTGGCTTTGGTGTTGCTGTTGGCCTTGGCATGGGCCGCATGGCGATGGCTGATGCCCGAAACTCACCTGCAACAGACTGCCTTATCGCAAGATCGGCCTGTGGCACAACACGCGTCCGCCCGATCCATGCTGCCAGCAGGTCATGTGGAACTTGGCACCACGGCACCCCTTCAAGATCCCCCAACCAAGCCCGAAAACCGGTTGCACAGCAAGGAGCACTGACCCCATGAGCCAAAATCCCGCCACCACCCGCCTGGTACCTGTTGAACGCTTAAGTGCCATCACCAGTCTGATTGCCGAGGGCGCCGTGTTCGACGGCAACTTCCATACCACCCGCGACCAGGGCATCAAGGTCGACGGCCTGCTCACAGGCAACATCACGTTTGAGAGCGGCGGCACACTGCATGTGGGCGCCACCGGTGTGATTGAAAACACCCGCCTGGAAGCCGACTACGTGTTCATTGAGGGCAAGGTCATCGGCACGGTGATTGCTCGCAAGGCACTTGAAATCACAGGCTCGGCCACCTTGATTGGAGACGCCGGCTACGACGACCTGATCGACATGCACCCGCGTGCCCGGGTGCGTGGCAAGATCGAATACCGGGGTGACATGGACGCTGCAGCCGCCTGAACACAGGCTGGCGCCTAATTCAGATCGGGTATGAATCAACCATGAAAAAAAGCGCCTGTGCGGCGAACCGCACAGGCGCTTTTTTCATGTGCGCCCTGCCGGGCGCCCCGCCATCAACCTTGGGCTTTGTTGTAAGCCTCAATGCCGTCAACGATTTCTTTGTGGGCGGCGTCTTTGCCCTCCCAGCCAATCACCTTGACCCATTTGCCTGGCTCCAGGTCTTTGTAGTGCTCAAAAAAGTGCTGAATCGTGTTCAAGCGCATCGGATTCAGATCTTCCGGCTTTTGCCACTGGGTATAGATCGACAAAATCTTGTCGATCGGCACTGCCAGCACTTTGCCGTCTTCACCGGCTTCGTCTTGCATTTTCAGAATGCCAATGGCACGGCAAGGAACCACCACACCAGGGATCAGCGGCACGGGCGTGATCACCAACACGTCCACCGGATCGCCGTCGCCCGACAGCGTCTTGGGCACATAGCCGTAGTTGGTCGGGTAGTGCATGGCGGTGCTCATGAAACGATCGACAAAAATCGCACCGGTTTCCTTGTCCACTTCGTACTTGATCGGGTCGGCGTTCATCGGGATCTCGATGACCACGTTGAACGATTCAGGGACATTTTTTCCAGGGGTGACGTTGTCGAGGGACATGTTGTGAGTCTGAAGGTTGATTGAAAACTGATCGGCCCCTAGGGGCGCCGGTGTGTCAATGGTCGCAGGCCCGCGCGACAGATGAGCCCAGTACCGCCTAGGATTTACCCTGATTTTACTGATTCCAGCCTTACTTCAGACGCGCAAGCGGTACCCAGCGCCCGCAATACCCGCTAAATTGGGCATGTTGGCCAATCACCCTGCACGATCGCTGTTCGGCGAACATGCGAGGACACGAGGAAGCAACGCAGCGGGGATGACCCACAGGCGTTGCCCCCTCCACGTCAGAACGAGCAGGAGAAATACATGGTTGGACAATCTGCGCTGATATTTGCGCTGGTGTGCGGGCTGGTGGCGGTGGCCTACGGCTTCTGGTCCCGCAGCTGGATACTTTCACAAGACCCGGGCAACGCCCGCATGCAGGAAATTGCCGGGGCCATTCAGACCGGCGCAGCGGCCTACCTCGCGCGGCAATACAAAACCATCGCCATCGTCGGCGTGGTGCTCGCGGTGCTCATCGGCGTTTTTCTGGACAGCCAAAGCGCGGTGGGCTTTGTCTTGGGCGCAGTGCTCTCGGGCGCTTGCGGCTTCATCGGCATGAACATTTCCGTGCGCGCCAACGTGCGCACCGCGCAAGCCGCCACCAAAGGCATTGGCCCGGCGCTGGATGTGGCCTTTCGCGGCGGCGCTATCACCGGCATGCTGGTGGTGGGTCTGGGCCTGCTGGGCGTGGCAGGTTTCTTCTGGTTTCTGGTCGGCAATGGCAACCTCACGCCCGACAAAAACCTGGCCAAGCTGCTCAACCCGCTGATCGGTTTTGCCTTTGGCTCGTCGCTCATTTCCATTTTTGCGCGCCTGGGTGGCGGCATTTTCACCAAGGGCGCCGACGTGGGTGCCGATCTGGTGGGCAAGGTGGAAGCCGGCATTCCCGAAGACGACCCGCGCAACCCGGCCGTGATTGCCGACAACGTGGGCGACAACGTGGGCGACTGCGCCGGCATGGCCGCCGACCTGTTTGAAACCTACGCGGTCACACTGATCGCCACCATGGTTCTGGGCGCGCTCATGGTGTCTGCCGCGCCCATGCAGGCGGTGCTGTACCCACTCGTGCTGGGCGGTGTCTCCATCATCGCTTCCATCATTGGCTGCTTTTTTGTGAAGGCCAGCCCGGGCATGAAAAACGTGATGCCGGCGCTCTACAAAGGCCTGGCCATTGCGGGCGTGCTCTCGCTCATCGCCTTCTGGTTTGCCACCGCCTGGATCATGCCGGACAACGCCATCAGTGCCAGCGGCAGCCAATTGCGCCTGTGGGGCGCTTGCGCCGTGGGCCTGCTGCTCACCGCTGCGCTGGTCTGGATCACCGAGTTCTACACCGGCACGCAGTATTCGCCAGTGAAACACATCGCCCAAGCCTCCACCACCGGCCACGGCACCAACATCATTGCCGGCCTGGGCGTGTCCATGCGCTCCACCGCATGGCCCGTGCTGTTTGTGTGTGTCGGCATTCTGGCCTCGTACCAGCTGGCCGGGCTGTACGGCATTGCAACGGCAGCCACCTCCATGCTGAGCATGGCCGGCATTGTGGTCGCGCTGGACGCCTACGGCCCCATCACCGACACCGCGGGCGGCATTGCCGAAATGGCCGAGCTGCCCAGCAGCGTGCGCGACGTGACCGACCCGCTGGACGCCGTGGGCAACACCACCAAGGCCGTCACCAAGGGCTACGCCATCGGCTCGGCCGGTCTGGCCGCCCTGGTGCTGTTTGCCGACTACACCCACAAGCTGGAGACCTATGGGCACCAGATCACCTTTGACCTGAGCGACCCGATGGTGATCGTGGGCCTGTTCATCGGCGGCATGATCCCTTACCTGTTTGGCGCCATGGCCATGGAAGCGGTGGGCCGGGCGGCGGGTGCGGTGGTGGTGGAAGTGCGCCGCCAGTTCAAAGAGATCCCCGGCATCATGGAAGGCACGGCCAAGCCCGAGTACGGCCGCGCGGTGGACATGCTGACCACCGCCGCCATCAAAGAAATGGTGATCCCCAGCCTGTTGCCTGTGGTGGTGCCCATTCTGGTGGGCATTTTCCTGGGCCCGAAGGCACTGGGTGGCTTGCTCATGGGCACCATCGTCACGGGCCTGTTCGTGGCCATTTCCATGTGCACCGGCGGCGGCGCCTGGGACAACGCCAAAAAATACATTGAAGACGGTCACCACGGCGGCAAGGGCAGCGAAGCCCACAAGGCCGCCGTGACCGGTGACACCGTGGGCGACCCCTACAAAGACACCGCTGGCCCCGCCGTGAACCCGCTGATCAAGATCATCAACATCGTGGCGCTGCTGATCGTGCCGTTGCTGCCCATGGCGTGATGCCACACTGCTGAAAGACCAACGGCCCGCTCAAGCGGGCCGCTTTGCTGGGTGGATGCTCGATCAACCCGACTCAAACAAGTGTCAACGCCCGGCGCGATCGGTGTGTGTCAGTGCCCGCACGATCTCACCCGCGCAAGGCGTGAGTTTTTTCAGTTCAGCGGCCTGCCCTTGCTCAATGGCCTGCAGCACCAGTTCGTTGATGCCGCCCACAGCGGCCATCGCCATGGCGGGTGACATCGCACGCAGCGGAGCAGCGCTGGGCAAGGCTGCGCCATTCACGGTGGTGACCATGAAATCGGCAAGCTCCTGCATCACGTCGCGGCGGGCGCGCAGCCCTTCGGGTCCGAGGTGGTGAATATCGACAAACAGCACCCGAACCAGGCCCGCGCCCGCCGCCAAGTGCTCAAAATAAGCCTGCAGCGCCTGCTCAATCTGGGTCTGCCACGGCCGCTCGGGCTTGAGCGCTTCCCGCAGGGTGCGCAATGCCGATCCGCTGGCGGCGCGGTACAGTGCCAGAAAACAGGTTTCTTTGCTGGTGAAATGCTCATAAAACGTGCGTTTTGAAACCCCGGCTTCCCGCACGATGTCGGCGATGGTGGTCAACCCCAGGCCTTTGTCGGCCGACACCGCGGCCATGGCCTGAAGCAGGCGCGTGCGGTGCTCATGCTCCAGTTCGTGGATGAGGTCTGGCGCGGTGGCTGTGTTCATGCGCCGATCTTAGGCGGCACAGGCTGCACCTGGCTGACAGCGCGCAGCGGACTTACCCCGTTGACATGGCAGCCCCAGGGATGCACCATTTGACCATCGGTACCCAAAGGTACCAATCCAAAAAGTGCCTTACCCATGACCAAACTCGTTGTCCGTCGCTTGTTGATCGACCTGGAAAAACCGGTGCAACGCCACTGGTGCAGCGGCGATGCGTTCCTCACCGCCTGGTTCAGCGCCTTGTCGATGAGCTTTCCGGTGGGGGAACAGTTTTTTATCGATTCGGTGCGCACCGGCTTCCAAGCCTTGCCCGAAGACCAGCAAATGGCTTTCAAGGCTGAGGTGCAGGGTTTCGTGGGACAGGAAGCCACGCACCGCCGCATCCACGCTCTGTTCAACGCCCAGATTGAAAAACATGGCCTGGTGAACGACTGGGAACCCAGGGCCCGGGAGCGCTTGAGCCTAGTTGAAGGCAGCGACCCGCGCCACGGCCTGGCCATTACCGCCGCCAACGAACACTTCACCGCCCTGTTTGCCGAATGGATGCTGTCGCACCCGCAGCTGCTGGACGGTTGTGAACCCCGTCTGAAGGCACTTTGGCTGTGGCACAGCGCCGAAGAGTCCGAGCACAAATGCACCGCGTTCGACCTGTACCAGGCGCTGGACGGCAGCCACGCCTGGCGGGTGAAGTGGATGCGCCGGGTGACGATGATCTTTCTGACCGACACCCTGCGACAGACCGTGAACAATCTGCGGCACGACGGCACGCTGTGGCGCTGGAACACCTGGCAAAGCGCCTGGCGCCATATGCTGGGGCGCCAAGGGCTGTTGAGCCTGAGTTTTCGGCCTTGGCGCGCTTACTTTCGTGCGGACTTTCACCCGAGCCAGCAGTCCAGCGATCTGTCTGAAACCTGGTTGCAGCAAAACACCCATCTCTACACCCGGGTGGGTACCGCTTGAGCGGGCTGCAGCCCTCGGGTGAAACCCCAGCGTCTATGGGTGCGCCCCTGGATCGGGGTGGTCGTCGCCCATAATCCACGCATGTCTGAACGCGTCATTCCCCTGGTCGATCAACGCACCGCGTCACGGTCCGCCGCCATTCCTTCGGTGTCCATTCCCGCCAACGGCCTGTTGGGCGACCAACTGGGTCGCCCGCTGCGCGACCTGCGCATCAGCGTCACCGACCGATGCAACTTCCGCTGCAGCTACTGCATGCCCAAGGAAGTTTTTGGCAAAGACTACCCCTACCTGCCCCACAGCGCGCTGCTCAGCTTCGAAGAAATCACGCGCCTGGCACGGCAGTTCGTGGCCCATGGTGTGCAAAAAATCCGACTCACCGGGGGCGAGCCGCTGTTGCGCAAAAACATTGAAATTCTGATCGAGCAACTGGCGGCCCTGCGCACGGTGGAGGGCAAGCCGCTGGACATCACCCTGACCACCAACGGCTCGCTGCTTGAGCGCAAAGCCGCATCGCTCAAGGCAGCCGGGTTGCAGCGTGTCACGGTCAGCCTGGACGGGCTGGACGACACGGTTTTTCGCGCCATGAACGACGTGGATTTTCCGGTGGCCGACGTGCTGCGAGGCATTGACGCGGCGCAAGCCGCAGGCCTGGGCCCAATCAAGGTCAACATGGTGGTGAAGCGCGGCACCAACGACCACGAAATTTTGCCCATGGCGCGCCACTTCAAAGGCACCGGCATTGTGCTGCGCTTCATTGAATACATGGACGTGGGCGCCACCAACGGCTGGCGCATGGACGAGGTGATGCCCAGCGCCGAGGTGGTGCAACACATTCACCGCGAACTGCCGCTGGTGCAGCTAGACCCGTCAGCACCGGGCGAAACCGCCGAACGCTGGGGCTATGCCGACGCCCAGGGCCAGCACGATGGGGTGGCCGGAGAAATTGGCGTCATCAGCAGCGTGACCCAGGCCTTTTGCAGCGACTGCAACCGCGCCCGCCTGTCCACCGAGGGCAAGCTCTACCTGTGCCTGTTTGCCAACCAGGGCCACGACCTGAAACCCCTGGTGCGAGGCCAAGCCACCGACGAACAACTGGCCAGCGCCATTGCCGCCATCTGGCAGGGCCGCAGCGACCGCTATTCCGAGCTGCGGGCCAGCCTGCCGCCCGACGCCTCCACCGGAGGCCGGCGCGTGGAGATGAGTTACATCGGTGGCTGAAAGCTCCCCCCGCACCGCTTCGCGTCACCCCCCAGGGGGCGACACCAGCCGTCCGGCGAAGCCGGCCCGGCGGTGTCCCCGGTTTGGTTCACGCGCCATCTCACCCCACTTTGATCAGACTTTTTTGACCAGAACATGATCCATACCCATGAAATCACCGCCATCGTGCTGGCGGGTGGCCGAGGCTCCCGCATGGGCGGGGTCGACAAAGGGCTGCAAAACTTCAACGGCACGCCGCTGGCGCTGCACACCGTGTTGCGTCTGCAAATGCAAGAAGGCGGCTTGGTGGGCGAACTGATGGTCAACGCCAACCGCAACCTGTCGGCCTACGAAGCTTTTGGCGCGCCCGTGTGGCCCGACACGCTGAGCGACTACGCGGGGCCGCTGGCCGGTTTTATGACCGGGCTGGAGCGCTGCGAAACGCCGTATCTGCTCACCGTGCCGTGCGACACACCGCTGTTCCCGCTCAATCTGGCCCAGCGGCTGGCGCATGCTTTTGAGGACGACAGCACCGAAATCGCCATGGCCGCCGCGCTGGAAGACGACGGCCAGTTGCGCACACAACCGGTTTTTTGCCTGATGCGCGTGGAACTGCTGGAAAGCCTGGTGGCCTTCACACAAGCCGGTGGACGCAAGATCGACCGCTGGACCGACCAACACAAAACTGTGGTGGTGCCGTTCAACCTGCCGGGCGACGATGCCCGGGCTTTTTGCAACGCGAACACGCTGGCCGAACTGCAGGCCCTGGAAACCCCTGACAAGCCCTGAATTGCGCCATGAAAACCATTGCCCAGATAGCCGCCGAATTGCAGGGCTACGACCCGCAGGCCCTGAGTGCGGAGCGCGTCAACGAATTTCTGTCACAGCTGATTGAGCCCGTCACCGAGACCGAAACCCTGGGTGTGTTTGACGCCCTGGGCCGCGTGCTGGCGCAAGACGTGGTCTCGCCCATCAGCGTGCCGCCGCACGACAACTCGGCCATGGACGGCTTCGCTTTCGACAGCGCGCAGATGCAGCCTGGCCAGCCGCTCACCCTGCGGGTGGTGGGCACCGCGTTCGCCGGCAAAGCCTGGGCGGGCACGCTGGTGGCGGGCGAGTGCCTGCAGATCATGACTGGCGCCATCATGCCGCCCGAGCTGGACACGGTGGTGCCGCTGGAGTTTGTGCGCGTGCAAGGCGACAGCGTAGAAATCCCTGCTGGTGTGGTCAGCCAGGGCGACAACCGGCGTCTGCTGGGCGAAGACCTGATGGCAGGCCAGCCCGCGCTGCGCCAAGGCCAAACCCTGGGCCCGGCGGCACTCGGCCTCATCGCCAGCCTCGGGCTGCCCCACGTCACCGTGTTTCGGCGCATCCGCGTGGCCTACTTTTCAACCGGCGACGAAATTTTGAGCTTGGGCGAAGCCCCGCGCGAAGGTGCGGTGTACGACAGCAACCGCTACACCGTGTTCGGCCTGCTCACCCGCCTGGGCGTGGAGGTAATCGACATGGGCGTGGTGGGCGACCAACCCGCCCTGCTTGAAGCCGCCTTCAAAGAAGCCGCCGCCCGCGCCGACGCCATCATCACCAGCGGCGGCGTCAGCATGGGCGAAGCCGACCACACCAAAGCCATGATGAAACAACTGGGCGACGTGGCGTTCTGGCGCATCGCCATGCGCCCGGGGCGGCCCATGGCCGTGGGGCGCATTGTTCACCCCGACGCTCCACCGCTGTGCGGGTCGCTGCCCCCCGAAGGGGCGGAGCCCGGCTTGGGGCGGCCCGGCGCCGGTCTCACCGAACAGGGCAAGTCATCGGTTCTGTTTGGCCTGCCCGGCAACCCCGTGGCCGTGATGGTCACGTTTCTGGCGTTCGTGCGCCCTGCCCTGCTGCGCCTCATGGGCAGCACGGCCGCCGAGCCGCTGCTGCTCAAGGCGCACAGCGGCGAAGCCCTGCGCAAAAAACCCGGCCGCACCGAATACCAGCGCGGCATCGTCACACGCCAGGCCGATGGCATGCTGCAGGTGCGCACCACCGGCAACCAAGGCTCGGGCGTGCTGCGCTCCATGGTGGAGGCCAACGGCCTGATCGTGCTGCACCACGGCCAAGGCAACGTGGCGGTGGGTGATGCGGTGGACGTCATGGTGTTTGACGGCGCGATTTGAACGGCCGTTTTTAGCTTGAACCTTTGGCCAGGATGCGACATGACTTGCCGCTGCGCCCCCGAGGCACGGCCTGGCCCAGTTCACCCAGCACCCGAATGGGCAAGGTACCCTGGGCCAGGGCAAAAGACTGCAGCGCAGCACGGCACGACTTCAGGGCATCTCGCCCTTCTTGCCCCACCATGGGCAGGCGCAGCACCAGGGTGCTCGCGTCTCGCTGACGAATCTGGAAATCAAAGACCCCGGCCTGCTCTTCCAGCACGGTGGCCAAGGCCAGCGGCAGCAAAGCCACCTCGCCGTGGGGGCCGTGCATGCGCAAGGTGTCATCGTGCCGCCCTTGCACCTCGATCACCGGAAACGGTGAACCGCAAACGCATCGCTCGGCGTGCACCGTCACCTGGTCGCCCATGCCGTAGCGAATGAGGGGCTGCACCGTGTTGGCCAGATTGGTCAGCAACACGCTGCACGAGGCCTGCCCCAGCGGCACCGGGCGGTTGTTTTCGTCCACCGGCTCCAACACCAGCCAGTCGGTGTTCAGGTGCAACTGGCCCGCTTCACACTCCCAACCCATGGCGAGGAATTCAGAGGCGCCGTAACTGTTGCGCACCCGACACCCCAACGCCGTTTCAATGCGCTGGCGCACCGCAGGGCTCAGCGTTTCGCCACCTGTCCAGACTTCGCGCAAACCCACCTTCAAGCGCCCACGCTCAGCCTGCTCGGCCAGCAACAGCGCTGCAGTCGGGTAGCTGGCCAGTACCGTGGGTGCAAACGCATTCAGCGCATCCACCAGCGCCTCCACCGGCTGCAAGATGGAAAACGAGCGCATTGAAGGGGCCAGCCACGGCTGCAACTGGCGCAAGCGCTCCAAGCTGACAAAGCTCGCAAAATGGCCTCCGGTAGCGCCCACAAACGCCATGCGCTCGCTCAGGTAAAACGGGTCCAACCAGCGTCGGGTGCGCAGGTCGGTGCTTCGGCGCACGGCCTCCAGTGCGTCGTACACCGCCATGGCGCGCGCGTCTTGCACAAAAATGCCGGGCACGCCACTGGTGCCCGAACTCTCCCAAACGAGGTAGCGCCCCAGACAGGGCTTGCCCACCCGATCCGGGTCGGCACTGAAGTCTTGTAGTTCGCTCAGCACCAGCCGGGGGTCGGTCACCCATTGCGAAAACCGGCCCATGAGCTCGTCGCGGCCCACTGGGGCTATTTGGCTCAAGGCGTGCGGGTCGTCGGGCAGATGCACCAGGCGCTCTCGGTACAGCGCCGAGCCACTGCGCGCCGCAGCCAGCAGCTTGCGCAGCCGACCTTGCTGCCAGTGGGTCACAGCCGCCTCGCTTGCATGGGCCAGGGACAGTACCTCGGCGGTGGTGGTGGCCAGCAAAAAAGGATCAAACACAGTGCCCATGCAGTCATCTCCCGGGGCCGAAGGCATCCGCACAACTGAAAGATCGACGGCCCGACCGACAGCGCGGCACGGGCCGTACCCGGCAACCGTGCAGGCCCATGGTATGTGGCAACGGCCAGCATCGGTTGATGCGGCTCAAGCGGACTGGATTCTGGGTCAAATCAGGTTTCCCATCATGGGCATGATCCATCCGATGGCACGCACCAGTTGCCCACCACCTTGAGTCCGGCGCAAGAGGCGATCGTGATGGAGATACGGCGCCTGTGCCTGCTGCCCTTGGACGACCTGGTCAGTTTCACCCGGGAGTTCATCAACGCTGACGCATCCCGCTCAGGTATCAGCCGTTTCCTGCGCCTCGAGGGCCTGTCCAAGCTCGCTGATTGACATTTTGACCGTCGGCTGGAATGACTCGTTATCCGTATTGATTCAGGTACTTACTGCAACATAAGTGGAGAAAATCCAGAGGCTCCATTATAAAAAATGACTCTATTGCGCCCCTCTTCTTTCGCCTTGTACATCGCCATATCGGCCCATTTCAGGATATCTTCCTGACTGGCCTTGTTGTCGTTGAACAATACCACGCCAATACTCGATGTGCAATGATGTTCAAACGTGGTCTGTGCATCGCCTTCTTGATTTCGAGTCAGGATATAAGGCGCCGCCAGAACAGTTCGCACCTTTTCGGCAACAACACCGGCATGCGCAATGGAAGCCTTTTCATCCTCGTCCAGTTCGCTGAGCATCACCACAAACTCATCTCCGCCGATGCGCGCAACGGTATCCGCTTCGCGGACGCAAAGCGTGAGACGATGCGCCACTTCGATCAGCAACATATCGCCCGCCTCGTGCCCATGCGCATCATTGAGCGGCTTAAAATTGTCCAAATCCAGAAACATCACCGCGCCAAAACGCCCGCTGCGTTTGCTGGCAAGCATCGCCTGCCCCAGACGGTCGGTCAACAAGCGGCGATTGGCAAGTTGCGTCAATGCGTCATGAAAAGCCAACTTGCGGATGTGTTTTTCGCTTTCGCGCAAGTCCCGGGTGATCTTCTCGTTTTCACGCAGCGCCGCTTCTAGTTCGGCAGTGCGGTGGCGAACCTGATTTTCCAGCGTGATCGCCGTCTCGAACAGGTTGAAATCGGACCCGAGCAAACTGGCATTGCGTTCGGCACGATTCATCAGCGCCTGAACGACTTTATTCAGGCGCCCAATCTCGTCCTGCAAAGCCTGCACGCTGACCGCCGGTTGAATCTGCTCAGACATCGGCAACTTTCCCGGCCGATCCGATGGCGATCCCAGTAAGCGTCTGGTTGACATGCACACCGTGAAACTGTTCGCCGTAACTGTTAAAACCAACCGCGTTGTTGCTGCGGAATATTTCCGCGACGCGACCCTCCAAACCGTTCTGGGATATCTCCAACTTGCGCAAGATGCAATCGCAGGCGATGACGAGCTGGGGTTGACCTATTTCCGCACGGATACTGTCGAAAGTCTGCTCCAGATTGTTCAGCAGCCCTATACCGTGCGCCACCCTGAGCACCAGCCCCTCCTCGATGGCGCAAAAGAAAGTCAGGCTGCCGTCAGGGTTGGCCTTCTGGATGGAGCGCACATAGTCCGTTCCGTCTATCATCACCACAACGGGAGAAGCGGCGAAACTCATGGGATTGAGTTCATGCAGCTCGATTCCCAGCAGTCGCGCATATTCCGCCGCAGCGGGAAGTCCGTTGATCTCCTTGACGACGCGTTCATCCGTATCAGCCTCCGTCACCACCATCCGCTCGGCGGTGGCAATGAAATGCTGGGTTTTGAAGATCTTAAAAGGCAAATCGGTGTTGAGCAGAACCAGCACAGCGCTATCGGCATGGAAACGGCCATCGCTGAATACAAGCGTTTTGGAAAATTTCAGGTCGTCGCCCGCAGAACCACCGAACAGTACGATATCGCCCAAAGCATATTGCAAGGCATGCGCTACCGGCTCCTCCCGTATGGACAAACCGTCGATCAGCATCAATGCAAAACAGTTTTGTGGCGCTGCCTCCGGCACCCGACTTTCCAGACGCTGCAACAGGGTTTGCGCAAAGTCATGCCCCGATGAGATACCGAAGTGGTCTAAATTTTCAAGCAATCCGCTGACGGTCGCGAAGCCAGACGCAGAGAAACTTGCCCCAGACAGACCATGCTCGCCGTAGCCGTGCGGCCCAATCGCACCGGCAGTGGTACAACCAACCACCTGCGTCCCGGCAAACCGTCGGTTCATTTCCTCTGCCAGCGCATCCATATCGTATGCACTGGAACAGAAAAAGATCACCAGTTCCATGTCCGGCTGCGCTACTGCTGCGTGAAACTCCGCCACAGCCTCACGTGCGTCCGTGGTAAGAGACTGCGCGGTGCGAATAGTTTGAACGTTCAAGTTTCTCTCCCAACGTAAAACTTTTGGATGGTCCTGCAAACTTTGATGCTGTTGACTTTTCACCAGATATTCCCGACAGCAGTGGGATAACATGAATATTTCAAGCTTAAAAAGCCATTTAAATCATATGCTTATCTCGGTGAACTGTACAAATATAAAATTGCCGTCGCCCACACCTCAAATGTCCAAAAAATTTATTGGACCAAATTTATAAATATACCCTTCAACTACACTATAGCCCCAAAATCAAAAAGCTTACCCTTATTCGGTCAGATTTATTTGGTTATGATATTGGCCCAACGTAGCAGCATGCGGCACCCGCACCAGCGGGGCGCGGCGGCTTTCGCGTGCGGAGTTTAGAGTTTTGAATAGGGTTCCACACAAGATACGCAGGCTAAGTGTGTACCAGTTGCACGGACTGGCTGTGTGCTTTTTTTCTGGCCAACAAGGTGTACATCGTGGGCACCACAAAAAGGGTGAGCAAGGTGCCCAGGCTCATGCCGCCCACAATCACCCAGCCTATTTGTTGGCGGCTCTCGGCGCCTGCGCCGGTGGCCAGGGCCAGCGGAATGGCGCCGAGCACCATGGCGCCGGTGGTCATGAGAATGGGGCGCAGGCGCAGCGCGGCAGATTGTTTAACCGCTTCCAATGTGCTGGCGCCCTGCTCGCTCAATTGATTTGCAAACTCCACAATCAAAATACCGTGTTTGGTGATCAAGCCCACCAAGGTAATTAAACCAATCTGGCTGAACACATTGAGTGTGCCGCCCGACCATTTCAGGGCCAGCAATGCACCCAACATGGACAGGGGCACGCTGAGCATGATGATCAGCGGATCAACGAAGCTTTCAAACTGCGCGGCCAGCACCAGATAAATAAACAACAGCGAGAGCACAAACACAATGGCCAGCGATCCCGATGAACTCTTGAATTCGCGGCTTTGGCCGTTGAGGTCGGTGGTGTAGCCGGGCGGCAAAATCTCGGCGGCGGTGGCGTCCATGAACTTGAGCGCGTCGCCCAGCGCCAGCTCGGGCGCCAGGTTGGCGGTGATGGAGGCGCTGCGGCGTTGCCCAAAGTGGTTGAGTTCGCGGGGCACGACCACTTCGCGGATTTTGACCAGCGAGGCCAGCGGAATCATGGCCTCGTTGCGGCCCCGCACAAACAGGCGATCGATGTCGTCGGGCGTGCTGCGCTGGGCGCTGTCGGTCTGCACGATCACGTCGTATTGCTCGCCATCGCGCTTGTAGCGGGTGACGATGCGCCCGCCCAGCATGGTTTCCACGGTGCGGGCAATGGCGTCCACGTTCACACCCATGTCGGCGGCGCGTTCGCGGTCCACATCCATGCGGATTTCGGGTTTGTTCAGGCGCAGATCGGTGTCCACTTGCACGAAACCGGGGTTCTTGGCCAGGGCGTCCTGGAACTGGCGCACCACCTTGGACAGGTTGTCATAACTGTCGGAGGTGACGATCACGTAGTTGATGGGCCGTTCACGAAAGCCTTGCCCCAGCGAAGGTGGCGTGATGGGAAACGCACTGATACCGGGCAAAGCCGCCATGCGCGGCGCAATTTCGCGGGCAATTTCTTGCGTGGTACGGGTGCGCTCTTCCCACGGTTTGGCGCGCAAAAACACATTGCCCTGGGCCACGGTGGGGTTGCCGATGTTGCTGAAAATGCGGTCGAACTCGGGGTAGTCCTGCCCGATGCGTTCAATGGCTTCGGCGTATCGGCGGGTGTAGGCCAGCGTGGCGCCGTCCGGCCCGTTGATGCTGGCCAGGATGACGCCCCGGTCTTCAATGGGCGCCAGCTCTTGCTTGGTGCCTTGCAGCAGCCACCAACTGCCCGCCGCACTGGCGAACATGACCAGCACCACCGCCCAGCGCAGGTTCAGCGCCAGCGCGAGCACACGGCTGTAGCCGCGCGTCAGGCTGGTCAACACGCGTTCCATGCCTCGGTCAAAACGACCCGGGTTGGGGTTGTGGCGCAGCAGTTTGGAGCACAGCATGGGCGACAGCGTGAGCGCCACAAAGCCGGACACCACCACCGCGCCGGCCAGCGCCAGCGCAAATTCGGCAAACAGGCGCCCGGTGCGCCCGGGGGTGAAGGCCAGCGGGGCGTACACCGCGGCCAGCGTGAGCGTCATGGCGACCACGGCAAAACCCACCTCGCGCGCGCCCTGAATGGCGGCTTCAAACGGCTTCATACCTTCTTCGATGTGGCGGTAGATGTTCTCCAGCACCACGATGGCGTCGTCCACCACCAGACCAATGGCCAGCACCAGCGCCAGCAGGGTGAGGGTGTTGATGGAAAAACCGAACAAAGCCATGAGCGCAAAGGTGCCGATCAGGCTCACCGGTATGGTGACCAGCGGGATGATGGACGCGCGCAAGGTGCGCAGGAACACAAAAATCACCAGCGCCACCAACACCACCGCCTCGGCAATGGTGGTGTAGACCGCTTTGATGGAGCGGTCGATGAAGACCGAGTTGTCGTTGGCAATGTCCACGTTCACGCCAGGCGGCAGGTCGGCCTTGACCTTTTCCAGCAACTGGCGTACGCCGGCCGAGAGCTCCAGCGGGTTGGCGGTGGCCTGGCGGATCACGCCGAGCGAAATCGAGTCGCGCCCGTTCAGGCGCACCGAGGTGCGTTCATCTTGCGGGCCCTGCAACACCCGGGCCACATCGCCCAGGCGAATGGTCTGGCCGTTGATGTTGCGGATGGCCACGTCGCGGAACTGCGCTGGCGTCTGCAGGTCGGTGGCGGCGGTCACGTTGAATTCGCGCAGCGTGCTTTCAATGCGGCCTGCAGGCACCTCCAGGTTGGAGCGGCGCAGCGCGTCTTCCACGTCCTGCACCGTCAGGCGGTAGGCGGCCAGGCGGTCGGGGTCGATCCAGATGCGCATGGCGTATTTGCGCTCGCCATACACCCGCACATCGGCCGCACCCGGTGCCGTTTGCAGCACCGGCTTGGCCAGGCGGTTGGCAAAGTCGGAGAGTTGCAGCGCGTCGTGCGTGTCCGAGCTGAGCGCCAGCCAGATCACGGGGAAAGCGTCGGCCTCCACCTTGGCAATCACCGGCTCGTCAATGCCCTGGGGCAGGCGCTGGCGCACCCGGCTCAC